>NZ_SRXX01000005.1 GCF_004804315.1 Flagellimonas onchidii
AGATGTGGATGATACCATTGATGCCATGATCGGGGGCATCAAGAACCTGTTCAATGATCTTTTTTCCCAAAAGGAAGATTTGCTGGACCAACTTTCGGAAACCCAAAGTGTGGAAGAGCAACAGAATATCATCTCAAAGATCAATGATGTGGAGGTGACCATTGCCCAACAGATAGACAATATCCCCGGTAAGGAGCATCTGCCCCAAGAATTGCAACAAGAGCTCCAAGACCTAAAACAAGAAGCAGGCATTGCAGGAACAGGGCAATTGTCGCCCCAAGAAATTGAGGATATCAAAACCGCCGATGCAGGGCGTAGGGAACGGATTAATGAAATCGCCACCGTTGCAGAGAATTATTCGCCCAGTAGTTCATTCGACTTTGAAATCGCACAATCTTTAGTAGGAATTTATAAGGAGGGAAAGCTTTCTTCAAGTATGAGTCCAAATTCAGCGAAACAAAACGTATTTGACTATGAAGGCCTATTTAGTGCACGGTTTGAAGAGTTTTTAACGAACCTTTTGATTGGTGGGGAATATAAAATCAAAATATATACCTACAACTCTCAATTAGAAATATTTGAAGCTATAGAATCTATTGTGCCAAAAAGTGACGAAGTCATCATTTTGATGCAAAAGAACACTTCCAAGGTTCTGGTAAAGCTGATTTTGGGAGAGGGTGTCAGTCGCGATTTGTTGGATAGGAACATCACGAAGGAAGAGCTTGTAAAAACAATACAAGAATCCACACCCTCTTCATTGAAATCGTCCATTCTTTTTGATGAAATAAAGCGACATTTAGCAGCGTATTCCCTAATTATAGAAGCTGAGGCTTATGACGGCAATGTGGTGGCGTTGATAGCCATAAAACTATTGGATTGGGGCATACAGGGTATAGAAAATTTTGAGTTACCGGGTAAATATTACAACCCGGCCGCAAACGATTATTCTCCGTTATTGGGTGGAGATGCAGTAAACAATGCTTTTGTATGCGGCATTTACAATGGATTGATACGTGAAGCGAAGGCATTGCCCGAGCTGGTATCGCTACTAATAAAAATATCTGCGTCTAAAGAGAACCAAACCAAGTTGCAAGAAGAAATTAATCGAATCTTGGAAACCGGCATTCTCCAAACCTTGATAGAGGAGTTGGTCGACAATTATGATTTAGATGCCAATGGTGTGGAAATGGTGGCCTACCAGTTTGGAATAGATATGGTGGCCCTGGCCACGATGTTTGTTTCTTTTGGAGAGCTTACTAAGGCAGGCAAAGTAACCAATATTACCAGATTGGCCGACCCATTACGCGATTCCTTTGGTGTCTTTAGGCTTTCTGCCAAGGCGAGGGCAAAAGTCAAGAGATCAGGTGACGAAATTGTACTACATCGTGGTCATGATTTTGGAAACCTTTTGGCAAAGGTAGATGCCAACAACATATACAGAGAGATTCCCCCGCTCCCGCACGAATCCTTTCGTGTGGTTTAGGAAAGCAAAAAAAGAAATAAAAAGAAATAAAAAGGAATAATATAAATGAGCAGAAACTATAAATTTCATAATCCAGAAGGCTTGTATTTTGTAAGCTTTTCAGTAGTGGAATGGTTAGATGTGTTTACAAGAAATCAATACAAAGATATCTTGATAGAGAGTTTAACATTTTGCCAAACCAATAAAGGCATGGAAATTATGGCATGGTGTATCATGACCAATCACGTGCATTTGATTTTTAGGAGTATAGCAGGAGAAAGGCCAGAACAATTGCTGGGAGATTTTAAACGATTTACAAGTAAAGAAATTGTTAAAGCTATTCAGGACAATCCGAAAGAGAGTAGAAAGGAATTTCTTCTAGAACAATTTAAGAAAGCAGCAGAGAAGTCATCTAATGTAAACCATTATCAATTTTGGAGACATGATAACAAACCTATAGAATTATGGAGTAATAAGGTCATTGAAGAGAAGATTATTTATATGCATAGCAATCCTGTAGAAGCAGGTCTGGTTTTCAAGCCAGAAGATTATGTGTATAGTAGTGCTTTGGACTATGCAGGAGAACAAGGTCTAATAGGGAATATATTGGTTTTCGAGTATTATGGCTAATCGTTGGAAAACAAAACCACACGATACAATCGTGCGGTAGCGGGGTAAGCGTACCGCTCAACAATAAGAAAAGAAAAAATAAACAACAATAAAACCTTTACCATGAAATAGACTAACAATAATTGACGCAGCATAACCCCAGATCAAACTTTCGTTTAACCTGGCCGGAGAATCATTTCTTAAAAAGGTTGTCTGGTCAAACCTAGGGAAGCAAACTATAACCATTTAAAATTTACTTATGCTACGCAACAATTATATAATGCTTTTTTTGCATTGTGCATGTCCACAATGCAGGCCCAAGAAAAACTATGGGAGGTCAACCTACAGAACAACCCATTCAACCACAGTTTAGCCCTAATGGTGAAGTAAAACCTTGGGCGTCAAACATATGATTTATGATTCATTGTAATTGCCCAGTAGTGTGCAGTGCTGCTGGGCAATCCAAACTTTACACTCTAAAATGGTGCTTTCCAAATTAAAAACACCTTGGCTTATTTGTTATTTTCTTTTTGTAACAGCTCCTTTGTCGGCCCAACATATAGATTTGGAGGCTTTTGGGCAAGGAAAGGCATTTAAATTAAGAGGAGGGATTTCGGCAAATGGTATTTTTTTTGATTCGGACCAAAACATTGGCAGAGAACCGTTCACTTATTTTTTACAGGGCAACCTCAATGTTACATTTTATCAATTTAGTATGCCCATAGGGTATAGTTATTCCAATCAAGGGAATCAGTTAAACTATAACCTACCCTTTGACCTTAACCGATTGAGTTTGCATCCAAAATACAAATGGATCCAAGCCCATATTGGTGACGTGGCCATAACATTTTCTCCTTATACCTTAAACGGACACCAATTTACGGGCGGTGGTTTGGAGCTTACACCAAAAGGTCCATTTAAGATAAGTGTTATGTCAGGCCGACTTTTGAAAGCAACCGAGGATGATGGAAAAGAACAAACCATTCCCGCATTTCTGCGAATGGGATATGGGATAAAAATGAAGTATGAAAAAGAACGCTATAGCCTTGGAATTATAGGGTTTTATGCAAAAGATAGGATAAATTCAATAACCAACATACCAGATGATAAAGGAGTGGCCCCTAAAGAAAACATGGTATTGGGGTTTGAGGGGTCTTACAAAGTGCAGGAAAACCTAAAGATAAATGCAGTATATGCCTTATCAGGCGTCACACAAGACTCAAGAGCAGACCCATTGGATGCAAACAATGGTAAGCCCGTTGGTTTGTTCCTTAAAAATAGGGCTTCAACCGAATATTATGAAGCAGGCAAATTGGGAATTGATTATAGTTTTGGTAAATCGACCTTGGGAGTTGCTTATGAGCGGATAGACCCCGGTTATGAGACCTTGGGAGCTTATTTTTTTAATAATGATTTTGAGAACATTACCCTCAACTGTAATACTATATTGCTTAATAACAAGTTGAGCTTGGCACTTAATGTGGGATATCAACAAGACGATTTGAAAAACCAAAAACAACAAGCAACCAATAGAACGGTTGGGGCCATAAATGCTACATATTCTGCTTCTGAGGTACTGACCATAACGACTTCCTATTCAAACTTCAGCACCTATACCAATAGTAAAGTAAATCAGTTTGAAGTTATAAATGACGATAATCTGTTAGATGATAATAATTTTGATTACAGGCAATTATCACAGAATGCCAATGTAAATATCAATTATGTGTTTTCAAAAGGGGAGAACCTGCATCAAAACATTAATATCAATTATGCTTTGGCCGATGTGTCCAATGCAGAAGATGGGATAGTGCGCATTGGCAATGCATCAACCTTTCACAATGGCAATGCTTCTTATACAATTGGGTTGCCCCAAAATGGGATGCGTGTTACCACTGCTTTGAACGGCACTCTAAATATTATTGGCGCGGAAGATTCCACTACATGGGGTCCTACTGTGGGGGTGGGGAATAAATTCCTTGACAATAATTTATCCACCAATTTGGGAGTTTCGTACAACACCAGTAACTCAAATACAGTTCGAACCAATGTCGCCAATCTAAGGGCCAAGATATCCTATCTGTACAAGAAAAAACATAACTTCAACCTTAGTGCGATTCAGCAGTTTAAAAACCTTCCATTGGAAAATTCTCGTGAGTTGACCATAACATTTGGGCACAGCTACAGTTTTTGAACACTACTTTAAAGTCATTATATGTTAAAATTGTTGTCACCTAAAAGGTTTATTGAAAATCTGATTCATTCGAGTCGATTAAAAAACCTTTGGGATAAAACATTAAATATCCTATATTTGCCCCACTGAACGGATATAAAAGTATTCATGAGGGGACTTCGAGTCCCCTCTTTTATTAGTGAAACTTAAATTTTTGGAGCCTTTCTAGGCGAACAAAACTTTATAAGCTGAATTAATTCCGTCTTTCGACGGAATCTTTTAAATAGTATTTTGAAGACTATTTTTTATGTTGAAGGAAAAAGTGGAATCGCTGTTGAACAAGGCATTGGAAGAGCATCCATCCTTGTTTTTGATTGATTTTACTGTTGGAGGCGATAATACTATCCGTGTGGTTTTAGATGGTGATGATGGGGTCAACCTTCAAGATTGTATGGATGTAAGCAGGGCCATTGAGCATAATCTGGACCGGGAAGAGGAAGATTTTTCGTTGGAGGTTACTTCAGCGGGAGCAACATCGTCTCTACAATTGCCACGTCAGTACAAAAAAAATATAGGAAGAAAATTACTGGTTAGGATAGAGGAAGGAGAATTGGAGGGGAATCTGACCCAGGCCACTGAAGAAAGTATTACCTTGGAATGGAAGGCTCGTGAGCCGAAACCTGTAGGTAAAGGAAAAGTTACAGTTCAGAAAAAAAGGGAAATACCTTTTTCTGAAATCCATGAAGCAAAAGTTATATTAAAATTTTAATTGTAGTTCAAAAATGGAAAACCTAGCGCTCATCGAATCCTTTTCGGAGTTTAAGGACGATAAGTTTATAGACAGGGTTACCCTTATGGCGATTTTGGAAGATGTGTTCCGAAATGCGCTAAAAAAGAAGTTTGGTTCAGATGAGAACTTCGATATCATTATCAACCCAGATAAAGGGGATTTGGAGATTTGGAGAAATAGAATTGTGGTTGAAGATGGAGCAGTGGAGGAACCAAATGAAGAAATTTCTTTATCAGAGGCTAGAAAAATTGAGCCTGATTTTGAGGTTGGGGAAGACGTGTCGGAAGAAGTAAAATTGATGGACTTGGGTAGACGGGCTATTTTGGCACTGCGTCAAAACCTGATTTCCAAGATTCATGAGCATGACAATACCACCATCTATAAGCAATTTAAGGATTTAGAAGGAGAAATATATACTGCTGAGGTTCATCATATCCGCCATAAAGCTATTATTTTATTGGACGATGAAGGCAATGAAATTATCCTTCCAAAGGAAAAGCAGATCCCATCGGATTTTTTCCGTAAGGGTGATAATGTTCGTGGAGTTATTGAAAGCGTTGAATTAAAGGGTAATAAGCCAGCGATTATTATGTCTAGGACATCTCCGGTTTTCTTGGAGCAGTTGTTCTTCCAAGAAATCCCTGAGGTTTTTGATGGATTGATAACAATCAAAAAGGCAGTTAGAATTCCCGGGGAGAAAGCAAAAGTGGCGGTAGATTCCTATGATGATAGAATTGATCCTGTTGGGGCTTGTGTAGGTATGAAAGGATCCAGGATTCACGGAATTGTTAGAGAACTGGGCAATGAAAATATTGACGTTATTAACTGGACAAATAACTCACAGCTTATGGTGACAAGAGCATTGAGTCCGGCAAGAGTTTCGTCTGTTAAGTTGAACGATGAGAAAAAAACTGCTCAAGTATATCTGAAACCTGAAGAGGTTTCTAAAGCAATAGGTAGAGGAGGACACAATATTCGTTTGGCGGGTCAATTGACTGGTTATGAGATTGATGTGTTTAGAGAAGGAGTAGAAGAAGATGTGGAATTGACAGAGTTCTCAGACGAAATCGAGGCATGGGTTATCGAAGAGTTTAAGAAAATCGGCTTGGATACAGCAAGAAGTGTTCTTGAGCAAGACGTCAACGATTTAATGAAAAGAACTGATTTGGAAGAAGAAACAGTTCTTGAAGTAGTGCGCATACTCAAAGAAGAGTTTGAAGATTAAGCTATATATTAGCAGCGAATTTAGGGCAAGGAAATACAATTTATGGCAGGAAACCCAACAATACGACTCAATAAAGTTCTAAGGGAATTGAACATTTCATTGGATAGGGCAGTTGACCACCTAGCGTCTATGGGGCACGAGGTGGAAGCACGTCCTACAACAAAGATTACCAATGAGGTGTATCAAGTACTGTTGGATGAATTTCAAACGGATAAGAGTAAAAAAGTAGCTTCCAAAGAGGTTGGGGAAGAAAAGCGGAAAGAAAAAGAAGCACTCCGTATCCAAATAGAACAGGAACAGGAAGAGCGTCGATTGGCTAGAGAGCGTAGAAATGCCGAACAGGTTATAAAGGCCAAAGCTGAGATTTCTGGGCCCAAGACTGTGGGTAAGATAGATTTGGACAAAAAGCCGGAGGTCCCAGTTGAGGAAGAAACCAAAACTGTGGAGCAGCCCAAGGTTGAAGAAGCGCCTAAGGCCAAGGAGGAAAAACCTGTGGCTGAAAAGGTTGAGGCTAAAAAAGAAGAGGTTGTTCAGTCGAAGGAGCCCGAAACAATCCAAACAAAGTATCAAAAACTTAGTGGCCCAAAAATAACTGGCGATAAAATTGACCTTTCCCAGTTTAATAAGCCAAAGAAAAAGAAAGAAGAGCCCAAGAAATCTACTGATGCGGCTTCCGATAATTCAGATAGGAAAAAACGCAGAAAGCGTATTGTAAGTAAGAATGCTCCTCATCAAGGTGGAAATCGACAACGCGGGGGTAATAACGGTCAAGGTAGAAAAGGGAACCAACGTTCTGTTCCAAAGGTTGAGCCTACCGAGGAAGAAGTACAAAAGCAAGTAAGGGAAACCCTTGAAAAGCTTCAAGGGAAATCCAATAAAGGAAAAGGAGCCAAATACCGTAGGGAGAAAAGAGATCAGCACCGTCAACAGACCGAAAAAGATCTTCAGCTTCAAGAATTAGAAAGCAAGATTCTTAAGGTTACGGAATTCGTTACGGTTAATGAGGTGGCCACAATGATGGATGTTACCACCACACAGATTATTTCTGCTTGTATGTCTTTGGGTATTATGGTGACCATGAACCAAAGATTGGATGCCGAAACTCTTTCGATTGTTACAGAGGAATTTGGTTATGAAGTAGAGTTTGTTACTGCTGAAATCGAGGAATCCATTGAAGAAGAAGTGGATGCCCCTGAAGATTTAAAAGCTAGAGCGCCTATTGTTACTGTAATGGGTCATGTTGACCACGGTAAAACATCATTGCTGGATTATATCCGCGAAGAAAATGTAATTGCCGGGGAGAGCGGTGGAATTACCCAGCACATTGGAGCCTACGGGGTTACTTTGGAAGATGGGCAAAAAATAACATTCTTGGATACACCGGGCCACGAAGCGTTTACCGCAATGCGTGCCAGGGGTGCCCAAGTAACGGATATCGCTATTATTGTTGTTGCGGCTGATGACGACATCATGCCACAGACTAAAGAAGCAATAAGTCACGCTCAAGCGGCCAATGTGCCAATTGTATTTGCAATAAATAAGATTGATAAACCCACGGCAAATCCAGACAAAATCAAAGAAGGTCTTGCTGCCATGAATTTGTTGGTCGAAGATTGGGGTGGTAAAATTCAATCTCACGATATTTCAGCTAAAACGGGGCAAGGTGTCAATGAACTACTTGAAAAAGTATTGTTGGAAGCTGAGCTGCTAGAGCTGAAGGCGAATCCTGATAGATTGGCAACTGGAACTGTTGTTGAGGCGTTCTTGGACAAGGGTAGAGGATATGTTTCTACGATTTTGGTGCAATCCGGTACTTTAGAGATTGGTGATTATGTCTTGGCTGGTACCTGCAGTGGTAAAGTGAAGGCTATGCACGATGAGCGTGGAAAGAACATCAAAAAGGCTGGGCCGGCAACACCAATTTCAATTTTGGGATTGGATGGAGCACCACAGGCGGGCGATCGATTCAATGTGTTGGACGACGAACGCGAAGCCAAGCAAATCGCTGCTAAACGTTCTCAATTACAACGTGAGCAATCGGTTAGAACTCAAAGACATATCACTCTGGATGAGATAGGGAGGAGAATTGCTCTTGGTGACTTCCAGGAGTTGAACATTATTCTTAAAGGTGATGTTGATGGGTCTGTTGAAGCATTGACGGATTCGTTCCAGAAACTATCTACGGATGAGATTCAGGTAAATATTATTCATAAAGGCGTTGGTGCCATCACGGAATCTGATGTGTTGTTGGCGAGTGCGTCCGATGCAATCATTATCGGATTTAATGTTAGACCGATGGGTAATGCCAGGTCAGTGGCGGATAAAGAGGAAATCGATATCAGAATGTACTCGATTATCTATGACGCCATTAACGACTTGAAAGATGCTATGGAAGGTATGCTTTCACCTGAGATGAAGGAGGAGATCACTGGTAATGCTGAAATCCGGGAGACATTCAAAATTTCTAAGATTGGAACCATTGCTGGGTGTATGGTCACAAGTGGTAAAGTCTTTAGAAATTCGCAAATCCGCTTGATTAGGGATGGAGTGGTCATCTTTACAGGTGAGCTGACTTCCTTGAAACGATTCAAGGATGATGTCAAGGAAGTTTCCAAAGGATATGATTGTGGATTGCAAATCAAGAATTATAATGATATCAAGGAAGGTGATATTGTAGAAGCCTTCCAAGAAGTTGCAGTGAAGAAAAAACTGTAAGCTTGATCATAGAAAATAAAAAATGCCGCTTAAAGCGGCATTTTTTTTGGTTTAAGGTTTCCTTATTTTTCTTCTGGTTTTAAGAGTATGGCTTCAGGATATTTTTTTCTTACTTCTTCAAACTTTCGATAAGCCTCTAACTTGGTTTTGAACTTTCCTAAACGAACACGATAAGTTGGAGATTCAAACTCAATTTTGGAATACCAGCTTGGAAAATCAATATCAACTTTGGTCTTAAGGTTTTGGGCTTTTTGGTAGCTTCCAAAACCTACCTGAATTTGATAAAAATCCGACTTGGAATTGACTTCGGCGTACATTTTTAATAGCTCATCAATCCGTGCATCCTGTTCAATGCTGACAGTGCCTTCTTGGGCATGGACTTGAATTGTGAGAGAGGTCAAAAGTGCTATATATAATAAGGTTTTCATGATATTTTGGAGCTTTTACAAATAGTGCTTGTACAAATGTAAATGATTAAGGGTTAAACAGTCAAAACGTTTCTTATTTAGAATGCATATAAATTATATATTATAAATACCTTAACATTTTAAAAAATGTGGCTATGTCGTACTTTTGTCACCGATTTTAGGCCGAGTAAAACTATTGTCCTCAGTATCAATGGAAATAACCGTGCCAAAGATTTCGATAGAAATTTCGTTAATATGAAAAAGGTTTTATACCGCCATCTATTTTCTAAAGTTTTAGGTTTTTCCTTCCTATTTTTTTCCATTTCATTTTATGCGCAAGATGCCGCTGAAGCTGCTGGGGGTGACCCTGCAAAAGGAAAGCAGTTGTTTAATCAAAACTGTGCTGCGTGTCATGCCTTGGATAGAAAAATGACAGGTCCGGCATTGGCTAATGTCGAGGCTAGATTGTCTGAGGATGAAGGGTTGGATAGGGAATGGCTTTCCGCTTGGATAAAGAATAGTCCGGGAATGATCAAGTCTGGAGATGCATATGCGAACAAGATTTATGCAGAATACAACCAGGCGGCCATGACTGCATTCCCAACTTTGTCTGACCAAGACATTAGCGACATATTGGCCTATACCGCTGCACCACCACCTGCTCCCGTAGCTGTGGCTGCTGTAGAAGGCGATGGGGATGGTGCAAAAGGAGGTTCATCAGGCATTTCGAATGAATTGATATTAGGTGCCCTTGCAATGGTATTTGGTCTTTTGGTCATCATGTTGATTTTGGTGAACAGGACTTTAAGAAGAATTGCGGAAGCTAATGGTGTTAGTATCGAAAAAGAGAAAGCTGAAAAGCGCATCCCGATTTGGAAAGCGTTTGCCCAGAATCAGTTTTTAGTATTGGTGTCGGTTATTTTTCTTTTGTTGGCCAGCGCTTATTTCGCATATGGTTGGTTGATGCAAATTGGAGTGGATCAAGGTTATGAGCCAATTCAACCGATTCATTATTCACATAGAATCCATGCTGGTGACAACAAGATTGAGTGTAAGTATTGCCATTCTTCAGCACGGGTTTCCAAAACTTCAGGAATTCCTTCATTAAATGTATGTATGAACTGTCATAAGTCCATTTACAAAGTGGCTGATGAAACTTTGGCTGAAGGTCAAAAAATTGGAGTGGATTATAATAAAGAAATCCAAAAACTCTACAAAGCTGTTGGTTGGGATGAAGAAGAGCAGGAATATACTGGCGAAACACAACCGGTGCAATGGGTTAGAGTCCATAATCTTCCCGATTTCGCCTACTTTAACCACTCGCAGCACGTGTCTGTTGCAGGTGTGGAGTGTCAAACCTGTCATGGTCCTGTTGAGGAGATGGAAGTGGTTTACCAGTACGCTCCATTGACTATGGGTTGGTGTATCAACTGTCACAGGGAGACCAATGTGAAAATGGAAGGGAACGAATATTACGCGGCCATTCATGCAGAACTTTCCAAAAAGTATGGAGTGGAAGAGTTGACTGCTGCTATGATGGGTGGTTTGGAATGTGGCAAGTGTCACTATTAAGAACAAAAAGAAGATAATCTCAGATATATCGTATGGCATCAAACAAAAAATATTGGAAAAACGAAGCGGAGCTAAATCCGAACGATTCCATTGTTGAGGCGCTAAGACAAAACGAATTTTCACAAGAAATCCCGGTTGATGAGTTTTTGGGTGATAAAGAAACTCTTTCTACTTCTACAACCAATAGAAGGGATTTTCTAAAATATGTAGGATTTAGCACTGCTGCTGCTACTGTTGCCGCGTGTGAAGGGCCGGTTAATAGGTCCATTCCCTATGTGGTTCAACCTGACAATATTGTTCCTGGTGTGGCAAACTACTATGCTACAACTATCGCTGATGGATTTGACTTTGCCAGTATTTTGGTGAAGACAAGAGAAGGTAGGCCGATAAAAATTGAGAACAATGCCGATGCTAAAGTAAACGGAGATGCAAACGCGCGTGTCAATGCTTCGGTGCTTACCCTTTATGATAGCAAGAGAGTTCAGGGGCCAATGGCAAACGGTGAGCCTGTTGAATGGAAGGTGTTGGATGCCACAGTTAGGGCTAAATTGGGAAGTTTGAAGGGTTCTGGCAAGCAGATTGTCTTGTTGACCCAAACCTATGCAAGTCCGTCTACTGATAAATTAATAGCTGAGTTTAAAACGCAATATGGTGACAATGTAAACCATGTGGTGTATGATGCTATTTCTGAGGATGCAGCTCTTAATGCGTTTCAGGCAGCATACGGAGAAAGAGCTTTAGCTGATTATGATTTTGAAAAGGCAGATGTAATAGTTTCCTTCGGCGCTGATTTCTTGGGAGATTGGCAGGGAGGTGGATATGACAGTGGCTATGCTAAAGGACGGGTTCCGAAAAATGGAAAAATGTCCAAGCACATCCAGTTAGAATCCAATATGTCACTTTCGGGTGCGAATGCAGACAAACGTTACCCAATGACACCTGCGCAGCAAAAGATTGCGTTGGCTAAATTGTACGGTAAATTGAACGGCACCAATGTGGGAGGGGGTACCTCGGATGTAGATGCTGCTGTTGAAAAGGTTGCTGCTCAAATCAAAAAGGCAGGTAGTAAAGCGGTCGTCGTTACCGGACTTAATGATATAAATGCACAAACCGTTGTGCTGGCGATCAACAAGTTATTGGGCAGTGAGGCTTTCGATACTGATAAACCTAAATATGTTCGTCAAGGAGATGTTGCCAAAGTGAACAAATTGGTTACCGATATGAATGCGGGGCGCGTAGGCGCTTTGATTATTGATGGTGTTAATCCAGTATATTCTTTGCCGAATGCGGCTGACTTTGTGACTGGTCTAGATAAAGTGGATGTTTCGGTAAGCTTTGCTTTCAATAACGATGAAACTGCTCAGTCTGTTGGTTATGTGGCAGCTGCTTCACATTATTTGGAATCTTGGGGTGATGCTCAGATTAAAAAAGGACATTACAGTTTAATGCAGCCAGTTATTCGTGAATTGTTTGATACCAGACAATTTCAATCTGCTCTATTGAACTGGATGGACAGCGATAAAACATATTACGAATACATCAAGGAAAATTGGAATACTGACATATTGCAAAGTTCTGATTGGAACAAAACATTGCAAGATGGTGTTTTTGTGGCGTCTTCCAATGGCGAAGAAGAAGAGGGTGCTGAAAGTGCTCCTGTTCAAGCTGAGGGAGTAGAAGAGGAGCAATCTGAGATCATTCCTATTGCATCTTCCATACGCTCTTTGATAAACGCCACTAGTCAAGGTGCTCAACTCGTTTTGTATTCTAAAGTAGGGATGGGTGACGGACGCCAAGCCAACAATCCTTGGTTGCAAGAATTCCCTGATCCAATTTCGAGGGCATCTTGGGATAACTATGTCACGGTTTCTAAGGCTGACGCTGAAAAATTGGAATTGGAAAATTATAACGTTGCCAATGGTGGATTGAACGGAAGCTATGTTAAGTTGACGGTTGATGGAGCTGTTTTGGAAAATGTTCCTGTTATCATTCAGCCAGGTCAAGCAAATGGTACGGTCGGTCTTTCTTTTGGATATGGAAAGAAAGCAGGTATGCAGGCGGAAATGGCAACAGGAGTGAATGCTTATACTTTGTATAAGGACTTTTCCGATGTGCAATCGGTCAACATAGAAAAAACTGCTGGGGAACATGAATTTGCATGTGTCCAGTTGCATAATACTTTAATGGGGCGTGGAGATATCATCAAGGAAACTACCTTGGAGATTTTCAATACCAAAGATCATCAAGAATGGAACCATATGCCTCAGGTTTCATTGAACCATCAAGAAATTCCAGTTACCTCTCCAGATGCTGATTTATGGGAAGAATTTGACCGTTCCATTGGGCATCACTTTAACTTGTCAATCGATTTGAATGCATGTACCGGTTGTGGGGCTTGTGTGATTGCTTGTCATGCGGAGAATAATGTTCCTGTGGTTGGAAAGAGAGAAGTGAGACTTTCGAGGGATATGCATTGGTTGCGTATAGATAGATACTACTCGTCAGAAGATACGTTTGTGCAGGATGATGAGAAGAAAGAAAATATGGATGGTCTTTGGGGGGACAATGGCTCATTGGGTGGATTTGGTCAAATGGAGGACCCTTCAGCTAACCCGCAAGTTGCTTTCCAGCCTGTTATGTGTCAGCACTGTAACCATGCGCCATGTGAAACCGTTTGTCCAGTAGCGGCAACATCACATGGTAGACAAGGGCAAAACCAAATGGCTTACAACCGTTGTGTAGGTACAAGATATTGTGCGAACAACTGTCCGTACAAAGTGCGCCGATTCAATTGGTTCTTGTATGCAGATAACGACGAATTCAATTTCAACATGAATAATGATCTTGGTAAAATGGTCATTAATCCAGATGTTAACGTTCGTTCAAGAGGGGTGATGGAAAAATGTTCTATGTGTATCCAAATGACCCAAAAAACTATTTTGGACGCTAAGCGTGAAGGTAGAACCGTTAAAGATGGCGAGTTCCAAACAGCTTGTTCAGCTGCATGTAGTAGTGGAGCCATGGTATTTGGGGATGTCAATGATGAGCATAGCAAGATTGCGGAGTTGAAGGAAGATGACAGAATGTACCATCTGTTGGAGCATGTGGGAACAAAACCTAATGTGTTCTATCATGTTAAAGTTAGAAACGACAACGAGGCTTAATCAATAATAAAAGAAGTAACTAGAAGATAAATTATGGCGTCGCATTACGAAGCACCTATTCGAAAGCCCTTAGTACTCGGAGATAAAGGATACCATGATGTTACCGTGGATATCGCTGCTCCTGTGGAAGGAAAGGCCAACAAACATTGGTGGATTGTTTTTACCATTGCTTTGGTAGCGTTCCTTTGGGGGTTGGGATGTATCATTTATACCATATCCACAGGTATTGGGGTTTGGGGTTTGAATAAGACCGTTAACTGGGCTTGGGATATCACAAACTTTGTTTGGTGGGTAGGTATTGGTCACGCAGGAACGCTGATATCGGCGGTATTGTTATTATTCCGTCAAAAATGGAGAATGGCGGTCAACCGTTCTGCTGAGGCGATGACCATATTCTCGGTTATTCAGGCAGGTTTGTTCCCAATTATTCACATGGGTCGACCATGGTTGGGTTATTGGGTACTTCCTATTCCGAACCAATTCGGATCACTTTGGGTAAACTTTAATTCGCCCTTGCTTTGGGATGTATTTGCGATTTCAACATACCTTTCGGTTTCTCTGGTATTCTGGTGGACGGGATTACTTCCTGATTTCGCAATGATTCGAGATAGAGCTGTCAAGCCTTTTCAAAAGAAAATCTACAGCTTATTGAGTTTTGGTTGGACAGGTAGGGCCAAAGATTGGCAACGTTTTGAGGAAGTTTCTCTAGTATTGGCAGGTTTGGCAACACCATTGGTACTTTCGGTACACACTATCGTATCTTTTGACTTTGCTACATCGGTAATTCCAGGATGGCACACAACCATATTCCCACCTTACTTTGTTGCAGGTGCGATTTTCTCTGGATTTGCTATGGTGAATACTTTGCTCATTATAATGAGAAAGGTTTGTAGTCTGGAAGCTTATATCACAGTACAGCACATTGAATTGATGAACATTGTAATTATGATTACAGGTTCAATCGTTGGATGTGCATATATTACAGAGTTGTTCATTGCCTGGTATTCTGGAGTTGAGTATGAGCAGTATGCCTTTTTGAACAGAGCTACTGGTCCTTACTGGTGGGCTTACTGGTCAATGATGACCTGTAACGTGTTCTCTCCACAGTTCATGTGGTTCAAGAAATTGCGAACCAGTATTATGTTCTCCTTCTTTATCTCAATTGTAGTGAACATTGGAATGTGGTTTGAGCGATTTGTAATTATTGTTACCTCATTGCACAGGGATTACTTACCATCTTCATGGACAATGTTCTCCCCTACATTTATTGATATCGGAATATTTGTTGGAACCATTGGTTTCTTCTTTGTGCTCTTCTTGTTGTACTCTAGAACGTTCCCGGTAATTGCACAAGCGGAAGTAAAATCTATATTAAAGTCTTCTGGGGCGCGCTTCAAAAATTTGAGAGCAGAAGGGAAACCACTGTATCAAACACCTTCAAAGCAGGGAGCTGTTAAAGCAACTGAGACTTCTAAAGAACAACCCACGGAGATAGATCAGTCCAAGGTGTCCTCTCTGTTGGATTCCATTGGTACTTTCGATGCTGATAAAGAAACAGCGGATGACTTGAAAAAAATTAAAGGTGTTGGTCCTCAAATGGAGGAAACCTTGAACCAGATAGGGATTTTTACATTCGCCCAGGTGAGTAAAATGACCGAAAAAGAATATGATTTGTTGGATTCAATCACAGGTTCATTCCCAGGTAGGGCGCAACGTGATGATTGGGCTGGACAAGCTAAAAAATTAAACGATAAAAAGTAGTTATGGCATCAAAAGTTATACAGGCACTTTATAATGATGACGATGTGTTGATGCATGCCGTAAAAAAGGTTAGGGCAGAGCACCACCATATCGAAGAGGTGTACACTCCTTTTCCTGTGCATGGTTTGGACAAGGCAATGGGCTTGGAAGATACCCGTATAGCCATTACATCGTTCATGTACGGATGTTTGGGGTTGACAGTGGCCATTGTAATGATGAATTATATCATGATTGAGGATTGGCCGCAAGACATTGGTGGTAAACCTAGCTTTAGCTACTTGGAGAATATGCCAGCCTTTGTTCCCATTATGTTTGAGATGACCGTTTTCTTTGCCGCCCACTTAATGGTGATTACTTTTTATTTAAGAAGTAGAATGTGGCCATTTAAAAAAGCTGAGAATCCCGATGTTAGAACAACGGATGACCACTTTTTAATGGAAGTTGGTGTAGGGGACAACGAAAAAGAATTGACAGCGCTATTGTGGGAAACAGGAGCTGTGGAAATAAATGTTACAGAAAAGGAGTCTTAAAATATGAAGCATTTAGGTAAAATAAGTGTTGTCTTGGTTTTGGCAATGTCCTTAACCAGCTGTTTTGACAAGAACAGTCCAAACTACCAATACATGCCAAACATGTATGAGCCTGTTGGCTATGAAACATACGAAGGTGTGGACAATGGATTGTTTCCTCAAGGCACCGAAGCTATGCTTCCACCTGAGAACACTATTGCAAGAGGGTATTTGCCATACAAATTTGAAAATACCATGGAAGGAAAAGAATTGGCAAGATTGGAGCCAAGTCCTTTGGACTCATTGAATAGAGAGGCCAACTTGGCTAAAGGTAAGGAACTATACGATATCTATTGTGCTATCTGTCATGGTCCAAAAGGAAAAGGACAGGGTACTTTGGTAAAACGTGAGAAAATATTGGGAGTTCCTAGCTATGATGATGTTGCTCGTAATATTACCGTGGGTACAACGTACCATACAATTTATTACGGATTGAACTCCATGGGATCTTATGCTGCACAATTGGCTAATGAGAAGGAGATGTGGCAAGTGTCCGAATACGTGATGAAGTTAAAGGAAGACCTAACAAAATAATTGGAAGAGCATATTATGTATACATTTTCAAACAGACTTAAGATAGGATCGTTTATCGCAATGGCGGTGGGATTCATTTGTTTGGCAACTGGATTTTTAAGTGCTCCCAGCACCGTAGAAGAGGCTAAGGCAATTGTGGCTTCTGCCCACGATGATCATCATGGGGGTGGCCACACGGAAGAAGCTTCCCATGGTGATGATAATGCACATGTAGCAGAAGCTGCTCATGGAGAGGAGCACGATGCTTCACACGATGAACACTTGTTGCACCAACTTAAAAATAGACCATGGGCTGCATTATATGTAGCTGCATTCTTTTTCTTTATGATTTCATTGGGTGTTTTGGCTTTCTATGCCATTCAACGTGCTGCACAAGCAGGTTGGTCCCCAATGCTGTTCAGGGTTATGGAAGGCATTACCGCATACTTGGTTCCAGGTGGGATTATTGTATTTGTGATTTTGGTGCTTTCTGTGATGCATGTAAACCATATGTTCGTTTGGATGGATGCCGATGTAGTTGCCCATGACAAACTTTTGCAAGGCAAGGCAGGATACTTGAACCCAACCTTTTTCTTGGTAAGAGCAGCCATTTTCTTGGGAGGATGGATTTTCTACCGACAGCTTTCAAGAAAGCTTTCATTGGCGCAGGATGAGTCCGATGACAATAGCAACTTTGTGAAGAACTTTAGATGGTCTGCCGGATTCTTGGTATTCTATCTGATATCTGAATCCATGATGTCATGGGATTGGATAATGAGTTTGGATCCACACTGGTTCAGTACCTTGTTTGGGTGGTATGTATTCGCAAGTATGTTCGTTTCCGGAATAACCGTTATCGCAATTATTACAATATACCTGAAATCCAAAGGATATTTGGAAAATGTAAATGACAGTCACATTCATGATTTGGCCAAGTTTATGTTTGCCATTAGTATTTTCTGGACCTATTTGTGGTTTTCACAGTTTATGTTGATTTGGTATGCGAATATTCCTGAAGAGGTAACCTATTACGTAGCTAGGTTCCAGGATTATAAATTACCATTTTTTGGTATGTTGGCCATGAACTTCATCTTCCCGTTATTGGTGTTGATGAACAGCGATTACAAACGTGTAAATTGGTTTGTGATCATGGCGGGTATTGTAGTGCTGTTCGGACATTATTTGGATGTGTTCAATATGGTGATGCCAGCAACAGTAGGAGATCAATGGCATATAGGAATACCGGAAATAGGTGGAATATTGTTCTTTGGTGGATTGTTTGTGTTCTGGGTGTTCAATACGCTCACAAAAGCACCATTGCAGCCAAAACGCAACCCATTTATTGAAGAGAGTAGACAATTTCATTATTAATACGATTAAGTCTTAGAAAGAGATACAATGACTGCATTATTAACATTGACTGTTTTAGTACTGGTAGCAATCGCAATCTGGCAAATGACCAAGATTTTCGAATTGTCTCAACTAAAATCAGAATATTCAGAGGTGGCCAACGATTCAGATAACAATTACAATGGCTATCTATTATTTGCGTTTTTAATTTTTATCTACGGTATTACCATTTTTAGCTTTGCCAAGTACTCGAAGATGCTGTTGCCAGAGGCGTCATCTGCCCATGGCGGTGAGTACGATCAGTTAATGTGGGTATCATTTGCCATTATCTTTTTTGTGCAGTTCATTACCCAAGCTTTATTGCACTACTTCGGATATAAATATCGAGGAAGAGAAGGCCAAAAGGCACTTTTCTTTGCTGATAATGATCGGTTGGAGTTTATATGGACCATTATTCCAGTAATTGTTTTGGCTGGTTTGATTCTTTGGGGATTGTACACTTGGACCAATATTATGGATGTGAATGACGAGGATGACCCACTTATAGTTGAGCTTTATGCCCAACAATTTAACTGGACAGCTCGTTATGCAGGTGACGATAATGTATTAGGAGATGCAAGTGTTAGATTGATAGATATTGACCGTGCCAACGTGCTTGGTTTGGATGAGGCTGACCCTAATGCCGCTGATGATGTAATTGTAAAAGAACTTCACTTGCCAGTGGGCAGAAAAGTGAACTTCATGATGCGATCACAAGATGTGTTGCATTCGGCTTACATGCCTCATTTTAGGGCCCAAATGAACTGTGTTCCGGGAATGATCACGCAATTTTCGTTTACGCCAACAATTACCACGGAAGAAATGCGCTTGAATCCGGACGTGGTTGATAAAGTAAAAAGAACCAACGAACTGCGGGCAAAATGGGCTGCCGAAGGCAAACCTAATTCAGAACCTTGGGAGTTTGATTATGTGCTCCTCTGTAACAAGATTTGCGGAAAATCACACTACAATATGCAAATGAAGATTATTGTGGAAACCGAAGAGGAGTTTAACAAGTGGTTGGCGGAACAGACCACGTTTGATCAAATTGTTACACCCGTCGAATAATACTCATAGGATAGAACCTTTATAAAACTTAAAACAGATTATGTCAGCTACAGGGCACGAACAAGGACACGACGATCACGGACATCATCATAAAGAAACCTTTATAACCAAATACATCTTTAGTCAAGACCATAAGATGATTGCTAAGCAATATCTTATTACTGGTGTTTTGATTATGGGCTTCATTGGAATTGCTATGTCATTGTTGTTTAGAATGCAATTGGCATGGCCAGGAGAATCTTTCTCTGTATTTGAAGCGTTTTTAGGTAAATGGGCTCCTGATGGGGTTATGGATGCAGATATTTATTTAGGTTTGGTTACCATGCACGGAACCATTATGGTGTTCTTTGTACTTACCGCTGGCTTGAGTGGTACATTCAGTAACCTATTGATTCCGTTGCAGATTGGTGCACGTGATATGGCATCTGGATTCCTAAATATGCTTTCATTTTGGATGTTCTTTGTCTCGGCCGTAATTATGGTCATTTCATTATTTGTTGAGGCAGGGCCAGCAGCAGCAGGATGGACGATATATCCACCGTTGAGCGCATTACCTATGGCACAGCCCGGTTCGGGTGCCGGTATGACATTATGGTTGGTATCCATGGCGGTATTTATTGCCTCGTCACTTTTGGGGTCTTTGAACTACATTGTTACTGTTTTGAACTTAAGAACCAAAGGAATGTCAATGACACGTTTGCCATTGACTATTTGGGCTTTCTTCGTAACTGCCGTAATCGGTGTAATTTCTTTCCCTGTGCTTCTTTCAGCAGCTTTGTTGTTGATAATGGATAGGAGCTTTGGCACATCTTTCTTCTTGTCCGATATTTTTATTCAGGGAGAAGTATTGCACTATCAAGGTGGATCTCCGGTATTGTTTGAGCACTTGTTCTGGTTCTTGGGCCACCCAGAGGTTTATATTGTTATACTTCCGGCAATGGGTATTGTATCCGAAGTAATGGCGGTAAATGCCCGTAAACCTATTTTTGGATATCGTGCTATGATTGCTTCCATTTTAGCTATTGCATTCTTATCTACCATTGTTTGGGGACACCATATGTTTATTTCTGGAATGAACCCATTCCTAGGATCTGTATTTACGTTTACAACCTTGTTGATTGCAATTCCATCTGCGGTAAAAGCATTTAACTGGATAACCACTATTTGGAAAGGGAATCTGCAGCTCAACCCAGGAATGCTCTTTTCCATTGGTATGGTTTCAACCTTCATCACTGGAGGTCTAACGGGAATCATTCTTGGAGATAGTACACTTGATATCAATGTTCACGATACATATTTTGTTGTGGCCCACTTCCACTTGGTGATGGGTATTTCCGCATTGTATGGTCTTTTTGCAGGAGTGTATCATTGGTTCCCTAAAATGTTCCAAGGTAGAATGATGAACAAGAATTTGGGTTATGTACATTTTTGGGTAACGGCTATTGGTTCCTATGGAATTTTCTTCCCTATGCATTTTGTAGGTATGGCAGGGGTTCCTCGTAGATATTATGAGAACACAGCTTTCCCAATGTTTGATGAGTTGACCAACGTTCAGATATTGATGACGGTATTTGCAATCATCACAGCTGCGGTTCAGTTGGTGTTTGTATTCAACTTTGTAAGAAGTATTTACTACGGAAAAAGAGGTCCATTGAACCCTTGGAAAGCCAATACTTTGGAATGGACTGCACCGCAAGAACATATCCACGGTAACTGGCCAGGAGCAATTCCTCATGTGCATCGTTGGGCTTACGACTATAGTAAAACCTATGAAAATGGAGAATATATTCTTCCTGGGCAAGATTTTGTTCCGCAAACAGTTCCTTTACAGGAAAATGAAGAAGAGCTTCATCATTAAAGATTTTCAATAAGATAAAAGCCCATCCTTTTGGATGGGCTTTTTTTGTTCAAGCAATTTGGTATGGCAATTGTGTCTGTAATTATAATATCTTTAATAACCCTTAAAGCGAACACAAAGTGAAAAATTTAGCTATTCTACTGTTGTTATTGTGCCATATTGCTGTAGTGGCCCAACGTAAGCCTAAAATAAAAGGAAGTCGGATTGTTACTGAAGTAAATGGTGAACTTCCCGCATTCAATGCGATACAATTGAATGATGATTTGGATATTGTTTTAAAAAAATCTTTTGGCCCCGGTTATGAAATTGTGGCCGATGATAACTTAATCGACATCCTAAAGTTTAAGGTAGAGGACAGCACCCTTGTTATTAGCTCCTTTTATAACGTTACCGCGAAGAAACAGTTTGATATTACAATTAATTATACCGAACTCAAAGCAATTACGTTGAAAAAGGGAAGTATAATTGCAGATGATATAATAAGTAGTGATGAACTTTTTGTAGATACTTTTGAAAATACAAGGTTGAACCTTAAAGCAAGTGCATCTGTGATGGATATCAACATGGAAGGCATTAGCAAAGGTGATTTCAATGTCGATGTAGATTCCTTGAATGTAAGTTTGGGCAATAGGGCAGAAGCATTTATTTATGCCGTCAATGAGGTCAGTTTGGTGGAACTTGACGCAAACGGAATGTTGACCTTGGAAGGAACATCGGATAGGATACAGGCAAATTTATCTGGGAATTCCAGATATAAAGGACAGACGATGGAAGCAGGCTCATTTAATATCAATATTGAAAATACGGCAAGTGCTAGGGTATATGCATTTCGAGATTTGGAACTTAATGCAAAAGGGAATACGAAAACATACCTTTATGGCAATCCTCAAATTACAGTGTTGGAGTTTTTGGATACTGCCCAACTTATTAAAAAACTGGAATAGCTCATTTTGTTATGGGAGCGGTAAGGCAATGTTGCGGTATTCCAAACCCATCGACCAAAACCTCGATGTGCGGGCGAAGTTCGGTGGATAAACGTTCTACTCGCTGTCGAATCGCTTTCGATTTAACCCCACCAAAATATCCCTGCTCCAAATACCATCTTGAATCGATATGCAATTCGTTAAGGGCGTAAAGTGCTCCTGCTTTTTGCATTAAACTTTTATACTTTTCATCAGGTATTGTAGTGCAATATTCAGAAAATGTCTGATATGCCAAATCTACACTATAAGCCTTTCCCAAGGCCAATAAATGCGTTTGGACCTTTAAAAAGGCCTGGTAAGAAGGAATACCCTTTTTAATATAGTTTCGAATACGCATTGCCAAGGTATAGGTCAACCTACGAGTTCTATAATCAAACGCATGCCTATGGAATTTTGAATTGTACAAATGCTCGGAATCCACCTTGTTTGAATAAATAGGATTGATGGTGCTTAACTTATCAGATAATTGGGTACGAAGTAATTTTAACACAGAAGTGAACCCTGCGCTATTGAACTCAGCCTTGAAGTCCGAAAGAATTCCTTTGGCGGCAAGTTGCAGCAATACATTGTTATCTCCTTCAAAAGTGGTGAATATATCTACATCCCCTTTAAGGTCGGTAATTCGATTTTCCAACAGATACCCTTTTCCACCGCAAGCTTCCCTGCATTCTTGAATGGTACTATTGGCAAACCAGGTAATGATTGACTTTAATCCAGCTACCTGTGTTTCAATTTTTCTCTTGTCAACCTGAGCGTCATTGCTGTACCTTTGCATGATTTCTTCTAAAGTAAAATGATAGACATAGGCACTGGCAACAGCTGGAGTTAAACGAAGTTGATGAGTGGGATAGTCCATAATCAAATCCTCTTGAATTTTGACACTGTCATTAAACTGTCTTCGGTTCAGTGCATACTTTACCGCAATGGCCAAGGCCATTTTAGCACCTCCCAGAGCACCTTTGGCCACACAGATGCGTCCGCCGACCAGAGTTCCTAACATAGTGAAAAACCTCTTGTTGGGGTTTTTTATGGTGGAAAAATAGGTGCCATCATCCTTAATTTCCCCATATTTGTCCAATAGATTCTCTCGAGGTACACTTATTTGGTCAAACCATATCTTCCCATTATCAACCCCGTTCAATCCGAGTTTGTAGCCGTTGTCTTTGATGGTTACTCCTTTAAGTAAATCATGATTTTCATCCCGTAGCGGAACCAAAATGGCATGGACGCCTTCATTCTTTCCATCCACAATAAGTTGCGCAAACACCGAAGCCATTTTAGAGTGTAAGGCGTTTCCAATGTATTCCTTGTTGTCGTTTTGACCAGGTGTATGGATTATGATGGAATCAGTTTTTTTATCATATGTAGCGGTTGTTCTTATGCCCCTTACGTTAGAACCGTGTCCTGTTTCCGTCATGGCAAAGCATCCTAGCAGTTTCGCCTTTCCTGCATCACCTAAATAAATATCATGATGTTTCTTTGTGCCCAATTTTTGTATGCTTCCCCCAAAAAGTCCAAATTGAACCCCGAATTTTACAGCAAGACTACCATCAACAAACATCAAATGTTCAAATATGGCTGCATAGGAGGGCATGTTGTCGGTTCCTCCATAAGGTTTGGGATAGGCCATGGCACCGTATCCTTTTTCACCTAAAAGGGAAACCTGTTTCAATACTTTGTTTCTGAATGCGTCCTTGTCTCGAAGGATACTCCATTTAAAAATATCTTGGTTTAAAAAAGTTCGAAACGCATCAATCTCAGCAGAGTGATTTCCTTTAAGTAAGGTATCAAAGCTTGCAGCATTGTATAGATTGGAGGTTTTTTCATGCTCAACTTCCACATCAAACAAGTGGTTGTAGTGGTTTGGTTGTATGCCTAAATTTATTTCGATGTGCTTTAAATGCTCGTTAAAGTCGCACTGATCGCAATACGCATTGCCCAAACGCTGGCTCAAAAATGCCAAAGGATAAGTGTCACTCTCAACAAGTTTCACTTTGGAACTGGCTATGGTTTGCTTCCATCGCTTAAATTCTTGTTCTGTTGGAGGTTGTTCCCGATTCAGCCATAGCAATAATTGCTTCTTTTCATCCGGATTTAATATGGGATCATCTTCTATGGTTTTTTTTACGACCGAAACCTCCGAAGCCGAAAGCAAATCGTCTGACCAGATTACGTAAAAGAAAGGTATGTATTGTAAAATGCCAATGGGGTAATTGGATGTTGCCATATTATACGGAATTGAGGAATGATATTTTATGTATCTAATTTAAGCCATAGATTTTTAAGAAGAGCCTACATATGCATACCTCTGGTTATTTTGATGGAATAGGTTTCAAGTACTTGGGGTTTCAACTATATTTGTTAGGATATGAATGAAAACCTAGACCCGACATCAGATAATTTTTCGCAGGAAGAACTGGATATCGAAAGGGCTTTGCGGCCCATTACCTTTGATGATTTTACTGGTCAAGAACAGGTGTTGGAAAACTTGAAGGTTTTTGTTCAGGCCGCCAACCTGAGAGGTGAAGCATTGGACCATACTTTGTTTCATGGTCCTCCTGGATTGGGGAAAACTACATTGGCGCATATTTTGGCGAACGAATTGGGAGTGGGCATTAAGATTACCTCTGGCCCTGTTTTGGACAAACCAGGCGATTTGGCCGGGCTTTTGACCAATTTGGAGGAAAGGGATGTGCTGTTTATTGATGAGATTCATCGTCTAAGTCCCATCGTAGAGGAATATCTCTACTCCGCAATGGAGGATTATAAGATTGATATTATGATTGAGACAGGCCCCAATGCCCGTACGGTTCAAATCAATTTGAGTCCTTTTACTCTGGTGGGGGCTACTACGCGTTCCGGATTGCTCACAGCACCGATGCGGGCAAGATTTGGTATTCAAAGTCGATTACAATATTATAACACCGAACTACTTTCGACCATTGTTGAACGAAGCGCGGATATTCTTAAAGTGCCCATTACCAATGAGGCTGCAATCGAAATAGCAGGCAGAAGTCGTGGCACTCCCAGAATCTGCAACGCTCTTTTACGTAGAGTTCGGGATTTTGCTCAGATAAAAGGTGACGGAAATATTGATATGAATATCTCTAAATTCGGGCTCAAAGCGCTTAATGTCGATGCCCATGGTCTGGATGAGATGGACAACAAAATTCTGAGCACTATAATTGACAAGTTTAAAGGTGGTCCTGTTGGGATAACAACTTTGGCCACCGCGGTTTCTGAAAGTGCAGAAACCATTGAGGAGGTATACGAACCTTTTTTAATCCAACAAGGATTCATTATGCGTACTCCAAGAGGGCGAGAGGTAACCGAATTGGCCTACAGGCATTTGGGTAAATTAAAAGGAGGGACACAGGAGGGACTATTTTAAGTTGAACCCAAAAAAAGGATATACAGAATTGATTAAGACCGAAGCCAAGCGCCTCGGTTTTTTGTCTTGTGGCATATCCAAAGCAGAATTTCTGGAGGAAGAGGCACCTCGTTTAGAAAAATGGCTTAACCAGAACATGCATGGGGAGATGCGGTACATGGAAAATCATTTTGATAAAAGGTTGGATCCCACAAAATTGGTTGAGGGGTCAAAATCTGTAGTTTCTTTATTGCTGAATTACTTTCCTTCCGAGCAACAGAACCCAGAATCCTATAAAATTTCCAAGTATGCCTATGGTACCGATTATCACTTTGTGATAAAGGATAAGCTTAAAAGCTTGTTGAGTTTTATCCAAGAGGAAATCGGAGAAGTTCATGGAAGGGCATTTGTTGATTCCGCACCGGTATTGGACAAGGCTTGGGCAGCCCGGAGTGGTTTGGGTTGGGTAGGCAAGCATAGCAACCTTTTGACCCAACAAGTAGGATCTTTTTACTTTATTGCCGAACTTATCATTGATTTGGAACTGGAATACGATTCACCGGTAACGGACCATTGTGGTACTTGCACGGCTTGTATTGATGCCTGCCCGACCGAAGCTATAGTTGAACCCTACGTTGTGGATGGGAGCAAGTGTATTTCTTATTTTACTATTGAATTGAAAGACAGCATTCCTTCAGCATTTCACGGGAAGTTCGATGACTGGATGTTCGGTTGTGATGTATGTCAAGACGTTTGTCCATGGAACCGATTTTCAAAACCACATCAAGAACCCTTGTTCAACCCGCACCCCGAATTGTTGTCCATGACCAAAAAGGATTGGGAGGAAATCACGGAAGATTTTTTTAGGCAAGTTTTCAAAAAGTCTGCGGTAAAGCGCACCAAATATACTGGCCTAAAAAGAAATATCGATTTACTTTCGAGTTGAAGATGCTCTCACAATGATTTCGGTTGGTAGAATAATGGTTTCGTGCTCAATATGCTGATTTTCCTTTCTTCTTTTCAATTGGGAAAATAGTGTATTGAAAGCTATTTTTCCCATTGAGTAACTTGGTTGTGCTACGGTGGATAAGGAAGGAGTGATTACCGAGGACAAAAACCAATTTCCGAAACCGATGATGGCAATGTCATTTGGAATGTCAACACCCTGATCTTTGAGCTCGGCCATGGCGCCAACAGCAATCATGTCAGTGTTGACAAAAATCCCATCGATTTTATGTCTCTTGCTCAACATTTTGCGGGCATTTTCCTTACCAATGTCAAAGCTCATTTCCTTACAGTGATAAACATTCGACTCGTTAAATTCTAAATCAAATTCTGCGAGGGCTTTTTTATATCCTTCGTAGCGGTCGATAGAATTTTGAGAAGTTAGAGGGCCTCTAAAATGTGCTATTTTGTTGCAGCCGGCCTCAATCAAATGTTTTGTGGCTTCATACCCGGCTTTCACATCGTCAATAATCACTTTAGAGCAAGGCACTGTTTTTCCAATTTTGTCGAACATTACGATGGGGAGGTCAATGGCTTGTGCTTCAAAAAGGTGGAAATATTCTACAGTTTCATCTGCTAGTGCGATTAGGATGCCGTCAACCTGCTTGTCCATTAAGAATTCTATTCTTTTCTTTTCAATTTCCAGATTTTGATTGGATTGCAATATGATGACCGTATACCCATTTTTTTCGGCTTCCTCAATAACACCTTTGACTACACTCGAAAAAAACTGATGTACAATTTCTGGAATGACCAAACCAATTGTTTTGGATTCTTGTGTTCGAAGATTTACAGCAAACGCATTGGGTTTATAATTTAGTTCGGCTGCGGCTTGTTTCACCCGATCTATGGTTTTTTGACTTACATCAGGGTATGATCTCAGCGCTTTTGAAACCGTTGTCACCGAAATATTCAAACTTAAAGCAATCTGTTGGAGGGTTGTTCTGCTCATAAGTTGGATGATTGCTGGTCACTGTCTAATCAAAAATAGCAAATTGTCAGAATCGAAAACGTTTTCGTCAAGAAAAACTACCAAGAGTAAAATTCAAATCCTAAATTAGAGAATCAATAACCTATTCCTTAGGATTATTGAGATTAGGTTAAGTGATTGTCAATCAGTATTTTTTGATGAATGGGATTTGTAAAAGAGTGAAAGTTTGATAAGACTTTCGCTCTTTGCATTTATGTTAGATTGACTTGTAAGCCTTCAGTTCAAAATTGAAAAAAAGACTGATGAAGAACAAAATACAGCTGATAACTTATGTGAACCGAATAGGCTGCGCTAATTTTCAGGAGCTCAAAGCTCTTTTGGAAAACGAGTTGGACGGGCTATTTGGTGGGGTGCATGTATTACCCTTTTTTAATTCCATTGACGGAGAGGATGCAGGCTTTGATCCTATCGACCATAAAACGGTGGATGCCAGACTTGGCAATTGGGATGATGTAAAAAGCTTGTCTGTTACAGCTGATGTTATGGCGGATCTTATTGTGAATCATATGTCGGCTGATTCAAAAGAATTTAGAGATTTTATCCAAAATGGCGATGATTCAAAGTTTTCTGCGCTATTCTTAACGAGGGATAAAGTTTTTCCAAACGGTGTAAATGAGCAAGAACTAGCCTTGATTTATAGGCCTAGACCGGGACTACCATTTACAAAATACCGATTTAAAGATGGTTCAGAAAAAATGATTTGGACCACTTTTACCTCAAAACAGGTGGATATCGATGTGAATTCCGTTGCCGGAAAGGCGTATCTGGATTCGATTTTGGAAATCTATCAAAAAGCGGGAATATCCATGATCCGTTTGGATGCAGCAGGTTACGCGATTAAAAAGGCTGGAAGTTCATGCTTTATGATACCTGAAACTTTTGAGTTTATTGATGCCCTTACCCAGAAAGCAAGAAAGTTTGGTATTGAGGTTTTGGTCGAGATTCATTCATTTTATAAAACTCAAATCGAGATAGCTCAAAAGGTAGACTATGTATATGATTTTGCCTTGCCCGTTCTGGTACTGGATGCTCTGTTCAATAAAAATGCTGAAAATTTAAAACACTGGCTTCAAATTTCACCTCGAAATGTTATAACTGTGTTGGATACTCATGATGGTATCGGGGTGGTTGATGTGGCATCTGAAGGGGAGGAAAAAGGATTGATTCCCGACTCCGTTTTGGAAGGTATAGTGGATACCATTCATGAAAATAGTGAAGGAAGGAGCAGAAAGGCAACAGGAGCCGCGGCTTCCAATCTGGATCTTTATCAAGTCAACTGCACATACTTTGAGGCTTTGAGGAAGAATGAGAATGCTTATCTGGCAGCTCGGGCAATTCAGTTTTTTGTGCCCGGTATTCCCCAGGTTTACTATGTGGGTTTGTTTGGAGATGACAATGATATGGAGTTGTTGAACAAGACAAATGTTGGGAGGGATATAAATCGGCATTACTATACCAAGGGAGAGGTTTTGGAGAAAAACAAGAGTGCAATGTTTCAAAACCTGTCCGCCCTGATGAAGCTTAGAAATTCCCATAACGCATTTAATGGAGATTTCAAGATAGAAGAAATTGACCAAGCCAATTTACATCTCAAATGGATAAATAATGATGAATGGGTAGCGCTGCAGGTAAATTTAATGCGGAATAAGTTTGAGATCTTTGGAACAGAGCAAAAACAAGAGAAATTATTGTTTAGTATTTAATCTTGTGAATGTGGGTTTACACCAAAATTCTCAAGATTAAAACCTTATATTGTTAAGGGCTTGCAATTGCAAATTGGAACAATCAAATGTTATAGTTAATGATTAAAATCACAAAACCTCGTCTGAATTTCTGGCAAATATTCAATATGAATGTTGGATTTCTGGGGATTCAATACAGCTTCGGATTACAACAAAGCGCCATCAACCCTATTTTTCTATTTCTTGGAGCTGCAGAAGAAATTTTACCTATACTCAATATAGCTGGACCCGTTACTGGGTTGATTGTTCAACCCATCATTGGTGCTATTTCAGATAAGACATGGTCACCAAAATGGGGAAGACGAAAACCTTTTTTCCTTATTGGCGCTATAATGGGCAGTATCTGTCTGTTTGCCTTTCCTCTCAGTCCCGCCTTATGGTTTGCAGTGGGTCTGTTGTGGATTTTGGATGTGGGCAACAATATGGCTATGGAACCTTATCGGGCGTTTGTGGGGGATAAATTACCAGATAGCCAATTGAGTATCGGATATCAAATGCAAAGTTTGTTTGTTGGTGCTGGAATTCTTTTGGCAAATGCCTCAATCTTTTTATTTCAAGATTGGTTTGGTGGAGGTCAAGAAGTAGAAGGAACCATCCCCAAGTGGCTATATTATTCTTTTTTCATTGGATCATTCTTGTCGATAGCGACAATTTTATGGTCGGTTTTAAAAACTCCGGAAATTCCGCCCAGTGATGAAGAGTTAAAAGAAATAAACAAGCATAAGAGCCTTCCGTTTATTGAGCGTTTTAAAATGCCTTTTGTTGAGATTTCCCATGCCGTAAAGGATATGCCAAAATTTATGTGGAGACTTTCGGCAGTTTACTTGTTTCAATGGTATGCCCTCTTTATTTATTGGCAGTTTATTACACCGTTATTTAGGACTACTTTAGGTTTTGATACTTCACAAGCAGCGGCTCAGGCAGCAAAAATGAGTACAACCTATAATGTGGTGACGGCAGTAGTGGCTTTGATATTAGTGCCATTAACATTTAAGTTTGGAGGAAAGAAAATATACGCTTTAAGTCTTTTCGGGACTGCATTGGCCTTGTTGGCAATTCCCAACATTACGGATCCAATTTATGTGCTGTTTCCCATGGTTTTATTTGGAATTGGATGGGCCGCGATGATGGGTATTCCATATAGTATGGTCTCCAAAATTGTTCCTCAGGAAAGGAGAGGGGTTTATATGGGGATTTTGAATATGATGATCGTGATCCCAATGGGAATACAAACATTGAGTTTTGGACCTATTTTTAAAAATCTTTTGGGCGGAAACTCTGTTAACACAATGTTTTTTGCCGGGACTTGCTTTGTAATTGCTTCAATTTTAGCAATGCGTTTAAATGTTAAGGAAGAAGATTGATAGCTCTTTTTATAATCAATAAAAGCTCCAAAATGTTTTGGGGCTTTTAATTTTAAATACCTTTGACGTTTCGAAAATAACAAAGCAGTTCTAAAATTCAGGTATGAGCAAAGAAAATCAGCGTAAGGAAGCACTATTGTACCATGCTGAACCACAGCCAGGAAAAATAAAAGTTGTCCCCACTAAACCATATGCCACTCAACGCGATTTGGCATTGGCCTATTCACCTGGGGTTGCAGAACCTTGTTTGGAAATTGAGAAAAATCCAGAAGATGTATACAGATATACTGCAAAGGGGAATATAGTTGCCGTGATTTCCAATGGAACTGCCGTGCTGGGGTTGGGGAATATTGGCCCTGAAGCTTCAAAGCCTGTGATGGAAGGTAAAAGCTTGCTGTTCAAGATTTTTGCTGACATTGATGGTATGGATGTCGAGCTTGATACTACTGATGTTGATAAGTTCATCGAAACTGTAAAGATTATAGCTCCGACTTTTGGTGGAATCAATCTGGAAGATATTAAGGCACCTGAAGCTTTCGAAATTGAACGTAGACTCAAAGAAGAGCTCGATATTCCTGTAATGCACGATGACCAACATGGAACGGCCATAATTTCTGCAGCCGCATTACTCAACGCGATAGAATTGGCTGGTAAGAAAATGGATGAAATCAAAATTGTGGTCAGCGGAGCTGGGGCAGCTGCTGTATCATGTACCCGCTTATACAAAGCTTTTGGTGCAAAAGCCGAAAATATAGTGATGTTGGACAGCAAAGGAGTGATTCGAAATGATAGGGAGAACCTTTCTGCCGAAAAAAGGGAATTTGCTTCTGAGAGAAAAATTGACACATTGGAAGAAGCTATGGAAGGTGCCGATGTTTTCATAGGACTCTCCATAGCAAATATCATGACTCCAGAAATGCTCAAGTCTATGGCTAAGAATCCCATCGTTTTTGCTATGGCAAATCCTGACCCCGAGATTGAATATAATTTGGCCTGTAAAACTCGTGATGATGTGATTATGGCGACTGGTCGTTCGGACCATCCTAATCAGGTGAATAATGTTTTGGGATTCCCATTTATTTTCAGGGGTGCTTTGGATGTCCGTGCCACCAAGATCAATGAAGAAATGAAAATGGCCGCAGTAAGGGCTTTGGCAGAGTTAACCAAAGAACCTGTTCCGGAACAGGTGAATATTGCTTATGATACAACCCGAATTGCTTTTGGAAAGGAGTATATCATCCCTAAACCATTTGATCCCCGTCTAATTACCAAAATACCACCTGCCGTAGCTAAAGCTGCTATGGAAAGTGGTGTGGCCAAAGCTCCAATTAAAGATTGGGGAAAATATGAAGAACAACTGTACCAAAGATCAGGGAATGATAACAAGGTCATGCGGTTGATGCATAATCGCGCCCGAGTCAACCCGAAACGTATCGTTTTTGCCGAAGCCGAACTGTTGGATGTAATGAAGGCAGCTCAAATAGTTCATGATGAAGGCATAGCCATACCAATTTTATTGGGTAACAGGGAAGTAATCGAAAACTTGAAGAAGGAACTGGATTTTGATGCGGATGTGACTATTATCGACCCAAGGTCAGATGAGTCCAAGGAAATCAGAACCAAATATGCCATGAAACTGTGGGAGTCCCGAAAACGAAAAGGAGAGACTCAATACAGTGCCAGAATCAACATGGGTAAACGTAATTATTTTGGCTCAATGATGATTCTTGAAGGCGATGCAGATGGAATGATTTCAGGGTATTCTAGATCTTATCCGAAGGTTTTGAAACCGGTTTTTGAGGTGTTGGGTAGGGCCAAAGGAGTCAAAAAAGCTTCTACGGTCAACATCATGATTACTGAAAGAGGTCCCCTTTTTCTAGCGGATACTTCTATAAATGTCGACCCAAATGCTGAAGAGTTGGCAGAAATTGCATTAATGACCGCGAATGTTGCAAGTACCTTTGGGTTTAGTCCGGTAGTTGCTATGTTGTCATATGCAAACTATGGTTCATCTAACCATCCTAATGCGCAGAAAGTAAGACAGGCCGTGGAGATACTTCACGAACGTAACCCAGATATTATCGTTGATGGGGAAATTCAGACTGATTTTGCTTTAGATCAGGAGCTTTGCCATAATAACTTCCCCTTTTCCAAGCTAGCAGGTAAAAAAGTGAATACACTGATTTTTCCTAATTTGGAAGCCGCCAACATTACCTATAAATTACTTAAAGGGTTGCATAATGCAGAATCCATTGGGCCTATCATGTTGGGCTTGACAAGACCGGCACACATCCTTCAGTTGGGGGCAAGTGTTGACGAAATGGTGAATATGGCCGCAGTAGCAGTGATTGACGCCCAAGAGCGAGAAAAAAGAAGGAAAGCAAAACAAGAACATTAATCCATCGGTCTAAATGATTGCCCATCTCAAAGGAAAACTGGTCGAAAAGAATCCTACCTATGTTATTATAGAGTGCAATGGGGTGGGATATTTTCTTAACATATCACTTCACACATTTTCCCAACTCAAAGATCAGGAGAATATTCAATTGTTTACCCATCTGCAGGTTAAAGAGGATTCACATACCCTTTTCGGATTTGTGGAAAAAACCGAACGCGAAGTTTTTAGATTATTGATTTCCGTTTCTGGGGTGGGCTCCAGTACCGCTCGAACAATGTTATCATCTTTGTCTCCTGCTCAAGTTCGTGATGCAATCGCCAATGGTGATGTGCCTATTATTCAGGGAGTCAAGGGGATAGGAGCTAAGACTGCTCAGAGAGTAATATTGGACTTAAAAGACAAAATTTTGAAAGTCCAAGATATGGGAGAAGTTTCCCTTCAATCAAACAATACAAGCAAAGAAGAAGCGTTATCTGCTTTAGAGGTTCTTGGTTTTGTCCGAAGACAATCCGAAAAGGTTGTGGACAAGGTGTTATCCGAAGATCCTTCACTAAGCGTTGAGAACATTATAAAACTGGCGCTGAAAAATTTGTAACTAGTTTGAAAAGAGGGGCAAAACCAATACTTAGATTTTTAAGATCTAAGCACTTTTTCTTTGTTGTAAGTTTCTTGGTCACCATGCAGATTGTGGGGCAAGAAGCTGATGTCCAGGCTCAAGACTCTGTCCAAACCGGAGTGGCTTTGGGGCGTCTGATATTGGAAAACCCCGATAGTATTATTGCCAAATACACCTATGACCCTAATTTAGATCGTTATATCTATACAGAAAGTATTGGTGATTTCAACATTACCCATCCTACAATCTTAACCCCTCAACAATACTATGATTTGGTCCAGAAGGAGCAAATGAAATCCTATTTCAAGGAAAAGATAGATGCTTTTGTTGGGAAGAAACAAGGATCGGAAGAGGCCAGAAAAAACCTTTTGCCCAATTTTTATGTAAACAATAGTTTTTTTGAATCTGTTTTCGGAGGGAATACCATTGAAGTAATTCCGCAAGGGTCCGTGGCAATGGATTTAGGGGTTTTGTGGCAAAAAAATGACAACCCTGCACTTTCACCACGTAACAGAACGAATCTCTCCTTCGATTTTGACCAAAGAATAAGTCTAAGTTTATTGGGGAAGGTGGGTGAACGGCTGCAAGTAACCGCCAATTATGATACTGAAGCGACATTCGATTTTCAGAATCTGGTTAAACTGGATTATACACCAGATGATGATGACATACTTCGAAGTATCGAAATCGGTAATGTGAATATGCCTCTAAATAGTTCACTGATTACTGGGGCACAAAGTCTGTTTGGGGTAAAAACGCAGCTACAATTCGGGAAAACTACCGTTACTGCAGTGTTTTCTGAGCAACGTTCGCAAAATAATACAGTTGTGGCCCAAGGTGGAGGAACACTGAACGAGTTTGCATTGACTGCTTTGGATTATGATGAGGACAAACACTTTTTCTTGGCGCAATATTTCCGCGATAATTATGACCAAGCTTTGGCAAATTATCCATTTATAAGAAGTAATGTTCAAATTACCCGTTTGGAAGTTTGGGTGACCAACCGAAACCAACAAACTCTGAATGTTAGAAATGTTGTGGCAATTCAGGATTTGGGTGAAGCTATAGAAAATAGGACTCGGATTGGAATAAATGGAGGTGCCCCAGCTGGTTTCTTTGATACTTCCGCTATCGCTACGGGCTACCCTCAGAACGGTGCAAATAATTTTGACCCCGATCAAATTGGAACAGGAGCTTTGACGCAATCCATTCGTGACATTGCGACTGTAGAACAGGGATTTAACATTCCTGGATATCAAGTAAACCAAGGTTTCGATTATGCTATTTTGGAGAACGCTAGAAAATTGGAAATAGGTCGGGATTATCAATTCGATTCACAATTGGGCTATATTTCCTTAAATCAACGCTTGAGCAATGATGAGGTATTGGGGGTCGCTTTCCAATATACTATTGATGGTCAGGTATTTCAAGTTGGGGAATTTGCCAATGGCGGAATTGACGCCACAACAATTTCCGGAGGAGTTAATCCGATTATTGAGAACAACACTTTGATTCTTAAGCTTCTCAAAAGCAACATTACCAACGTGGAAGACCCTATCTGGGATTTGATGATGAAAAACATCTACTCCACCGGGGCATTTCAATTAAGTCAGGAGGATTTTAAACTGAATATTTTATACTCAGACCCTACACCTAGAAACTATATTACCCCAGTTGACCCCAACATGGGATGGCCAACTGGTCTAGAGGAGCGTATTCTGATAGATGTGTTTAATCTAGATCGCTTAAATGTATACAACGATGTGCAACCCGGGGGGGATGGTTTCTTTGATTATGTCCCGGGAATTACTGTGGACCCACAGTCGGGTCGCATCATTTTTACAAAGGTTGAACCTTTTGGAGAGTATCTTTTTGATCTTCTTGGAGGTGGAAACTATAATGTGGAAAATGATGCCGGTTATAATGCCAACCAAGAGCGCTACGTATTCAGAAATATGTACGCCAAAACCAAGGCAGCTTCCTTACAAGATGCCGAAAAAAATCGCTTTCAAATAAAAGGACGTTACAAGTCTGAGGGTAATAATGGTATCCCTATTGGTGCTTTTAACGTGCCGAGGGGTTCCGTTCGAGTAACAGCAGGAGGGAGACAGCTGCAAGAAGGGATTGATTATACCGTCAATTATCAAGCTGGAACGGTGCAAATACTGGATCCAGGTTTGGCGGCTTCGAATACCCCAATCAATATTTCTGTTGAAAACAATGCCGTATTTGGACAGCAAACAAGAAGGTTTACAGGGATAAATGTGGAACACAAATTCAACGAAAACTTTGTCCTGGGTGGTACTTTATTGAATTTAAATGAACGTCCGTTGACCCAAAAATCCAATTTTGGAGTCGAACCGGTAAACAATACCATCTTCGGATTAAACGGAAATTTCAGTACTGAGATTCCGTTTTTGACTAGGTTGGTCAACAAATTGCCAAACATTGATACTGATGTCCCTTCTAATCTTTCCATTCGGGGAGAAGTAGCCTTTTTAAAACCAAGTTCGCCCAAAAATGCGGATTTTGAAGGTGAAACAACTACATATATTGATGATTTTGAAGGAGCACAGGCCTTGATTGATATTCGGTCATCTTTGGGATGGTCTTTGGCGAGTCCTCCAGTGGAATTTTTACAAGATCGAACGGATATTGATGTAGGTTATGAGCGTGCAAAACTGGCTTGGTATACCATCGACCCAATTTTTTACACCAACCAAAGACCCACAGGGCTATCTGATAATGATGTCTCCTTGAATACCACTAGACGGGTATTCATCAATGAAATATTTACCGAAACCGATATCGCCCAGGGTCAGACTCAAGTACAGGGTACTTTGGATTTGGTATATTATCCAGATCAAAAAGGGCCCTATAACGCAAATCCTGATTTTGCAGCAGAAACTCCTCAAGAAAAATGGGCAGGGATTATGCGTCCTTTGAGCAGCACCAATTTTGAGCAATCCAACGTAGAATTTGTGCAGTTCTGGGTATTGGACCCTTATATAGATGGTGAAACCTCTGATGCCAATGTTGGAGAATTGGTGCTCAATCTAGGTAACATTTCTGAAGATATTTTACGGGATGGAAGAAAACAATATGAAAATGGACTTCCGGCAAGTACAAATAACGAAATCCCTAGAGAGACCATTTGGGGGCAGGTGCCTTCGACTCAGTCTTTGGTCTATGCCTTTGATGCCGATGAAGGCAACCGTGATCAACAAGATGTTGGTCTGGATGGATTAAACGATTCTGAGGAAGCAACAATCTATAACGGGCCAAGTGAAGACCCCGCTTTGGATAATTATCAATATTATTTGAACAGGGAGGGAAGCATTTTAGAACGTTATATCGATTTCAATAACCCTGATGGAAACTCTCCTGTAGCGGTCACCAATACAAATAGAGGGTCAACAACTTTACCAGACGTGGAAGACATTGATCGGGATTTGACCATGAATACGGTAAACAGTTACTTTGAGTACCGTATTCAAATCAGGCCTAATACCACGATTGATGATCAGTACGTAACGGACATTCGTCAAGGTATGACGCCACCACTTCCTAATGGAGGTCAACTGAACAGGAGATGGATTCAGTACAAAATTCCATTAAGTGATATTTGTGACGATTGCAGAATTGGAGGAATTTCTGACTTCCGCTCCGTGAGCTTTATGCGTATGTACATGACTGGATTCACCGATGATATTGTACTTCGTTTTGCTACTTTGGATTTAGTGAGGGGCGATTGGAGAACCTATACCAACTCTCTGGAATCGGATAACGATGACCCTTCGGACGATGACACGGTTACCGATGTGAATACAGTCAACATTGAAGAGAATTTTGGCAGACAGCCGATTCCCTATGTTTTGCCTCCTGGAGTTATTAGGGAACAATTGAACAATAACAACACCATTATTCGGCAAAACGAACAATCTTTGTCGTTTGTGGTCGAAAATTTACAACCTCAGGATTCTAGGGGAGTATTTAAGAATGTAAATATGGATGTTAGGCAATATGAACGCATTAAAATGTTCATGCATGCCGAAAAGATATTGAATGGCGATTATTCCGATAGCGACACACCCTTGGTCGGTTTCCTTCGAATTGGAACAGATTTCTCGCAGAATTTCTATCAGATTGAATTACCCCTTCAGTTTACACCTTTCAATGTAACTTCAGCTGATGAAATCTGGCCAGAAGTCAATGAGATTGATATTGCCCTAAGTGATTTGAACAAAGTAAAATCACGTGGTATTGCCGAGCAAACTTTGGATCAAATCCGTTATTACGAAATTGTGGATGGTGCCGCGGTTCCTGTAGATGAATTTGCCCCAAGGGAATTGGGTAGGCTTCGGATAGGAATTAGAGGTAATCCATCTTTAGGAAGCCTGCGTGCAATGATGGTGGGTGTTAAGAACATTGATAATTTACCTGCGCGGGGAGAGGTTTGGTTTAATGAATTACGACTTGCTGGTTTAGATAACAATGGAGGATGGGCTGCCATTGCAGCCTTGGATGCGAATATGGCCGATTTTGCCAATGTTACTGCTACGGGTTCAAGAAGTACCTCGGGATTTGGTTCCATTGATCAAATGCCCAATGAGCGATCCAGGGAGGATGCTATTGCCTATGATGTGGTCACCAATGTCAATGTTGGGCAATTGTTGCCTAAAAAATGGGGGATACAGATACCTTTCAATTACGGAATTTCCGAAACCCTTATTACCCCTGAGTTTGATCCGGTCTACGATGATCTTAAGTTGGATGACCGAATTGCCGCCGCGACAACACCTGAAGATGCAGAAACTATAAAAAAACAGGCAGAAGATTATACCAAAAGAAGAAGCATAAATCTTATCGGAGTTCGTAAAAATAGAGGAGAAGAGGCCAAGGAAAATTTCTTTGATGTGGAGAATTTTACATTTAACTATTCATACAACGAAACCAATCATAGGGATTTTGAGATTGCTAATCTGCGTGATCAAAATGTCAATACCGGATTTGTGTACAATCACAACTTTAAACCTTCACCTGTAGCGCCATTTGCTAAGAACGACTCCATTTTAAGAAGCAAATATTGGCAATGGCTCAAAGAGTTAAACTTTAATGTGCTGCCAACAAGTTTGTCGATAAATACAAATTATAACAGGTCGTTCAACCAACAACGGTTTAGGGAAGTTATTGAACCCAATGTAGATGCGTTGGAATTGCCTTTGTTGCAACAACGTAATTATCTCTTCAATTGGCAGTATGCACTTAATTATAATGTAACAAAATCTTTGCGATTGCAGTTTACCGGGTCTAATAACAATATTGTTCGAAACTATTTTAACCTTGATGGTGACCCGGACTCAGGAATTAACGAAGAACTGGATTTATGGGATGGGTTTTTCGATGTGGGAGAACCAAATCGACATTCTCAGCAGATGCAACTAAACTATGAGTTGCCATTCGATAAGTTTCCATTTCTGAATTTTATGAATGCCCAATACACGTATACCAGTAATTTTGATTGGCAACGGGGTGGTGATGCTCTTAATGAAGTTGTACAGGAAGAAAACCCTGGGGAGCAGGTAAATACAGTGCAAAATGCCAGTACACATAATCTTACCGCTAATTTGACCATGCAACGGTTTTATGACTTTTTGGGCCTGAAAAAACGTGATGGCAAGGTAACGGCCAGTCAGGCACGCCAAAGAAGGGATAAAGCCGGTAATCCAGCTTCTGGAGCAGAAGATGAAAAGCCTCTGAAGAAAACAAGCAAAGCCTATAACACTTTGGTAGATATATTGACAATGGTCAAGAGAGTCAATGTCAATTATAGTGAGAATAGAGGAACAGTGTTGCCGGGATATACACAATCCATTGGGTTTCTGGGAACAACACGTCCAACTCTTGGTTTTGTTTTCGGAAGTCAGGCAGATGTTCGCTTTCAAGCTGCTCGTAATGGTTGGTTGACTACATTTCCAGAATTCAATTCTCAATATTTACGAAATGTTAATCGACAATTAAACGTTACGGCTACAGCACAACCTACACAAGATTTAACCATAGACCTTACTGCGGACAGACAATATTCAAGTAGTCTGCAAGAAAATTATAGCCCTGAGGAATGGATAAATGGCAGAAGTGGACTTATAAATGAGTTAGGAAATTTCAGTATCTCCACCGTGATGATTGGAACCATTTTCAACAAAAGTGACGAATTTGATTCCAAAACATTTGAGCAGTTCAAAGCAAACCGAATTACCATTGCCAATAGATTGGTTTCCGATAGGGGGGAGTCTCCTGGTACTTTGGATGATGATGGATTTCCTCAGCGTTATGGAAAAACCCAGCAAGAAGTTTTGCTTCCAGCGTTTTTTGCTGCCTATACTGGTCAGGATGTGAATCGAGTGAATCTAGATGCTTTCCGGCAAATACCGATTCCCAATTGGAACATAAAGTATACAGGTTTAATGAAAAATAGGTGGTTCAAAAAGAAGTTCAAACGTTTTTCTTTGACCCATGGATACCGCGCCGCTTATAGTATCAATTCTTTTCAGACCAATCTGGAAAAGGAAAACAATCAGTATGACCCTGAAACAGACGATATTTTGCCTGAAAATATTATAGGGAATGTAGTTCTCAATGATGAATTTAGTCCTCTTATTCGAGTAGATTTTGAAATGAAAAACTCGTTTAGTTTCTTGGCTGAAGTACGCACGGACAGAACATTGTCGTTGAGTTTTGATAATAATTTGATGACGGAAATCAACGGTAAGGAATATACTTTAGGATTGGGGTATCGATTTAAGGATGTGAAGTTCGTTACCAATATTGGAGGAGAGAGAACTCGTTTAAAAGGTGATCTCAACCTCAAGGCAGATTTATCACTTAGGGATAACATTACGATTATCAGAAATCTAGATATAGATAATAACCAAATTACTTCCGGTCAAAAATTAATGTCCGTAAAATTCACGGCCGACTATGCCTTGAGCAAAAGTTTGAATGCACTTTTCTTTTATGATCATTCGTTTTCTCAATTCGCTGTGTCCACTGCATTTCCTCAAACTACCATTAATACCGGTTTCACCCTTCGGTACAATTTTGGGAACTAGTTAAGGAGCATAGGAAGCTCTCCTTTATAACCTTTTATTTTTGTTGTAAAGTTTACTTGAAAAGCTATGCTTTATCCGTTACATTTGTCTTCGTACTTAAACAAAACGAAACAATGAACATACCAGCAGAGTTAAAATACACAAAGGACCATGAGTGGGTTAAAATCGAAGGAGATGTTGCCACTGTAGGTATTACGGATTTTGCCCAAGGCGAGTTGGGGGATATTGTATATGTAGAAGTAGAAACGGTAGACGAAACCTTGGACAAGGAAGAGGTATTTGGTACAGTTGAGGCTGTAAAGACCGTTTCTGACTTGTTTTTGCCATTAAGTGGCGAGATTATTGAGTTTAATGAGGTTCTGGAAGATGAGCCGGAAAAGGTGAACACTGATCCTTATGGCGAAGGTTGGATGATTAAAATAAAAATGAGTGATTCGTCCGAAACAGAGGGATTAATGAGCGATGAAGATTATAAGGCATTGATTGGTGCTTAAAACATACATTTTTACCATTTTATTTCTAAGTTGGATATTGTTTATAACAATGCTCAGCTTATTTTCTTTTTCGGACTTTAATTTGGATGTTGGTGAATTAAACATTCCCTATGCCGATAAGATTACCCATTTTACTTTTTATCTTGTTTTTTCTATTTTGGGGTGCCTTTTTTTACGCGAGCGAACCCAAGGTGGTATCGCATTGAGGAAAAGTACGGTTATAATAGGTTTTGCTGCAGTTTTTTATGGTATGTTTATTGAGATTTTGCAACATACCATAACCATTGACCGTATGGCTGAGTTTGGAGATGTTATTGCCAACACCCTTGGTGCAATTGTAGGCTTAGTCTTAATTAAATGGTATTTTTCTAAAGAAAGGCCGTTAAAATGGAAATTTTAATTGTTTATTTCATCAATTAATAATTAAATTAGCAAACACTAAAATCAAAACGATGGAACTAAAAAAGAATCCAAAAGCGGATGTAGGAAAAAACAGTTCACTCTATTTTGTAATAGGGCTAGCCGCTGTTTTAGGGTTGGTTTATGGAGCCATGGAGTGGAAAAAATACGATAAGGCAAATGATTATGACATTTCAATGAATGTCGAAGATCAATTGGACGAGGAAGTGCCAATGACCGAACAGATAAAAACTCCACCACCTCCACCACCTCCAGCTGCTCCTGAGGTAATCGAGGTTGTTGAAGATGAGGAAGAAGTTGAGGAAACCGTTATCGAATCCACAGAAACTAGCCAAGAAGAAGAGGTTATGGAAGTGGAAGAAGTAGAGGTTGAAGAAGTGGAGGAAGATATTTCAGTTCCTTTTGCGGTAATCGAAGATGTACCAGTTTTTCCTGGGTGCGAAAGATCAAAAAATAAAAAAGCATGTTTTCAGGAGATGATGCAGAAGCATATCCGTAAAAACTTCCGTTACCCAGAAATTGCCCAAGAAATGGGTGTTCAGGGAAGGGTAAACGTAATTTTCGTTATCCAAAAAGATGGAAGTATCGGTAATATTAGAATGCGTGGGCCTGATAAAAACTTAGAAAAAGAAGCTTTGCGTATCATTCAAAAGTTACCAAAAATGACTCCAGGTAAGCAAAGAGGTAGAGCGGTGAAAGTTCCATTTAGTATTCCAATTACCTTTAAGCTACAATAAGATATTTAAGGTTCCTGCTGAGGTGGGAATGGAAAAAGCCCTAGCTTTTTAAGCTAGGGCTTTTTTATTCAGTAGTTTTGGCTATGCATGATAATAGCGCTCATTGACGATTTTTCCATCCTTCCATTGAGTACGTACTACCTGTTCAAAACGATGTTTAGTTCCATCATTTGTATCAAATTCCATAACGGCTTCATAAAAAGTAGTGTCACCCTTTACAGCGGGGCCACTGATAATCTGATAGCCATGAAAGGCAGTTACTGTATCCAATAATTTTTGCTCCTCCGCAAGACAGAATTCCTTGCCCACTTTTGCCGGGTTGTTTCCTTCAAAAAGTTGAACGTCATCCGCCAAATAATTCTCCATTGCCTCAATAAACTTTCCCTCAGCTAATAAGTTGATAACTTCACTGGTCTTTGCCAACATTTCTTGCTCTTGTATTGTAGTTTCCATTGATAAGTATTTAAGATTAATATTTTGTTTAAGCAAAAATACTGGCGGAGTGAGCGGTTCGAATTGCAGATTTTTCCCGAATACTATTATGGATTTCCCATATATCGAAAAGAATGAATGATTATGATGAACAAGGCCTAAAGTGAAATGGCCATCCTTTAAAATTTATCTTAAACTTCTGTATAAAGTTTCACGCATTTTTTCAGGATTGATATAACCGTTGCCATGGGTTGCATCATATTTGGATAGTAAGGAAGAGTTATTCTTGACCTGATCTAAGGTCTTTCCCTGATCAATTTCATTTTGAACAATAGCCTGAATGTCTTTCAACATTGCGGTATAGGTTTCCAGTTCTCTCTTGTTAGAAGGTCGACCATGGCCAGGGATGATCTTCGTGTTTTCATCAATTAACAGCAATGCTTTATGATGTGCTGCAATATACCCCTGTATACTACCTCCATTGTTAAGATCTATGTACGGATATCTTCCAGAAAAATAGGTGTCTCCCATGTGCAGTACATTTTCGTTCAGGAAATAGATCATGGTGTCACCGTCGGTGTGAGCATTGTGAACATGTAGGGCCATTATGGTTTCATCTCCGTCATAAAAGGTCATTCCTTCCGAATAGGTAATTTCAGGCAAACTTTTTTTGTAGTCTGACGGGCTCATTTTGTTGGCTTCTACATTTTTAAGTCCATTTTTCTTAAGTTTTTTCCGAACGTTATCATGGGCGATAAGAGTTGTGGTCTCTGAATTGAAATTAACGTTTCCACCAGTATGATCTCCATGCATGTGTGTATTGACTAAATAGGATATAGGTTTGTTTGTCAGCGTCGCAATCGCTGCTTTTATCTTGTTGCTCAAAGGGGCAAATTGGTCATCGATCATGAACACCCGATTATCTCCCACGTAGATTCCAATATTTCCACCCCTGCCGGTTAGCATATAAGTATTTTCACTTAAGGTGTCTATTGAAATGGTAACATCTTGACCGTAAATTGAAAATGTCAAAAAGAATATCAAAGAAAATAAGGAGGCGCGCATAATTAAAGTTTTATGTTTGATTGCAATTAATAAGACGCAAGGTCTTTTCAAAAATAACATAAAGACTAACAATAGGTTGGAAATGAGATATCCCAGAGTTATCTTTGCCAGCCAATTGAATTTGTGGATGAAACCTGCCGTAAGTTCCGTAAAAAGTACACCTTTGACTTTGACTTTTGCCGATTTTAAGGAAATCACTAAAGCCAAACTGGCCGTTAGTGTGGTTTTTTCTTCCATAGCCGGCTATTTTTTAGGAGCTTCCCAAATCGATTTGATGTCGGTTGCATTGCTTGCCTTTGGTGGATATTGCATGGTCGGCGCATCTAACGCATATAACCAAGTCATTGAAAAAGATTTGGATGCTCTAATGAGTAGAACCAAAAACCGTCCGATTCCGGCGGGAAGAATGACAGTTCAAACGGCGATGGCAATTGCAATATTATTGACCGTATCTGGCGTGGTGGCTTTATACATGCTAAGCCCAAAAACGGCAATGTTCGGAGCCATTTCGATTTTTCTGTATACAAGTGTCTATACACCTTTGAAAACCAAAACACCACTTTCGGTGTTTGTCGGAGCTTTTCCAGGAGCTATTCCCTTTATGTTGGGATGGGTGGCAGCAACAAATGAGTTTGGTATTGAACCAGGAACCTTATTTATGATTCAGTTTTTTTGGCAATTCCCCCATTTCTGGGCATTGGGATGGATGCTTGATGATGATTATAAAAAGGGAGGGTTTAAAATGCTTCCTACAGGTAAGAAGGATGCGGGAACAGCACTTCAGATTATTTTGTATACCATTTGGATGATGGTTATCTCCGTTATGCCAGCTTTTGGTTTTACGGGAAGGTTGCACTTATCCATTCCCGCAGCTGTCATTGTATTGATTGCGGGATTTGTAATGCTGATATTCGCTTTTAAACTGTATGAAAAAAGAGATAATGCATCCGCTAGAAGGTTAATGCTGGCCAGCGTGACCTATATTTCATTGATTCAAATAATATACGTAATAGATAAGTTTGTAAGCTAAACCACTATGGATTTGACCGAGGTAGATATTGAAGTAAAAAACAAACGTGCAAAAAAAATGATGCTGTGGTTCGGTATTTTGAGCCTGATCATGGGGTTTGCCGGATGGACGAGTGCATATATCGTAAGTAGTAAAAGAGAAGATTGGATTAGTGACTTGGAATTACCACAAGCCTTTTTCTTTAGTACTGGCATTATCATTTTAAGCAGTGTAACCTATTATTTGGCAAAACTAGCTGTAAGCAGAAATGACCAATCCAAAGGAACACTTTTATTGGTAATCACCCTTGTGTTGGGGCTTGCGTTTATTGTTATGCAGTTTATGGGATTTTCCCAGATGCTCGAAAATGGTTATTACTTTACGGGCCCGACCAGTAATATCAAAATGTCGTATGTTTTTTTGATAGCCGCTGTCCATATTGTACACGTTGTTGCGGGGTTGATTTCATTGTTGGTGGTAATGGTGCAACAACTACGGGGAAAATATATGCCTGAAAATATGTTGGGAATGGAACTAGGCGCTACTTTTTGGCATTTTTTGGATTTCCTATGGGTGTATTTAATACTATTCATGTATTTCGTGAAATAAAAATATATCTAAACAGTTTTCGTTAAAGTTTATCTTTTCGAATACACCAAAAGGTGTATTTTTGTGAAAGTTTTATTAAAACGACCTTTTTTATGAATACAACGGTGACTACCGGTACTGATGAAGGCGTTTGGGATGGCGGAAATCGCCCACTGAACGCTAGCTATGGAAAAATGATGATGTGGTTTTTTATTGTCTCGGATGCCTTGACCTTTTCTGGCTTCTTGGTTTCCTACGGCTTTTCCAGGTTCAAGTTTATTGAAACTTGGCCGATTGCCGATGAGGTGTTTACCCACGTTCCTTTCTTCCACGGGAATTACCCCATGATTTATGTGGCCTTTATGACCTTTATTCTGATTATGTCTTCCGTTACTATGGTGTTAGCTGTGGATGCTGGGCATAAAATGAAGAAAAACCGTGTTATTTGGTACATGTTCGCAACTATTATAGGTGGGGCCATCTTTGTGGGTTCGCAGGCTTGGGAATGGGCAACATTTATCAAAGGAGATTTTGGGGCATTGGAAACAAAGGGAGGACGAATTCTTCAGTTTGTCGATGCTGAGACCGGCGAAAGAGCTGCTTTGGCCGATTTTTCTAAAGTTCTACCAGAAGATAGAGTGAAGCACGAGAGCAGTGAAGGTGTTTGGTTCATGCAGGAAGGACACCAAACTTCGTTTTCCTTGAACGAAGTAGTGGCCGGATTCAAAGCGACGCCAAACATATTGATTCGTACCGAGACCATTAATGAAGAAGGTGAAAAAACTCTTTTGTCACGTCAAGAATCTTTGGTCAAACTTAAAGATGCCGTGCAGGTAGTAGAAGGGGCAAACCTTATCCATAACGAATATGGAAGTCGACTTTTTGCAGACTTTTTCTTTTTCATTACCGGATTCCACGGGTTTCACGTGTTCTCAGGGGTCATCATCAATATCATTATTTTCTTAAATATCATTTTAGGAACCTATGAACGTCGTGGGCACTATGAAATGGTTGAGAAAGTTGGTCTGTACTGGCACTTTGTAGATTTGGTATGGGTATTCGTATTTACATTCTTTTATTTGGTATAATTTTTATGTCATTCCTGGGAGTACAGGAATTCAAACAATAATATATAATGGCACACGAGCATAAACTGGAAATATTTAGAGGGCTTTGGAAATTCAAGTCGAACGTCCAAAAAATTTGGGGTGTATTGGCATTTTTGTCCCTTGTAACAGCAGTAGAGGTCGTTTTGGGGATTTATAAGCCTGAAATTTTCACAAAAAACTACTTTATCGGAATGAAGCTCCTTAACTGGATATTCATTATCCTGACCTTGGTAAAAGCGTATTACATTGCCTGGGATTTTATGCACTTGCGTGACGAGAAGAGTGCCTTGCGCAGGTCAATTGTATGGACGCCAATATTTTTGATATGCTATTTGGTGTTTATCCTCCTATTTGAAGCAGATTATATTTATACTGTTTTCAAAGAAGGGTATTTTGCATGGAACTTCTAAAAGAAAGTATTAACAATTGAAAAGGCGGTTTTATAACCGTCTTTTTTATTTTTGCACAACCCAAAATCTTATGAAATGAGCATAAACAAATCTCAACACTAAACCTACCTCTAGGAGTGATGGAATTTTTTATGTGAATTACTGAATATGAAGAAATTTTAGGTTTCTTCATTTTTTGGGAGCCATAAAGTTTTAAACAGATGAAAAAAACATTTGTCTTAGTTGTTCTATTTATCTTTCCTTTGGTAGCGTACCTTTTCTTTGCTTCGGGAGTGAACAACTTTGGTAAATTACCTACACTTACGGAAAATATCCCAGATTTGTCCAATTTTGAAGGAGATGTGTCTTTAAAGGATAAAATTACCATTCTAGGTTTTTTGGGAAACGAAGTGGATGAAAGAAAAGGAAATGCCTTCAATCTTAATCAAAAAATTTATAAACGTTTCGGGAAGTTCAAGGATTTTCAGATTGTAATGCTGGCCACCGAAGGAACTCAAGATAAAGTAGCTTCTTTAAAAAAAGAACTGGGGAAATTGTCCGAAATCACCAAGTGGAATTTTGCCTTCGGTACTCAAAAAGAAATTGCTTCGTTTTTCGAAACAATGGGAACCGATTTGAAACTCGATGAAACCATGGCCACTCCTTATGTGTTTATAATAGATAAAGATTTGAATCTTAGGGGAAGAAACGATGACGAAGATGACGGTGTCAAATATGGATTCAATACAACCTCAGTAGCGGAACTGAACAATAAAATGGAAGACGATGTCAAGATTATTCTTGCCGAATATCGTCTTGCCTTAAAGAAAAACAATGCCGACAGGAGCGAACAGTAAGAGGAAATACAATTACGTTTGGATATCAGCCGTTATTCTGATTTTTGGAATTTTCGCCGTATATGAGATGACCAAAAAACTCAAAGATGGGGAGCTGGTCGAAAAGGATAGAATGAGCGTGCAATCACTGCAACAAAAGGTTGGCTATGTGGTGGGTAATGGTCAAAAAAGAAAGGTGCCCCCATTTTCTTTTTTAAATCAAGATAGCACCTTGGTCTCCAATAAGGATTACTTGGGCAAAGTATATGTTGTTGAGTTTTTCTTCACCACTTGTCCAACTATTTGCCCTGTAATGACCAAAAATCTTGTGGAGTTGCAAAATACGTTTAAGGATTTTGAAGACTTTGGGGTTGCTTCCTTTACTATCAACCCACGTTACGATACTCCTGGAGTACTCAAAAACTATGCGGATAAATACGGAATAAAAAATAAGGATTGGCATTTGTTGACCGGGGATAGGGATACCATTTATAGGTTGGCACAAGAAGGGTTCTATATAGTGGCGAATGAAGTGGAAGATGCTCCAGGTGGATTTGAGCACTCCGGAATGTTCGCTTTAGTAGATAAACAAGGATACATTCGTTCTAGGGACGATGCACATGGAAATCCTTTAATATATTATAGGGGCACAATTACAGAAAAACAGGGCGTGAATGCCGAGGGCGAGGCACAGCAGATAACAATGTTAAAAGAGGATATTAAAAAACTACTGTTGGAGAAATGAAAGAAACAATTTCGGCAAACGAAAAACAATTCAAAAAATGGATAATGGCAGTTTCCATTGCGGTGCCCTTATTGGTTGTGCTGCTTTTTATGTACAAGATACCTAATGCCAAACCACTTACCTTTTTACCCCCAATTTATGCATCAATTAATGGCCTAACCGCTATTTTGCTTGTTGTTGCGGTGATAGCAATAAAAAATGGCAATAGAATACTACATCAAAGGTTGATGACCACATGCATTGTGCTTTCGGTACTGTTTTTGGTAATGTATGTTGCATATCATATGACATCCACAAGAACTGATTTTGGCGGGGAAGGAACCATAAAATATATCTACTATTTTATTTTGCTTACCCATATTTTGCTTTCCATTGTCATAATACCGTTGGTGCTGAATACGTATTCAAAAGGCTATTTGGGTGACTATAAGGCCCATAGAAAATGGGCCAAATATACATTTCCCATTTGGTTATATGTGGCTGTTACCGGGGTTATCGTGTATGTGATGATTTCACCCTACTATCAATATTGAGCAAAATGAAGGCAAGGTCTGTTATTGTGTTGTTGATTTTTACTGTTTTTCCGCTCATGGCTGAAGCACAGTGTGCCATGTGTAGAGCTGTCGTGGAAAGTGAGATTGGAGGAAACACAGCGGAAGGAATCAATAATGGTATCGTTTACCTTATGGCCATTCCTTATATTTTGGTGGGTGGACTCTTCTATTTTGTTTATAAGAAGTTACGTAACTAACATTTTTTAAATCTTTTTGCACTTTTTTACACTTAAAGTGTAACAATATGGCATAACTATTGTCATATTAGAGTACGTCAACGTATTTCATCAATCATCAACACCAACCATTATGTTCGACATTGAAAGGTGGCAAGAAATTTTTGACACCATAAGGAAGAACAAATTACGTACCTTTTTAACTGGGCTTTCAGTTGCATCTGGTATTTTCATACTTGTAATTTTACTTGGATTTGGACAAGGAATGCAAAATGGCATTGAACATGAGTTCAAGCAAGATGCCATGACCAGTGTATGGGCATGGTCTGGTATTACTTCAAAAGAATTTAAGGGTCTCAATCCTGGAAGGCGGATCCAATTCAATAACGATAACTTTGAGGCTACGGCTGCAATGTTCAAAGAGACTGTAGAACATAAATCCCCTCGGATATTTGTTCGAAATGTCACCGTGAATTACGGAAAAGAATCCTTGGTGTATAGCATTCAGGGTATCAATTCAGATTTTCAATTCATTGAAGGGCCCAAAATGAAAGAAGGTCGATTTATAAACTATCAAGATGAAATTTCAACAGGTAAGGTCGCTGTAATAGGAGACAAAATAAAAAAAGATGTCTTTACAGATGTTGATTCTCCGGTTGGTGAGTTTATTGAGATTTCAGGAATACCCTTTAAAATAGTGGGCGTTTTTGGAGAGATGAAGGACAGGGAGGAAGAACGCATATACATCCCAATAACCACAACACAACGGGTTTTTAATGGAGGGGACAGAGTTAATAGTTTATCATATACACTTCCTGAGGTTGAAAACTTTGAGCAAGCCGTTGCACAAGCTACAAAATTCAAAGATGGGCTGAGAACCTATTTACAACAAGCACATATCGTTGCTCCGGATGATAATGGTGCTTTGGAGGTATGGAGTGCTATGGAAGAGGCTAAAAGATATTATGGCATCACCAACAATATGAAATTGTTCTTTTGGTTCGTCGGGGGGTGCACTATAATTGCCGGAGTTGTTGGAGTCAGCAATATAATGCTGATCGTGGTAAAGGAGCGAACACGTGAGATAGGCATTCGTAAAGCCCTTGGTGCCAAACCATGGTCAATAGTAGGCATGATTATGCACGAATCCATTTTTGTGACCGCTATTTCTGGATTTTCAGGTTTGATTTTTAGCATGACCCTGCTGGAGATTTTAGGACCACATGTACAAATTGATTACGTGGTAAATCCATCAGTAAACTTCAATGTGGCCTTTTCTACCGTGTTGGTGTTGATTTTGGCCGGGGCATTGGCCGGTCTGATACCAGCCTTGAGAGCGGCAAAAGTGCAGGTTATCGAATCATTAAGAGAAGAGTAAATTCATAACGACAAGTAAAAATGTTCAGCAGAGACAGATGGAGAGAAATATTGGAGGTGCTCACAAGCAATGTGGGCAGAACCATTCTCACTGCATTTGGTGTGTGCTGGGGGATTTTCATCTTGATTGTTTTATTGGCGGCGGGAAAAGGTTTTGAGAATGGCATTAGGGCGGACTTTGGCGACATTGCCACAAATACCATGTTCATGTGGACTCGTAGAACGACCAAACCTTATGAAGGCCTCCCAAAAGATAGAAGTTTCGAATTTAAGGTAAGCGATGTACAAGCAATTTGGGATAATGTGCCCAATCTACGTTTCGTTTCACCAAGAAACCAATTGGGGGGATTTCGAGGCGCTGGTAATGTAATTAGGGGGATTAGAGTGGGAGCCTATAACGTTTATGGCGATTATCCGGAAATTATTAATCAAGACCCAATGACGGTTACCTCTGGTCGCTTTATAAATCATAATGATATCCGTGAGAAAAGGAAAGTAGCGGTGATTGGTCTGGGTGTGAAATCAGAACTTTATGACAAGGGAGAGGAAATCTTGGGGTCTTACATCAAAATCCAAGGGGTCAATTTTATGGTTATCGGGACTTATAAGAAAAAAAACAATGATGGTGATGGGGAGGAAGCCCAAAAAGAAATATTTGTTCCATTTACCTCTTTTTCCCAAGCTTTCAATAGAGGGGAGGAAGTAGGTTGGATGGCAATCACCGCCAAAGATGGAAGCTCAATTTCCAAACTAAAAGAGAACATCATCAACGTGATGCGCAAAAGGCATAAAGTGCATCCTGAGGACAAAAGAGCCATAGGTTATTTTGATCTCTATGAGCAGTACAATAGGGTAGAAAGCCTCTTTGTTGGTCTAAAGGCCATCGCATATATCGTTGGCATAATGGTATTACTGTCCGGAATTATAGGAGTAAGCAATATTATGCTCATTGTGGTAAAAGAGCGCACCAAAGAAATTGGCATTCGAAGAGCACTTGGAGAACAACCTTGGTCCATTAAAAAACAAATTCTTATGGAATCCATTTTCTTGACCATTATTTCAGGCATGGTTGGAATCATTTTTGGGTCGTTGGTAATCTATGGGATTAACTCATTGTTAGATAGCGTAGGGCCTGTCGATATGTTCATCAACCCAAACGTTAGTGTGGGCGTTGTTTCTGGTGCATTGGTAATATTAATGATTTCGGGGCTTTTGGCAGGATTTATTCCCGCCAACAGTGCCATTCGTGTACGTCCAATAGAAGCTTTGCGAACTGAATAAAAAATCAATCAAAATAAGTGAAATGAAAAAATCGGTAACCATCATCATTTTATTGCTCATAGTAATCGTCTTTGGGGGAGCTATGTATTATTTATACCAAAAAAATAATGAGGACCCCGTGGTGTACGAAACGGAAAAACTATCTAAGCAAAGCATTGTAAAAAAAGCAGTGGCAACGGGCAGCATTCTTCCTTTGGAAGAGGTATTGATTAAGCCCAATATTTCTGGTGTCATTGAGGAAATTTACGTTGAAGGAGGCGATTATGTGAAATCGGGTGATTTATTGGCCAAGATTAAGGTGGTGCCCAATTTGAGCGCATTGAACGATGCGAAGAATGCCATAGATGAAGCTAAGATTAATCTTGATGACCAAAAACGAAACTACGAAAGGCAGTTATCTCTTTTTGATAAAGGGGTAATATCCAAGGCTGATTTAGAACGTGCCCAAGTTGCGTTTGAACAGGCTAGGCAATCTTATGGTGCCGCGAATAAACGATACGATATTGTGAAAACTGGAACAACATCTGGCTTTAGCAATGCTGCCAACACCTTGATTCGTTCAACCGTTGGTGGAATGGTATTGGAAGTTCCGGTAGAAGTGGGAAATCAAGTTATTGAAAGCAATAATTTTAATGAAGGAACCACCATAGCCGCAGTTGCGGATGTGGAAAAGATGATTTTTGAGGGAAAAGTTGATGAATCCGAAGTGGGAAGGATAAAAGAAGATTTACCGCTTGAAATAACCGTTGGAGCAATCGAAAATAAAGTTTTTGATGCGGTTTTGGACTACATTGCTCCTAAAGGAAAAGAAGAAAATGGAGCTATCCAGTTTGAAATAAAGGGAACTCTAAAAAAACAAGATTCGGTATTCATAAGAGCTGGGTTAAGCGCAAATGCTTCCATTATATTGGCACGCGCAGATAGTGTAATGGCCCTTAAAGAGGCGTTGGTCCAGTTTGATGATGATACTAAAAAACCTTACGTTGAAATAGAAACTTCTGAACAAAAGTTTGAGCGTAGAGACGTTGAATTGGGTGTTAGTGATGGTATTTTTGTCGAAGTAAAATCAGGACTCGATAAGGAAGATAACATCAAAGTTTGGAACGCTATTGAGAAAGAGGAAAGTATCAATTAACCATTTAACAAAATTTTTCGACATAATCTTGTAACATTTCAACATCTTGTAAGTCTTATTACCGGATGTAAAATCCCAGATAGCTAATAGCGCCAATCATGATAGAAATCAAAGACCTTCACAAGTCCTATAAAATGGGCAGCAATTCCCTTCATGTACTAAAAGGAATCAATTTTAAAGCCGAAGCTGGAGAGCTGGTGGCCATTATGGGATCTTCTGGTTCGGGTAAATCTACTTTACTGAATATTTTGGGAATGTTGGATGAAGCAGATGAGGGGGAATATACTTTGGATGGTGTGCCCATTAAAGATTTAAGTGAAACCAAGGCGGCACAATACAGAAATAAGTTTTTAGGTTTTGTATTTCAATCCTTCAATTTGATCAACTATAAAAACGCAATGGAAAATGTGGCGCTTCCCCTCTATTATCAAAAGGTGTCGAGAAAAGAGCGTCAAGAAAAAGCATTGAGCTATTTAGATAAGGTAGGGTTGAAAGAATGGGCTACGCATTTGCCCAACGAACTTTCTGGAGGTCAAAAGCAGCGGGTTGCCATTGCCAGGGCTATGGCTGCGGAGCCTAAAGTGCTCTTGGCAGATGAACCTACTGGTGCGTTGGATAGTAAAACTTCCTATGAGGTGATGGATTTAATCCAAAAAATCAACGATGAAGGCAATACCATTTTAGTGGTAACACACGAGGAAGATATCGCACATATGTGCAAACGGATTGTTCACCTTAAGGACGGCGTAATTGTTGAAGACAAAAAAGTAGAACAAGTTAGAGCATCCGAATATGTTCAATAGGGATACATGGCAGGAAATATTTCTGTCAATCAAAAAAAATAAGCTCCGTACGTTTCTAGCTGGATTTACGGTGGCTTTGGGTATCCTAATTTTTGTCTCTTTGGTAGGATTGACCAATGGACTTCGAAATACTTTTGAGGAGTTCTTCAGTGATGATGCCACCAATACAATTTTTCTTTTTGCAGGTCGCACTTCCATGCCATACAAAGGGTATAAATCCAATAGGATAATTGAATTTGATAATTCGGATTTGGAGGATATCAAAAAGAATTTTTCCATGTTCTTGGAGTATGTTACCCCAAGAATATCCCGTTCAGCTCTGACCAAATACAAGGAAGAATCCAATAACTACATTACACGTGCTGTAGGTCCAGGTCATCAGTTTAATGAAAAAACCATTATAATGAAGGGGCGCTACATAAATGAGCGCGACGTAGAGGCCAAAACCAAATATGCAGTCATAGGACGTTTGGTTGAACAGGATTTGTTCGGAACTAAAAATGCCATTGATAAATACATTGACATTGGAGGCAGTGTCTTTAAGGTAATCGGAGTTTTTCAAGATGACGGAGGAGACAACGAGGAACGTTATATCTACATCCCTTATACCACAAGACAACTTATTGAAAAAAATACGGATAAGATTGATCAAATCATTCTTGGTTTTAGGCCAGAAATCGGATATGCTGGTGCAATGGCTTTTCAAGCAAGCCTGGACAAGTTTCTAAGGGATAAAAAGTATATCAGTCCACAGGACCCTAATGGTCTGTTTATCCGAAATGTGGCAGACCAACTAAAACAAAACCAGCAGTTTGCCAATATTTTGGCGATAATAGCATCGGTTTTTGCTTTGGGTACCCTTATTGCTGGAATTATTGGGATAAGCAACATCATGGTATTTGTGATTAAAGAACGTACCAAGGAAATTGGAATAAGAAAAGCCATGGGAGCAACCCCTAAAGCAGTGATTAGCTCCATTCTTTTGGAATCTATCTTTATCACTACCATTTTTGGCTACTTGGGAATGTTAATAGGCTTGATTGTCTTGAATTCTATTGGGGAAAGATTGGAAGATTTCTTTATTAAAAATCCATATATAAATACCACAGTGGCAATCGTAGCTACTGTGTTCTTGATTCTTTTCGGCGCTTTGGCCGGATATATTCCTGCTCGAAGAGCAGCAAAGATTAAACCCATAGTTGCATTAAGGGACGAATAAGATGAGACTTTTATTTGATAGAAATACCTGGCAAGAAATTTTCGGATCCATCCGAAAAAATAAAATACGTACCATAATTACGATTATCGGTGTGCTATGGGGGATTTTTGTATATATAGCCATGTCAGGAGCCGCAAAAGGTATGGACAATGGATTTGAAAAATCTTTTGAAACGGTTGCCATGAACAGCCTTTTTGCATGGGCTCAAAGTACCAGCAAACCGTATGATGGTTTCAAAACAGGGCGCCAGTTACAACTGAAGTTGGGCGATGCCACAGTGTTACAAAATCGGATTCCCGATTTGCAGTACATAGCACCGAGAAATGTTAAGGGAACTTTTGGTTCTGCACCAGCATCCATTACTAGAGGCTCAAAATCAGGAAGTTATCCTGTGTATGGCGATTTTCCAGTATTCACCAAGATTGCCACCAAAAAAATATATGATGGAGGAAGGTTCGTAAACGATGACGATATTGAACAAGCAAGAAAAGTGTGCATCATAGGAGAACGGACCCAAAAAGAGTTGTTCGAGGAGGATGAAGACCCTATAGGCGGGTATATTCGTATAGATGGTATTTATTTTCAGGTAGTGGGCGTACATAAGTTTGTTCAAAACGCCCCATTCGATTCCGATAGTGATATTTACATTCCTTTCACCACCTATAGAAGACTTTACAACTCAGGTGATGAAGTGGGTTGGTTTTCCATGGCCGCTTACGATGATGCAGATGTAGTGCAGGTAGAAGAAGATGTAAAGGCCGTTCTGAAAAGTATTCACCGTGTGGACCCTACAGATGAAAGAGCCTTTGGAACTTTTAATCTTGGAGAGATGTTTGGAAAAATAATGGGATTCTCCAAGGGACTTACGTTTATCTCTCTGATTGTTGGGATTGCCACCATTCTAGCTGGTATCATTGGTATTGGAGCAATACTGTTGATTTCAGTTAAGGAGCGTACCAAAGAACTTGGGGTAAGAAGAGCACTTGGGGCTACACCGGGCGAGGTTAGGACTTTGATAATTCTTGAATGCTTGTTCCTTACATTGATTGCTGGGGTTATGGGAATTATTTTAGGGGCGTTCACCCTGAACATAGTCAATAATGCAACTCAGAACATCGATTTTCCGTATACGAATCCAACGGTACCTATTCCATTGGTTGTGGGTGCTTTTGCATTGATGCTGGTATTGGGGATTTTAATAGGCTTGATACCGGCACAAAGAGCTGTGAGTATTAGACCAATAGATGCATTGAGAGAAGAATAAAAAAAACAATAAAACTAAATAATCTAGAAAATGAAGAAAATTTTAAAATGGGTAGGGCTTGCAGTACTTGTTTTTGGTGCTTTATGGGCTGCTACGTTCTTTATTAAGTCCAACAGTAAATCGGCTGTCACCTACGAAACCCATAAACCGTTTATTTCGAGTATAGAAAAGAAAACGGTTGCCACTGGAAAAGTAATTCCAGAAGATGAAATAGAAATTAAACCCCAGATTTCTGGAATCATTGATAAGATTTATTTGGAAGAAGGTGTTAAAGTAAAAGCTGGCGATTTGATTGCGGTGATAAAAGTGGTTCCCAATGAACAATCCTTGAACCAAGCTGCTGGCCGGGTTCGAAATGCAGAATTAGCATTGAACAACGCAAAAATTGAGTATGAAAGGAATAAGGGACTGTTCGAAAAAGGAGTTATCTCAAGTCAGGATTTCAACAATCAGCAGTTGACGTACGACCAAGCACAGCAGGAGCTTAAAAATTCTAGAGCGGATTATCAAATCATTAGAAGAGGTTCCGCTGGTGGATCTGCAAGTGCAAATACCAACATTAGAGCTACTGTTACGGGTACTATTTTAGAGATTCCTGTTGAAGAAGGGGACCAAGTAATCCAAAGTAACAATTTTAACGATGGTACCACAATTGCGTCAATTGCAGACTTGGGTAAAATGATCTTTGAAGGAAAAGTGGACGAAGGCGAAGTAGGTAAATTGGAATTGGGAATGCCTTTGAAGATTAGTTTAGGAGCTATCGAGGACAAAGAATTCGATGCAAATCTCAAGTTTATCGCACCAAAAGGTGTAGAGGAAGCCGGGGCTGTTCAATTTAAGATTGAAGGGGATGTCGCTGTGGAAGATGACTTCTTAATTCGAGCTGGTTATAGCGCCAATGCTTCGTTGACGCTGGAGAAAAAAGATAGTATACTGGTTATTCCTGAAGCATTGCTTCAATTTGACAAAGAAACCGACAAACCTTATGTTGAAATTGCAACAGGCGAGCAGAAGTTTGAAAGAAGGGACATTGAAATAGGCATTTCTGATGGCATAAATGTTGAAATTGTCTCAGGTCTTGATGAATCTGATGAGGTAAAGCAATGGAACAAGACCGAACCAATCAAGAAAGGACAAGAGGACGAGGAAAAATCTGAGGAGGATGCCTAATCCCGTAACTTAAAAAATCAAAAAACGAATGAAAAGTAGATTATTTACACTACTGTTATTGGTGTGCGCGATGACGGTTTCAAATGCACAAATGCGTAAATGGACGTTACAAGAATGTGTCGAATACGCAGTAGAGAACAATCTTAGCATTGAACAGTTTGAACTCGATTTGGAAAACGCTAAAATAGATAAGTCCGATGCATTGGGTAATATGCTGCCAAATTTAAATGCCTCTGCAGGAGGGTCTAAAAATACAGGATTTACCATTGTAAGTACATCAAACGTTCCGGCATTGGGGAATTCATCCAATGTTAGCGCAAATGGAGGTTTTAGTTCAAGCATAACACTTTTTGATGGATTACGTAACGTCAAGCGCTTGCAGCGAGCCAAATTGAATAGGATAGCAAATCAGTATAGGTTGGATGATTTAAAAGATGATATTCGTTTGAACGTGGCAAATGCTTATTTGCAAGTACTTTCCAATAAAGAACAATTAAAAACCTTTAAGGCGCAATTGGAGGTAACTGAGCAAGATTTAAAACGAACCAAAGAGTTGGTGGAATCGGGGGTTTCTCCAAGAGGAGACTTATTGGAAATTGAAGCTACAGCGGCCAATCAAGAACAACAGGTCGTAAACGGAGAAGGTCTAGTGTTGATTTCAAGAGTAAGTCTGGCCCAATTGCTTCAAATCACCGATTATGAGAATTTTGATATAGCCGATGAGGAGTTCAATATTCCGCCATCCGATATTTTAAGCAATTCTATGAAAGTGATTTTTGATAAGGCATTAAGTTATAGAAATGATATAAAACTATCAGAAACAAATGTGGAACTTGCTAAAAAAGACCTTCAGATTGCAAAGGGTGCCATGTATCCATCTATAAGTGGTAATTTCAATTATGGAACCAGATATTCCGATGCTACAGGGGAAGTCCCAGATGGTAGTGGGGGTACTTTCACCCCAGGGTTTAAAGATCAATTATGGATTTTTGATGGTGTTTCTTTTGGCGCCAGTCTCAATGTTCCAATCTTCAATGGATGGGGTACAAAAAATAATGTAAAGCGCTCTAAAATAAATCTGGAAAAAGCTAGACTGCAATTGGAACAGGATAAATTGGATTTAGAGACCAATATTCAACAGGCTTACGTAGATGTTACTACATTTTACAAGGCTTATGAAGCTGCCGAAAAAACGCTTGAGGCTAGGAGATTGGCTTATGATTATGCCAAAGAACGTTTTAATGTGGGGTTGATGAACGCGTTCGATTTCAGTCAAGCACAATCTAGGGTTGACAATGCTGAAGCAGATGTTATCAGAACCAAATACGACTATATTTTTAGATTGAAAATATTGGAGTTCTATTTTGGTATTCCGATTTCCCTAAATTAACTGGGTTAGACATAATAGATGTTTGTTTTTCAGTATCAAATCCTTGTAATTAAGGTAATTTGTCACTTTGGGCCTGCCTGACAGACGAGGTATTATCTTGAAAAAGAAGAAATGGAATTGCCGCAAGGTGTAAAGAAGCTACTTATCTGTTTATGTAAGATTCGATAGCTGATTTACTCTCCCGTAGTTGGCGAAGGCGAATGTAGGAAACTATGCATTTTACACTTCTAAGGGTGCATTATTTTTCTCTTTGCTTCTCTATTTCAAGTAATTCAATAGCCTTTGATAATTCATTCTGAAGTTCGTCATAGCCTATAACTCTTCCAATTCCAGAAAGTTCCAAAAAGTGATACCTTAATTGTTGATATAGAGATTCTTTGATTTGGTTTTTAATTTGAATCACTTCTTCTGTTTGACTCATGCCTTCAAGTTGTTTGTAGGTCTTTAGTAGTTCTGTATTCATAAGTTTTATTTATAAAAAGGTCAACCCTATTTTTCTCCCTAACCCTTGCTCAAATATTCGTATCAGAGTGGACAATTGGATATTTCCTTTAGCATTTTCTAATTTAGAGATATAACTTTTTTTTGTCCCTGCTTTTTCCGCTAATTGCTCTTGAGTTAAGTTCGCTTCTTTTCGAGCTTCTTTTAGCATTTCGCTAACGATGAACATTTGGGAACCTTCTTCATATTTATTGCGGCTTTCCGTTCCAATTTTTCCGTGCTCTAATTCAATAAGCTCATCGAATGTTCTTATGTCCTGATACTTTTTCATGACTTTTATTTTTTTGAATTGAAATAATTTTTCATTAATCGTTCCGCTTTATCGATTTCCTTTTGTGTCTTTTTGTGGAAGCCATTGAAAAGAACCACAAGTTGTCCGTCATCGAAACAACAGAAAATCCGATAGATGTTCGATTGGTATTCCACTCGAATTTCATAAAGTCCCTTCGTTTCCGCTAAATGTTTCAGGAACTTTTCGGGAATCCGGTCAACCTGTTTTATCAGTTCGAAAACATATTGAATTTTTTCTTTGACTTTTCTATTCTGTTTTTGGTAGAATTCAATAAAGTGGTTTTCGTAAAAAATTATCTTTCTTGTCACATCACAAAGTTATCTTTAAAGATAACATTTTCCAAGTTTTTCGTGAAGTTTCTTGTAATGCAACCCAACATCCAACAACTACAAAACCCATATCTTTGTGGCTACTATGACCAAAATATTAAACGTAGAGACTGCAACTACAAATTGTTCCGTAAGTATTTCAGAAGACAATAATATTGTTTGTCTGAAAGAGAATAATGCCATAAACTATTCCCATTCGGAACAATTACATGTTTTCATAAAGGAAGCTCTTGATGAGGCCTCCTTGTCTTTTTCAGATTTAGATGCCGTAGCGGTAAGTAAAGGTCCAGGGTCTTATACCGGACTTAGAATTGGTGTGTCGGCTGCGAAGGGCCTATGCTTTTCATTGGATCTGCCATTAATTGCCATACCTACATTGCAAAGTATGGCGCTTCAAGTTTCAAGTGAAGAAGGTGAAGTGATTATCCCTGTATTGGATGCGCGTAGAATGGAAGTGTATTCATGTGTGTTTGACAACGGTTTTCAGGAAATAAGAGAGACTAGAGCAGAGATAATTGATGAGGATTCTTTTCAAGAATATTCTTCTTTTAAGAAAGTACATATTGTTGGCAATGGAGCAGAAAAGTGCCAAGGGGTACTCTCACATGATAATTTTCAGTTTGATACTTCCATAGTTCCTTCGGCCAAAGAAATGGCAACTCTTTCCTTTGAACATTTCAAAGATGGTATTTTTGAAGATGTGGCCTACTTTGAACCTTATTACTTAAAGGATTTTGTCCTTCAAACCAAAAAGAAGCGCTAATCAGCTACTTCATGAACAACGCGTTGCGGGAATGGAATTTCAATTCCTGCCTGATCAAAACGTAACTTGGTTTCTTCGATTACGTAGAAATGGGCTGGCCAAAACAAATCGTTTTGGGCCCAAAAACGCAAGGTGAGATTTACAGAACTGTCAGCTAATTCACCTACATAAACCTCAGGAGCTGGCTCCTTTAAAATATCAGGGTTGTCTGCACAGATATGCAACAGAATTTCCTTGGCTTTTTTAATATCCGAGCCATAACCAATCCCTACGTCAAACTTATCTCTACGTGTATTTTCCATGTTGTAGTTGACGATGCTTCCGTTAGAAAGTTGTCCGTTGGGAATAATAGCTATCTGATTTCCGAAAGTGTTGAGTTTGGTACTGAAAATGGTAATTTGTTTCACCGAACCTTCTACACCTTGGGCCGAAATCCAATCGCCTACCTTAAATGGTTTAAAAACCAGAATCAACACTCCACCGGCAAAATTAGCCAGGGAACCTTGTAAGGCTAAACCGATAGCTAACCCAGCAGCGCCAACCATGGCGATAAGCGATGAAGATTGCACTCCAAGTTCTGTTACTACCGCAACCACCAAAAGTACTTTCAGGCCAATGTTGATAAAACTTTGAAGAAAGCTCTCCAGAGTTTCATCATAGTCTTTTCGCTCGAAGAATTTATGGACCAAACGATTGATGATCCTAATTATCCATAGACCAACTACAAATATTACAACGGCCAAAATTAACTTGGGAAGGTAGTCCAAGAATATTCTGATAGCTTTTTCTAGCTGCTGCTCAAGATTCCAAAATTCTTCCATTAGATTTAATTAAAGCACAAAGAAAAATCAAACCATTGTTTTTCACAACTTGATCATATTAAAGTATAATCAATTCTTCAGCTGTCCTAAAGCTTGTTGTGCAGAAGTTACAGGGAGTTTGCAAGCACCTTCAATACATACAAAAACCAATGTTTGGCCTTCATTATATCGACTTTTCAATAGTTCTATATTACCTTCTTTTGGTGATCCGACCAAGATGCTGTTGGGAAGGTAATTACTGGCAATTTCTTTCCCTAAATTTTTAAAGTTTTCACCGACTACCGCAATTTCATGGAAATTCTGGTTTTTATAAAGAACCAAATGAAGCCAATTGGTAAACCCTTGTGCACTTTCGTCAAAATCGACCTGTACATTTTTAACCATTTGTTCGGCCATTTCACCATAACCTTCCTCTGAAAACAACTTGTGGTACTTTAAAAGGTTCTTTGCCATTATGGAGTTGGAAGAAGAAATCTCCTTGTCGTAGGTTTCTATAGACTTTCTAATTAGCGAATTATCTTCATCTGAAGTATAAAAGAACATTCCCGATTCATCGTTAAAAAAATGATCTTTCGTATAATCCAGTAATTTTTTGCCAAGCATTAACCACTTTTCATCAAAAGTAACCTCATAAAGGGCAAGGTAGGCTTCTATAACAGTCGCATAGTCATCTAAAAATGCATTAATGCTGCTTTTACCTTCTTTGTGATTTCTAAAAAGGGAGGAGTCATTTTTGATTACCTCCTTTTCAATAAATGCAGCATTTTTAAGCGCTAGTTCTAGATATTCCTCATTTCCCAAATAGCGATAGGCATCAACAAGTCCCTTTAGCATTAAACCGTTCCAAGAGGTAAGAATTTTGTCATCCAACCTCGGTTTTGCTCGTTTTGCTCTCTCTTTTTTCAAGATGTTAAGAGACTGTTTCATTTTCTGTCTTAGGTCGGATGGTTCAATGTTATGTTTTTGAGAAATTTCATCATCACTCTTATCTCGAATTAATACATAATTTCCATTTTCCCAGAGGCCATATGAATTGATGTTGAAATAATCCTTGAAAATATCATAGTCAGCACCTAACAATTGTTTTAATTCTTCTTTTGTCCAGACGTAATAGGCACCTTCTTCCAATTCACCATGTTCATCTAAGCTGTCTGCATCCAAAGATGAGTAAAAACCACCGCTTTTATCCAGAAGCTCTTCCTTAACAAACTCAATGGTCTCTTCAACAACATTTTTATATAGATTATTTTTTGTTACTGCATACGCTTTTGAGTAAAGGCTGGTGAGCTGTCCGTTGTCATATAGCATTTTTTCAAAATGGGGCACATGCCACTTGTTGTCGACCGCGTATCGCGAGAATCCACCGCCCACATGGTCGTACACTCCTCCATAGGCCATTCTGGTCAATGTGGTGCCTACCTGCTCCATTATTTCATCATTGTCAGTTGCCGTCGCATAATGCAATAAAAAGTCCCAATTATTGGGCATCATAAACTTTGGTGCCCGTTTGTATCCGCCTAAATAATTATCGAAATGTTTGGACCAATTTGCCACAGCTTTTTCGAGTTGCTCCAAAGAGTAGGTGTCTGCATCTGCTTGGTTCTGTACTAAGTTGATGGCATTGATGCCGTTGGACAAATCCGTAGCAACCTGAACTATTCTTGGTTTATCTGTTTTGTAGAGTTCAACAAGTCGATTCAAGGATTTGATCCAGTTATCTTTTGGGACATACGTGGCTCCCCAAAAGGGCCTTCCATCTGGCAGGGCCACAATGTTCAATGGCCACCCTCCATTTCCAGACATCATCTGAATCGCATCCATATATATTTGATCCACATCAGGTCTTTCTTCCCTATCAATTTTAATATTGATGAAGTTTTCGTTCATCATTTTGGCCACTTCCTCGTCCTCAAAACACTCTTTTTCCATAACATGGCACCAATGACAAGCTGCATAACCAATACTGATCAGAAGTGGTTTGTCCTCTTTTTTTGCCCGTTCAAGTACTTCAGGTTTCCATGCTTCCCAGTTTACGGGATTGTGGGCATGCTGTAATAAATAAGGACTGGTCTCATGGACCAGGGCATTGGTGTATTTGTGATTCACGTTTTTTGTTTTTTGGGTACATCCTTGAGTTAAGGAAAGTATAACCCATAAAATGGTAATTCTTTTGATCATAACAACATTTTAAGCATAAAAAAAGCGCCCTCTCAAGGCGCTTTCATTTGCCCTTTCGATTATTTTACCTCGAAGGTAATCTTTACATTCACTCTGTATTCATCAATCTTGCCATCTTTTACCGAGGCGCTTTGTTCATTGATATAGACCGAACGGATGTTTTTAACTGATTTGGACGCTTGGTCCAATGCGTTCTTTGCGGCTTGTTCCCAACTCTCGTCTGAGTTGGCCAAAACCTCAATTACTTTTAATACTGCCATAATAGTTAATGATTTTAAATTTATCCAATTTAGGAAAAAAATGACCATAAAGAGGTCAATAAGCCCTAAAATCAACCGTTTATGGCAATTACTTCGTTTACCTTATCGCCCAACATATTTTTGAGCATGGTCTCGATTCCGTTTTTTAGGGTAAAAGTGGAAGAAGGACATCCACTACAGGCACCTTGTAAAATAACATTTACCGTTTTACTTTCTTTTTCGTAGGATTGGAAAAGTATATTGCCTCCATCACTGGCAACTGCAGGTTTTACATATTCTTCAAGGATGCCCACAATTTGTTGGGATGTAGCATCGTATTGGGTTTGATTTACCTGTTGCTCGGCAGTTTCCTTAGCTTTTTCTGTTGCTGCCTCTGATACTACTTCTTTGCCGTCAGCAAGGAATTCCCTAATGAATTCTCGTACTTCCATGGCAATTTCTTCCCAATTTGCCACATCATATTTGGTAACGGAAACATAGTTTTCGTCCAAAAAAACCTCTTTTACAAAAGGAAAATGAAAAAGTTCACGAGCTAGTTGCGAATCCTTGGCCTCATCAATGTTCTTAAACTCGTATGTGGTAGGTACAATTCTCTTGTTGGAGACAAATTTCATTACAGCAGGATTTGGAGTTACTTCAGCATAGACTGTAATGGGTTGTTTCTTTTTGGACACTTCCTCGTGTACAATAGGCTCATCCGCATTCAAATATTCCACCAACTGTTGGGCTACTTCGTCCTTTACATCGCCCCATTCAACTATATCGAAGCGTTCAAGAGCAACAAAATTACCCGAGATGTATACAGTTTTGATAAATGGAAGATAGAACAATTGTTGGGCTAAGGGTGAATTTTTAGCCTCATCTATATTTTTATACTCATAGTTTCCCTTGGCCAAAAAATGATTTGCCTCGAACTTTAAGATTTTTGGGTTATTGGTGGTGACAACTGTTATGTTATATTCTTTCATAGCAACTATTTGGTGCAAAAATACCAAAGTAAACAAGAGGGTCAAAATATATAATAATGTATCGGTTAGACCGTTATTTAAATGTTTGATTACCTTTAAACCCCAACTATAGCCCAAAATCGTTGCATGAGACGCTATTTAACCCCATTGATCTTAACCCTATTTTTTGGGCTGACTACTAAGGCTCAGGAGGGAATTCCTGTTTATTTTGATTATTTATCGGATAACTACTATTTGGTGTATCCTTCTATGGCTGGAATTGCAGAAGGAACCAAAATAAGGCTTACAGCGCGCAAACAATGGTTCAGTGTTGATGAGGCGCCAAGCCTTCAAACCTTGAATTTCAATTCTAGGGTTGGTGAGCGCAGCGGAATAGGCGCTATTTTATTTAATGATTCCAACGGATATCATTCGCAGACTGGGTTTAAAGCTACGTATGCGCATCATCTGCAATTGGCAGGTGATTTCAGGACTCTGAACCAAATTTCCTTTGGATTGAGTGCTGGGGTTATTTTAAGTAGTTTGGACGAGACGGAATTCAGGTCGATAGTGCCGGATCCTGTAATCACAGGAGTAAAGAATACCGCTAGCTATTTTAATGCGGATTTAGGGATGTCCTATAATCTTATGGAGTTTTATGCCCATGCTGCCGTTTTGAATATACTTGGAAGTGGACGAGATTTGTATACTGCTGCTGAATTTGACAACTTAAGAAGATATTTGCTTTCTGCAGGGTATGTTTTTGGGAAAAAGACACGGATTGAGCCGTCTATTTTGTTCCAAATGACTGATTTTACCAAGGAAAAGACCATTGATTTCAATGCGAAAGTCTATAGGGATGTTAGTTTCGGAACCGTTTGGGGAGGATTATCCTATCGTAGAAGCTTCGATGGGGCGCAATTTCAGACCAATGGAGGTTTTGGAGAGCAGCGCTTACAATTGTTCACACCAATAGTGGGTGTAAATGTGAACAATTTCCTGTTTTCATATAATTATTCTTATCAATCAGGAGACATTCGTTTTGATAATGGTGGGTTCCATCAGATTACCTTGGGTTATGACTTTGGTCAGAATGATCAAGGCAAGCGATACGATTGCTACTGTCCTGCCGCTAATAATTAAAAAAGGCCTATCCAAAGGATAGACCAGTTTTAATTTGTAATCAGGAGCTTAGTCCCATTTATAATTTTTCTTTGAAGCTTGTGTTTTTATTGCGGATAGCATAGCATTTTCGAGTTCCCCGGTTTCCTCTTTTTGGTTTTTGGCAATATAGGCTTCGCGCTTTTTGTTCAATTCCTGAATTTGTTTTTGGATTTTTTCACGCTCGTTTTTTTTCTCTGCTATATATACCTTGATTTCCTTCTCTGACTTTCCTTTTAATTCGGTAGGAAGGTCATTTTCGGGCATTTCCTCTAACAATTCTTCATCATTCTCCAAAGCATCCACCAAGTCCCAATTGGAGTTTTTATATAACCTGGAGCTTTTGCTGACAGCCCTTTTTACTGCGACCACCTCTTCCAATTCAGCGGCGTTGCTATCTTGCGTTGCCTGAGCCATTTTCTTTTGCCTTCCCATAGAACCATAAGAAATATAGGTGTTGTTCAATTGACCATTTAACTTGATTATAATATCGTCATAGGGAGTTTCAATATGGACCACCTGTCGATTGTGGTCTATGGCCATGTACTCCCCACCAGTTATAGTGGCACCGCTTTTCCATTTTGTGGAAATACCTTGATTGTAGTTACCACAGAAAATGGTGTTTACAATAACATCTTTTTCTTTGGCATTATATGCGGCATCTTGATAGTTTAATTTACCCTGGGTAAAAGGTTCGTTCCCAGCAATAAAGATCATTTTCAAGTCATCTGGATTTTTCCCCCAATCCAATTGTTTCAATGAAGTATGAATAACCTCTCCGCAATATTCCTCACCGCCATTTGTGGTTAGGGAAAACAGTTTCTCGGAAATTTCATCAAGATCTTTGCTAAAGCCAATAACTTGCCTAATGTAACCCTCTCTAGAGCTTAAGTTATCGTTTCCATATTCATAAAGTGCTATTTGAAGCAGGGGCCTTGTTTCATTACCACATTTTGCATGGGTAAATTCATTTACAATATCCCAAAGTTGGGCCTTTGCTTGATTGATAAGTCCATCCATACTGTTGCTTGTGTCCAGTAGTAAAGCAATTTTCACATATTGCTTGGATGGTTTTTCATCAATTGATTTGGTGATTAAAGTCGTTTTTGAGTAATTTCTTTCCTTCAAGGTGTCTCCATAAATGTTTCCAATGGTTATTGAGGCTAACATAAAACTCAGTACATATTTAACGTTTTTCATGATTCAAGATTTTTTAAATGATGGCCTAAAAGTATTTTCAACTTTTTTCAATAAAAATTGAAAACGAGGGAACAGTTCGCGCCAATGAGTGAATGGTCGAGTTGATTTTGTTAAGCGGCAAAATGGAGCTATTTGGGACTGTTTTTTACAATGTGTCCATTTTTTAATACGTTTTAGATCAACTAAGTTTACCTATAGTTTTAAAGGCACAGATGGTAAAAAAAGCACCTTTCATATTCCTTTTTCTCCTTTCCATGTTTACAGGCTTGTCCCAAGTAAATAACAATGGTTCTTTAATTCAGATTAAAGGATCGGTAAAGGGAAAGGAAAATTTTGAACCTATTTCTGGGGTTGAGATTTACACCAATAAAGGAAGATTTACCACTACCAATGCTTTGGGAGAGTTTAAGATTGAGGCCTCAATTGGTGATATGCTGATTGTGGAAAGCCCAGAGTTTATAACCGTGAGACATCGTATAACCTCCGATGAAGATATTGATGTTCAGGTTCAGGGATATTCACCAAGCGATGTTAGACAAAAAAAGAAAAGTGAGGCAAGAAGGAATGCGATGAACCACGAACGATTTCTGGATTCTGCTAATTTTTACAAAAAAACCGACCTTGAAAAAAGTATAGACTTTATTGCTAAATCAATTTCACAGCTTGGGAAGAGGGGAGATAAAAAAGAACTGTCATCGGCTTTGACAACTTTGGGAGACATCTATCTGTTTCATCAGCAATATGATTTGGCCATTACCAACTTAAAAGATGCATTGGCAAACCAAGAATCGGTAAAGGCCAAATTACTACTTGGAAAAGCTTATCTATTCAATGATGAGTTTCAAAAAGCGGAGAGAACACTTTCCCCTTTGTTGGATGCAAAAAATATGATTCCCTATCAACGCATCGAGCTGTATGAGGCATTAGGTGATGCAAATAAAGCACTGTCCAATCTCAAAAAAGCTTTGGATTATTATCGGGAAGGTTTGGAAGTAGCGCAGAAAAATCAGATTTCCCCTAAGGTAATCGATTTAAACTCTAAAATTGCCGACGCCTATGCCGATGAAAATCGAATCATTGAAGCAGAAGGGTTTTATAACAACTCATTGAATCTTTCCAAACAAGTGGCCCCCGAAAGATTGATTGAAGAGAACGAAAAAGTGGCGGATTTTTACAACGAGAAAAACAGATACGATGACGAGATACGGTTACGTAAAAAGAGCTTGAACGAATTAAGGCAGTTACCGCAACAAGCAGTAACCAAAGCAAATGCGGGGTTGTTGAGTCCCGATTCCATAACATCGCAACGTATCAACTATAAAATTGCCAATGCATATATTGCTCAAGATAAATTGGACGAGGCAATTCCTTATTTGGAACGCAGCATTGTTGAGGCCGATGGGGAAGATGATCTTGTGGTGCAAAAAGATGCCACTAGAAAATTATCGGAAGTATATCGATACAAGGGAGATTTTTCAAAAGCCTTGGAATCCTATCAAAATTATGTTGCAGTTGTAGACAGTCTTTATGTAAGAAAAGAACAGGAGATTTCAAGGGCAGCCCGATTCAATCGTGAAATCGCTACAAAGCAGAATCGTATTTCAAGCTTGGAACAAGAACGTCAGTTGTCCCAAAGCAAATACAATTTGGCCGTTACCGAGCAGCAATTGTTCCAAGAAACAAGTAAAAAGCAAAAATGGATAATCTATTCATTGGCTCTAGGAATTGTTCTTATGACATTAACAGCCTTTTTGTACTATCGTAGCAACAGGCAACAAAAATTAGCAAATAACCTATTGGCTTTAAAATCACTTCGTACGCAAATGAACCCACATTTCATTTTTAACGCACTTAATTCGGTCAACACCTATATTGCCAAAAGTGATGAACGAAGTGCCAATCGGTTTTTAAGTGAGTTTTCCATATTGATGAGAAGTGTGTTGGAGAATTCCGAAGAAGATTTTATTCCGCTTACCAAAGAACTGGAACTTTTGGAATTATACGTGAAATTAGAGCATTCCCGTTTTTCTGACAAGTTTGATTTTGAAATTGACATTGATGAAAAAATTGATGTTGATGCTTTTGAAATTCCGCCTATGCTACTTCAACCCTATATTGAAAATGCTATTTGGCATGGTTTGCGATACCGCGAAGAAAAGGGATTCTTAAAAATAAGTGTAAAACAACTTGATTTGGACACGCTTGAAATTGTCATTGCTGACAATGGCATAGGTAGAAAAAAATCTGCCGAATTGAAAACCTCAAATCAGAAGAAACAAAAATCCAAGGGAATGGGGAACATCAAAAAACGGATCCAAATTCTTAATGATATGTATAAAAACAAGGTGGATGTTTTTATTTCGGACTTGCACGATGACCAAACCGGAACAAAAGTATCACTCAAGCTTAAAAAAGATTAATGGAGCTAAAAACGATTATTGTTGAAGATGAGGCAAATAGCAGGGAGATACTTAGAAATTATCTCTCCAAATATTGTAAAGGAATAAAAATTTTAGGAGAGGCTTCCAATATTGAGGAAGGACACAGGCTGATTGAGCAATATAAACCTGACCTCGTTTTTTTGGATGTGGAAATGCCTTTCGGAAATGCCTTTGACCTTTTGGATAAAGTTCCTGACCGTAATTTTGAAACCATTTTTGTCACCGCTTATAATCAATATGCCATTGATGCACTAAATAACCATGCTGCATATTATCTGATGAAACCAATCAATATTGATGAATTGATCAAGGCTGTTGACTATGTAAAAGAAATCAAGGAAAAAGAAAATGCCTTGGAAGGCCAAGTTCTCGAAGCCAAAACAACTAAGACCGAAGGTAAAATAACCTTGCCCCAACAAGATGGGTTTCAAGTGCTGGATGTTAATGATATTTACTTCTGCAAGGCAGATGATAATTATACCGAGATATACTTGGAGCACAAAAAGATTGTGGTGAGCAAAACCCTAAAGTATTTTGAGGACGCACTTTCTTCATATACATTTGCTAGAATACACAAATCTTATCTGGTTCATGTTGGTAAAGTGATAAAATATAAAAAAGGAAAAGGTGGAAGCGTAGTGTTGACAAATGGCAAAGAACTGTCGGTTTCTGCCTCAAAAAAAGCTACATTACTCTCCTATTTTCAATAAGGAAATGTCCCCTTGAAGGGACTTTAAGGGTGTTCCGTAAAAACCTATCAAACAAAAGAAGAAATTAAAAATGATCATTAAACCCGTTAAAGGAAAATTTCCAAACATAGGTGAGGATTGCTTTATTGCTGAAAATGCCACAATAGTTGGTGAGGTAACTATGGGGAATCAATGCAGTATATGGTTCAATGCGGTGGTTCGTGGAGATGTTCATTATATAAAAATGGGCAATAAAGTTAATGTGCAAGATGGAGCGGTTATTCATTGCACTTATAAAAAATCCCCTACCAATATTGGAAACAATGTATCCATAGGGCATAACGCGATTGTGCACGGTTGCACAGTAAAGGACAATGTACTTATTGGGATGGGAGCCATAATTATGGATGACTGTGTGGTTGAGAGCAATTCCATTATCGCCGCAGGCGCCGTTGTAACCCAAGGAACGCGTGTTGAATCTGGAAGCATTTATGCGGGCATGCCCGCGAAGAAAATCAAAGAAGTAAGTCCGGAATTGAGTGCTGGGGAAATAGATCGTATTGCGGATGCGTATGTGATGTATTCCTCTTGGTTCAAAAAAGAATAAGGAATATTTTAACTTCACCCTTCACCCTTCACCCTTCACCCTTCACCCTTCACCCTTCGAAATAATCTCTATTTTTGCACAACTAAAAACTAAACTGATGAACGCATATATTTTTCCAGGGCAAGGAGCTCAATTTGTAGGTATGGGGTTAGATCTTTACGAAAACCATCCTTTAGCACAAGAGTTGTTCGAACAAGCCAATGATATTTTAGGCTTTTCTATTACTGATATAATGTTTGAAGGGACAAAAGATGATTTGAAGCAAACCAAGGTAACACAACCTGCAATATTTTTACACTCTGTTATTCTAAGTAAGGTTTTAGGAGAAGATTTTAAACCAGATATGGTCGCAGGGCATTCTTTAGGGGAATTTTCTGCCTTGGTGGCAAATGGAACCCTAAATTTTGAAGATGGCTTAAAGCTGGTTTCCCAACGGGCCTTGGCAATGCAAAAAGCATGTGAATTACAGTCAAGCACAATGGCCGCGGTTTTGGGGTTGGATGATGAAATAGTTGAAAAGATTTGCAGCGAAACAGAAGGGATTGTTGTGCCTGCCAATTACAACTGTCCAGGACAATTAGTAATATCAGGCGAGGTGGAAGCGGTCAATTTGGCCTGTGAAAAACTGAAGGAAGCAGGGGCGCGAAGAGCATTGTTGCTTCCTGTAGGAGGAGCTTTTCATTCCCCGTTGATGGAACCGGCAAGGGAAGAATTGGCTGCCGCCATAGAAGCAACAACATTTAATGCTCCCGGTTGTCCAATCTACCAAAATGTGACTACAACGGCTGTTACGGATTCGGATCAAATAAAGAACAATTTGATTCTGCAACTTACCGCTCCGGTAAAATGGACGCAGAGCGTACAACAAATGATTAAGGATGGAGCAAAGTCCTTTGTTGAGGTAGGTCCAGGAAAGGTATTGCAAGGATTGGTACGAAAAATTGATTCAGGAGCGGAAACTTCATCCGCAACCGTTTAAAAATAGGATTTTTCTGACATCTGAACCGTTCACCCAAGAAACTTAGATTTAATCTGTTTAGTTGGGGCATTCCTCTAATTTTTAGTAATATTGGTTCTTCCCAAATCACCAACCAAAGTATGAGTAAAGAACAATACTGAAATATAGTATAGGTGATGTTATCTTTTTTAGAAAAAGCCCCAAAAACACGGTTCTCCAGCTATGGATATAGAGTATTTCTACTTATAGCATTTACCTTTTTTTCACTGAATTTTGGATTTGGTCAGGTGGCGACGATAGTGGCGATAGACGGCGCCGCCTCCGAGAGCCCTTTGGACACGGGCACCTTCCGTGTGAGCCTTGACGTTCCCAACAGCAGCGGCGGTACCATAACGGTCGACTACAGCATATCGGGCACTGCGGGCGCGGGCGACTATTCCGGCCTCACGGGCAGTGTCGACATATTGGACACCGAGCAGACGGCGGACATCACGCTGACCCCTGTCAACGATGCGGAGGTGGAGGTGGACGAGACGGTCATCGTGACCCTTGATGCGGGCACGGGCTATACGGTGGGGGCTCCCGGCAGTGACAGTGTCACGATAAGCAGCGAGGACGTTGCCCCGGACCCGGTGGCGACGATAGTGGCGATAGACGGCGCCGCCTCCGAGAGCCCTTTGGACACGGGCACCTTCCGTGTGAGCCTTGACGTTCCCAACAGCAGCGGCGGTACCATAACGGTCGACTACAGCATATCGGGCACTGCGGGCGCGGGCGACTATTCCGGCCTCACGGGCAGTGTCGACATATTGGACACCGAGCAGACGGCGGACATCACGCTGACCCCTGTCAACGATGCGGAGGTGGAGGTGGACGAGACGGTCATCGTGACCCTTGATGCGGGCACGGGCTATACGGTGGGGGCTCCCGGCAGTGACAGTGTCACGATAAGCAGCGAGGACGTTGCTGCTGTAACAATTGACAATGAGAGTGGAAACGAAGATGACGGCTCTATAACCATGAGAGCAACACTTGACAATCCGGTGAGTGGTGGTTTTACCGTAAGGGTTTTTACAGATGATGGCTCAGCAACTTTTGCTGATAATGACTATGCTGATATTGATAATTTGGTGCTGACATTTGCTGGGACGGCCGGAGAATTTGAAGAATTTGATGTTACTCCTAGTGCTGATAATGTTATAGAACCAAATGAAACAATAATTGTCAGAATGGCCAATTTGGCCAATACTTCTTTAGCTGTTGATATCTCTGATACTGCAACGGTTACCATTATCAATGATGATTCCTGCGCAGCAGGAAACAATGCGCCAGTGTTGAATGGATTAGTGATTAGAGGTTTCTGCGACGCTTTCACACAAGACCTCGATGCGTATACTGACACAGCGATACCTTCAGGATCGAATTTAAGATGGAGTACAAACTCAGATACAAGTGCTACTGGTGATTATTTACCAACAAGCACCGTGAATACACCGGGAACTTACTTTGGATTTTTCTATGATGCAGTAAATAATTGCGCAAGCCCAACGTTGAGCGTGACAATTACACAGAGTTCTACACCTTCGGCAGGAAATACTAATAATGTAGCTACATGTAATGATTCCAGTGAGGGAGATAGTGTTGTGGATTTGGACGATCAATTGACAGGGGCAGATGCAGGTAATTGGACGTTAAGCAATGCCCCAGGAGGAGCATCGATTACTATCAATGCAAGTAATATTGTCAACTTTAACGGACAGCCGCTGGGAGATTACACCTTTACTTATACTACTTCCGGAGCTGTGGCGCCCTGCGTTGATCAATCGGTGGATTTGGTGATAACGGTCCAAGATTGTGCCATTCCTTGTAATGCTGGTATCAATGCACCTATGTTGGATCCTGATGTATCCACGGAATTTTGTGATACCGTTTTGGCTGATTTGGACAATTATGTCACGAATTCTCCACCAGCAGGAAGCGAACTAACATGGAGCACAAACCCGGACCCATTGCAAACAGCTGCCCATAGGAATAGTCTGGTCAACGCCCCTGGAGCTTATTTTGGATTTTTCTATGACTCAACAAATAGTTGCGCAAGTCCGGTACTTACGGTTACCTTAGAGCTTTTCAGTACACCAACCATAAATAGTACTTCAGGTGACTCAAGATGTGGAGAAGGTACCTTGACATTAACCGCTGTAGTGAGTGATGATAGCACTCTAAACTGGTATGATGTAGCCACTGGTGGAACGATTTTGGGATCTGGGCCTTCTTTTGAAACCCCAAACATATCCGCTTCGACTTCGTTTTATGTAGAAGCCACTGCAAACGGATGTAGCTCGGAAAGGATTGAAGTAGTTGCCGAGATAAACCAAACCCCTTCTGCAGGTACGCCTGAGAACACAGAAGCTTGCAATATGGAAGATGAAGGTGGTCCAACAACCATAGACTTGGATAATACACTAACCGGTGCTGATGTGGGAACTTGGGCAATAGTAACAGACCCATCAAATGGAGCAGTAGTTATAGATTCCGAGAACAATGTTGATTTTGAGGGTCTGCAAAGTGGAAATTATGTTTTTGAATATACTACAACCGGAGCGGTAGCCCCATGTACTAACACCTCTGTTCAGGTGACCATTTCGGTAAACGATTGTACGGTGGACACTGATGGAGACGGATTGACTGATAGTGAAGAAAATACTTTGGGAACAAACCCTAATGATTCTGACACTGACGGTGATGGACTAACCGACGGTGAAGAAGTATTGAATGTCGATGATCCAAGTACTACAGCTGTCCCTGAAAATGCAACGGATCCATTGGATGCATGCGATCCTTTCTTGACCCCTGATTGTAATCCTGAGCCAATTGATTTGGCTTTGACTAAGACGGTGAACAATGACACTCCTTTATTAAATAGTGAAATTATTTTCACCATTACCTTGGAAAATACTGCTAATGAAAGAGTTTTAAACGTTATAGTAACAGATTTGATGGGAGGAAACACAGGGTTTGAATATGTTTCCCATACCGCTTCCAAAGGAACATATGATCAAAATTCGGGAGAGTGGACCATTGCCGAGATAACTCCTCCTGAAGAAAGAATTACCTTAGATATAACAGTTAGGGTCACTTCGTTAGGACAGCTTCAAAATACAGCCACAATTACTTCGACCTTTCCGATAGACGGGGTATCATCCAATAATGTTGCCACCATTGCTGTTAGGGTGGTAGAAAGTCCTTGCAATGACCCAGGAACTATTTGTAACATATTTTCTCCCAATGGAGATGGTATTAATGATACTTTAGTATTTGTAGACCCTAATAATGAGTATTCCAACAATAGTATAGAAATATTTGACCGCTATGGAAATAGTGTCTTCCAAATGAACCGATATGATAGCTCGTGGGATGGTACCGGAAGCAATGGTAATTTACCGAAAGGAACATATTTTTATATTCTGGATCTTAATGGAGACGGGAGCAATGTGGTCAAAGGTTGGATTCAAATCATAAGATAAAAAGGGAATATGCCAAATAAGGGTTTAACATTGTGCAAAAGAATTACGCTCGTATTTTTAATGGGCTATGTGGGCACCTGCTTTGGACAGAAAGAGCCACAGTATACACAATACATGTATAACATAGGGAGCTTTAATCCAGGGTACGTGGGTACGGTGGAAAGCCCCGAGATTGCAGGCTTGTATAGGGCGCAATGGGTAGATATTCCAGGTGCTCCAACAACTATCCGTTTTGGAGCGAATGTTCCTTTGGCCAATGAAAAAAGTGGACTGGGGCTAAACGTGGTTCAAGATGAGTTGGGACCATCTAAGCAGACCTATGCGAATCTTTCTTATTCCTATCAGATTAATCTTTCTGATAACACCAAGCTTTCATTTGGTATGGTGGCCGGAGGATCCTTTCTAAATTTGGATTATTCCAAAGGGACTGTTGTAAACCCATCTGATCCGACATTGGTTGGTGAAAACCAAAGTAATTTTTACCCAACGGTGGGTGCTGGGCTTTTTATGTACGGTGATGAAGATTGGTATCTTGGACTGTCAGTACCAAATTTCCTCACCAATGGACTGTATAACGATGAAGTGGCCACGGTTGTTGAAGACAATATGCAGTTCAATGCCATTGGTGGATACGTTTTTCAGATTTCTGAAAGAACCAAGTTTAAACCGGCATTTTTGATAAATTACTTGTCAGGATCACCTTTAAATTTAAATTTATCCGCTAACTTTCAGTTTATTGATGCATTGACACTAGGCGCTTCCTATAGATTTGATAACGCGGTTAGTGGCTTGGCCGGTTTCCAGATATCAAACACACTATTTATTGGATATACGTATGACTACAATACCAACGGGCTAGGCGAGTATTCAGGAGGAAGCCACGAAGCCATATTAAAGTTTTATATCGGAAGGGAAGGTGCTGGTCGAGGCTCGAGAAACAGGAACAAGGATAAAAAACAAAAAGGTAGCTCCAAACAAATAGACTCCCCAAGATTCTTCTAATATGCTAAGAACAAAGAAAATATTCCTTACGTACTCTATTTTTATTTTGGGAATGATGATGGGTTTGTCCCAATCCAAAAAGTCAAAAGGAGATACGTATTTTTTTCAGTACGATTATAAAAATGCAATTCTTGCATATGAATCTGAACTCGTTAATGGAACGTTGACTGAAGAACAGTATTTGAACCTTGGGGATTCCTATTTTAATATAGATGGTTTTGAAAAAGCCTCCAAGGTTTATATAGACCTCTTTGAGCAAGATAAACTGGATGATAAGCATCATTTGAACAAAATGCTCCGAAGCATATCCAAAAGCTCTGAAAAAGGAAGAAAAGAAGAAATTTTGAAAATTATATCATCAAAATTCCCGAAAGAGTTTTTGGAAAATATGGAGTTCAATACCCAATTATTGAATGGTGATGCATTGATTGAAAATTTAAATTTCGAGATTTTTAATTTAGAAGAAAACAGCCCCCAACTGGATTTCTCTCCAAGCTTTTATAATAATAAAATTTTGTTTACTAGTGGTCGTCGAGTGGAGAGAACGGATAAGAAGAGGAGAAAATCAAACGGTGTGGGATACCTAAATATTTTTGAAGCTAACATACAGGAAGATGGGCAGATTTCCACGGTCATTCCCTTTTCAGGTCTTCAAAGCTCTAATTTTCATAAAGCTACTCCCAGTTACTCAAAGGAATTGGAAAGTATATTCTATGTCATGTCCAATACTGAAGATGGAGAGATGTCCTTTGATGAAAATGGTAAAAATGCCTTGTCTATAGTAATGCAGCGAAAAGATGATCCCGTTAGATTATTGTTGAAAGATTTGAGCACTTCGTTTTATTATCCTTTTTATGACCATAAGAGCGGGAAACTGTATTTTTCCGCCGATTTTGAAGATGGTTACGGCGGTACAGATATCTATTATGTGCATACCAATAATGGACAGATTATGTCGGCACCGGTAAATCTTGGGCCTCGAATAAATTCATCGGGAAACGAGATTGCACCGTTTATTTTTGAAAACAGTTTCTATTTTTCATCTGACGTGTTCTATGGCCTTGGAGGTATGGATGTCTACAAAGCTGAAATTGAAGATGGAAACTTTAGCATTCCAGTAAATCTGGGAAGCGGAATCAATTCTGCTGAAGATGATTTTGGATTGGTCATGCGAAACGCGGGAGATGGTCTTTTGGGGTATTTCGCGTCAAATAGGCCCGGAGGAAAAGGAGAAGATGATATTTACGGCTTTAAAGTGGACCAAAAACCTGGACTTAGAACCTTAGCCCTAAAGGGAAAAGTGGTGAAATCCAATAAGAAATCGGATATTTTGGATAGGGTATCAGTTGGGTTGTGGGATGTGGATGGAACTCTTTTGGCAGAAACCCTTTCCGATGAAAATGGTGATTATCGCATAGAGATTCCCTGGAGAGAAACGGTTGTTGTCCAAGCGGATAAGGAACGGTACTCAACCTTTAGTAAAAGACTTTCAAAAAACGAAGTTGAAGCGTTGGAGAATAATCCCGAATTCGATATTGAAATAGCATCCTATGATGATTTAGTTGAAGAGAAAGAAGGTCAAAAAGTTGTAAAGACCAAGAAGCTTTTCTTCGGAAGAAGTTCTACGCGGTTAACACCCGAGATTGAAGCCGAACTGGATAAAGTAGTGGCGTTCGTCAAAGATTTTCCTATGGTTCAATTAAGAATAGAAACGTATACCGATAGTAGGGGCGGTAGCAGTACAAACTTTCGTCTGACCCAAGGTAGGTCAGATGCGATTAAAGCATATTTGATTGGAAAAGGGGTTTCTTCGAGCAATATTTTGTATTCAATTGGTTATGGCGAGGATAAAATTTTGAACAACTGCACAAATGGTGTCTATTGTTTGGAGGTTTTACACCAACAAAACCAACGTTCATTGATTGTTGTATTGAATGACAATGTACTTTTTAACTAAGTAAAATCCAGCAGTAGTATACCGAAAAGAAAGAAAGGAACACCATCCCTAGGTAGGTTAGCCATTGCAACCCTTTTTTAGGTCTATGTTCAACAGGCATATCGTTTCCCATTACGGTTTTCAGGTTCATCCATCCTATCAAGGGGGCCATAACAAAAGAAACAAACGTTGCAAGTGCTACCAAATCACCCATATTCGCACCGAAAACAACAATAACTATCCAATTTACAACAGCCATAAAGACCACAGCTGCGGGAAATGAATGTCTACTTATCAAGGACTTCATATTTGGAAAGAGCTTTTGGAGTACATCCAGACTTACCCTTGATACCGCATCATGGGCGGTCATGCAGGTGCTGAACATGGTTGCAAAAGCGGCCACAGCGATTAAAATATAGGCCCAATTACCAATATGGGAAGTAAAAAGGTTCACAACCTGATCTGCAAATACCACAGCACTTCCGCTAAGCTCTGTTCCCGTACCATAAAGGGTCATCCATCCAATGATCAAAAAGAAAATGGCGAGAAGTGCCGTTAAAAAATAACCTAGACCAAACTCTTGAAGTGCTTCTTTTAATGAGGGCCTTTCCTTCATCGTTTTCATATTTTCCATACTCCATAGACTAACCCAGCCCGATGCTTCCACTGCTGTGGGCATCCAGCCCATAAGACTAATTAAAAAAAGGACACCTATTTCATTGAATATTTCTGGTCTTTGGTATGATTCTGCACCGGATACGCCACCTTTGTTGATGACCATTGCCGTTGTGATGAGCAATGCCACAAACAGGATAGAGATGATGGCTTTCAACGAATTTTCAAGAAATCGATATTTGCCTATGATTAGTAAAGTTCCGATAAATACAAACAAGCAAAGGGCAACAGTACCTATACCAACACCGGAAATATGGAACAAGTTCATGAAGAGACCTGCAGTTACCACATAGAGCGCTGCCAGTATGGTGAATGTGGAAATTACCGTTACAAAGGCATAGATCCACAGATATTTTTTTCCCAGTTCAAGATAGCCCTGTATCAAGCTTTTCCCGGTTACGGTGGTATATCGTATCCCGAATTCAAAAAAAGGATATTTTAGAATATTGGCCAATAAAATGGGAATCACCATGATCCAACCGTATTGGGCACCTGCCTTTGTTGAAAGCACCAAATGGGAAGTTCCTATGGCCATGCTGGCAAACAATAAGCCTGGGCCAAGGTTTTTTAGAAGAATCTTAAGTTTTGACATGAAAGCTAAAGTACATCTGACTAAAATAGTATATTTATGTAACTCCGTAAAAATCATATTGACCACCGTCAAATAATAACATTTCATGAAACTACTTCTCAAGATTCTCAAAGGTTTTTTATTGCTTGTTGCCCTGCTAGTGGTTGTCTATTTGCTAGGTCCGAAGGTGAATAAACCAAATATGGACAAAACGCTTCCAGAAGTACCTTCAAATTTGGTGGAACTAGAAAAATGGATAGATGAAAAAGAAGATGGAATAACCAATATAAAACCTGAAAATGAGGCAAGAATAGTTTGGTTTGACAGCATTCCATCCAAAACAGATTACAGCATTGTATATATTCACGGATGGTCGGCCAGCGGCAAAGAAGGAGACCCAATCCATTTGGAGACCGCAAAACGATATGGTTGCAACCTCTATTTGCCTCGTTTGGCCGGACATGGATTGAATGAAAAGGAAGGGATGCTGCAACTGACCGCTGACGATGTAATAGATTCTGCAAAAGAGGCTATTGCGGTCGCAAAGCGGATTGGCAAGAAAGTCATTATTATGGCTACATCCACTGGGGGGACATTGGCTTTGCATTTAGCTGGTGGAGATGCCGACATAGCCGGAATATTACTCTATTCGCCAAACATTGAAATTTATGACCAAAGTGCAAAACTGTTATCGAGGCCATGGGGTATACAGTTGGCAAAAGCAGTAAAGAAGAGTGATTATTACGAGTTTGAAGCCACGGAGGAAAAGAAAAAATACTGGACAACAAAATATCGAATGGAAGCATTGACACAACTTCAAGCATTAGTGGATAATACCATGAATACTGAAACTTTTGAAAAAGTGACCCAACCAACGTTCATGGGTTATTTTTATAAAAACGATTCCATACAGGATAAAGTAGTTTCAGTACCAGCGATGTTGAAAATGTATGACCAATTGGGAACACCACCTGCAATGAAACGCAAAGTGGCGTTTGCAGAAGTTGGAGACCATGTAATTGCCTCATACATTACCTCAAAAAAATTGGACGCTGTTAAAAGGGAAACCAACAAATTTTTGGAACAAGTATTGGGGTTGTCTCCAATAAAATAGGAGGGTCTAAAAAAGGTAAAAACTCGTCATTCTGAATTAATTTCAGAATCTCAACAATTTGACAACCAATGTTTATGGGAAACTTAAACAAGTTCAGTTTGACGAACCATATTTCTAGATACCCTCCTCCCTATCTGTTACTTTTTAATAGTGTTAATTATGGGCCTATGATGAAGCCACCGTCTTCAGCCAAATTACAGATGCTTGTTCCTATTTTAATTATCTAAGTCTTGCTCAATCTGTTCCAGCACGTAAACGTCTGCCGTACCTGAAATGGAAAGGTCGTTCCCAGAGTCGTTGTTGTTACCATCTACGTTAAGACTGTAAGAAAAGGTAAGATGGTTGGTTTCTGCATCAAAAGTGATATCCGTGATTTCGAAGCCGGAGACCCCTTCGCTATCTGTGTAAAAGGTGTCATCCATTATAAAATACTTGTTGTCGTCCCCTATTACAGCATATTGTCTAATAGATAGCTGTACATCAACTACTTCTTCGTTATTCTCACCTAGATTGTCAATGCTGAAATTGCTAAAATCAAGCCTGCTATATTGATAGCTATCGTCAGGGGAGCTAAAAAAACGTCTAATCTGAAATTCGTAATTGGTAATGTCAACGTTTTCCGTAACCTTTAGTATGTTGGAGACATTTAATTCGTTGCCTTCCACTGGAGTAAACTTAAATGCGGTAGAATTCCTAAACTCCACGCCATCGGGTCGTGTACCTTCCAGTACCATGGTAAGGTGGCCGTATTTAGTAAGCTCGTCAAAGCCCACTCCGTTTGTACCATCGGCACCGTCAGCGCCTTGGCCTCCCTGTTCTCCCTGTGGGCCTCGTTGACCTGTAGGGCCTTGGGGGCCAATTTCACCATTTATGCCATCTTTTCCTGAGCAAGAAGTCAATGCTAGGGCAATGGCCAAACTAAAAACATAAAGTAAGTTAAACTGTTTCATAATATTTTCTAGGTTTAATTCATATGAATAAGCGAAGCTATAGAAAGGTTATGTGGGATTGGGCTATGATTTGATGGATGCCCCTTTTGAACCAATGGATACTCTTTTTAAATTGACGGAGCGATAAGATGAGGTTGGTTATAGGGTAAAGAAAGGAATTCAGAAAAGAGGTGCGTAGCTTTTACTCAATGAAGGGCTCTTTTATATTTTCTTGATAAAATGTTTGTAAAGCTCACGTGAGCATTTTAAATAACGGGGAAAACTCCCCGATCAAAAGAATTTTATAACTTGACTGATGTGTTCACGTTTAAGGAAAGCATAGGAATATACCGAAGGGGAGGTGCATTGTTTGCTATTTGTGCCATGCTATTTTCTTGTGGAAATTCTGAATCAGCGTACGAACCACTTCCAAAAACAGTTGACTTTAATTTTCATATACGGCCCATACTTGTCCAGAACTGTTATTTGTGCCATGGTCCCGACCCCAGCAGTAGAAAAGCGGATTTACGTTTGGATACTTTTGAAGGAGCTACGGCTGCGTTAAAAGATGGTGGCTATGCGGTTGTTCCGGGTAAACCGGACAAAAGTCATCTGATGCACCGCATAAACCATGAGCACGATGATAAGATTATGCCCCACTAGAAACCAATAGTAAGCTTACCCAAAGGGAAAAAGATCTCTTGGCAAAATGGATAAAACAAGGAGCACAGTGGAAACCGCATTGGTCATTCATCAAACCCGTCCAGTCAGAAGAAAACAAGGGGGCTGATATCGACTTTTTTGTTGATGCGCAACTAGAACAAAAAGGACTTGAAAGAGCACCGGAAGCTGACAAGAACACTCTTGTCAGAAGAGTAGCATATCTGTTGACAGGGCTTCCGCCTTCTTCAGAAGAGGTGGACGGTTATATTTCGGATACCTCCAAAAATACTTACGAAAAAATGGTGGACAGATACCTAAACTCCAAGGCCTTTGGCGAAAGATGGGCAAGGCATTGGATGGATTTGGTTAGATATGCCGAAACCAAAGGACATGAGTTCGATTATCCCATTACAGAAGCTTGGAAGTATCGCGATTACCTTATAAGGACATTCAATAATGATATTCCCTATGATCAATTGTTAAAAGAGCATTTAGCTGGAGATCTTTTGCCGGAAAAACGATATGATTTGAAAAGTGGAATTTTTGAATCACAAATCGCAACCTCATTTTATGCCATGGGCGAAGGTACCCATAGTCCCGTGGATGTAAAACAAGATGAGGCCAATCATAAGTGGAACGTTCAAATCGGAGATTATGTTTACAGTTTCACTTGCTTTTTGTAAAGGTTTGTCAATGGGTTTTTCGCAGAAAATTGCTTTGCCAGCTTTAACTGCAAAATCAGAATGGGTATCACTTGAAGAACTTATGAGGACAGCATCAATTTCAGGATTGTCAATGATAATGTCAATGTTTCCCGAAACATTTTTGACTCCATGATCTAAAGCGAATTTTTGACCCTCAGTACTGGGGTTTACTGCAGCTATAAGTTCTACCCCTTCAATTTTTGTGGAAAGATTTTCAAGGTGGATTTTTCCCATTCTTCCCACCCCGATTATTCCAATTTTAATCATTTGGTATGGTTTATATAAATATAAGTTTCGTAGGTTATTATTGCAACTGTTTTTTGTTGTAGAAGTGACATCTGTATACCAAAAAACTATCCAGTTTAGATCAATCATTTGATTTAATGATCAGTATATCGGTCTTGCACAATTTTTAGGTGAAAAAACAACAAGTTGAACAGTCAATTATTGAAGGTTGAGGTATGCTAAATTCTTAGCAAAAAAAATACTTAAATAGGTGAATTTTTGTTTAAATAATTCTATAGGAAAATACATACAATTATGTTAATTTTCATAAATTAGAGCTTAATCGAATAGTTTTTGCAAAAAAAATACAACATTGTGCTAAAAAATTGTAAAGTTTGTATTGGTAATTTTTTATTACTTGGGAGCATGGATTTTTTGTTTTGCAAAAATTCCGTAGATCAACCTTATGGCTAAACTTATTAAAACCTCTATCCTTCACACCGATGAAGCACTATTAGGTCGTTTGCAAATGAACGATGAGAGTGCTCTTGCGGAACTCTATGACCGATATTGGGATTCCGCTTATTTGGCTGCGTATAATGTGCTTAGAGATAAAAAGCTATGTGAGGATGTAGTGCAGGAGGTTTTTATGGATATTTGGAATCGACGGAAAAAAATTAAAGTAAAGTCTACATTCAAAACCTACTTTTTTTCGTGTGTGCGTTATCAGGTTTTTGCGCAAATACGAAAAAAGGAAAAAACCGTTAGAACCGAACTTTTTGAAGGCCTGGATCATAGAATACATCACAACTGCCCTGAATCCGAATACTTGTACCAAGAACTTGTAGAGAAAATAAATAGGACAGTTGCACACTTACCAAAAAAATGTCGAGAAGTTTACATTCTAAGTAGAAATGAGCACTTAAGCCATGCCGAGATTTCCGTACGACTACATATTTCTACTAAAACGGTTGAAAACCACATGACGAAGGCGTTAAAAATTCTACGAAACTCTGTTGGTAGCCTACTTTTGGCCATAATTTTGATGGTATCTTAAATTATTGACTGTCAAATAATTAACCTAATTTTATTGTAATTCCTTAAAAAAGGAGTTAAAAAAATCGACCCTTGACTAGGGGGTGCCCTTAATTATTGACACTATAATACAAAGGCCATGTTTTGGCTATTAAAATCAATATGGATAAAAATAACTTTTTGCGCCTGTTGGAAAAACATCATAAAGGAATCACCAATAAGGAAGAAGAAGGATTTCTCGTAAACTATTTTAACAGTTTTCAAGAAGACGGATTTGAGGATTGGCCTAAGGAATTGGGCAACCCTCAAGAGTTGAAAGAAAAGATGTTGGGTAGATTAACGGATGACATCGATAAAAAATCCCGTCGCGATAATAAGGTAAGACGTATTGTGCCTCTGTTTATTAGGTATGCGGCAAGCATTGCAATTATTGCTGGGGTTCTTTTTGTTTTCTTAAATGATAAAGATGCGATTCCAATGTTGGAAACAAATCAAGATGTTTCGAATTCGATTGTTTTGATACAAGAAGATGGAAATGTTGATGTGATTTCCGAAAATGACGAAAAGAAGATTACGGATTCCAAAGGTAACGTGATAGGTTTTCAAAAGGGCGGCACAATTGCATATGAACAAAACCCGACTCAGTCGAAAGAGTTGGTTTATAATGAATTGACAGTTCCTTTAGGTAAAAAGTTTGATTTGGTATTATCAGATGGCACACAAGTAAAGGTTAATGCAGGAAGTACCATTAAATATCCAATTCAGTTTATTGAAGGCCTTTCCAGAGAGGTCGAAGTGTGGGGTGAAGCCTATTTTGATGTTACCAGAGATGAAAATCACCCTTTTCTTGTAAACGCGAATAATATTCAGGTAAAAGTTCTCGGAACCAAGTTCAATGTGTCTTCCTACCCTGAAGATGACGATATCAATACGGTGTTGGTGGAAGGGTCAGTGCAATTATTTGATTCAAAAAATGGTAACACACAAGAGTCGTCATATATCATAACACCAAATCAGAAAGCTTCATGGAACAGGGAATTAGGTAGAATGACTATAGAAGAGGTGGACACCAATATTTATACCTCGTGGATAAATGGTAGGATGGTTTTTAAGAACACTCCGTTTAAAAATATTAGGAAAAAACTGGAAAGACGCTATAACGTAACCATTGTGAACAATAATGCATCATTGGATGAAAGATTTTATAATGCTTCTTTTGATATAGAGACGATCGAGCAAGTAATGGAAGCATTTAAAGAGAACTACGCAATAGATTATACCATAACCAACAGTCAAATAATTATTAACTAAACGCTAACTTAAATATGACCAACAACTAACGACCCAATAAATCACAAAAATCGGAGGATGGGCCAACATCCCCCGATAGCTAATCGTGATTCTAACTAATGTACAACCACAATAACGCTTTTAAAAGTATGAAAAAAACAACTAATTCAGGTGTGCTATTATGGGGCATCCCGAAATTTGATCTAAAAATGAAACTAACTACAATTTTAATGATTGTTTCGTTGTTCAGAATTCAGGCCAGCACATACTCTCAAACAACGAAAATCACGCTCGACCTAAATCAGGTTAGTGTGGAACAAGTGCTCGACGAGATAGAGCGCAATACCGATTTTAAATTCTTGGCTGATACTCAAGAAGTTAACTTAGGGAGAATTGTTACTATCAAGGTAAGAAACCAAAAGATTAAGTCCATTCTTAATAGAATATTCGACAATGGCGACGTTGTGTATTCCATATTGGGCAAACAGATAGTACTTAAAAAGAACCAGTCGCCGCGGTCAGATACTAATACGGCCGTTGCGCAGCGAACCATTTCTGGAACAGCCGTTGATGCTACTGGACAACCTTTGCCAGGAGTAAACGTGGTGCAAAAAGGAACAGGAAACGGTACGTCAACTGATTTTGATGGTAATTATACCATCAATGTATCCAATGATTCTGCCATCTTGGTATTTTCCTATATAGGTTTTGTGACAGTGGAAGTTCCTGTGGAGAATCAGACTACAATCAACGTGACTATGAATGAAGATGCAAGTCAGTTGGATGAGGTGGTAGTAACTGCTTTGGGAATCAAAAAGGAGGCAAAAGCATTGGGTTACGCAGTGTCCAAGGTGGATTCCGAGAGAGTCCTTGCCAGTGGGTCTCCTGTCAATGCTTTGCAATCGCTTTATGGAACCGCATCAGGGGTGCAGGTAGCTGGTACGGCTAGTGGACCTACAGGTGGTTTTAAAATCAACATCCGTAATGCGGTATCTTTTGACCAGAACTCCACCACTAGACCTTTGATTGTTGTGGACGGTATCCCGATTTATGATCAAGATACTGGGATTACTCGAAATGCAAGAACAGGAAGGGACAATGGAACGGGTATCAATGATATCAATGCTGAGGACATTGAGTCCATGGAAATCCTTAAAGGAGCAAAAGCCTCTGTACTTTACGGTAGTGAAGGGGCCAATGGGGTATTATTGATTACTACCAAATCTGGATCCAGAAGTCGCGGACTTGGTATTAGCGCTTCCATGACCACAACTATTGAACAAAGCGCGTTTACACCTGTCCTTCAAGATCAGTATGGAACGGGTCGTAGCGCAAGTAGTGATGCAAATGACGACCAAGGGTTTTATATCAATGAAGCGGGCGAAAGGGCACTGGATGTAGCCGGACCTGGTTTTGGCCCCAGATATGACCCTAATGTACAACTTCGCTGGTGGGATGGCTCCGTGCGTCCTTGGCAAGCCACAAGAAGGGATGTTTTTGACCAACTTTTCAGAACAGGTAGTCAAAGGCTTCTCAATGTAGCTGTAAGTTCAGGTGGAGAAAAGGGTTCCATACGTTTTGCATACACCAATATGAACTACAAGCCCATTACCAGGGGCGGAGATTACGATAGAAATACCTTTAGTATAAATGCTTCATACAAGCTAAATGATGCTATTTCGCTTAAATATGTAGGTAATTATTTTGTGACCGATAATTTAAACCCCTCTTTTGAAGGGTCTGCGGACGCACAAGGTTCCACATCGAATTTGGGGGGGTATACCCGAGATGTTGATGTTGATCTCTTACGTAGCTTTTTGGTAACTGAAAATGGCTTTAACTATTTTAACGCCGAAGAGCGGCAAAGGGATTTTATCTCCACTGGAAGAAGTACTGTGGTAAACTCTCTTTGGGATTGGACTCAGGACGAAAGTGAGTTTAGACGTATTCACGGTATACAGTCCTTAACCTTGGATCTAACCTTAAGCAAAGTGTTCAGTGCGCAAGTTCTTGCGGGAATAGATAATACTGATGAAAGAAGAATTTACAGAGGTAAATTACGTGATCCCGGTTTAATAGGGCCAAATAGCGGCTCAATATTCACTGATCAAAATCGTCAGATTAGAAGGTCATATATTCAAGGGACACTTAACTTTAATACTCGCTTCAACGACTGGGGTATTTCAGGTCTTGTAGGTGCCATACATAGGGATAATCGCTTTCAAACTAAAGGAGCTGAGCGTATCGGTGGATTTGTAATCCCTAACTTCTTCTCTTTTACCAACTTGCCTTCCGGTCAGCAGCCAAACTACATTAACGACAATGGGCGTGATGTACTTTATGGGGTTTTAGGATCTGTACAAGTAGATTGGAAAGATCAGATTTTTGTCGAGGCACAAGCTCGTCAGGACTGGTCCTCTATCTTGCCTCCTAACAACAATAGCTATTTTTACCCAGGTGTAAGTACTACTTGGATTGCTTCCAATTCCTTGAACCTTCCTTCTTTTGTTAAGTTTTTGAAACTTAGGACTTCTTGGGCAGATGTGGGAAGACCAGGACCATTGTATTTTGGTAATGTAAACCTTGGGGTTTCGCAATCAGGGAATGGATTCATTCTAAGTCCTCCGAGTTCCCTACCTCCAATCGATGCCGAGTTTGTACAAAACCTGAAACCAGAAAGGAAACGTGAGTTTGAAGCAGGTCTAGAGGCTTTCTTTTTTGAAAACCAAAGAATAGGTATTGACTTCTCGATATATAGAGCAAATACCTATGACCAAATTATGGCGATTACCGCTCCCCCTGGACTTGGTGTAAATACGATTAGGATAAATGCAGCGGATGTACAGAACACCGGATGGGAATTGGGGCTTAGGACCAAGCCAATCTTCAACAAGAACTTCCAATGGGGATTGGATATGACCTTTGCTTCGGCCCAGACCAAGGTGAATGGTCTAACAGATGATCTTACTTCCCAATTGTTGTTTTCTAGAAACGGCCTTAACTATGTTGCTGAAATTGGGGGAGAGTACGGGACCATCATCCAACAACAAGGATTCCAGAACTACATAAACCCATCTGACGACAATGACCCCAATAATGGTGCGCGCATTGTTGAAAATGGTGGAGCTCGTTATGCATATAGTAGGAGCAGTAACAGAAAGGTAGGAAAATTGCTCCCAGATGTAACAGGGGGTGCATTCAACAGATTTAGCTATAAGAACTTCACATTAGTGGCCAATATAGATTATTCCTTTGGTGCTACTTTCGTAAGTGAAGCTGAAACGTATATGTTGGCCGCAGGAGTTTTGCGAGAAAGTTTGCCCTTTAGGGATGCTGCTTCTGGAGGTCAAGCCTATTATATAAATGATGAAGGTGCCAGAGTTGCGGGAACAAACCCCGGAACCGGAGCAACTTTTAATGACGGAGTTATATTGGATGGTGTGCGTAACGATGGTACACAAAATGCCCAAATTGTATCCGCTCAGGATTATTATGGATCATCTTACTTTTCCAACGGTTTCTTCCCAGAAGACCGTATTTTTAAAAGTGATTATATAGCGTTACGTAATGTGTCATTGGATTATAGGCTTCCCGTTATTGCTGAGAAAATGGGATTGTCAGAAGCGGTAATCTCCGTTTTTGCCAATAATGTTGCTTATCTTTATAAAGCTGCGCCTAACTCTATTCCAGAAGCTAGCAATGGAACTGGTTGGTCGGCTGGTGCTTTTTCCACTACAGCATTACCGCTACAAAGATCTTTAGGATTATCTTTAAGAGTTAAACTATAAAATTGCGTATTATGAAAAATGTATTAACTAAATTAACTTTATGTGCTCTGGTTTTGGCCACATCCTATAGTTGTCAAGATCAGCTAGAGGAACTTTACCAAGATCCAGACGGTTTTTCCAAAACCCAAGCAGATGCAGCCGGCGTTAGTATTATTGCTGGATACTTTACCTCCCAGTTGACCCAGGGATTTTATTTAAGGGGTGATTATGGCGCCCAATACCATCAGCTGCGAAGCGGATCTCGTGTAATGGGAACCGGGGTGCAATTGTATTATATGGCGCCTGAGGCATTTGGGGTTTCATACACCTTGCGTGATGTTGAAAACGATTGGGGATCCAATGGGTTTAACCGATCAGTTTTTAATCAATTGAACAGTAATTGGGTAAAGGGTATTCTTTGGGCCCAAAAAGAGTTCAATAATATTGCTGAAGCAGATCGCACCAAATTGGATGTGCTTTTTATGCGATTGCTGCATGCTTTGAAGGGATATGCTTACCAACGTGGAATTGATGGTTATGAGAACGTCCCATATTTTCAGACCGGATCTGCCGGAGCCTTGGATGGAGATAGAGCTGAATGGCTGGGCCAAGAGGAAGTATACCCTATCATTATTGCTGAACTAGGCGAGATTGAAGAGTATTTGTCCACCTTGGAATTGGATTCTAGCGAACTTAGTGTTTTCCAAAATCAGGATGTTATTTTTAATGGTAGCATTATGCAATGGAGGAAGTATATTAACTCCTTGCGACTAAGATGGGCCATGACTGTTAGCGAAAGACTTCCAGATTTAACCACGGCGACTATCAACGAGTTGGCAGGAAAACCACTTTTTGACGAGGCCAATGATGTAGCTGGATTGGCGGATATTGCCATTGTGGATTCTTCCCGCTTGCAGCGTGAATTGGGAATAACACGGGCTTTTCGCGAAAGAGCAGATGAATGTCGTGCTCCAAAACGTTATTTGGAAGATAGCATGTTTTGCATCCCTACTGAAGAAAGTGTGGTAGTGGAAGGAGAAACCTTGTACTATTTTAGTGGTGATAATGCCGCTGAAGGACTTGAGAATGGTACGGTGGACCCTAGAATCAAATACGTTTTCTCTGCTGATATCTTAGGACGATACATCGGTGCCGAAACCAGCTGGGATAATGGTAGCGACCCCAATAGTTATTTGAATAAAATAATTCGTACCTATTATATTAACGAGCCCATTATGACGGATGTAAGTGTTACTGAAGTTTCTTTTGGTTCAGAAGATGGAGATGAGCAGACTATTTCGCTGAGTGCGGAATTGGAGGGTACCTTGGTAGGTCGAGAGGCTTTCTTACTAGATGCTTTCCGTGGGTACCTTACAAGTTCTAGTGATACTAATTTTCGAATTGGTACTGACAACAACATGATTGCAGAATTCAACGTGCGTCCTTTGTACAATTTTGACATTAGATACCCCACGTTACATGCTGTGGAAACGGAGCTTTCACTTGCTGAGGCTGCAGTGCGTGGTTTTGGTAACGCAGGGTCAGCTCGTCAACATTATGCAAATGCGATTAAATTGTCCTGTGATTACTGGTATGGAGTTAATACCGAAAATACCTATAGTCAGCAAACAGTACCTGCATTCCCAAGCAATATGGATCCATCCAGAATTGAAAGGGATAGACCTACAAAGCAATATAATGCCGCTGCCTTTGCTGAATATGCTGCTCAGCAGTTCGATACTATGACAGATCAGGAGAAGGTTCAAGCCATTTTCAATCAATTGCAGCTGCACTATGGACTATTCAATTTTGAGGTGCCATGGACATCTGCCAGACGTTTGATAAAATACTTGGGAGACAATCCAGGGTCACCTTATGAAACATTTCGATGGAAGGAGCGCTTTTTGTACAATCCTAATATTCAGGCAACTGATCCAGCGGCTTGGGCAATCATTAGCCAAACCGACGATCCGAATATCCCAGTTTGGTTTACTGGACGGGATACTAAATGGAGAAACACACTTGAATAAAATCTAAACATGATCAAATAGATGTCACGAAGCCAAAAAATGATTAAAGCAATTCGTTGGAAGTAAAATTTTGGCTTCGTACAACGATCAAAAAAATATAATAAACAAATGAAAAGACTTTTTTATGTTATCCTGACATTGGTTTTGGTGGTTTCTTGTACCAAAGATGATGAAGGATCTATATTCGGAAACGCAAGTGGAGATGACGGCAACATACTATCGGGCATTACTGTAAAGTTGTATTCCGAGAATACAGCATTGCTCACACAAACGACCACAGATGCAGAAGGTAACTTTACCTTTACGGGCCTGGATGCCGCCAATTATTATGTTGGTGCTACCATTACTGTTGGTGACGTGGTTTGGGATACAGGTAATACCCCTCAAATTGTATATGTAGGAGGAGAGGCAGCTAGAGAAGTTGTACTTACCTTGAACCAGAAATAACCATTTGACTTTATTCGAACATTGTTTGAGTTAGTTCGTTGGATTGCCGGCCATTTTATGGTCGGCTTTCTTTTTTGATATAACGTCAAAGCAGTACCTACCCATTAATAAAAAGGAACTGAACAAGGCATAAATCAGTTGTTTTGTTCCATTGCATGCAAGCTTTTCGATATTTTACCACCTTGGTACCCATACTATAGCTTCAACATGGATGATTAGCTGATAAGTGCAAAATATCCACTTCGAATTTTAATAATTTTTTCCTAACAATTATTTAATTGGAAACCTATCAATCCTCAACTAAAAAAGTGAGTAATTTGAAACATAATTTTATTATTTGTAAACATTGGCGTTATTCAGACGAACATCTGGGACAAACTCTAGGACTCCATTTGTATTGCACGCTTCCCTCGCGGCATTTGGAACCTATTTTTGCATGTACGCCTATAGAAAACCGTTCTCTGTAGCAACATTTGAAGGATTAAGTTTTGCTGGGGTCGACTATAAGATATTGTTGATTATTGCCCAAGTATTGGGGTATGCCCTATCAAAGTTCATAGGCATAAAGTTAATCTCCGAATTAAGATCAAACAAACGGTTACTTTACCTACTTATCTTCATTGCCTTTGCAGAAGCATCGCTATTCTTTTTTGCATGGGTTCCTGCTCCTTACAACATACTGTTCATGTTTTTGAATGGTATCCCTTTAGGGATGATTTGGGGAATTGTGTTTTCTTATTTGGAGGGAAGAAGGGTAACGGATATTTTGGGAATCGCACTTTGTGCAAGCTTCATTGTATCAAGTGGAGTGGTGAAATCAGTAGGACTTTACGTAATGACCTCTTGGGGTATTACAGAATTTTGGATGCCTTCCGTGACCGGAGCTCTGTTCTTGGTTCCGTTGGTAATATTTTCTTTATTGTTGCAGCAGGTCCCCCCACCGACGTCCAGAGATATGGAGCAACGTGCGGAACGAATTCCTATGACTAAAGAAGATCGTATCAAACTTGTAAAAAATTTCTTTTTCCCATTATCTATAATTGTCATTTTCTACACTTTTCTAACCGCTTTTAGGGATTTCAGGGATAATTTTGCCAGGGAACTTTGGGACAGCATAGGATACAAAGGAGATGCCTCCGTTTTTTCTACATCGGAGATTATAATTGCGATTATTGTTCTACTCATGATTGGTTCCGTTTTCTATATCAAAGACAATCTCAAGGCTCTTTTTACTTATCATTCGTTGCTTTTGTTGGGTACTCTGGTTCTTGGGCTGGCAACATTATTTTTTCAAATAGGGTTTTTAGACCCGTTCCTATGGATGGTACTTACAGGTTTTGGGCTTTACATTTGTTATGTACCCTTTAATTGCCTATTCTTTGACCGATTTATTGCCACCTTTAAAATAAAGGGCAATTCCGGTTTCCTTATCTATATAGCGGACGCTTTTGGATATGTTGGAAGTGTTCTGGTCCTACTTTACAAAAACTTCGGACAAGCCAATCTTTCATGGCTTAATTTTTTTGTCTATGGCGCATACGCGGTCGCCCTGATTGGAACCGCAATTACCCTTACCTCGTTCTTTCATTTAAGGTCGAGGTCCAAATTAGATAACTTTAACGAACATTTATATAATGAACAATAAATACGATGTCATCATTGTTGGAGGTGGTGTTTTAGGAACTTTCCATGCCTACCACGCACTAAAATTAGGTTTAAAGGTCTGTCTAGTGGAAAAAGATGCCTTCCCCAAAGGGGCAACAACGCAAAATTTCGGACAAGTGGTTCCCTCGGGTATGAATGTGAAATGGCAGAAATTTGGAAGGGAAAGTTTACAGATATACAAAGAAATACAGTCCTTATTCGATATTACAGTTCGCCAGCACGGAACCGTATATTTAGCCTCCAATGAAGAAGAAGAACAGTTGTTGGTGGAACTTAGAGCTATCAACAGTAATAATGACTACTGCTCGAAGATGCTCACACCCACTGAATGTTTTAATCAGTATCCAGGATTACAGGCAAATTATGCGAAGGCAGGGCTTTACTTTCCAGAAGAAGTAACCGTAGAGCCCAGAACAATGATTCATAGGTTGCAACAATATTTAGTAGATTACATGAATCTTGAACTTATTACAAATTTTTCTGTAACCTATTGTGAGAGCATTAATGGCGGAGTAGAAGTACACAATTCGAAACACCACAAATTGGTTGCCGAAAAGGTTATTGTTTGTAATGGAAATGACTTTAAAACGCTCTATCCCGAAATTTTTGAAACCAGCGATTTAGAGGTGTCTAAACTGCAAATGATGCAGACAAAACCCCAAGAAAATTATTTATTAAAAGGGTCTGTATTGACAGGTTGGTCAATAAGGAGGTATGAAGCCTTCGCAGAGTGTCCTTCCTATCATGCCATAAAGGCCAATGAGCCCGAAGATAGCTTGCAAAAAAAATGGGGAGTACATATATTGTTCAAGCAAGCTTTTGATGGTTCGGTGATTTTGGGAGATTCACACCAATATGCCGATGCCAACCGTATAGATGATTTGGGATTTGATTTGGATATGGATATCGACAACTTTATGTTGCAAGAAGCCAAAAAAATCTTCCAATTGCCAAACTATGATATTCAGCATAGGTGGTACGGAATGTATTCCCAATGCAAAACAAAGGACATTTTTAATACAACTATAGATAAGAATATCCATATCGTGACCAGTATTGGTGGCAAAGGAATGACAGGCAGTGCAGGATACTCCAAAAAGAACATCTCCAAAATTTTTAATGCATAACCATAACTTATGAAAGAAATAAAATTGACAGTCTTTGATATGGCTGGAACTACGGTAAACGAAAACAATGTAGTCTACAAAACCGTACAAAAAGCATTAGGCCATGCAGGTGTTGAGGTAGATTTGGATACCGTTTTAGAGTTTGGTGCGGGCAAGGAAAAATATAAAGCTATATTTGATATACTGGATAACAATACCGGTATAGGCGATTTAGAGGCTAAGGCCCATGAAGTTTTTGGTGTTTTCAAGGATATGCTCAAGCAAGCCTATCAAGAATTGGAAGTCACGCCATACGATGGGGTTGAGGAACTCTTCCGTTGCTTAAGGTCGAACAACATCAAAGTGGTTCTGAATACAGGATACGATTCGAAAACTGCCAATACTTTATTGAGCAAACTTGGATGGAAGGTGGGCAATCAAATTGATGGGTTGATTACCGCAACTGACGTCATAAAGGGAAGGCCTTCTTCTGAAATGATCGATAAAGCAATGGAGCAATTCAACATTACAGATCCATCTCGAGTGTTAAAAGCAGGGGACTCAATAATAGATATAGAAGAAGGTAAAAATACTAACTGCGGAATGACAGTGGGAGTATTGACTGGAGCCCATACTAGGAAACAACTCGAAACAGCTGGGCCAACATTGATTTTAGACTCGCTCCAAGAGCTCAAAGAGGTATTATTGCTTAAATAAAGAAATAAACCACTAACATTTTCGAGCTTATCTTTCCTTTGTTGATTGGAACATGTGGTATGCGTCCATCAAAAAAAATGGAGTCACCTTCTTTTAAAAGTACTTCTTGGTCACCAATGACGTAACAACATTCACCTGTCAGAATGTATTTGAACTCAAAAGCATCGGTAACTACCTTGTCTCGTTTGGAATTGGGCTGTACTTCTAAAAAGACACTCTCAAAACCTACGGAATTAAGCTGTTTCCCAAATATGTAATTGTATGTAAATCCAACAGCCTCATCCTCTTTTTCAATCAAGGTTTGATCGTCCTTTCTCGAAACTAAAAAGTTGACTCCGTTTACTTTTGGCATCCCATCAAAGAAAATGGTCATTTCGGATTCCAGAGCATCTACAATTTTCAAAAAAACAGGTAATGAAGGTATGGTGCGACCATTTTCAATACGGGAAATCAACCCAGCAGTGACCCCCGCCTTAATGGCAATATCACTGATTGTTTTTTTGTTGTTTTTCCTGATTTCCTTTATTCTTTTTCCGATATTGATAAGATAATCCTCCATATATTGTGCAATTTCTACTTTTTTAGTATTTATAACTTTATTGAAGTGTAATTCTTTTTGTTAACTTATTGCTATACAATAAAATACCAAATACTTCGCAGTGTGCAAGATAACATAAAAAGTGAGTATTTGTAAATAATATTAAACTAACCTTAGGCTACTTCTTTTAACTTTTCGGTATCTATTTTTTAATCTAGATACTCCCGTCTCTTAACAATGGTGTTGGATATTTGTTGATAAATAATTAACCAAATTTTACAAATACTCAACAAATGAAAAAAACACTAGTTACATTTTTATTCGTCTTATTGGCGAGCATCATGGGCTATTCCCAGGTTGTATTCACAGGAACGGTCTTAGATGAAAACAATGTGCCGCTGCCTGGGGCATCGGTAGTCATCAAGGGCAGTAGTACGGGCGTAGCAGCCGATTTCGATGGAAAATTCGAAATTCAACTCTCTCAAGATGGAGATGTTTTAGTGGTTTCTTATATAGGTTACTTGTCACAGGAATTTGACACAACTGGAGAATCCACTGCAACAATTATTTTACAACCCGATTCGCAAAAATTGGATGAGGTAGTTGTTACCGCACTTGGTATTGAGCGTGAAGCGAAAAAACTGGCATACGCTGTACAAAAAGTTTCTGGAGAAGAGATTTCTGAAGCGAAAGAAACCAATGTTGTAAACTCGTTATCCGGCAAGATGGCCGGAGTTCAGGTGACTGGTGGCAACTCTGGTGTAGGATCATCTTCACAGATTATTATTCGCGGTGAAAGCTCGTTGAATCCAAATCCTAATGCAAATTCCCCGTTGTTCGTTGTTGATGGAATTCCAATCAACAATAATGTAAGCAGTTTTAGTTCAGAAGGGAATATGGAAGTGGACCTTGGAAACGGGGCTATGGATATTAACCCTGATGATGTGGAAACAATGACAGTTTTAAAAGGCCCCAGTGCAACGGCATTGTATGGCTCTAGAGGAGGTAATGGTGTGATCTTGATCACCACAAAGTCAGGAAAAGGTAGGGGAGGTATAGGCGTATCCTTTACGAATAACACTACCTATGAAACTATCTTAACGCTTCCTGAATATCAGAATAGATATGGGCAGGGTTCTAATGGGCAATTCGCTTTTGGTGATGGAGGACAAAACAGATCTGTGACAGGCGGTATCAATGATCATGTTGATGAGAGTTGGGGTCCAGCATTGAATGGTCAATTGATTGCTCAGCATGATAGCCCAACCTCAAGTGGTCTGCGTGCTGGTGATGTTAATGTTCGTCCAAGAAACCCAGATGGCACTTTTGCCGATGAGATTATTGCAACCCCTTTCAGCCCTCATCCAAATAATATTCGTGATTTCTTTAGAACTGGTTTTACCCTAAGTAATAATATTGCGCTGACTGGTGCTAACGAAGATGGCAACTTTAGAGTGTCATTTACAGATTTGCAGTCGGAAAGCGTAATTCCCAATTCCAATTTTAAGAGAAGGACCTATGCGGTCAATGGCTCGTACAATCTTACGGATTGGTTGAAGGTCACGGGATCCATGAATTACATCAATAGTAATTCACGTAATCGTCCCAATAATTCGTACGGTACAGAAAATATTATGTATTTGTGGATTTGGTTTGGACGCCATATAGATATGAACCCTTTAAGGGATTACTGGCAGCCTGGCCTTGAAGGCGTGCAGCAATTCAATTACAATTATAACTACCACGATAACCCTTATTTTACAGTTTTTGAAAACACCAATGCGTTCAATAAGGATCGTTTGATTACCAACATGCGTGCTGATGTAAAACTGGCCAAAGGCTTGGATTTCATGTTCCGTACAGGTTTCGACTATTCCAATGAATTGAGTATGCGAAAAAGGGCTTATTCTACCCAACGTTTTCCAAACGGACAATATCGCGAGGATTATAACTATGCATACGAGCAGAATACCGATTTTTTGTTGACGTACAATACTGAGGTCAATAAAGATATAGACTTTGGAGCTTCGTTGGGAGGCAACCATCGTGCGGCAAAGAGCAGCTATCAGCGAATTAGCGCAAACTCGTTGTCAGTTCCTGGTATTTACAACTTTGGAAATGCAGCTGAGCCATTAACTTCAAGTGATTTTGATAGTAAAAAAGAGGTGAACAGTTTGTATGCTTTTGCAAACGTGTCTTACAAGGATTATTTGTTTTTGGATATAACGGGACGTAACGACTGGTCATCCACGCTGCCAAGTGACAACTGGAGTTACTTTTACCCGTCTGTGGGGGCAAGTGCCATAATATCAGACATGTTTACCATGCCAGAGTATATCAGCTTTATCAAGTTAAGGGCTGGTTGGGCGAGTGTCGGTAATGATACGGATCCGTATAATTTGGCTGCTACTTACGGTTTTGGAACGGCATTTAATGGTTTTTCAAGAGTGGACTCGCCGTCCGAGTTGAAAAACTCTGAACTTAAGCCAGAACGGACTAATTCTTTCGAGATTGGGGCTGATTTAAGGTTCTTCCAAAATCGTTTAGGCTTTGACATTGCGGCATACAAATCCATTACCAATGATCAGATTCTTTCCTTGCCTGTTTCAAGTACATCAGGTTTCACCACTAGAGTTATCAATGCCGGTGAGGTAGAGAACAAAGGTATAGAGGTCACTTTGTCGGCTACACCATTGAGAACAGATAATTTTAGCTGGAATACCAATGTGAACTTTACCATGAATAGGGGTAAAATCAAAGAACTTACTGATAATCTAGATTTTTACCGAATTAAGAGCAATTACTTGATTGTAGGAGCTGAAGTTGGTGAAAGAATGGGTGATTTGTATGGTACGGGCTTTGAAATGGTTACAGATAGAAACAGTCCATTTTTTGGTCAGTGGATTATAGATGAAGGTTCTGGATTGCCAATTAGAAGTAGTGAATTACGGAATTTAGGAAACTATAACCCTGACTTCATGGTAGGCTTTCAAAACAGCTTTAGATATAAGAATTTAAGCTTAGGTGTATTGTTCGATTGGAGACAAGGAGGAGTTTATCACTCAAGAACTGTGGCTATTGGTGGTACAACAGGTATGTTGGATTTCACCGTGCCAGGCCGCGAAACCGGCATAGTTGCTGAAGGGGTTATTGATAATGGGGATGGAACATACACTCCAAATACACAAAGTGTAACAGCATCGAATTACTATTCGCATGTATATAGCCGTAGCAATGAGCAAAGTTCTATGTTCGATGCCACATATGTAAAACTTCGAGAAGTAAAATTGAGCTACTCGTTGCCACAGAGCTTACTTAAAAAATTGCCTGTAAGATCGGCCAGTATTGCTCTTGTTGGAAGAAATCTTGCTCTTTGGACAGAGAATGATCATGTAGATCCAGAATCCATCTCTTTTTCAGGTGGAACCATTGTTCCTGGAGTGGAAGATATGGCCCTGCCCAGCACCAGAAGTTTTGGACTTAACCTTAATGTAGAATTCTAATAGAATAGATATCAAATCAAGATATAGTAAAATGAAAACATATAAAAAAATAGCAGCTTTTATTTTGACGGTGGGCATTACTTTTGCATGCACAGATCGATTTGAAGATATAAATACCAATCCAAACGCACCAGAAATGGTGAGCGCAGACTTGTTGGTTTCAACAGTAACCTCCAATATCACCCGTACGCTGACGCAAGAGGGGTACAGCGATGGTAACACTATTACCCAATTAATGGCCAAAAATAACTTTCCAGGGTTTGGTCAGTTCGATTGGGGGGATCAGGGAATGTGGAGATTTTTCTATAATATTTTACCGGAAGTGAATGATATCATTGAAATCTCAAGGGCTGAAGGATCCCAGAATAGTACCTTTGAAGGTATTGCCTTGACACTAAGAGCTTTGTGCTTTGCCAATTTAACTGACCTGTATGTCAATGTACCTTATTCACAAGCTTTGGCCGGAGCAAGCGAAGGAATTTTTACGCCAGCTTATGATAGCCAAGAACAAGTGTATGACGGTGTGCTTCAGGATTTAGTCGATGCTGACGCGGCTTTGGCCCAAGGAGAAGTTATTGCTGGTAATTCTGGCGACGTGATCTATGGCGGCGATGCTTCTAAATGGAGGAAATTGGCCAATTCACTTCGATTACGCTATTTGTTGCGTATTTCAAAACAAAGAGACGTATCTTCAGAAATGCAAGCTATAGTTGCTTCCGGAAACTTTATAGCAACCAATGATGATAATGCTATATTAACTTATAGCGGCACCTCAAATACTGATTCATGGCCGCAAAGTACAGGCCGTATTGGAGGGTTCGATGAGAAAAGTTTATGTACAACCGGTTTGGAGTATTTAACTCGTTTCAATGACCCTAGATTGGATATTTGGTTTGATCGCAATAGTGCCGGTGAATGGGTAGGTATACCAATTGGTTTGAATCAAGACAACGCAAGGGTTTATGATGATGCCAACAGTCCAAGCCGTTTAGATGTGAATTTGTTCTATTTTTCAAGAACAGATGCCGAAGCGTTTATAATGAAAGCCTCCGAAGTACATTTTATTTTAGCCGAGGCTGCTGAAAGAAACTTCATTTCAGGTGATGCTGAAACATATTATAATGAAGGTATCCGCGCCAGTCTTGCGTATTGGGGTGTTGGTGAGGCTGATATTGATGCCTACCTAACTCAAGATGAGGTAGCATATACCGATGGAGATTTTGAGTTGTTAATGACCCAAAAAACCTTGGCTTTGTGGAACGTTGATTATCAAGGATGGTTTAATTATAGAAGAACAGGTATGCCAGAGCTTGTTGCAGGCCCTGATAACTTGAACCAAGATCAGTACCCTGTTAGGTTTTTATACCCTTCATCAGAGCAGGCCGAAAATGAAACTAATTATAATGCTGCGGTAAACGCTATTGGTGGAGATAATATTAACTCAAAAGGTTGGTGGGAGACCGGTACAAGATACTAGGGCCCAATAAATATAAATAACTTTAAAGGGTTGCCTTGGTTACTATTATCTGGGGCAGCCCATTATTACCATAAAGTGTTAACAAAAATCAACGCCATGCGAATAGCAAAGTTTTTCATAATCGCGCTAACTATACCTTTACTTTCTTGTGAGGTTAAGAAGAAATCCTCAACCGCACAGATTGAGCATGTAGTAGTCATTGGAATCGATGGAATGAGCCCCGATGGAATTCAAAATGCCCGCACCCCAATGTTGGACAGTATGATACAAAAGGGAGCTTCAACCATGCATGGCAGGGCTGTCCTGCCCTCCAGTTCAAGTCCTAACTGGGCCAGCATGATTATGGGTGCGGATACTGAGCAACACGGCATTACCTCCAACGGTTGGGAAAAATTTGACCACCAACTCCCTCCTGTAGTAGTTACTCCAAATGGCACTTTCCCTACTATTTTTACCCTGTTTAAAGACCAAAAACCAGAAGCCCATATAGGTGCCATTTATGATTGGGATGGTTTTGGAAGATTATTCGAAAAAAGTGATGTTGATTTTGATATTGATGGAGATCATGAAGAAGGCACAACCCTAGATGCCATCAATTATATTAAAGAACATACTCCGGATTTCACCTTTATTCATCTGGATCATGTTGATCATGCCGGCCATAGTATGGGACATGGAAGTCCAGAATATTATAAATCTGTTCAAAAGGCAGATTCCTTAATTTCTCAGATTGTGGAAGCAACAAAAGCAGCTGGAATGCTCAAAAAAACGATGTTTATTGTTACCGCTGATCATGGCGGACTTGGTTTTGGCCATGGAGGAGAAAGTCTGGCAGAGATGAACATCCCGTTTATTTTATTTGGTGCGGGAATCAAAGAAGGATATGATATTGAAGAGACTGTCTATCAAATTGACAATGCTCCCACCGTAGCCTATGCAATGGGATTGGAAATACCCCAAGCTTGGATAGGAAGACCAGTCATGGGAGCTTTTCTTGGAAACGAAAAACCAAGGCTAACCTATAGAAGACAAGAACAAATAACCCCTCCCAAAATTCTTCCTGATGCAGGATATTTTGAGCCTGCTGGTGGTGTTTTTAAAGCAGATTCGGTTCCCGTAGTCATTCAAAATCCAAATAATAAAGGGATTATCAGATTCACTTTGGGTGGTAGTTTACCAACACTGGAAAACAGCCAACAATACACCGATACCTTTTATTTGAAGAAAACAACAGTGCTAAAAGCGGGGATTTTCCAAGATGGAGCCATTAAGAGCACGGTAACAGAAGGAAGTTTCAGGATAGTTCCAAAAACAAAGGAAGATCCCGTAAGGTATCAGCTGTTTCATGGTGAAAAACTGGAAAAGCTTCCTGATTTTTCCACCTTAAAACCGGTTCAAGAAGGTTTTGTCATTGAGCTTTCCCACAAACAGTTAATCAATAATACAACCAAGGAAGACCAAATTGCCTTGGCTCTAGAAAGCTTTATAGAAATTGATGAGGAGGGAAAGTACACTTTTTTCACGAACAGCGACGATGGCAGTAAACTTTATGTAAAGGGCAAACTGCTGGTTGATAATGACGGCAACCACGGTGTAAGGGAACGAAACGGTAGTATAAATCTCAATAAAGGAAGGCATTTGATTCGGGTTGAATATTATAACGGTGGCGGAGGCTATCATTTGGCTGCCAAATATCAGGGCCCCAACATTGTCAAACAGATTATTCCTTCCAATCACCTGTACCCAACAAAATAAAATACTTCATGCAACAGAATACTTCAGGAATCAGCCTAGAACATTTGGTTGAGGGAGACATTAATTTGACTCCGGCAAGGGGGCAATGGAATGGCTTTGTAGATAACCAAGAGGTAAAAGACTTACTGGAAAAAGATGCCAAATATTTTTTGCATCAGTCCATGTCTACACCCTGTTTAGATGTTTTAAAACATTGCGAAGGATCTTACATTCAAAGTGTTTCAGGTAAAAAGTACTTGGATTTCCATGGCAATAATGTGCATCAAATAGGATTCTCTCATCCAAAATTAATCAATCGCCTTAAGGAACAATTGCAGAACCTTACTTTTTCTACTAGAAGGTATACAAACGAAGTTGCCGTGGCTTTTGCGGAAAAATTGGTTTCGGTAACTCCGCAAGGGCTTGATAGAGTATTGTTCACTCCAAATGGAAGCTCTGCGGTTGGGATAGCATTAAAATTGGCCAGGGCTGTAACCGGAAAGTATAAGGTAGTTTCTTTTTGGGATTCGTTTCATGGCGCTTCTTTAGATGTGGTTGGAGCAAGTGGAGAGTCGATTTTTAGGGAACATATGGGGCCTTTGATGCCTGGGGTCATTCGTATTCCACCTCCGATTACTTACAGAGGTATTTATGAAGGTAGAGAGGAAAAGGCCTTGGAATACTTGGAATATGTCCTTTCAAAAGACAATCAGATAGGAGCTTTTTTGGCCGAAACTATAAGGAATACCGATGTTCAAATTCCATCAAAACACTTTTGGCAAGAAGCTAGAAGGTTATGTGATAGGTACAATGTACTGTTGATTTTGGATGAGATTCCCATTGCCTTGGGCAGAACAGGAAAAATGTTTGCTTTTGAACACTTTGGTATTGAGCCAGATATCTTATGTTTGGGTAAAGGTTTGGGTGGAGGTCTAATTCCTCAAGCAGCTATAGTCACTCGAGATGAATACAATATCTTTCAGCATATTTCATTAGGGCATTATACCCATGAAAAAAGTCCGATGGGAGCAATGGCGGGGCTAACAGTACTTCAAATTATTGAAGAAGAAGATTTGTTGGGGAAAACCTGTCAATTTGAAAAGTACATGAAATCAACCTTACATAGAATGCACCGAAAGTATTCACTGATTGGTGATGTAAGAGGTATGGGATTGTTGTGGGGAATAGAATTGGTAACTGATAGGACAGGTAAAAAACCTGCTTTGATTGAAGCAGAGGAAATAATGTACGAATGTCTCCGAAATGGTTTAAACTTTAAGGTATCCAAAGGCAACGTCATCCAGCTATCCCCTGCACTGACTATCTCTGAAGAAGAACTTCAAGATGCCTTAAGAATATTAAATGAAGCATTTCTAAAAATAAACACCATCACATAATGAGAAAAATTAGCCTTATCCTTAGTTGTTTTTTAATAGGTGCCGGAGTTATGGTAGCACAAGAAAAGCCACAAATTTTGGTTCAACCCTACTTGCAAAACGCAGAACCCAATTCCATTACCATAAAATGGGAGACCAGTTCCGGTGAAGAAAGTATTGTGGAATGGGGAACAACACCGAAATTGGGCAAAAAAAGTAAAGGCTTTGCTTATGATATCAATTTTTCGGATTCAAGGGTACATGAAGTTGAATTGACCAACCTTGAAAGGTTTACAGAATATTATTATCGCGTTAGGACAGACAAAACCTATTCGGATATTTTCCAATTCAAAACTCCTCCATTTGCCAGTGACAATGAATCCTTCAACATGGTAGCTATGAGTGATATGCAAATTGACCACAATGAACCTGACAAGTTTCGAGAGATCATTAATGATGGGTTAATTCAGTATCTAAAGAAAACGTATGGAGGAGATGTCCCAAGCAATCTCGCGATGGTCTTAGTTCCAGGAGATTTGGTAGAAAACGGTGCGAAATACCATCAGTGGAAAGACCATTTCTTTAATCCTGCGGAAAAACTCTTTGCCGAAGTACCGGTGTATCCTGTTTTAGGTAACCATGAAAGAAATTCGGTTTTCTATTTCAAATATTTTAGTCTTCCAGAGAATGGTACCCCCGCTTATGCTGAACATTGGTGGTACAAAGATTATGGCAATGTTAGAGTTATTGGCCTTAATTCAAATGAAGGCTATCGCGATGTGGGCTACCAATATGAATGGCTTCAAAAAGTTTTGGATGACACGGCCAAAAATGATGACATCGACTTTGTATTTGCGCAGTTGCACCATCCCCATAAGTCAGAACTATGGATTCCTGGGGAAGAAAAATCATCTGGAAAAGTAGTTAAGATGTTGGAGGGGTTTTCCACCAAAACTGGCAAACCCAGCATTCATTTTTTTGGCCACACCCACGGTTACTCTCGAGGGCAATCAAAAGATCATAAGCATCTTTGGATCAATGTGGCTTCCGCAGGAGGAGCCATTGACAATTGGGGTGAGTTTGAAGGGCGCGATTACGACGAATTCAGTGTGACCCAAGATGAATACGGATTTGTAATGGTCGAGGTGGATGGAAATCCATCTGATCCAAAATTTACCATTAAAAGGATAAGCCGAGGCAACCAAGAACATTTCAGGAACAATGAACTTCGTGATAGCATTACCATCTTTAGAAAAGCTCGAAAGCCCATAACACCAAAACTTATCAGTCCCGAAAACAATGAAACCGTTGATTTTAAAGGAGTGTTTTTAAAGGCTAATGCATTTGAAAGTCCTTTTAATCGGGCTTTTCATGCGGCAAGCCATTGGCAAGTTTCAGAAAATACAGATTTTGAAAAATTGAGCTTTGAGCGTTGGAAACAACATGAAAACTGGTACTATAAGGTCAACAGGCAAGAAAACGACAACCTTACCGATGAAAAAACCGAGCGTTTAAAGCCCAATACTACCTATTATTGGAGGGTGCGCTATCGAGATCAAAATTTGAACTGGAGCGATTGGTCCCAAACATCATCCTTTAAAACCAATTAAGAGGAAAAAAATATCTTAATTGTTTTTGGGTTGTTAAACAAAAAAGCTGAGATATCAATCTCAGCTTTTTAAGTACTCGAGGCGGGACTTGAACCCGCACGGGCAAAATGCCCACAGGATTTTAAGTCCGGCGTGTCTACCAATTCCACCACTCGAGCAGGACTTAAACAAAAAAACGCTGCAAGCAGCGTTTTTGAGCGAAAAACGGGATTCGAACCCGCGACCTCCACCTTGGCAAGGTGATGCTCTACCAACTGAGCTATTTTCGCATTTTAAAGAACATCTACAACACCGTTACTGCCGATGCGGATGCAAATTTAAAACATTTCTACAAAAATGAAAGAAATTTTTTTATGAGGAAGCCTTTTTCTTTTTGCCCAGCAATCTTTTGATCTCATTAAGTTTCATCAATGCCTCAACAGGGGTAAGGGTGTCGATGTCCAAGTGTAAAATCTCTTCCTTGATTTCTTCCAACAGAGGATCATCCAAGTTAAAAAAGCTCAGTTGCATCTCATTTTGAGCGACTTGCAACTTATCAGATATTTCCTCGCTCGAGTGTGATTTCTCGAGCTTTTTTAGAATTTTATTGGCTTTTTGAACCACTTGTTGGGGCATTCCAGCCATTTTGGCTACATGGATTCCGAAGCTATGTTCACTTCCACCAGGAACCAATTTTCGAAGGAAAAGTACATTGTCCTTCAATTCTTTGACCGAAACATTAAAGTTTTTGATGCGCTCAAAGGTATTGGTCATCTCATTGAGCTCATGATAATGTGTGGCAAACAACGTCTTTGCCCTAGAAGGATGTTCGTGTAAATATTCCGAAATGGCCCAAGCAATGGAAATACCATCATAGGTACTTGTACCCCTGCCAATCTCATCCAACAACACCAAACTGCGTTCAGAAAGGTTGTTCAAGATGGAAGCGGTCTCGTTCATTTCCACCATAAAAGTTGATTCACCCATTGAGATATTGTCGCTCGCACCTACGCGCGTAAATATCTTGTCCACAACCCCAATATGGGCTTCTGAAGCAGGGACAAAGCTACCCATTTGGGCTAAAAGTACGACCAGTGCGGTTTGTCTAAGAATGGCCGATTTACCACTCATGTTGGGACCAGTAATCATGATAATTTGCTGTTTATCACGATTCAGGATGACATCATTGGTGATATAGCTTTCCCCCAAGGGCAGCTGTTTTTCAATCACTGGATGTCGTCCATCTTTAATTTGGAGCACCGTTGATTCGTTCACATGCGGGACAACATAGTTATTTTCCTTGGCCAATTGTGCAAAACCAGAAAGACAATCCAATTGAGCAATCAATTGGGCATTCTTTTGAACGGGAACAATATATTCTTGCAGCCAGACCAAAAGTTGTTCAAAAAGCTGCTGTTCCAAATGGAGAATGCGCTCTTCAGCACCCAATATTTTGGCTTCGTACTCCTTAAGTTCTTCCGTAATATATCGCTCGGCATTGACCAAGGTCTGTTTTCGAATCCAAGTTTCGGGCACTTTATCCTTGTGGGTATTGCGGACTTCGATATAGTAGCCAAATACGTTGTTTGAAGCTATTTTTAGTGAAGTGATTCCCGTTAGTTCGGTTTCCCTTTCCAGCATCTTATCGAGATAATCCTTACTTGAAAATGCCAGATTTCGAAGCTCATCCAGTTCTTCAGAATATCCTTCGGCTATGGTATCTCCTTTTTGGATATTAATGGGAGCGGCTTCGTTGAGTGTTTCTTTAACCTTATTGCGAAGTGTTTCACAATCATTGAGCTGTTGGCCAATTTGTTGAAGGGAAGCATTTGTGCTTTGCGTAGCTAGTTGCTTGATAGGGCCAACAGCTTCGAGCGAATTTTTAAGCTGTATGACCTCTTTTGGATTGATTTTTCCCGTGGCCAGCTTGGAAATCAAACGTTCCAAGTCGCCCATTTGCTTAATCCAATGTTGGTTTTTTTCAAGCTGTGTCTCCTCATCTTTAAAATAAGAAACCACCTGATGCCGCTCTTTTATTTTTTCAACATTTTTAAGCGGAAGGGCCAACCATCTTTTTAATAGTCGACCACCCATGGGTGAAATGGTCTTGTCGATAATATCCAATAACGTAACCGCGTTGAGGTTGTGCGAATGATAAAGCTCAAGATTACGAATAGTGAAACGGTCCATCCAAACATATTCTTCCTCTGCAATACGTTGTATTTTATTGATGTGCTGCAACTGGCGGTGCTGGGTCTCGGATAGATAATGGAGCACCGCACCGGAGGAAATGATACCGTTCCCCAGATGGTCAATTCCAAAACCTTTAAGGTTTTTTGTTTTAAAATGGTTATTCAGACTTTCATGGGCAAAATCCTCTTGAAAAATCCAATCCTCCAAGAAAAAGGTGTGGAATTGTGTCCCAAATTGATCTGTGAAATCATTCTTATGTGATTTGGACACCAAAACTTCGTTTGGAGCAAAGTTCTGTAGCAATTTATCAATCTGTTCCGCAGATCCTTCGGAAGTTAAGAACTCACCAGTGGAAATATCCAAAAAGGAAACCCCCAATTTGTTACGCCCAAAATGAACCGCACATAAAAAATTATTGCTTTTGGAAGATAAAATGTCGTCGTTCAAAGCCACTCCTGGCGTTACCAATTCGGTGACCCCTCTTTTTACAATACTCTTGGTCAGTTTTGGGTCTTCCAACTGATCACAGATGGCCACACGTTGACCTGCTTTCACCAATTTGGGTAAATAAGTGTTTAAGGAGTGGTGGGGAAATCCTGCCAGTTCTGTTTTATCACCTCCATTGTTTCGGTAGGTTTGGATAATGCCTAATATTTTTGCGGCTTTTACGGCATCTTCGCCAAAAGTCTCATAAAAATCCCCCACACGAAAGAGTAGGAGGGCATCAGGATGTTTCGCCTTGATAGCATTGTACTGTTGCATCAAGGGAGTTACTTTCTTTGTTTTTGAAGAAGCTGCCAAAGCGATAGATTTCCGTTATTTTTGAATCGGGTAAAAACGAAAATACCGTTTTCATCATAGTTCAAGAATTTTTGTTGATATTTTCACTTTTGATGTTGAAAAAATGAAGCGTAAACTGGAAAATAGCGAGCTGGACAGGCTGGATGTTGAAGGATTTAAAAATGCTGAGAAGTCTCCGATTATTTTGATTTTGGATAATATTCGCAGCCTAAATAACATTGGGTCGGTCTTTCGAACGGCGGACGCTTTTCTTATTGAAAGGATTTATTTGTGTGGAATTACGGCCACCCCACCGCATAAAGACATTAGAAAAACAGCTTTGGGGGCTACGGAAAGTGTGAATTGGGAGTATCGTAAAAGTACTTTGGAGCTCGTCAAGGAACTTAAAAAGGAAGGTGTGAGTACTATTGCTGTAGAGCAGGCTGAGAATGCCACAATGCTAAACAACTTTCAGGTAAATACTGGAGAAACCATGGCTTTTGTTTTGGGTAATGAAGTAAAAGGCGTTGATCAAGAGGTGGTCTCAGCTTGTGATGAGGTTCTGGAAATCCCTCAATTTGGCACCAAACATTCCTTGAATATTTCGGTAACCGCTGGGGTTGTGGTTTGGGATGTTTGGGCTAAAATGAATACCCTATAAAACAAAAAAAGCCCTGAAAATCAGGGCTAAACATATAGTTTGAGTTAGTTAGTTTCTCTAAAAAGAGATGGCTAATAAAATAAAACCATTCGTTATATCCAAACATTTTCTAAAAATTCTCTTAAAAGCAGGACAAAATAATTTGATCTCCTAGAGCCTTGAGTATAGTCCCGTAGTCGCCGGTATTGTTTACAAAATCTAGGTCTCCCAGATTTAGAATCATGCTATTTTGGTTGGGGTGGGCCTTTATAAAATCGAGGTACCCTCTGTTAATTTTATCTAAATATGAAGGACTAATATCCTGTTCGTAATCTCTTCCTCTTTTTTTTATGTTTTCTAGAAGACGTTCAGTGTCTTGATGGAGGTACAAATAGATGTCCGGTTTTTTAACCTCTTTGTACATAAAATTAAACACCTTGCGATATAAATTGAATTCCTCCTTCTGTAAAGTGATTTGGGCAAAAATCAAAGATTTGAAAATATCATAGTCACTGACCATGAAATTTTTAAAAAGATCAAATTGTAAGGTGTCATCCGTAAATTGTTGATAGCGGTCCGCCAAAAAGGACATTTCCAAAGGAAAGGCATATCTCGCCTGATCTTTATAGAATTTGGGAAGAAAGGGATTGTCTGCAAAACGTTCCAACACCAATTTTGCATTGAAGTCCGATGCAATCATTTTGGTTAAGGTGGTTTTCCCTGCTCCTATGTTGCCCTCTATCGCAATGAACTGCAACTGGGAAAAAAGCTCCATTCTAGACTTAAAGAGTCTATGTTGGGTTTTTTGTAGTTTGCTTCGGTCTTTGCACTGTTGCAACAAATTACGAATGTCTTTATTTATTATGGGATGATAAAATTGAGGAACGATATCTGATAAAGGCTTGAGTACAAAGTTTCGAAGCGCCATGCTTGGGTGGGGGATGGTCAACTCCTCAGAGGAGACAATCTCGTTTCCATAAAAAATGATATCGATATCCAAAGTTCTGGAGTGGTATCCTTCAGAGGTGTTTCGCTCACGTCCAAAATCTCTTTCAATCTGTAAAAGTGAAGCAAGTAATTTGGTGGGCGGGAGTTCGGTCTGCAAGGCAATACATGCATTTAAAAAGTCACCTCCCTCAAAACCCACTGCAGGATTTTCGTAAACTCCGGAAACCGAAACGATTTCGCCAATATTGTTTTGAATACTGAACAAGGCATTTTGCAAGCTAAGAATGCGATTGCCCATGTTGCTTCCCAACGAAAGATATACCTGTTGTTTTTGACTCATAATCAGAAAAACAAAGAAACAAAACAATATAACAATGGTTATATTTGACGAGGAATAAAATTTTTATAAATGGCGTTTTTGAGGAACCTGTTGGCCGCAATTTTGGGGAGTTTGGTGGCATTTGGAATAGTGATGGGTATATTTTTCGTGTTTGCCACCTTGGTGAGTACTGCTGATGACGGTGTGGTAGTTAAGAAAAATTCGGTATTGGAAATTAGTTTCACGGAACCTATCAGGGATTATCTGGGCAAAGATGAGACGAATCCTTTCTCAGCATTTTCTGATGATGAAGCTGGACTGGATGAGATAATCCATGCAATTAAACTGGCTGAGCAAGACGAGAACATCCAAGGTATCAGTCTCACTACTAGTTTTTTAAGAGCAGGATTGGCCCAAGTTCAAGAAATAAGAAAGGCGTTCAACGAGTTCAAAGAGTCTGGAAAATTTGTTTATGCCCACTCTGACTTTTTCACTCAAAAAGATTACTATTTGGCTAGTGTCGCTGACGAAGTATACCTAAATCCGGTAGGGGGGATGGATTTTAAGGGGTTGTCCACCGAAGTGCTCTACTTTAAGGATTTACAGGAAAAATCCGGAATAAAAATGGAGGTCATTCGACATGGAAAGTACAAAAGTGCGGTAGAGCCCTATCTTTCGGATACCATGAGCCCTGAAAATAGGGAACAGATCAAGGAATTAATTACCTCATTATGGAATGAAATGGTTGGTGAAATAGGAACCTCCCGTGGAATGACGGGTCAACGATTGAACATGATTGCCGATACCTTAGGTGGTCGTACTCCAGAATTTGCTGTAGCATCTGGCCTCATTGACGGGAATCTTCATTTTGATGAATACGAGGTATTGCTGAAAGACAAACTTGGTTTAAATCAGGAGGAGGCTATTGAATATGTCGGTTTTTCCGATTATGTAAGCCTCGCCAATAGAAAAAAGCTGCATGTTGGCAAGAACAAAGTTGCGGTAATCTATGCTCAGGGAGAAATATATTATGGAGAGGGTTCTAAAGAAACTATAGGGCAGGGTATTATATCCACTGCATTACAAAAGGCCGTAGAAAATGAGAATGTTAAGGCGATTGTACTACGCGTCGATTCCCCTGGTGGAAGCGCCTTGGTTTCGGATATCATTTGGAGAGCGGTCGAGTTGGCCAAAGAGACCAAACCTGTTGTGGTTTCCTTTGGAAACGTAGCTGCATCGGGTGGATATTATATTGGAGTGGGTGGCGATAAGATTTTTGCTGAACCCACTACCATCACAGGGTCCATAGGTGTTTTTGGGACCATTCCCAATGTCAGTGAACTGGCAGGGAAAATTGGAATCAACGCTGAACAGGTAGGTACCAATAAAAATTCAGTGGACTATTCGTTGTTTGAACCCATGAACCCCAAGTTTAGAGATGTGATTCAAGAAGGAATCGAAGATACGTACAATACCTTTTTGGAACGGGTTGCATCTGGAAGAGATATGAGTGTTGAACAAGTGGATGCTATAGCTCAAGGCAGGGTGTGGAGTGGGGTTGATGCAAAAGCAAATGGATTGATTGATGAGCTGGGAAGTTTAGATGATGCCATAGCCGCTGCGGCAGAAATGGCCGAGCTTGATACTTACGGGGTTCGAAAATATCCCAAGTATAAATCCGATTTTGAACGGTTTATGGAAAGTTTTGGTGGGGCCAAAGTCAAAATTGGGGAAACTCTGATTCGTGAAGAAATTGGAAATGAAGCCTTTCAAATCCTAAAAGAACTCAAACAATTGACGAAACAAAAGGGAATACAAGCCAAGATGCCTTTTAGTCTAAATATTAAATAATCGGATGACGCCGAGAGATAAAAAAGTCGCGTTTTCCATCTACCTGTATTTAGGGGCGCTGTTTATTACTTCATTGGTGGTGTCCAACCTTATTTTTCAGAAGTTTTTTTATTGGAATCCTTTCGGAGATATCACCATTTTTGGTGCTCCGCTATTTGAGGTGTCTGTAGGCATTTTACCTTATCCCATTACCTTTTTGATTACCGACCTTATTTCTGAGATTTTCGGAAAAAAGAAGGCCAATCAAGTAGTTGTGGCCGGTATTTTTGCTTCATTCTTTTCTTTATTGATCGTTTATACAGCATCGGCGGCATCAGCAACAGACTGGTCTCCCGTTTCCAATGAACTGTTCCATTCGGTTTTCGGCAATACCATTGTGGCAGTTTTTGCTTCAATGATGGCCTATCTATTGGCTCAATTTGTGGATATTCAGTTATACCATTTCTGGAAAAGGCTCACCAAAGGGAAATATTTATGGCTTCGAAATAACTTTTCTACCTTTTCCTCACAGTTTATAGACACCTTTACTGTGGTGTTGTTACTATGCAGTTTTGGCGAGATTCCATGGAAACTTTTCTACGGTCTTGTCATCAGTGGATTCTTTTTTAAGGTTTTTATTGCCCTGCTCGACACCCCTTTGCTCTATTTTTTCGTATATCTCATACGAAAAAGATTTAACCTAAAATTAGGGGAAGAAATAGACCTTAATTAAGCACTTCTTGCTTATTTTGTTATTATAAAGCCCAAATTATGAGAACTAAAGCCTTTAAAATCATTGGCATAACCCTACTTGTCCTTGTTACGCTGATTATTTCCCTACCCTTGTTGCTAGAAGGGAAGATTGCGGAAATTATAAAGAATAAGGTCAACAATAATATCAACGCGACGCTCGATTTTGATGATGCGAGCTTGAGCCTGATCAAAAGTTTCCCAAGTGCAAATGTAGAATTACAACAGATTTCGTTGGTAAATAATGCTCCATTTGAAGGAGATACCCTGTTTGCATCGAATCAAATTGAGCTCAAAATGTCGATTAATGAGCTGTTTAAATCGGCAGAAGAACCCATAACCATTAAAAGATTGTTGATTGACGGTGCTAAACTCCACATAAAAGTAGATGCCCAGGAAAATGCCAATTACGATATTGGAAAGCAAGAGGATGAAAACACAGTAGCAGAAGAAAGCGGAGAATCCTCCAATTTCACCTTAGCAATGGATTCATATGAAATTACCAATTCCAACATTATATATGAAGACTTGGCTGCTGGTATGCGTTTGGAAATTTCAGAGATGAACCATTCTGGTACTGGTGACCTTTCTATAGAAACATCTGAGCTAAAGACCATGACCGATGCCCTTGTTTCCTTTGAAATGGACAGCACCAAATATTTGAACAAGAACAAGTTGTTTTTGGATGCTCTGATTGGTATAGACCTTAAAGAAAACAAATATTCATTTTTAGAGAACAAGGCTATGGTAAACCAATTACCGTTGGTTTTTGACGGTTTTGTTAAGGTGAACGAAGAGAATCAGGAAGTTGATATTAGTTTTAAGACACCTTCTTCTGATTTTAAAAATTTCCTGGCGGTAATCCCTGAAACGTATTCTAAGAATATTGAAAATGTTCAAACTACGGGTAATTTTGAGTTGGCCGGACAATTTAAAGGCATTGTTGATGAAACTCATATACCTGCTTTCAACATCAAAGTGAATTCAGAGAACGCTTCTTTTAAGTATCCGGATTTACCAAAATCAGTACGCAATGTATTTATCGATACTGAAATCAACAATACCACAGGAATAACAGAAGACACCTACGTGGATATCCAAAAGTTATCGTTTACCATTGATCAAGACAAGTTTAGTTTGACCTCAAAGATTCGGGACTTGATGGGGAATACCAAGATAAGCGCCCATTTGGACGGAAAAATGAATTTGGAGAATATTTCCCAGGCTTATCCGATTCCTTCTGATTACGATTTGAAAGGTAAGCTGGAAGCTGATGTGACCACTTCCTTTGATATGGCTTCTTTAGAAAATAATCAATATCAGAACACTAGGACCAATGGTAATTTGGAACTTACCGATTTTGAATATGCCTCAGACGAATTGAAGAATCCCGTAGCAATCAATTCGGCAGCGGTGACTTTTACTCCAGAAACCGTTTCGTTGAATTCTTTTCAAGGAAAAACAGGTCAAACGGATTTTGATGCAAGCGGTACACTGACCAATCTGCTCGGATTTTTATTCAACAAGGAAAACATCAAAGGAGATTTTAGGCTCTCCTCGAACACTTTTGCCCTAAGTGACTTTATGGTTGAAGAAGAAAGCTCTATGGAAGAAATAGAGGGTAATACCAATTCTGAAGGAGAAATTGAAGAGCGTATCAAGATTCCGTCTTTTTTGGATTGCAAGATTGATGCTTCCGCTGGAACAGTGCTTTATGACAACCTTAAATTGAAAAATGTGAAAGGAACATTGGTCATTAAGGATGAAACCGCAACGGTTCAAAATCTAACTTCCGATTTATTTGGAGGTACTTTAGGAGTATCTGGTGCTGTCTCCACCAAGAATGAAACATCCACTTTCAATATGAATTTGGGAATGAACAATTTTAATATTGGAGAGTCCTTTTCCTCATTGGAACTTTTCAAAGTATTGGCTCCTTTGGCGAATGCGCTTCAAGGAAAACTTAATTCAGATATTAAAATATCCGGAGACTTGAAAGAAGATTTTACGCCTCATTTGGCTTCGGTCTCAGGAGATGTACTGGCAGAACTGCTTTCCACAAAGGTAAGTGCCGAGAACGCTCCATTGTTTTCCGCTTTGGATAATCAATTGAATTTTTTGAATACCGACGAATTGGATTTGAGTGACTTGAAAACCGCCTTAAGTTTTGATAATGGCTCGGTCAAGGTGAAACCATTTGAGATAAAATATAAGGATATAGCCGTAAACGTGGACGGGAGTCATACGTTTGACAAACAATTGCAATATAAGGCTACCTTGGATGTTCCGGCTAAATATCTGGGAAGCGAGGTAAACGATCTTATTGCTAAAATGGATGACGAAAGTTTAAAGGATGTAACCATTCCGGTGGTTGCCAATATTGGAGGTAGCTATACAAGTCCATCGGTAAGTACGGACCTTAGTTCAGGTATTACCAAATTGACCAAGCAATTGGTGGATATCCAAAAGCAGAAACTTTTGAATCAAGGGAAAGATACTGCAAAAGACATGTTGTCCGATGTGTTTGCAAAGGATGATCAAGATTCCACGCAAGTGGAGTCTTCCGGAGTTAAGGAGGCTTTGGGTGATCTTTTAGGGGGCAAAAAAGAAGATAGCACCCAAGCCAAGGACTCAACAAACTCTGAAGACCCTGTTAAAAACACCGCAAAGTCTATTTTGGGTGGACTTTTGGGCAAAAAGAAAAAAGACACGGTAAACAACTAGTACAATAGAGAAAAAATAGGTAAATGGTCAGAGGGGTAAAGGTTATTTTCTCTTCGGTCATCAATAGCATCATAACTGATTACAGGAATGTTTTTGGTTAAAATGTAGTCAATTCTTGCTGTGGGTTTTTTATCGGGGTTAAAACCATTGAAAGTTCCTATAGGTCCATGGGCTGGGATTTTACTTATTTCGAAGGCATCATCTAATTCAGCTTTTAAAATTTGAATGGGTTCATCGTCGGGGTGACTGTTCAAATCTCCGATCACTGCAATAGGTTCGTCTTGAATCTCCATGTCATTGATCAAACCTAGAACGAGCTTAGATGAATTTTTTCTGGCTTCTTTTCCAATATGGTCATAGTGACAATTGAATACGTGAATCGTCTTTTTGGTGTTTTTGTCCTTGAACATGGCATATGTGACAATTCGCTCCATGGAGGCATCCCATCCCACAGAAACCATGTGGGGCGTATCAGAAAGCCAGTAGGTTTTTGTATCCAATATTTCCAGACTATCTGGGTTAAAAAAAATGGCGGCATATTCCCCTTTTTGCTTGCCATCATCTCGCCCAACACCAACATAGGAGTAGTTTGTTAAGGTATCATCCAAATACGTCACTTGGTCGTGAAGACCCTCTTGAATGCCCAAAATATCTGGTTTGTAATGAGAAATCAACTTGGCGACATCCTCTTTTCGGTTTTCCCACCAGTTTTCTTTGTCATTCGGATTGTTGTATCGAATGTTGTAGGTCATTATTGAATGTTGGGCGTTTAGGCTAAAGATCATCATCAACAATGGGAGCAGTACGTACTTTTTTTTCATGATTTTTTAAATAGATGAAACTATGTGCTTAAAATGTTATTTAAATAATTGAATGGTATAATCCAAAAGCTCTATTCCTCCACTTTTTCCATGCCCTGGCACTACAATTTGCAAGTCAGGGTATTGTTGCTTTATTTTTTCAACCGTATTGGCCCATTCAGATTCATTGGCATCTTCCAGATTTCCCTTGCCGGCTTTTAGGGATTTAACCAGACAGCCACCAAACAATGCTTTTTTATATGGAATGTATCCAACAACATTGTCTACTGTATGTCCTTCGCCAAAATACTTTATAAAAACAGGCTCTGTACCGACCGCGATTTCCGTATCATTGACAAAACCTTGCTCTGGTATAAGCTCAAGTCCTTTTTGTGCAAGTAAATCGATTGTTTTTTGACTGGCAAATGACTTTATCCCTGCATCATGAAACTGCCGCAGCCCACCCCAGCAATCTTTATGAAAATGGGTGACGACAACTGCAGCGATTTTTTTCTTATGCACTTTTTCGACCCAATCAATAAGTTCTTTAGTTGCATAGTTATCGGTCGGACTATCAAAAATTATGGCTTCATCTTCATTAAAATAAACCATACCATTGCAGGGCACTCTACCAAAATCATTTGTGTTTAAATACGAAACATGAACAAAAACATTAGTGTTTAGAGGTTCAACGGTCAACGTTTCTGAACTATAGAATTTTGGTGGCTTATTATTCTCAGCACAACAGTAAAGTAAAATTAAGATGCTTAGAAAAACGAATGTCTTATTATTTATGAATTTCATTTTAAAATTATGCGCTGTAGCTTTTCTAGCTTTGGATAACTGTATTTCTAATTTTTAAATTTCAATTTTTCTGTCTGAAATATAGGGAACGATAGGATATCCATATTTACTCATATCGACACCAAGGTCTTTAGGAGAAGGTCCCACGAACTCTGTCTTTTTTCCGAATAAGCGGAAGGTATTGTCCGTAGAAATTTCAGCATATGCCCATATTGGATCTTTGTATGGAACGGTATATTTTATCCAGGGATGGCTTTTATCCACCGCTTCGCTATAACGAATGTGTTTGAAATCGTCTCCCAACCATTGATACGACATGCTGTTTATCTGAATATAGTGTATGCCATTGATATTGTTGTGATAGTTTTGATGATGATGACCTGAAAAAACAAACTGTACTTTTTGAAAACCAGCTTGTTCGTTGGCCTGTTCCAAAACCAGTCTACTCTCGGTGCCGTTATAAATACCCCCTAAATCGTTATCCAACCCTTGGTGACAGAAAACAATTGTTGGTAATTGGGTTTCTGCCAAATCTTTTTCAAGCCATTCGAGCTGCTCTTTTCCAATATATCGGGCATATCCTTTAGGACGATTGGGTGACGGATCTTTGTCATTTCCATCCAAAACAATAAAATGATATCCGTTGCAATCAAATGAATAATATTTCCCCTCGGAGTTCCAATATTCAACAACTTGTTCTCGGGTAAAACCGCCATCCATATCATGGTTTCCGATGACATGGTATTTTTTTCCAGGGTAACTGTTCCAAATAGACATGAAATCTAGATTGTGATCGTATGGGCGGCAAAAATCTCCTAGTTGAATTATAAAATCTAGATTTTTTTCCTTGGCTTCATCGACAAAGGCCTTTAATCTGGAGTCCGCATCGTGCATAATATCTTTATGGATATCTGCGCAGATACCGAAATTTAATGATTTCCTTTTGTTCTTTGTCAAATTTTGAGCGCTAAGACTTGTTGGAAGCGCTGCCGCTAGGCCACCTATTGAAAGAATTTTGACAAAGTCTCTTCTGTTTTTCATTTGGTTGATTTTTGGTTATAGGGGTTTTGGAAGTTATTTTCAATTATTTGATGTCAATTCCAACGTAGTATCCTTCGCTTCCCCGTATGTTGAAAACGGTACTATCTTCAAAGAGTAAATATTGACCTTTTACCCCTTTTAAGATACCCGAATAACTAGGAGTTTTTTCTAGGTTAAGGCTTTTGACTTTTTCTGGGTACTGTAAAACAGGAAAGTCTAAATGGGTTTCTGAATTCGAATCGATAAAATAATCTAGCACTTCGTCCGGAACGTTTGGCTTTAATTTACTACGCCATTCCACTAGATTAACATCTTCAATAGTATTGGTGAGCATTTTACGCCAACTTGTTTTGTCACTTACATGAGCTTTAAGCGCTACTTCTGTAATTCCTGCCAAATACCTATTGGGGACTTCAACAATTTCAATCGCCTCGTGGGCACCTTGATCAATCCATCGTGTTGGGACTTGTGATTTTCTGGTGACCCCAACTTTGACATTACTGCTATTGGCCAAATACACGATATGTGGTTGCAATTGCGCTTTCTTTTCATATTCCAGATTACGATCTTCTTTACCTAAATGAGCGGTACTGAGCTCTGGTTTCATAATCCAATCGCCGGCTGCTGGGGATTCATAAAAACAAGACTTGCAAAAACCTTGACGATAAATGGGTCTTTCCCTCCCACAGTTCAAACACTGATACTTGATGAAGTCAATTTGGATTTCCTTGTTCAACAATTGATTCATGTTCAAAAAATCGTTCTCGAAAACCAAGTAATATTGAATGGGAGAACCCAGTTCGGTCTGCATTTTTTGTAATACACCTTCGTAAAGCATAGTAGAATGAATGTGTTTTTAAGCTGATTTGAAAATGAAGGTTAGATGACCTATTTTAGCTAAAGCACCCAACCTTGTAATAGGTTAAAGATACCTAAAAATGCCAATACCCTTATTCAATTCAATAGCTTCTTGGTTGTTAAAAAAACGATACCACCAAATAGAGCTTTTTCTAAAATATCCTTTGGATGTGCAAGGGGAGGTGCTTCAGCATTTAGTGGATTTTTCAAAGGACACCATGCTGGGAAAGCAATACGGGTTTAAGGATATTGCAACGTACGAGGAATTCGCGAATCGTGTGCCCATTGTAAATTATGAAGGTATAGCCGATTTGATAGAACGTAGTCGGCAGGGCGAACAAAACCTTTTTTGGCCTACTACTATAAAGTGGTTTGCCAAAAGTAGTGGTACAACAAATGCAAAGAGTAAGTTTATTCCAGTAAGTGTTGAAGCCTTGGAAGATTGTCATTATAAATCCAGTAAGGATTTGCTTTGTCTTTACCTTAATAATAATGAGAATTCTCAATTGTTTCGAGGCAAGAGTCTTCGTTTGGGTGGAAGCAAAAAGTTATATGAGGATAACGGTACTTTTTTTGGTGACCTATCGGCGATTTTGATAGATAATATGCCACTATGGGCAGAATATAGCAGTACTCCAAGCAACAAAGTGTCATTGATGAGCGATTGGGAGCCTAAGCTCAAGGCTATTATTGATGAAAGCATTCTAGAAAACGTAACAAGTCTGGCAGGAGTACCGTCATGGATGCTTGTATTGCTTAATGATGTATTGGAGAAAACAGGAAAAAAGAATCTTTTTGAGGTGTGGGAGAACCTAGAAGTCTATTTCCATGGAGGTGTTAGCTTTGCACCATATCGAGAACAATACAAACGATTACTGCCCAGAAAAAACTTCAACTATTATGAGACCTACAATGCCTCGGAAGGGTTTTTCGGGATTCAGGACAGGAACAATTCCCAAGACCTTCTTTTAATGTTGGATTATGGTATTTTTTATGAGTTTATCCCAATGGATTCTTATGGAAAAGAAGAAAAAGCCATTCCCTTATGGAAGGTTGAGATAGGGGTCAACTACGCTATTGTGATTACAACAAATGCCGGTTTGTGGCGATATAAGATTGGAGATACGGTTCGTTTTACTTCTAAAAATCCATATAGGATACGGATTACTGGCCGTACCAAGCACTTTATCAATGCTTTTGGGGAAGAATTGATTATTGAAAATGCAGAGGAGGCCTTGAACCAAATTTGCCAAAAGACGGATGCCCAGATAAAGGATTATACTGCTGCTCCTATCTTTATGAACGGTAGTGAAAAAGGTGCTCATGAATGGATAATCGAGTTTAGGAAACCGCCCAAGGATGTGGCTTACTTTACAGAATTTTTGGATAATGCACTGAAATCACTTAATTCAGATTATGAAGCTAAACGTTATAATAATATTACATTGCGTATGCCAAAGGTTCATGTTGCCCGTCCAAACCTGTTTCACGACTGGCTCAAATCCAAAAATAAGTTAGGAGGGCAACACAAGATTCCCAGATTATCCAATGAAAGAGCTTATATTGACGAATTACTCCAATTAAACCTTAAGAACTGATTCTCATTCTTAGGCCAAGGCTGCGAAAACGTTTTCGTTAACACCTCATTTTATCGAACAAACCTCCGTTTTTGTCAAATAAATATGGATTTTCCTCGTTTATGGGTGAAGTTTGATTCTGAAATTTTAAGTTCCCTCATCTTGTTAAACTAAAAAAATTGGTTATGGCTGAAAAACTTGTTATTATCTCCGATATGTGGGGAGTTAAAAAGGGTCTTTGGATTACATCTTATTTTGGATATCTTCAACAGTATTATGACATTGTCTTTTACGATTGTCAACAATTGGGATGCATTGATACACCTGTTTCTTCCGAAGAAAATATTCACAAGGCTTTTGTAGAGGGCGGTATTGATACGGCAGTAGCCCATTTACTTAAAAAAGAAACCGAGGCGAGTCATTATTTGGCATTTAGTACTGGGGGTACCGTGGCGTGGAAAGCTGCATTGAAAGGTTTGCCAGTAAAATCACTTACAGCTGTTTCACCTACCAGGATAAGGTTGGAAAATGAGAAACCTGATATACCAATGAACCTTATATATGGAGGGAAAGATGAATTTCGACCGAGTAAGGACTGGGCTAACAAACTAGAAACTGAAATCAATGTGATTCCGAACTTTGGGCATCAATTGTACTCAGATGAGAAAATTATATCAGAAGTTTGTTTAAGCCTGCTCACAAAGGTCACCAAAAAAGCAGTTTAGTCTACGAAACTGCTTTTAATTTCTTTATGGTTTCATACGAAAGTTTTTCCTCGGCATAGGCCTTGGTCACCTTAAATTCCTTTTCGTCGCTACTCGGCAGTGTGAACATTGCATCCGTGAATACAGCCTCGCACAGAGAGCGCAATCCTCTGGCTCCTAATTTGTACTCAACGGCTTTTTCCACAATATAGGTCAATGCCTGTTCCGTAATGCTAAATGAAATGTCATCCATAGCAAACAGTTTTTCGTACTGTTTGATAATGGCGTTTTTGGGTTCGGTAAGAATGGCCCTTAATGTTTTGGCATCCAAAGGATTCATATGAGTGAGTACAGGAAGTCGTCCAATGATTTCAGGGATAAGTCCAAATTCCTTTAAATCTTTTGGAATAATGTATTGAAGAATATTCTCGTTATCCAGACGATCTTCTGCCTTTGAAGCACTATAGCCAACTGCTTGCATATTCAATCTTTTGGTGATGATGCGCTCGATACCGTCAAAAGCACCTCCGGCCACAAAAAGAATATTCTCTGTATTTACCTCAATAAATTTTTGATCTGGATGTTTTCGCCCACCTTTAGGTGGAACATTGACAACGGTTCCTTCCAATAATTTCAAAAGACCTTGTTGAACACCCTCACCTGAAACATCTCGGGTAATTGATGGGTTGTCACTCTTTCGGGCAATTTTATCTATTTCGTCAATGAAAACAATACCTCTTTCTGCCTTTTCAAGGTTATAATCAGCAGCTTGCAACAACCTTGTCAAGATACTTTCAACGTCTTCTCCAACATAACCGGCTTCCGTTAAAACCGTGGCATCGACAATGGCTAAAGGAACATTCAACATTCGGGCTATGGTCTTGGCAATAAGGGTTTTTCCAGTACCCGTTTGTCCGACCATAACAATATTACTCTTTTGGATTTCAACATCATCATCCTTGCCCTTTGGCTGTAAAAGCCTTTTGTAATGGTTATAGACAGCAACCGACATTACCTTTTTGGTGCGCTCTTGCCCAATAACAAAAGTGTCCAAAAAGTCTCTAATTTCAAGAGGTTTTTTCAAAACCAATTCCGAAGAAAGGTCTTGATTTTTAGATTGTTTGGATTCCTCAGCTACAATACTATGGGCTTGTTCTATACATCTGTCACAAATGTGTGCGTCTAGACCAGCTATAAGAAGGTTGGTCTCAGGTTTTTTTCTACCACAAAAAGAACATTCCAAGTTTTCCTTTGCCATATAAACATTTAAAGTTCAATCACTAATAACGTAAAAAATCTGTGTTTTGTTTGTTATTAGTGGTTGTTTTTTATCTTATTTGTTCGTTTTTAGGACTTATCCCTTACCAAAATTTCGTCGATCATGCCATATTTTTTGGCCTCATCTGCCCTCATCCAATAATCTCGATCACTATCCTCATAGACTTTATCAAACGACTGTCCAGAATGTTTGGCAATAATCTGATACAATTCATCCTTGATTTTAAGAACTTCTTTAGCAGCAATTTCTATATCACTGGCTTGGCCCTGTGCTCCAGACAAGGGTTGGTGTATCATTACACGTGAATGAGATAGCCCACTACGTTTGCCTTCTTCGCCCGCGCAGAGCAATACAGCAGCCATGGATGCAGCAATACCGGTACAAATAGTAGCTACGTCCGGTTTTATAAACTGCATCGTGTCATAAATGCCCAATCCGGCATAAACACTTCCGCCAGGTGAATTTATATAGATTTGAATATCTTTTGAGGCATCTGCGCTTTCCAAAAAGAGCAGCTGCGCTTGGATAATATTGGCAACCTGATCATTGATGCCTGTACCCATAAATATGATCCTGTCCATCATTAATCTTGAAAAGACATCCATGGCTATGGCATTCAGCTGTCTTTCCTCTATAATGTTTGGAGTCATTCCAACTGGGTACATACTACTCACGATTTGGTCGTAATACATGCTGTTGACCCCATGATGTTTGGTGGCATATTTTTTGAACTCTGTTCCGTAATCCATAGGAATTTCTTCGATTTAGCTTAAAAAAAAGGTGCCGAAAACTAAGCTTTCGGCACCGTAAAGATACTTATTTTTCTTTTAGCCCAATCTAGCTGTAGGCTTCCTTAACAAAGTCATCATAGGTAACCTCTTTTACCTTGAGGTTTGCGTGTTCTTTGTAGAAAGTCAATAGTTTTTGGCTCATCAGCTGCTCTGAGAGTCTTTTTACTTCGTCTTGATTGCTCATTACACGAGTCGCGATGTTTTCCAATTCTTCTTCTTGGGGGTCCAAATGTCCATATTGCGCCATTTGTGACTTGATAAAGCCTTTGGCAAACTCTTTCAACTCGTCTAATTGAACTTGAAGGTCATTTTCTTTGATAATTTTACCTTCTATAAGTTGATAACGAAGTCCTTTTTCAGACTTTTCAAATTCTTCTTTGGCTTCATCATCTGTTAGAGGGTTTTCGCCACTGACTTGAATCCATTTTCTTAAGAATTCTGATGGAAGATCAAATTTGGTGTCTTCAATCAATCTTTCCGTGATATCGTTCAATAATTTTTGGTCGGATTGTTGCTCAAATTGCTTTTCAGTGTCCTCTTTGATTTTCTCCTGAAGCTCTTTTTCCGATTTTACAGTGTCCTTTCCAAATAATTTATCAAATAACTCTTGGTCGAGAACAGCGGGTTGGCGTTCGTTGATTTCTTCAATGACAAATGAGACTTCGACATTAAGTTTCTCAGCTTTTTCCCTACTAACTCCCAAGGCACTGGATAACAGGTAATCTTCTTTAAAAAGCCCCTTGGTTTTTAGTTGAACTGAATCACCCACTTTTTTGCCCACAAGGGCATCTAAAGCTTTTTTGCCCTTGATTTTATCAAGTTCAATAGTAGTCTTGTTTTCTATTTCCTCAGCTTCATTTTTGAAAGAACCGGTCAGTTCATCAGACTTGCCAGCTTCAGTTTTTGAAACCAATTTACCGTACTGTTTCTTGATGCGGTCTACTTGCTCATTGACCATTTTTTTATCAGCAACGATTTTATATTGGGTAACTGCTTTTTTGGTCTTTACCTTGACTTCAAAATTTGGCGCTAATCCCAATTCAAATTCAAAATCGAGACTGTCACCGTCCCAGTCAAAATCTTCCTGTTGTTTTGGAAGTGGATTTCCTAGAACATCCAATTTTTCCTCGGTAAGATATTTGTTAAGGTTGTCTTGAAGTAATTTGTTTACTTCATCTACTAAAACCGCTTTTCCATACTGTTTTTTGATAAGGCCCATAGGTACATGTCCTTTTCTAAATCCAGGTATGTTAGCCTGTCTTCTGTAATCATTCAGAATTTTTTCTACCTTATCTTTATAGTCATCCTTGCTTATGGCAACTTTTACCACTGCATTTAGCTCGTCAATCTGCTCTTTTGTGATATTCATCTCCTACCTTTTTTTGCTATTCAAAAATGGGTGGCAAAAGTAATGCATTTTCTGATTGGTGCCAACTTTTTAAAGTATTGGTTTCCAAATACAATCAATTCTTTTTATCCTCTTTGAAAATTGAATGTAAAATAGATTGTAAAAAAGATAGTAGTAGGCTGAAAATTATAGCCCACCAAATACTGGAAACTTCAAATCCATCAATAAAATTTGCAGCAATCAGTATTATGAGTGCATTGACCACCAAAAGAAATAAACCTAACGTAATGATGGTAATGGGCAACGTCAGAATAATTAAAAATGGCTTCACCAAAAAGTTAAGCAATGCCAGAACCAAAGCCACTATAATTGCAGTGGTTATACTGTCAACATCAACTCCTGGCAATACATAGGAAAGAATGATTACAGCTAAAGCATTTAATAATAATCTGATAATTAGTTTCATCTTCAAAATTGGTTTAAACAAAAAAGGCACCGCTGAAACGGTGCCTATAAATATAGTGAATTTGAGTTAGTTACTCGATGTAAAGCCCTGTGTAGTCAAGTGGATTCACTCCGGGTAGATTGGACCCAAATTTTTCATTTATGGCCTCGAGAAAAGCATTGGCAAGAATAGCATACCCACGAGGTGCCGGGTGCACGCCATCCAAAGAGAATCCTCCTCCTGTGGCAAAAGTAGAAGTGACTGTACTGCCATCTGGCAAAGGAAAACCAGAGGTCTTCAATTCACTCAACAATGCATTGGCGTCGACAAAAGCCAAATCAAATTGAGTTGCGAGAGCTTCTATTGTTGCATTATAAGCTGTAAGGGCATTGCTTATCGCAGTTTGCTCTTCAGGTGTTAATACCCATTTATCCTCTAGGGGAATTGCAACTCCATTAATTGATGTTGGATCCTGCGGGTTAGCCAGTGACCCAATAAATGTGCGAGAGGTCAAAACCATTAGGTCTTCTGCGGTAGCTTGCCTCATGTTTATAAGTGCAGAGTTGATACCGGTCAAATTAGTTAAATCTTCATCAAGAATTACTACGGCATTACTATCTCCAGCGGAAAAGGAAATGGTTCTTTTGGCTATTTCCATGTCTGCTTCCTCTTGGGTAATGGCCATCTGACCCACAAGAAAATTCAAGGCACCGGCTACTCCTGCATTGTAAGCCGCATAAGAACCGTTTAAAAGTGTGGCGGTAGCCTCATCTAGAGGAACCGGGTTATGCGGTACGGTAGTGAAATAAGGAATATCCGTTACATTTGGAATGTTAGCAATGACACCATCTGCTCCTCCAGCGGTCATGGTTGCAAGGATGCCATTAAGAGCATTTGCAAAAACGTTGGGGTCAGTAATATCGTTTCGCTCGTATGTGGCAGGATTAATGTTTCCTGTTTGGTCTGTTCCTGAACCTCCATTGGTGGCATACAAAAGGATGTCATTAGAGCCCACCCAGGTCGAAAAGAAGGTAGCTTGTTGAGCTGCTGCATCTCCGATAACAGTGGCATCTTCGCCCGAAGAGAACCTAACAAAGTATGGGTTGGCAGCTCCCAAAGCCAAAGCGGCCAAACTTCCATATCCCGGAGCTAACAATTCATAACTTTTGGCACCAGGAACGCCCATGTTGTTAAATGGTCCGGTAAGTTTGGTGGAAATTTCAGTGGATCCAGTGCCAGCAACAGGAGTTGGGGCAGGACCATCAGGTAAAAAAGACAAAATCAATCTATTTCCCAAAAGTGGATTTCCCTGCAATGTGGCGCCACCTAGATTATCCGCCATAAAAGGAATTTCAAAAGCTCCTCCACCTACCAAAGCAAAGTTGGAAGCCAACATATTTGGAAACGAAGCTTCTTGTCCAGCCCTAAACAACGCATTGTCAGAAAAACCTGCCGTTAGAGAATTTCCTATGGCGACATATTTAGAGAAATTGGCTGTTCCGGCAGTGTAAACCACGGGGTCTGGTTCTGGCGGTGTTACTATTGGAGCTTCATCATCTTCACAGGCAATCAAGAATAAGCCTAAGAAGGGGAGCAGAGCATATAACTTTTTCATATTCAAATCTGTTTGAGTTAGCGTAAGTTAAATTTATGTTTAAACCAGTCTTACCAAAACTAGGTGAAATTTGTTATTCAGGCAATAAAATGGGCAAAAAAATTATGCATGCATAATAAAAGGCAGTAAAATTTATGAATTTAAAAAGCGTAAGGACTTTTCGGAAAACTGCTTAGGGTTTTCTGCATGCAGCCAATGTCCGGCATTGGAAACAGTTTCAATTTCAGAATTTGGAAAGTGTTTTTTTATCTCAGAGAAATCATTAGGAAGAATGTATTCTGACCGATCACCACGAAGGAAAAGAGTGGGGCCATCATATTTTTCATTCGAATTGATGTTTTCTCCAATCTCATCCATTTTGTCTTTCAGAACATCAAAATTGAAACGAAACCCTAGTTTTCCAGGTTCCTCCCAGAAAAGATTTTTTAAAAGAAATTGTCGAATGCCAAATTCTGGAAGGTATTGGGAAAGTACCGTGTCGGCTTCTTTTCGGCTAGAAATTGAATCAAGGTCCAATTTGCCCAAAGCATCTATTATATATTGATGATGTGGCGGGTAGTATTTTGGCGCAATATCGGCCACTAATAGTTTGGAAATTCGGTCAGGGTTGGTGACCGCCAATTGCATTACCGTTTTGCCGCCCATGGAATGCCCAATAAAATGGGCCCTTTCAATTTGATGATGATCCATATACTGAATGACATCCGAGCTCATGAACCCGTAATCAAAATCATCGGAATGAAAACTCTTTCCGTGATTACGCTGATCAATCAGATGAACTTGAAAATTGTTTTGGGCGTATTGATTTCCCAAGGATTTCCAGTTGTCGGACATGCCCAAAAAACCATGTAAAATCAACAAGGGCTGCCCTTCTCCAAGAATCTTTGAATGTAATACTTCCATTACGTCAGCCTGTGTAAATACATATTGATAACATTTTCAAGCCCCAAGTAAATAGATTCGCAGATAAGTGCATGGCCTATGGAAACTTCTAATAGGTTAGGGATGTTTTCTTTAAAAAATTGAATGTTGTCCAGGTTTAAATCGTGTCCTGCATTAATGCCTAAACCTAATTCATTGGCCTTTTTAGCTGCTTCGGCAAAGGGTTTGATGCTTTCAGATTTATTTCCAAGCGCAAAATCATGGGCAAAGCTCTCGGTGTAAAGTTCTATTCGGTCAGTCCCTGTTTCTGCAGCCCCTTCGACCATTTGAACATCGGGGTCCACAAAAATCGATGTCCGTATGCTATTTTCTTTGAACGTTTGGATTACATCAACCAAAAAGTCCTTGTGCTTTACAGTATTCCAGCCAGCATTTGAGGTAATAGCATCTTCAGCATCAGGAACCAAAGTGACTTGAGTGGGTTTTATGGCCAAGACAAGGTCGATGAACTTAGGTATTGGATTACCCTCAATATTATACTCGGTGGTAACTACGTTTTTGAGGTCATATGCATCTTGATATCGTATATGGCGTTCATCGGGTCTTGGATGTATAGTAATGCCTTGGGCACCGAAAGATTCGATATCCTTTGCGGATTTCACCAAGTTGGGCATATTGCCTCCCCTTGAATTTCTAAGGGTTGCCAGTTTGTTGATATTGACGCTTAGTTTTGTCATGTATAGCAGTTTTGAACGTCAAAAATAAGAATTAGGCACGCCTTTTGCGATTTAAAATTAGTATTTTGCGCTAGAATAAATTGTTATGCAAATCCAAGATCAAATAGTATCTACCGTACCTATTTTTGAAGTCTCAGAGACTTTGGAAGAGGTTATCCGATTTTTTGAGGAGACTACTTTTTCCCATGTTGCGGTTACTGAGGATGGGGTTTTCATTGGATTACTGTCAGAGAATGATTTGGCATGTTTTGAGCCCAAAAAAAATATTGAAAGCTTCCGCTATGAATTGGAAACCTTTTTTGTGACCAAGGAAACTGCTTGGTTGGATGTGCTCGAAATGTTCTCTAGGAACGAGGCAAATATTTTACCTGTGCTCGATGATAACCAAATCATCATGGGATATTATGATCTTGAGGATATTGTCTCTGTTTTTATCGATACACCTTTTTTTAGGGAACCTGGAGGAATCCTTGTGGTTTCCATTGGAATCAAAGACTATTCTTTTAGCGAAATTGCCCAAATAGTAGAAAGTAACAATGCCCGTTTGTTGGGAGCTTTTATTACCGATTCACAAAATGATGTAGTGGAAATTACACTTAAAGTTGGCTCCGAAAATTTGAATGAAGTGGCCCAGACCTTCAGAAGATATAATTATAATATTGTCTTTGGTAATAGTGATGACCAGTTTTTGGAGGATTTGAAGCAACGATCGGACTATCTGGAAAAATACCTTAACGTTTAGGATGAAAGTAGCGGTTTACGGGCAAAGTTTTCATGAAGAGGACAAGACCTATCTAATTGCATTGTTGGAGGAACTTCAAAAAATTGAGGCCAACATTTTTTTGGAATTAGGCTTTGATCAGCTTGTCTCTGAACATATCTCGAGTTTCAATTACAGTACTTTTTCCCAAAACTCTGGTTTGGACTCCTCCTTTGAGATGTTCATCAGTTTTGGGGGGGACGGTACCATGCTACGGGCAGTTACTTATGTAAAAGACTTGGGGATACCCATTGTTGGGGTGAACACCGGTCGACTTGGTTTTTTGTCAACCTTTAAAAAAGAAGATGTCCGCAAAGTTGTAACCGAATTCACGAAAGGAAATTATACCATTGAGGAACGAAGTTTGGTAGAAGTGGAATTGCATTCCGAATTAGAAGAAATTGGAGATTTGAATTTTGCCCTCAACGAGATTACGGTCAGCAGAAAAGATACCACCTCGATGATTACAGTTGAAACGTATTTGAACGAAGAATATCTTACCTCGTATTGGGCCGATGGTTTAATAGTATCCACTCCAACAGGTTCCACAGGATATTCTTTGAGTTGTGGAGGACCGGTGATAGAACCTTCGGCAAAATCCTTGGTTTTGACACCTATTGCCCCGCATAACCTTAATGCAAGGCCATTGGTTATTTCCGATAATACCAAAATTAGGTTGAAAGTATCTGGTAGGGAAGAAAATCATCTGGTCTCGTTGGATTCAAGAATTGCCAGTATCCCCAATGGGAAGGAAATCAGGGTACGAAAATCAGATTTTACCATTAAAATGATCGAATATAAATCAGAAAGCTTCTTGAAAACACTCAGAAACAAGTTGCTTTGGGGCCAAGATAAGCGTAATTGAACCTATCAAAACAATAAAAGAAGCTAAAAGCTGTTTATCAAAAGAGAACATTCAAACAGTATACCCTATTGACTTTCCTTTACCTCTAATATGTTTAAGTTTTTGATTGTATGCGGATAGTTTTGGCTATTTTACTCTGTTGTGTGTTCAAGGTCAGTGCTCAAACCTATGAGGTTGGTCTTTTTGCTGGCGGAGCTAACGTCATAGGAGATGTGGGCAGGACCAATTTTATTTTACCTTCGGGCCCTGCTTTTGGTGGATTGTTTAAATGGAACAAAAGTAAAAGGTACGCCTGGCGAGCAAGTGTGTTGTACGGAACCTTTACCGCAGATGATACCAAATCAAGTAAATCTTCTAGAAGACAACGCCAATATGTGATCGACAATTCAGTATTGGAGTTCTCTGCAGGTCTGGAGTTTAACTTTGTGGAATATAATCTTCATAAGCTCGGACCAGCCTTCACTCCCTATCTTTATACAGGATTAACGTACTTCAGGTACGATTTTAATTATTTTGATGCTCTACAAGTGCAGGATATTAACCAAAAAGAAGGTAGTTTTGCAATTCCAATGACGGTAGGGGCCAAATATCGTTTAAATGAATTTTTGATTCTAGGAGCAGAGATTGGGGCCAGATATACCTTTACGGATAATCTGGATGGGAGTAACCCGGAAGGTTCCAATTTTGAAAGCTTCAGATTCGGAAATATATTGAGCGATGACTGGTACGTCTTTTCTGGTATTACATTAACGTATACCTTTGGGCGCAAACCTTGCCAGGATTGTTTTCAATAAAATGCATACACTAGAGGACGTAGACAAAAACAAACTCCCCAAGCACGTAGCCGTGATAATGGACGGTAATGGAAGATGGGCCAAACAAAGGGGGAAACTTCGGGTTTTTGGCCATGAGAATGGGGTGAAGGCCGTACGCAGCACGGTTGAAAGTTGTGCAAAACTTCAGATAGAGTACCTTACCCTTTACGCTTTTTCTACAGAAAATTGGAATCGCCCCAAATTGGAGGTAGAAACATTGATGAGGCTTCTGGTGTCCTCTCTTCGAAAGGAATTACAAACATTGACCAAAAACAACATAAGACTTTGTACTATTGGGAATATTGATTCCCTTCCTTCAAAAGCACAAAAAGAATTGGCAGAGGTCATTTCTAAAACCGCTGATAACACTGGTATGACCCTTACTTTGGCCTTGAGCTACGGTTCTAGGGAAGAATTAAAAACTGCTGTTAAAGAAATCAGTATCAAAGTTAAAAATAGTATAATTGCACCTGAAAATATTGACGAAACCGTTATTAATGACCATCTTTACACGCATTTCATGCCAGATGTGGACTTGCTTATCCGAACCAGTGGGGAACAAAGGATAAGCAATTTTTTACTTTGGCAAATTGCATACGCTGAATTACATTTTATTGATGTATTTTGGCCGGATTTTAGTGAGCATCATTTGGTAGAGGCAATATTAAGTTACCAAAATAGAGAACGACGATTTGGAAAAACTAGCGAACAACTTAACTAAGGTTACGAAAAATACCACCCAACTATATCTAAAATTACTCATCCTTATACTTTTTACAAGCCAAAGCTTTGCGCAGGATACCTCTTTTGAGAATGGGAAGGAATATATTTTAGGCGGATTGACCGTAACGGGTCTTCAAAGTTATAACGAGCAAACCGTTAAGACCTATACCGGACTTCGCGTGGGGCAACCTATCACCGTCCCCGGGGATGAAATTAGTGCGGTTATTAAAAAACTGTGGGGCTTGGAACTTTTCAGCAATGTTGAGTTCTATTACACCAAAATAGAGGGCAACAAAATATTTTTGGAATTGAATATTTTGGAACGTCCAACGCTTTCCAATGTCACTATATATGGAGTCAAAAAACGTAAAGTAGAAGACATCCTCGACGATACTGACCTCAAAAAAGGCAAGAAAATTACAGAGAGCCTTATTGCGAATACCAAAAACTATTTGGAAAATAAATACAAAAAACAAGGTTTTTTAAACGCCAAAGTAACCATTGCCACGGCTTCAGATACCATAGGAGCAAATACGCAGAGCATGGTAATCAATGTAAAAAAAGGTGATAAAGTAAAGATTAGAAGTATTGTTTTTGATGGAAATGAGCAGTTGTCCGACAAAAGATTGCAGAAATCACTAAAAAAGACCAAAAAGAAAAAATTCTACCGTTTCTGGAAAAAATCAAAATATATAGAGGATCAATACAAGGAAGATCTCTCCAATCTGATCGATACTTATGCTGAAAGGGGATATAGAGATGCAAGGGTACTTTCGGACACCTTTGTCAAGGTAGACGAAAAAAGTATTGATTTAAAAATAAATGTAGAGGAAGGCAACAAGTACTATTTTGGAGATATCAATTTTGTTGGAAACTCTGTTTATTCGGATAGGATATTGAGTCAAGTTTTGGGAATTCGTAAGGGACAAACGTACAATGGCGTGTTACTCAAAAAGCGAATTGCCGATGATTCTAAGCCCGATGGAGAAGATTTGACCAATCTCTATCAAAATAATGGCTATCTTTTTTCTAGCATCAATCCGGTAGAGGTATCTGCAATCAACGATACTATTAACTTTGAGATTAGAATTATAGAGGGTAAAGAAACCTTTTTAGATCACGTAACGGTTACCGGTAATGACAAAACCAACGACCATGTGATTTTTAGGGAACTACGAACTAAGCCCGGGCAGAAATATAGCAAAGACAATATTGTAAGAAGTATTCGTGAACTTGGACAATTAGGCTTTTTTGATGCTGAGCAGATTGCTCCGGACATTCAAAATCCGAACCCTAATGCTGGTACAGTGGACATCAATTACAGTTTAGTGGAGTCGGGCTCCAGCCAAATTGAGTTGCAAGGTGGTTTTGGTGGAGGTGGTTTCATAGGAACCCTCGGACTTTCATTTAGCAATTTCTCCCTAAAGAACATTTTTAATGGAGAAGCGTACAAACCCGTTCCCATGGGTGATGGGCAAACTTTTGCGTTACGTTTGCAGGCGAGTAGAACTTTTAGGGTCTACAGTTTAAATTTTTCAGAACCATGGTTAGGCGGTAAAAAACCGGTTAGATTTAATCTTTCCTTATCAAGAACGCAGCAGTTTGCTACCAGTTTTAATAGTAGGGGTAGATTCGATGTGGACAAGAACAGAGGGTTTGCCATTACTGGTGTATCTGCAGGTTTGGCCAAAAGGGTACGATGGCCAGATGATTTCTTTACCGTTTCTCATTCTGTTGCCTATCAGCTCTACGATTTTAACAATTTCAATAACGGACTTTTCAACTTTGGTAATGGTAGCTCAAACTCCTTGAGCTATACATTAGGTATTTCTAGAAGCTCGCAAGGGCCTAGTAGAATATTTCCAATGACTGGTTCAAACTTTGAATTGACAGCGAAGTTTACACCGCCATATTCACTTTTTGGAAGCAAGGATTTTAAGGAGATACGATCCCAAATCAATGATAAAACAACTCGGTTAATAGAAATCGGTGGACCAAATACCGGAACCGTGGAAGAACAGGCCGAATTTGTTCGCCTTAGTGATGAAATAGAAACTTTGGAAGAAGAACGCTTTAAACTGTTGGAATTCTACAAGATTAAGTTTAAGGGAGATTGGTATACCAACTTGGTGGATAAGTTGGTACTTCGAACCAATGCAGAGTTCGGATTTTTAGGAAGCTATAACAATGACATAGGTGCTGTACCTTTCGAACGCTTTTTTGTAGGAGGGGATGGCCTTGGTAACTTTACACTTGACGGCCGGGATGTAGTACAACTTAGAGGTTATGAAAACAGCTCTTTGACTCCTTTTAGCCGAAATGCAATAACAGGTCAAAATGAAAGGGATGGAGGTACAATTTATAATAAATTCTCTCTAGAACTTAGATATCCGTTGACCTTGAAACCATCTGCTTCCATCTATGCACTTACTTTTTTGGAAGCGGGTAACGCCTTTAACAATTTTAGTGAATTTAATCCGTTTGAATTAAAACGATCTGCCGGAGTGGGGCTACGTATTTTTATGCCGGCATTTGGTCTCTTGGGTATTGATTTTGGATATGGATTCGATTCAGATGCAAATCCATCCTCAGTTGGGCCAAGCGGCTGGCAAACGCACTTCATTATCGGTCAGCAATTTTAACTCTAAGAAAATATGGGCATCTTAACGTAATAAACAGCTCATTTTGAATTAATTAGTTATTTTGGCACGATATTTTCTTTGTAAAAGCGGAATCAAAAATGAATAGTAAAGTTCTTTTGACATTGATTGTTTTGATGGTATCACTGCATGGCTTTTCCCAAAGAGGTGTCAGAATAGGATATGTGGATATGGAATATATCCTGGAAAATGTGGAAGAATATCGTGATGCTACAGAACAGTTAAATGCCAAAGCTGTTAAATGGAAGCAAGAAATTGAGCTCAAACAAAGTGTTATAGAGCAAATGAAGAAAGATTTAATGGCCGAAAAAGTATTGTTGACGGATGAACTCATTGCTGAGCGCGAAGAGGAAATCCAGATTTTGGAGGGTGAAATGCTAGATTACCAACAAGATCGTTTTGGCCCACAAGGTGACTTGGTGTTACAAAAACAACTTTTGATTCAACCTATACAAGATCAAGTTTTCAATGAGGTCCAAAAAATAGGAGGTAATAAAAGATATGATTTTATTTTTGATAAATCAGCAGATGTCGTAATGTTGTATTCCGAAAAAAGACACGATATAAGTGACTTGATATTAAGGGAGATAGCTAGGACACGAAAAGTGAGCAAGTCCAACAAAAAAGCAAAGGAAAAAAGCAGGTTGGACAAGTTCAAGGATGAACAGGCAGAAGAAGATAAAGAAATAAGTGAGGCCTTAAAAGAGCGCCAAGCAAAAGCGGAAGCAGCAAAAGATGCAAAAGCAAAATCAGCCGAGGAGCGAAGAGCCGAGCAATTACGATTAAGAGAAGAACGAAAGAAAGCATACGAGGCAAGAAGGCAAAAATTATTGGAAGAGCGTGATGCCAAGCGAAAAGCAAAGCTTGAAGAACGAAAAAAAGCGCAGGAACAAGAAAAAGATTCAATACCTAATTAAATATTGAAACATAAAAATTAACTTTTCAAAATAGTAACTTAGAACCATGAAAAATGTAAAGAAGATCGCTGTAGCCATTGTATTGTTTGTTGCAGCTACGGGCTTTGTAAATGCGCAGAGCAAGGTTGCACACATTAATGTACAGCAATTATTGTCTGAAATGCCGGAGATGAAGACAGCCCAAGCAGAACTCAAAAAATTACAGGAAACCTATAGAGCTGATATAGAAAGCTCACTTACTGAATATCAAAACAAAGCGACTCAGTATTCCAACGAAGCCTCTTCAAAGACAAGAGAAGAAAATTTGAAGCGACAAGAAGAATTGGCAGGTTTTGAAAAAAGCATTGGTGAATTCCAGCAAAATGCACAACAGCAAATGGCACAAAAACAGCAAGAACTGTTTGCGCCAATTTCAGATAAAGCCAAAGCCGCTATCGAAAAAGTGGCAGCTGCCGAAGGTTTCGACTATGTTATTGACGCAAGTCCAGGATTGAGCCTTATCGTTGCCAAAGGAAAAGATTTGTTGCCAGCTGTAAAACAAGAGCTAGGCTTCTAAATTTGGATTAAAAATATATTTAAACCGCTTTTTTCCGTTGAAAGAAGCGGTTTTTTTATTCCATTGATTCAATAGTTATATTTTTGGATATGCAAAATCCAATAGGAATTTTTGATTCTGGCGTAGGTGGGACCTCTATCTGGAAAGAGATTCGTAAAATACTCCCTTTGGAAGATACTATATATTTGGCCGATAGTAAGAACGCGCCCTATGGCTCAAAATCTGAAGAAGAAATACTTCAACTTAGTATAAAGAATACAGAGTACCTTCTTGAAAAAAAATGTAAGCTTATTGTGGTGGCGTGTAATACCGCTACTACAAATGCCATAGACGAGTTACGGGCAAAGTATGAGGTGCCCTTCATTGGTATTGAACCAGCAATAAAGCCTGCGGCTTTGCGGACCAAGACCAAGAAAGTAGGGGTATTGGCTACAAAGGGTACACTGACCAGTAATTTGTTTTATAATACCTCCAAAATATTTGCGGAGGGTATCCAAGTATTTGAACAAGAGGGTACAGGGCTGGTCGAATTGATCGAGGCGGGTAAAGTAAATTCTGAAGAAACAAAGAAGCTGCTGGTTAGATATATTGACCCAATGCTTCAAAACGGAATCGATTCGCTTGTTTTGGGCTGCACCCATTATCCATACTTAATACCTGTGCTAAAAAAAATCCTTTCAACCGATATCAGCATTATTGATTCTGGGGAAGCGGTTGCACGTCAAACCAAAGCGGTTCTTGATAAGCAAGGGCAGTTAGCTTCGGAAAATAAAACTCCAAAACACATTTTCTATTCCAATACCGATATCACTGTGCTTCAAAGCATGGTTAAGGAACCCAATATTCAAGTGGCCCATCTGGATTTTTAAGAATACCTCATTCTAGAAATGAGAAGCCCGAAATGGATAATCTGACTATTTTCTTTTATAAGTAAGATATGTGAAATCAAATTTATGCTTATCATCCTTTGGATGATATTTCTCACGCGTTAACTCCCAAGCGGCCTCATCAATTTCTGGAAAAAAAGTATCCGCTTCAAAGCTATGGTGGATTCGGGTCAGCTCAATGTCCGTAGCAATGGCCATTGACTGTTTGTATATTTCCCCTCCACCAATAATAAAGGAGCGTTCTTCATCCCCGACCAATCCGATAGCTTCCTCCAAAGAGTGTACTACCTTGCATGGGAATTTAGGTTTGTAGTTTTGATCCCGCGTCACCACAATGTGCTCGCGGTTCGGTAAGGCTTTAGGGAAGCTTTCCAGCGTCTTTCTGCCCATAATTATCTTATGGCCCGAAGTGAGCGCTTTAAAACGCTTAAAATCGTCCGGTAAATGCCAAGGAAGGTCGTTGTTTATGCCCAGCGCATTGTTTTCTGCTGCAGCTGCGATTATGATCAATTGTTTCACTGATCTTTTTTTTTATTGATGTTGGAAATGGGAAAATCGGTCTCTATTTCCTTTTGAAGTTCTGAAATCCGTTGTTTTTGTTTTTGCACTAATCTCTCCCGTTGCTTTCGCTCCCAATCCTGGCCCATAAACTTGTGGGTGACAAACACATTGAAAGTGTGAAGAACCAACAAAAACATCCAAAGAAGAATAGCCCAAACAGACCAATCATATGTTTCTCCATATTTAAGAATCTTATTGGCCAGCACCAACAGCACACTTCCAATCAAGAACATCACAAAATGGGAGAACAACCTTTTCTTTTGGCGAACCCTCTTTTGGGCATTTTCCAATAGTTCGTGTTGTTCAATGTCAAGAGTACTTTCCGATGATTTCTTTTTGGAAAACATTGAATGGCTATCTTTATTCACAAATATAACCTAATTAGACCCAAAGCACTAGAAATGCAAAATCTCCGAAAAAAGTTCCCCGTTTTAAAACAATGTATTTATGCAAATACTCCGGCAACTGGATTATTGTCTGAAGATTTGATGGAGTGGAGGCAAGAACATGATTTGGACTATCTAATCGGAGGAAGTATCACCAAGCAAAAGAATTTTGAAAGCATTGGGGATGTAAGAGATGCCGTTGGTAGGTTTTTTCAGTGCATATCGGAAAATGTGGCTTTGGTCCCGAATTTTACACTTGGATTGAACATGTTGTTGGAAGGACTATCTAAAGATAACCGTATACTTTTGGTGGAAAATGACTATCCTTCTCTAAACTGGCCTTTTGAAACCAGAAGTTTTCATCGAGAATATGTCAAAATTAGCAAACACTTTGAGGAGGAAATCTATAATAGAGTTGAATCTGGAAAAGTTGATGTTTTGGCCATAAGTATAGTACAATGGATCAATGGTATAAAAATCGACCTTGATTTTATAAAAAAGCTAAAGAACGATTTTCCAAATCTTTTGGTTATTGCGGATGGCACACAATTTTGTGGAACCCAATCTTTCAACTTTGCTGATTCTGGGATTGACGTACTCGGGACCAGTGGTTATAAGTGGCTTTTGTCGGGTTATGGCAATGGTTTTGTTTTGGTGTCCAAAGCAGCAAAAGAGCGCTTTATCCCCAAGTTTATTGGCAATGGTTCTGTAGACAGAAATGTGAATTTAAGAAACACCATACCCTTTTGTAAACATTTAGAACCTGGACATTTGGATTCTTTCAATTTCGGAAGTCTACAATTTTCACTGAACTTTTTAGAGACCGTTGGTATGAATCATATTGATGTTCAACTTCAAAAACTATCACAAAAAGCCAAAGAAGGATTTTCTTCATTAGGGTTATTGGAAAACGAGGTGGTGGAACGTAAGGTACATAGTACAATATTCAATATTAAAGGAGATGAGCAGCTTTTCAATAAATTATTGGACGAAAACGTGGTATGTACCAGGCGTGGAAGTGGCATTCGACTCGGTTTTCATTTCTATAACACCGAAAATGAGATAGATGCCATTTTGGATATTATTAAATCTTGAGAAGCCAATTCTTTATTTTGTAAAAAAAATCCTCTTGATTTTATCAAAGTAATTCTATTGTTAGCTGCATTTTAATAATCTGATAAATCGAACTTAACTTATTGTGAATAAGCGGTTTTATCTATTGTTTTGTGCTGGTTTTTAATCTTAAAAAACAAAATCATGGCAATAAAGAAACAATACCTTAAAAGCAAACCTGTTTGTAAAGTAACATTTACAGTACCTGCGGAAGAAGCTGAAAATGTAGCTGTTGTAGGGGACTTCAATAATTGGGATCCAAAAGGGAACACCTTGAAAAAGTTAAAAAACGGAACATTCAAAGGAACCTTTGACCTTCCAAAGGAAAACACATTTGAATTTAGATATTTGGTTGACGACACCTATGTGAACGATGTAGAGGCAGATCGTTACCAATGGAACGATTACGCTGGTACGGAAAATGCCGTTTTAGAACTGTAATCAGAAAAAAAATGTTGCCATTGAAGTCTTTAGGCTTCAATGGTGACCCCTTTCCAAAAGGCTACCCGACCTTTTATTGACCGGGCCAATTCACTGGTTTCTGGGTAATACCAAGCGGCATCTGTGTTTTCTTCTCCATCAACCTCCACGGTGTAATAAGACGCGACCCCTTTCCATGGGCAGGTGGTATGTGTTTCGCTGGATTTAAAGTATTCTTTTTTAATACTTTCTGCAGGAAAATAGTGGTTACCCTCAATGACTATGGTATCATCACTTTCTGCGATTACGGTATTGTTCCAAATTGCTTTCATAGGCTACTTTTTAAAAACATAGTTTTTAAACCACTGTTTATCATCCGTAAAACTGTTGACAATCTTAAGATCGGCTTGATTAGCCAACCATTCCACAGTGGTATCATCATACTTTTGGGAAATCTCTGTATGGATGGTTTCCCAAGCATTAAGACGAACATTAAGGTCTAAACTTTCAATCTGGACCGATTGGGCTTCTTTGGACACTAAATAGCTTTTAGCAGTTCCGGTCTCTGGATCATATGCTTCCCAGTGCAAAAATTTATCTACATCAAAGTTTCCACCCATCTCTTTATTGATTCGGGTAAGGATATTCTTGTTGAAAGCTTCTGTAATCCCAGTTTTATCATTGTAGGCATCCAAAACGGTCTGTGGGTTCTTTTTTTGGTCAAGACCCATGAAAATAAGGTCGTCATCGCTTATGGAATCCCTCATGTTTTTTAAGAACTCAATAGCTTGGGGGTGCAATAGATTGCCCATGTTAGAGCCCAAGAAAAGAATAACCTTGCGTCGGCCGTTAGCTTTTCCAATATCACGTAGCGTTTCAAAATAAGTGCCTTGCAGTGTATTGACCTCAACTTCCGGAATCTCCTTCTTTATGGATGTCTCCAACTGATGCAGGGCATTTTGGCTAATGTCAATGGGTCTATAATCAAAGCTGATTTGTTGGTTCACAAAATGACGAAGCAGGATTTTTGTCTTTTTTCCATCACCAGCGCCCAATTCGAATAGGCTGAAAGGTTCTCCATCTTTTCTGAAAAGCTGGGCTATTTCACCTTTGTTTTCATCTAAAATGTGGTATTCATAATCGGTAAGATAATACTCGGGCATCGCCATGATATCCTGGAATAGTTTATCTCCCACTTCGTCATAAAAGTATTTGGAGGATAAATATTTGGGAAATGCTGTCAGTCCCTCGTAAACTTCTTGTTCAAAAGTCGAGACGAAAGTTGGAGCTTGTGTTGTTTGCATAGGTCCTATGTCGAAATTATTTGGCCAACCTTAATCCGGTAAATTGCCAACGTAACTGGGGATGAAAAAAGTTTCGGTATGTATGTCTTGTATGTTTCTCCGGTGTTGCCACTGAACCCCCTCGTAAAACTTTTTGATTGACCATGAATTTACCGTTGTACTCACCAAGAGCGCCGTCAGCTTTTTTATATTTTGGATAGGGCAAATAAGCACTTTCGGTCCATTCCCAACGTTTGCCCCATGGGAAATAAGCTTGGGCAACTTCCCACTCAAATTCAGTAGGAAGGCGATGGCCCTTCCATTGTGCGTAAGCAAAAGCCTCAAAATAGGAAATGTGGGTCAAAGGTGTGGCCATGTCTACCTTTTGTAGTCCTTTGGAGGTATAATGATTCCATTCACCTTCGATTTGGTGCCAGTATAGGGGAGCGGAAATGTTATTTTGATTCACCCAATCCCATCCTTCGGCGTGCCAAAGGTCAAAACGTTGATACCCTCCATCATCTATGAATTCCAAAAATTCACCATTGGTGACCAATTTATTGGAGATTTCATAGGAATGGAGAAAGACTTTATGTCTTCCCAATTCATTATCGTAACAAAAATCTTCCGAATCATGCCCAATGTTATAGATACCTTCTTCAACTGTAACCCATTCTTGATTGTGACTTTCGACAGGATGGTCTTGAAATTGGACTGAATAAACGGGTAATAAAGGATTGTTTCCTAAAATATATTTGATATCGGTCAACAAAAGTTCCTGATGCTGTTTTTCGTGATGAATACCAATTTCCAACAAGGAATTCAGCTCACTGTTTTGGGTAATTTCAAAAAGCTTTTGAATGTTTTCAGTAACGTATTTTCGATACGCATAAACCTGATTTACCGAAGGTCTTGAAAGATTTCCGCGATCGGAACGAACGACTCTTTTGCCAACAGTTTCGTAATAGCTGTTGAATACAAAAGAGAAGTCGTCGTCAAATTGGGTATACCCTTGAAGGTGCGGTTTTAGGATAAATTCCTCGAAAAACCAAGTAGTGTGACCCAAATGCCATTTGGGCGGACTGACATCTACAACGGGTTGTACCACATAATCCTCAATCTCAAGGGGTTCGCATATGGATTCAGTGTGTTTTCGGGTTTCCAAAAAGAAATCCAACAGGGAATCGGTAAGAATCATAGCAGTGTTTTATTCCTTAAAGATAAAGAATAATGCCTTAGCCCATGGCATAGATGGGAAGGCTGAAACTAAAAGATGTACCCTCATTTGGCTGGCTAAATACCTTGATGCTGCTATCGTGGATTTCAACAATTTTTTTGACAATGGCAAGTCCCAAACCAGCTCCTTCTTTTTGCTCACCTACTTTGGTTTGTCGGTAACGCTCAAAAATCAAAGCCTGATTGTCTTTTTTGATGCCAGGGCCGGAATCCTTGATGATCACCTCCACGTGATTATCCTCGGTTTCGATTTTCACTGTGACCTTTCCGCCTTCTGGGGTGAATTTAAGGGCATTGTCCATCAAATTTTGAATGGCTCGTTCCACAAGAGAAATATCAGCAAAGACCAAAGGAACATTTTTGTCCATTGACAATTTTAGATCTATGTTCTTTTGTTCGGCCAATATCATGTAATTTCCATGGATATCATTGGCCAGTTCACTGATTAAAAAAGGTTCTTTTTCAGGTTGGATTTGATTGGCCTCTAATTTGGAATATTCAAACAATTGGGAAATCAGTTTGGACAAACGTTCACTACTGCGCGAAATGGTCTTCAAATATTCCGCCCTTTCTTCGGTGCTCAGCTCATTATCCTTCATGTGCAGGGTCTCTATATAACCTTGAATAATGGATAAAGGAGTTCGTAGATCATGTGAAATATTGGCAATAAGTTCCTGCCGTAACTGATCAACCGATTTTATTTTCTCAATATCGGAAAGAATGGTGTCCGCCATATGGTTGTAAGTACTGGCTACATTGGCTAAATCGGTTTTTTCCGCATTTTCAATTCTGTATTGAAGATCACCCTGTTGAAAACGCTTAGCGGCGTATATGATCTTTCGTAAACTTCGGGTAAGATACCAAATGGCAAGAACACCCAGCAACGTAGCAAAAATCAGGGTCAATATTGAACCTCCAAGACCTAAACGCATAAAATAGCTATTGAAAAGGTCGTTTTGGGTGGCTAAAAAATCTTTTCCAGCCAAAATAATGTATACATATCCGGTATGACCATCTTTGTTGAAATGGGCCGCCGAAAAAATAGTCTGTTTGGTCAAATCCTTTGGGTCATCCCCTAGGGTATAATTGCTTCCATTTTCATTAATGAACTTTTTTATCGGGATCAGGTTCACCTTTTTTTGCTTGGTTTCAGGAGCATCATGATTCAATACCACGGAGTATTGTACATATCCCTCTTCGTCCAAAAGATAGACTTCAATTGCACGGTTAACGGCCATCATATCGTGCATAATATCCCCAAAAAGGGCCTTGTTCACAGTTCCCGTAGAGTCAAATGGATGAGCATTTTTGAATTTTTCCTCAATAAGATCTTGTGCGAGATTGGCATGTAAACGCTGTGTGGTCTCGTGAAAATACTTGTTGGAAAGATAAATTGAGGTCACCGTATACCCGATTCCGGCCAAAAGCAGAATGGCCAGAAAAGACAAGGATAATTTTAATATAAATCGAACGGAAAGAATACTGTTTTTCATGGGTTGGTTTTTGGTCAGGCGCCAATAAGTTCTTCATTGAATTTGTAACCTACGCCCCAAGTGGTCAAAATAAACTTGGGATTGCTCATATCGGGTTCAATTTTGGAACGAAGTCGGTTAATATGTGAGTTTACGGTATGTTCATAACCTTTAAAATCATACCCCCAGATCATATTCAACAGCTTCGTGCGATCGTAGCTTTTTCCGGGATTGGACGATAGAAGTACTAGCAATTCAAACTCCTTGGGTGACAGTTCTATCTTTCTACCATCAAGGAGCACTTTGCGCATATCAACATCAATCGAAAGAATGTCATATTCCATGAGCTTTGGGTTGCCTTCGGACGTTGATTCCACTGTATCCATTTTTTGTCGTCTAAAGATGGCTTTTACCCTTGCGATAAATTCGCGAACGCTAAAGGGTTTGGTGAGATAATCATCAGCACCCACTTCAAGCCCCAAAACCTTATCAATCTCCTCTGATCGGGCGGTCAGCATTAAGATTGGGGTTTTAATTTCGCGGGCCCTTAGCTTTTGACAGATTTCGATGCCATCCATTTCGGGAAGCATCACATCCAAAATAATAAGGTCTGGATTTTCGGCCATGGCCTTTTGCAAACCAATATCACCTTGGTTTGCGGTAACCACAGAACATCCCAAATCCTTAAGGTGAATCTCCAAAAGACGAATGATCTCAATATCATCCTCAACGATCAAAACTTTTTTCATGATGCAACGAAGTAAAATGTAAAATATCACGGAAAGTTCACCATTTCGTATAAAATTTTCATGATATCCCGGTTTAACAGTCTGTTTTTTGGGTAAATCTTTACAATTTTCGCAAATACATTATTTAATTAACTGGTAATCAGAGTGTAATGAATTTTGACTTTTACGTGATATTTCTGCAACAACTTCCCTTTTCATTTGTAGAGCAATTATAAACAACAAGAAAATGAACAACTTAAAATCTATTATGACATTATTGGGCATAGGATTGATTTTGGTTTCATGTGATCCAGAAACAGACGATGCACCATTGGTCTTGAACGCAGGAGAACTTTCAGGAGGACCTTTTACTTTTACTGTTGATGGTACCCCTGATATGGTAAGCGGAATCACCTTGGATGACTCTAATGTGGTTGGAACCAACAAAGGGTATGTTATTACTGATGACGCTGGTAATATTTTAGGACTCCCACCTACGCTTTCCGATGTGGAAGGTGTTAATTTTGATGGTGCCGGAGCGGGAATTTGCTTTATATGGCACATTGTCTATGAAGCTGGACTTTCTGGATTGGAAATGGGCGAAAACACTGATGATTTATCTGGTGAATACGAGCTTTCCAATTCCATTATGGTTACGCGAAATGGTCTTAACGCTGGTAAACTTACAGGTGGCCCATACACATTTACCGTTGATGGAACTCCTGACATGGTGAGTGGTGTTGCTTTGGATGACACCGATCTTAACGGAACTAACCAGACCTTCGTGATTACGGATGACCAAAACAAAATTTTGGGGTTACCGCCAACTCTTGAAGCTCTTGAAGGTGTAAACTTTGACGGTGCCGGTGCTGGAGTGTGTTTTATATGGCACTTGACCTATGAGGATGGGCTTTCTGGATTGGAAGCTGGTGAAAACGTAGCAGATTTTGATGGAAACTATGCACTTTCCAATTCCATCATGGTAACTAGAAATGGGCTGAATGCAGGAAAACTAGCTGGTGGACCTTTTACTTTTAAGGTTGATGGAACACCTGACATGGTCAGCGGAATTACACTCGATGATGCGGAACTTAACGGAACCAACCAGACCTACGTTATTACGGATGATCAAAATAAAATTCTTGGATTACCACCAACGTTGGAAGCAGTAGAAGGAGTAAACTTTGATGGCGCAGGTACTGGAGTGTGCTTTATTTGGCATTTGACTTATGAAGATGACCTTGAAGGACTGGAAGCGGGTAATTATGTGGCTGACTTTAGTGGAAACTATGCACTTTCGAACTCCATAATGGTGACAAGGGAAGCACTGCAGACTAAAAACTTCACCGTTACTATAGAAAACGTGTTCCAACACAAAGATTATTTTGCCAACGGAACTACTGGATTAATTCTTCCAGGTCAGTCAGAATCCGTCACATTTAATGCAGGTACTGGGCATTACTTGAGTTTTGCGACCATGTTCGTTCAGAGTAATGATTTATTCTTTGCTCCAGATGAAAACGGAATAGCATTATATGATGCGGACGGTTACGCAATTACTGGTGATATCACAGATCAGATTGATTTATGGGATGCCGGAACAGAAGTGAACGAAGAGCCAGGTGTAGGCGCCAATCAACCTCCAAGACAAGCAGGGCCAAATACCGGTACTGATGAAAACGGAACTGTTGAACTGATCGAGAATGTAGGTGACGGCTATGACTACCCAGCGGTTAATGAAGCCATCAAGGTGAAATTGGAGCACGACGGAGGTACACAGTTTACATTGACCATTTACAATATTTCAGATACGTGTGACTTAGAAACACCATTCGCCCCTGGGGTATGGGTAATCAACAACGCTGACCAAACACCTTTATTTGTTGAAGGCGAAGCTGCTTCTGAAGGCTTGGAGGATCTTGCTGAAGATGGAGATATAAGCATTTTGGATGAAGAATTGACTGCTGTTAGTGGATTGGTTTCACCATTTGCACCAGGAGCTTATGAAATCAATGGACAGGTATTTACTACTGGAAAAGCTTCTTCTGCTGCCTTTGAGGCCTTGGCTGAAGATGGTAACCCTTCAGGTTATGATTATGTGTTCAATACTCCTGTGGGAGCAGGAGGACCAGCACCTATTTTCCCAGGTGAATCATACAGTTTTGAATTTACCGGACAGGCAGGTGACGTACTCTCTTTGGCAACTATGTTGGTACAATCGAACGATTGGGTAGTAGGAGCCAACAATATAGAGTTGTTCGATGGTGATACGGCCATTTCAGGAGATATCACTTCAATGTTCAGAATCTATGATTCAGGTACCGAAGTGGATGAATACCCAGGAGCTGGTGCGTACCAAGCACCAAGACAGCCCGGGCCAAACACTGGTGCCGATGAGAACGGCTATGTAGAACTTGAAACCCATATTCCAGCCAATGTACCTGCCATTGCCGATATGGTTAAGATTACAATTACAACCAATTAATCGCTATGAAAGAGAAAGTTCGCAGGTAGTTTGTTTAATTGTTTGTGGAACACCCAGGTTAGCGCCTGGGTGTTTTTTTATAGCTTAAAAGTTATGGGAATTGAAAAAGGAATCACAACGGGCTTACCATTGTTTTTACCGGGAATCATTTTTGGCAATTGTTGAATAATTCGGATAGCTTCTTTTTCCAAAACTTTATGAGGGCCTTTTGTTCTAATATTATCGATGCCACCCTCTTTAGTAATTTCAAAAATAATGTTTACTCTGCCAGATTTTCCGGATCTTATCGCTTCTACGGGATATCTAAAATGTCTTGTAATATGATCTTGCATCATTAGCTGAAAACACTGCTTGGCTTTTTTATATGAAAGATTCTCGCAACCGGGGAAAATGGGAATCTCCCATACCGTACCCCCTTCATATTTTTCTTCGGCAGGAATTTCTACCAGTATCCCATATTTTTCTTTAGGTGGAAGAAATAAATAATTGAAATAGTGGACAGATGCTATAGTATCAGCTTTACGGTTCAAAACTTTGAATTGGGGCAATGAAGGCGGTATCTCGCTTATCTGACCTCTAAATTTTTCAGATAGCTTTTTAGAGTTAATTTGAATCTGACTTTCTTTATTTTGTACATGACCTTCGCGATTAACCTGAATGGACAATCGAATGCTCAAAGTGTCTTTGGAATGTTTTCTGATTGCCATCAAATTACTCTTCTGATTTAGAATGGCAACTACCTTGTTTTTTATCAAACCATTTAAATATTCGATTGCGGCTGTTTCGTCACTTACATTTGGATGTATCAAAAGCTCCCGTGGAAAATATTCAATTTGTGGAGTTTTTGGTTTGGGTAGGATAAAGTGAACCGGAAGTCCGTAAACAAAGGATACACTTTTACCATCCTTAATTGCAGGTTTCAGATGGGAAAGCATCCCAATAGCTCTTACGGCCTCATTCTTAAAATCATCATTTTTACTTCGGGCCTTAATGTTTTTTATAGCTCCTATGGTATCCACTTCAAACTGAAGGTATACCACACCCTCTTCTTTGTTCAAAAGGGCTTGTTCGGGATATTGAACCACTTCGCCCACATGCTGAATTACTTGGTTCTTAAAACAGATGTTCTGGTCAGTTGCCCCATTGCAAGGACTCCCTTCAAACCGAGGAAAATGGTCTACCTCATGAGGGTTGTATAATTTCTTTTCTTGTGAAAATGCAAGCTGTGCAGAAAAGAATACAATAAAAGTAAAAATGATTTTCATGGAATATTGTTAGAATTTACTTCTTGAGCGTCCAACGGCAAGAACATTTAGTTCAGTTTTGAAATGGCTTGGTATGGGTTCATTATTTTCATTTTTGGCAGGCTCCAAGACAACTTCATTTTCCGCTAAATATTTTTCAATCGCTCTTTTGGCTTCCGGAAAAGTGGTCACGGCTATGGCGTTCGATAGGCTTCCATCTATATTGATCTCAAAATAGACCGTTACCTTACCGCTAAACTTTTGACCATCTGCCAAATGCAGTTTTTTTGATTTGGTCACAATGTCAAAAAGCTTGTCCTCAAGACAACGTTTTTGATCTTTTGCCCTTTTGCAGGTCGAAAAAACAGGAGGAATCGGAGCATCTTCGCAAGCGATAAGCGGTTCCGGTTCCGTAATTGGAGGTGTTTCAATGTTTGGATTGAAGACTATGGGGAAACTATGCGAGATGTTAACTGCTCTTCCATCTTTTTGTGCGGGAACCATTTTTGGAAGTGCTTTTACAATTCTGATGGCTTCTTCTTTAAAAGAGTTTTCAAGAGATCTTGCCTTAATGTTGGAAACTATGCCCAGGGTATCGACCACAAACTGAACATAGGCTTTTCCGGTTACTCCCTTTTCTCTGGCTTCTTCTGGATATTTGAGGTTAGTGGTCACATGGGACATCAACTGTAGCGTAAAGCACGATCCGGTATTTGGGTTTTTGCACAATTCACTATTGATGATGGGGTAGATGTCTACTTCATTGCTCTTATAGATTTTTGACTGTGCGAGCGAAACGTGAAAACACAACAAGAAGCCCAGCAAAAGAATTTTGTTCATAAATGACGTTAGGTTAAGGTAACTGGGGGTACTGTTGGTGAATATAGCCTACTGAACGATAAAATCAAAAGGTTATCGTGTAAAAAGAACCGGATTTAAGTGTGAATCGATGACCGAACCGATTTCCACCCCGGGGCACCAAGTTTCCCAATCGTTGACCTGTCCGTCGTTTTCTGGTTTTTTCAGGGTCATGTCCTTGTCCATATAAATAACGGTCATCACTTTTCGGGTTTGGTCGGTGGTATTGGCGCCTGCCCTATGGAAAATCCAACCGGAATGAAAACTGACCTCTCCGATATCAAAAGGTTCGGACACCGTTGGGCAATCGGTCAGCCGTAATTTTTCGCCAATTTTGGTTTCACTTTCATCGCTGATAGATAATTCCCTTCCTGTTAAGATGTGTTGACTGCCGGCGGAAAACTCCAAGGGACCCATTTCGGAAGGAACGGCCTGTAAGGGCATCCATAAGGTGATGGATTTGTCCGAAGATAAGGGCCAATAATATTGATCGGCATGCCAGGGCGTGATGCCACCGCCGCCTTCTTTAAACAGCGCTTGGTCGTGGTACATACGAACCCCATCCACTTGCATAAGGTCGGAAGCTAGCTGTGCCAGGCGTTTGCTGAACAAGATTTCCTTGATTTCTTCGTCCTGTGTCCACAGGTTGAAAATCTGTAAAAAGGCTTTACCGTAGGTGTCCCGTTCTTCGAGAGGAATGTCTTGGGTATTCAGCTCCTCCACTTTAGTGGAAATTATGGTATTGATATGCTCAAGAACCTCCGGCGGCAATACTTCTTTGATTTTGATAAAGGCGTTTTGTTTGTAAAATTCAATTTGCGCTTGGGTCAGTTGGAAGGGCTCTTGGAGAATATCGAGATTCATACTTTGGGTTAAGGGTGGAAGATTAAAAGTTCTAATACAGCAAGTTAAGCAAAAGTCAGTTGTATTGCATTTTGAAAATGAGATGGACAGAAACCGTCAATTCGAGTTTTTCCTGTCAGATTGAGCGTAGTCGAAATCAAAGGAAAAGTATCGAGAATAGGGTTTTGTGACGCCAAATTCTTTTCTTACTCAAATACTTCCGAAATATCTTCGATGAATTTTAAGGTACCTTGTTCCAAGGTCTGGGTAAGGGCGTCCAAATTGCCGAAATCTGGATTATTGACCAAAACATGTTCGATGATGGATTCTTTTGGGGTGGGAGAGAGGGGGTATTTGTTCCAATCCCGGTCTTGGAACACTTCCCAATATTTCTTTTGGATTTGTTTGTTCTGTCCTACCAGCCAAACTTCGAAACGAAGTACCTCGTGATTGAACACCAACCCAATTTTTAGTTTTTGGCTTTTTAGCGATTTTGGGGTGATGGGAAAATAGCTCATGTCCATATACCCTTGATAAAAATTGCCCACGATAAACTCCCCGGGGTATTGATTGATAAAATGGTTCCGTACCCCCATTAAATATTGGATAAGGGCCTTATAGGCTTGGGGAACATGGCCTAAGGCTATTTGTTCTTTGTACTGTGGGAAATGTTGTTGTAGGATTTCGTTCATTGATGAATTTTTCAGGTTTTTTATAAAGGTCATAATTTATTATGACCCTTAAAACCGAAGTGCGATTTATCTTTGGCCGATATATGGGGCGAATGATTTAAAGAAGGTTTTTAACCTTTGATGAGAGTTAAAAGGAAACAAATGTTAGATACAAAACAACTTGAAAATTTAGCCGAACTTATTAAAGATGGTTATGGCACCCCAGACAAAATGGCTAATGTTCTGGACTTAGGAGTAGAAATGTTGTTTTATGTTGAGGAAGGGGCCTTTTCCCAAAGGGAAATTCAACATGTGGTTACCGCTATCAGGGATATTGTTGGAGTTTTGAGGAAATCAGTAGTTGATTGATGATTTTATTATGGTGCTACTCAAAGTCACAATGAATAGTAGCTGCTATTATTGGACAATGTTTTTATTTGTGCGACAGCTGAGCTTTCAATTCTAACAAAGCACTAACTGCATTTTCGATTTGTTTGTCAGATTTAGTTCCAGTTACCACTTTTCCAGAAGGTTGATGAGTAATTTTTACATGAACAAACATCCTTCTAAGAATTTCCATTGGATCAAGTTCCTCTATTTCCAATTCTTCTTCATTAAAATATTCAATCACAAGATTTTTCTCTCCGAAAAAGCCTTTCAACTCTTCATACTGCTCATCTAAATCCATTCAATTTTTTTGCAAATGTTATACGACTGTCTCGGCAATGATTTCATCGAAATCCAGCTGTTTGATTAATACGTTTATTTAGGTGTGGTACAAAACCATAATGGGGATTATTGCCATTGTTAGCAAACGTTATTATTTTTCCATTTGTGCATTCCTCATCATTAAATCATATTCTATGCCATCATCTTTGATTTCGCCTTTCACTTTGATAGGTTCATTTTCGTTCAAATCTGGTTCTTGGGACTTGTCCGAAAACAATATCACAAGCTTCCTTCGATTTCCTTTAAAATCTATTTCTGTCAGAATATAATTGTGTCCACCATCCGCTCCAGTTGTTTGAACTTTATATTTCTTAACGAATAATTCTGTCATTTTTTATTTGATAAATACCGCATTTTTGAGTTTCCCATTTTTGAAGTCCAACTCACAAATAAAACCTCCGAAATTCCAAAGTTTGTTTCCGCGACCCTTCATAAATTCCACATAAGAATCAACAGTCATATTTGTTGGATGTTCTGCCGTCCAAACTAAATTGCCATTGCTATCAAGAGCCTTACAATTTTGAAACTGTCTATGTCTTGGTGCATTATCGTCGAAATCATAAATCACGACAGCCAAATCGTTAATAACTCGAACATCTTTTATTCGATGTTCCAATTCATATTGTTTTCCGTCAATACTTAAAGTTCGATTATCAGATTTTACTTTATTCAATATGTTTTTTCTAATGTTTGCTAACGGTCTAGGCTATGATGTCGTTGTGGAGATTTGCGTAGGGAAATCTTTCATACGGAATCTAGCTGAATGAAAGGTTTAAAGAACTGAAGTTAGCCAAAATAACGTAACGAATTGAAGCATTTGTCACAAATAGTATTTTCTAGTTTGTTCTTTATCCTCTTTAGGGATTTCCTCCCATTCGATTTTGGAATTTTTTGGCTCCCTTTTATTTAAAATTATTCTTTTGCCATATCGTTCAGGAATTAGTTCAAATTCCCTTCCGTCTCGTTTGATTTTGTAGATGTAAGTACTTCTGCAGTATAGGAATTCATCCACGAATTGAGCCTTTATCCCATAATTTGTCGATTTTAAATCTGAGGCAACACTAGGGTAAATAAGGCAATTGATTTCTTCATTCTTTAAAAGAATATTACTTAATGCGCTTCTGGGCTTATATTTATATTCTTCCCCTTTTTCAACTCTTTCTTGAAATTTTGAAGAAATAAATTGTTCGATGAGCTTGTCTTTTTGACAGGCATATCTATAGTCTTTTAATTCCAAATTTTCTTTCGGATTAGCTTTTAATGCTTCAATTCCTGCATACTGTGAACGCATTTTGATTTGAGGGTATTTTTTATGAAAAATACCAATCATTACTAGGTCCATATTCGAAGGAGCCAATTCTTTGATTACAGCACCTAAATAGTTGGAAGAGTAAAAAAAATTTTGTCCTTTATCGCTACATCTATTCAGTCTATGATGGACTTCGCCGATTTCTTTGAAATTTGGATACCATATTGATTTTGTTGTCTGTAGATCTGACTCGTTTGTGCCAGTTATTATTCTTGCTCTGAAAAGTCCCTCAAATGAAAGATTTATAGTTGGTCTTGTATGTCCTAAAATAGCTTTTGAAAAAAAATATTCTATTTCTTCAATTGAGCTATTCCGAAAATCAAAACTCCTAAGTTTTTCCTCCCAATTATCGTTCATTAATATTGTGTGTAGCTTATTGTATGAATGTCTTCTGCATCAATAAACCGGATTAAGACAAATAAGTAATGCTATTAAACCGCCACAACCCCTTTAATATGAGGATGGGGGTCGTAGTTCAATAGTTCAAAATCGTCAAAAGTAAAGTCAAAAATATTCTTCACGCTTGGGTTCAACCTCATGGTAGGCAAGGGTCGCGGGTCACGGCTCAGTTGCAGTTCCACTTGTTCCATATGGTTATTGTAAATATGGGCATCACCAAAGGTGTGTATAAAATCTCCGGGTTGGTAGCCACATACCTGGGCCATCATCATCGTAAACAAGGCGTAGGAGGCAATGTTAAAGGGCACGCCCAAAAATATGTCGGCACTACGTTGGTAGAGCTGGCAAGAGAGTTTGCCATCGGCCACATAAAACTGGAAAAAGGCATGGCAAGGGGGTAGGGCCGCTTTTCCGTTGGCCACATTTTCACTAAACGAAATAGAGGTATCGGGCAGCACGCTGGGGTTCCAGGCAGAGACCAACATGCGTCGGCTATTGGGGTTGTGCTTCAAAGTCTCGATTACTTCTTTAATCTGGTCGATCTCCTCACTGTTCCAATTGCGCCATTGGTGTCCGTATACTGGGCCCAAATCTCCATTTTCATCGGCCCATTCGTTCCAAATACGTACGCCATTCTCCTGCAAGTAACCCACATTGGTATCTCCTTTTAAAAACCACAGCAATTCATGCACAATGGATTTTAAATGCAATTTTTTGGTGGTCACCATGGGAAATCCTTCCGATAGGTCGAACCGCATTTGGTAGCCAAAGACACTTTTTGTCCCTGTTCCGGTACGGTCGCCCTTTTGGTTTCCGTGTTCCAATACGTGTTTTAGTAAGTCGTGGTATTGTTTCATGATTGTAAAGGTAAAAGGTAAAGGGTGAAAAGGCAAAAGGTGGGGCAGGTGGGTTATTATATTTTATTAACTATAGGTGAGGCGAAGGGTTAGAGGATTGAAAGGGTAAGGGCTAAGGATTAAAGGTGAAGGTAAAAGGGTCTAGAGTGGAAGGTTAAAGGGTTATGGGTTTTGTTTGTTGTATTTGATTAGTGCAGCTATTTGCTTTTGGAGGCGTTGTACTTTTTTGATGATAGGAGTTATGTTTTCTGATGGAATGAATTCCAAATCCTCGCAAAGGATGAGATGATTTTCTAATTCATAAGCAGAACCAAGACTTATTTGAAGAAACCGTACAAAATCCTTGTTGGAATATTTGCCGCAACCTTCCGCTATGTTAGCAGTGATTGAAACAGAACATCTATTAATTTGGGATATCAACCCGTATTTTTCTGTGTCGGGAAGCACTTTGGTAGTCAAATAGATTTCTTTAACCAATATTCTGGCCTCTTTCCAGACTTTCAACTCTCTAAAATTTCGCATGGCAATAACCTTTTAAAATCTTGAGGTTGATTTTATAAGTTTGTTTGACGTGCCAAACTTTAACTCTTCACCTTTTTACCCTTCAACTTTACCCTTCAACCCAATTTATCCTAGAATCATACCGGCGATGGTGGCAGAAAGTAATGAAGCCAAAGATCCGCCCAAAACGGCTTTCATACCGAATTCGGAAAGGGTTTTGCGCTGACCTGGAGCCAAGGAGCCAATACCTCCAATTTGGATACCAATGGAAGCAAAATTGGCAAATCCACAAAGCATGTAGGTGGCCATAATCACTGATTTGTTGTAGGTAAAATGTAGACTACTGGCCATGTTTTTTAGTTCAGCGAGTTGAATGTAGCCGATAAATTCACTGGCAGCGAGCTTTATACCTAACAACTGCCCCATGAGCATGATGTCATCCCCGTTTACCCCGATGAGCCACATGAGGGGAGCGAAGACCGTACCTAAAATGGCTTCCAGTGAGAAACTATCATATGGCGAATTGTTGGCAATCCAATTGTTCAAAGTCGTGAAATCACCGACCCAACCTAAGATTCCATTAATCATGGCGATAAAGGCCACAAACACCAAAAGCATGGCACCAACATTCATGGCGAGTTTGAGTCCTTCTGTGGTTCCGTTGGCAATGGCATCCAAAATATTGGCGCCAATATTTTCATTGGAAACTTTTACATCCGTATTGATTTTTTCCGTCTGCGGATAAAGGATTTTAGAAACGACAATAGCTCCAGGTGCCGCCATTACCGATGCGGCCAGTAAATGTTTGGCAAAAACCAATCGCAGCGCAGGGTCATCTCCACCTAAAAACCCAATATAAGCTGCCAATACTGCTCCAGCTACGGTCGCCATTCCCCCGATCATGACCAAAAGAATCTCTGATCGGTTCATTTTTTCCAAATACGCCTTGATTAATAGCGGGGCTTCGGTCTGCCCCAAAAATATGTTTCCAGCAATAGAAAGGCTTTCTGCACCTGAAATCCCCAATGATTTTGTCAATAGCCAAGCCATGGCCTTGACCACTTTCTGGATGATTCCCAAGTAAAATAAAACTGATGTCAGTGCCGAAAAGAAGATGATGGTAGGTAATACTTGAAAAGCAAAAATGAATCCGAAGGTGTCCATATCCACCACAAGGCCTTCAAACAAAAATTTACTTCCCGCTCTTGTAAAATCGAGGATGCTGACGAATACCTGCCCAATTTTTTCAAAAATCAATTTTACCAAAGGCACTTTAAGAACACCGATGGCAATTAAAAGTTGTAGTGAAAGTCCGATTACGACGGTTTTCCAATTGATGGCCCTACGATTGGAACTAAAGAGGTATGAAATCAGGATCAAAACTGCCATTCCCAAAGCGCCTCTCCATAAACTGTTTATGGAAAAACCTTGATTGGGAATTATTTCTGGGGCTTGACTCTGCGAAATATCATCCAGAATGGTGGTGTCGTGTGCAAGAGCCAGTGAATCTGGAAGTGCATTCTGACCAAAAGTGACTGCACAGGTAAAGAATAAAAGTATGAGTAGACTTCTGGTTTTGTTCGGCATGTAGTGGATTTATTTGCGCTTGGAGATTTCGTCCCTTATTTTGGCGGCCTTTTCGTAATCTTCGCTGGCTACCGCTTTTTCCAATTCTTTATGTAGTTCTTCGAGCGTAAGCTCACGATACCCTTGGGACGAGGCACCGGATTCTATCTCCACGGTTTCTCCTTCCTGGAGGATTTCATCTACCACAATACTGTCGTCATCTTCATTTTCCTCATCTTCTTTGGCCGAAAACTTTAGGAAAATACCGGCTTTGTCCAAAATGGTCTTGTAGGTGAAAATCGGGGCATTGAACCGTAGCGCCAAAGCAATGGCATCGCTGGTTCGGGCATCGATAATTTCTTCTACTTTATCCCTTTCGCAGATGATGCTAGAATAGAACACACCGTCTACCAACTTGTGTATGATCACCTGTTTGATTACAATCTCAAAACGATCTGAGAAGTTTTTGAACAGGTCGTGTGTAAGCGGCCGTGGAGGCTTTATTTCTTTTTCCAATGCAATGGCAATAGATTGGGCCTCAAAGGCACCAATGACAATGGGAAGTTTTCTATCTCCTTCAACTTCATTCAAAATAAGGGCATAGGCGCCATTCTGTGTTTGGCTGTATGATATCCCCTTTATTTTTAACCGTACTAAGCTCATATAATCTTCCTATAAACGCAAAAAAGCTGTTCAAATAGTGGCGATACCAGTTATCTGAACAGCCCCTTGCAAAAGGCAAATTAACAAAATTTAAGCGTTTTGGGCTTTAAATTCCTTTAATTTTTCGATGAGTTTGGGCACTACTTCAAAGGCATCCCCAACAATCCCGTAATCCGCGGCCTTAAAGAAGGGAGCTTCGGGGTCGTTGTTGATCACTACTTTGGTTTTAGAGGCACTTACCCCGGCCAAATGTTGTATGGCACCAGAGATGCCAATGGCAATATAAAGGTTGCTGGCCACAGGTTTTCCGGTCTGTCCCACGTGTTCTCCATGCGGACGCCATCCTAAATCGGATACAGGTTTGGAGCAAGCAGTAGCTGCACCTAAAATATCGGCCAATTCCTCGACCATACCCCAATTTTCAGGACCTTTGAGACCACGACCTCCAGAAACCACGATATCGGCATCGGCAATGGTGGCTTTTCCAACCACTTTGTCCACTTCTACGGATTTGGTGGTGAAATCTGCGTCGGACAGTGATGGGTTAAAATCTTCAATGGAAGCGGAACCTCCATTTTCATGGATGCCATAGGCATTGTTCGAAACTCCAACGATTTTTACATCTGAGCTGATTTCGGTATGCGCGAAGCCTTTGTTACTGAAAGCCGTTCTTTTTACCACAAATGGGGATGTACTTTCTGGCACGGCAACCACATTGGGAACATAACCAGCGGCCAACTTGGCGGCAAGTATCGGAGCCAAGAATTTAGTATCCGCACTTGAGCTTACGATAATGATCTTTGCGTCTTCTGCTTGGGCGGCTTGGGCCAATACATTCGCATAGGCTTTGGCGTTAAAAGTGTCTAATTGACCATTGGCCACCTTTAATACTTTGGATACTCCATAGTTGCCCAAAGAAGCTTCGTCTTCGGCATTTATGGTAACTGCAGTTACACTTCCGCCAACTTCCTGTGCTACTTTGTGAGCATAAGAAGCTACTTCCAATGCATTCTTTTTAAATTTTCCTTTGTCTGATTCGGTATATACTAATACTGACATAATTTTTTCTGGATTCTAGTTCTTAAATCACTTTAGCTTCGTTGTGCAATAACTCGACCAATTCCCCAACATTTTCAGCATCTACCAATTTAACAGGTCCTTTTGCTGCTGGTTTTTCAAACTTTTGGTCTTGGGTCTGGGAAGCCGCATCGACAGGTTCAACTACATTGAGGACTTTTTTTCTGGCCATCATAATTCCTCTCATATTGGGAATCCGAAGGTCGCTCTCTTCTACCAATCCTTTTTGCCCTCCAACTACCAAAGGTAGTGTGGTGCTTATAGTCTCCTTACCACCGTCGATTTCACGTGTTGCGGTTGCATTGGTTCCATCAACCTCCAGCCCAATACAAGTGTTCACAAAATTCATATCAAGGAGTGTGGCCAAAATTCCTGGCACCATCCCTCCATTATAATCTATGGATTCCCTGCCGGCAATAACTAGGTCGTAACCCCCATTTTTTACTACTTCAGCCAATTGTGTGGCCACGTAGAATCCGTCAGTAGGTTCGGCATTAACGCGAATCGCTTCATCAGCACCAATAGCTAAGGCTTTGCGGATAGTAGGCTCGGTTTGCGCTCCTCCAACGGTCACCACATGAACTGTCGCACCTTGCTTTTCCTTGAACCACATGGCGCGCGTCAATCCGAATTCATCATTGGGATTAATCACAAATTGTACTCCGTTTGTATCAAACTTGGTGTCCCCTTCCGCGAAGTTGATTTTGGAAGTGGTATCCGGTACGTTGCTAATGCAAACTAAAATCTTCATAGTATTTTGGATTTATCGGCGCTAAGATAGCTATAAAAATTCGAAATTTATTATGCATGCATAATAAATTTTTGTTCTTTTTTTAAATTTTACTACGGCATTGTTCTTTTGGATTTTGCTATTTTTGCATGCGTTTTTGAGCATTCTAACTCATATTCTAATACTTAATGAAAACACTACAGTTCAGACAAGCAATCGCAGAGGCCATGACCGAAGAGATGCGTAGGGATGATACGATTTATTTAATGGGTGAAGAGGTTGCCGAATACAACGGTGCCTACAAAGCGTCAAAGGGAATGTTGGATGAGTTTGGACCGGAAAGGGTTTTGGACACTCCTATTTCTGAATTGGGTTTTGCGGGAATCGGCGTTGGGTCTGCCATGAATGGAAATCGACCTATTATTGAGTTCATGACTTTCAACTTTTCATTGGTTGGAATCGACCAGATTATAAATAATGCGGCAAAGATTAGGCAAATGTCTGGTGGTCAATTTGCATGCCCTATCGTATTTAGGGGACCGACTGCTTCTGCCGGTCAGTTGGCGGCAACACACTCACAGGCTTTTGAAAGCTGGTATGCCAATTGCCCTGGTCTAAAAGTTGTTGTTCCGTCTAATCCTGCTGATGCCAAAGGATTGTTGAAAGCGGCCATCCGTGATGACGACCCCGTTATTTTTATGGAGTCTGAACAGATGTATGGTGATAAAGGTGAAGTGCCAGAAGGAGAGTACACCATTCCACTAGGAGTAGCTGATATCAAAAGAGAAGGAACAGACGTGACCATCGTTTCCTTTGGAAAAATCATCAAAGAGGCTTACAAAGCGGCCGATGAATTGGAAAAAGAAGGAATCAGCTGCGAGATTATCGACTTGAGGACCGTTCGTCCAATGGATCATGATGCTATTTTGAATTCCGTAAAGAAGACCAATAGAATGGTAATTTTAGAAGAAGCATGGCCTTTTGGAAATGTGGCTACTGAGATTATCTACCATGTTCAGGACAAAGCATTCGATTATTTGGATGCTCCTATTGTAAAATTGAATACAGCAGATACACCAGCTCCTTATTCTCCAGTACTTTTGGCGGAATGGCTACCTAATTCCAAGGATGTGATCAAAGCTGTTAAGAAAGTGTTATATAAATAGGATACTTATATTTGTAAGGTATATTAGCCTCGTCGACAAAAAAGTTGGTGAGGCTTTTTTTAAGGAACAGTTTTTGATAAGAAACTACTTTTAAATCAAACGAACCATTACGCTTAAGAGATTTCCGCCTAGGTTTTCTCTAGCGGGACATATCAAAAAATGAAAAGATTCCTTTTAGTTTTTTTCCTAACGTTATTTAGTGCTTTTGCTTATTCACAGACCAAGGTCGGTGGTATTGTTATAGATGATTCCGGTTCTCCCATTGCCTTTGCCAATATTGTTTTTAAAGATTCTTCGGAGGGAACCATCACAAATGATAATGGGCGATTCTATATAGAATCGGATGAAACATATAGCACTATACTTATTTCTTTTATTGGGTACGAAACCAAGGAAATTGAACTTCAACAGAAGGTGAACTTCAACATGGAGATTGTGCTGGCCGAATCTACAGAGCAGCTAAAGGAAGTAATTGTATACACGGGCAAACAATCTAAAAAGGATAACCCTGCTATAGATATTCTAAAGAAAATCTGGGCAAAAAAGAGGGAGAATGGACTGCGAAAGTTCAAACAATATCAATATGATAAGTATGAAAAAATTGAGTTTGACTTAAATACCATAGACAGTGCCTTGATCAAAAGTAGATTGTTCAAGGGACTTGAATTTATGTTTGAAAATCTTGATACCTCTAGGATTACTGGAAAGACCTACTTACCCATGTTTTTGAATGAAACCTTCTCCAAAGTTTACGGCGACAATGTTATAAATGAGGAAAAAGAAGATGTATTGGGCAACAAAAATTCTGGATTTAGCGGGCATCAGGCCATCACTGCCTTCGTAGAGGACCTATATTCAGATTACGATATCTATGACAACTATTTAAAGTTCTTTGACAAGAGCTTTACAAGTCCTTTGTCTAAAACAGGCGTGGATACCTATAATTATGTACTTTCAGATAGCACTTTTATAGATGATAAATGGTGCTATAATATTATATATTATCCCCGACGTAAAAATGAACTGACCTTTAAGGGTGATTTTTGGGTGAATGATAGTACATACGCCATCAAAAAAATAAATCTTCAAGTTACCAAGAGTGCTAATATCAACTGGGTAAAGGAAATTTATATTGAGCAGGATTTTGATGTGGTCAGCGATTCCGTATTCCTTTTGAAGCGGGATTACATGCTTAGTGATTTTAGTCTCTCAAAAAAGGAAAAGTCGCGAGGTATCTATGGCAAGCGTACAACGGTGTACGACAACTATCAGTTCGACACCAACAGATCAGAAGAATTTTATAAATCGGAATCAGACCCTTATGATCCCAGAGTTTTCTCGCAGGACAGTACCTTTTGGAAGAATGCCCGTTTGGAAAAGTTGAATGAGGATGAGTCTGGCATTTTTAAGCTTCTAGACACCTTGAAAACAGTACCAAAATTTCGTACGTATTATGACTTGGTCAGTATTCTGGGCTCTGGGTATATTGAAATAGATAAGTGGAACATCGATATTGGAAACATTTACAGTGTCTTTGGTTTCAATGATGCTGAAGGAACACGGGTCCGGCTTGGGGCAAGAACCTATTTTGGGCAAAACGATTTGTGGCGCCTTCAAGGTTATCTGGCTTACGGATTTACCGATAAAAAGGTCAAGCATGGTTTTTCTGCTAAATTTTTATTGGACAGAAAGAGCAGGCTAATATTGTCAGGAGGAAATAGAAGGGATATAGAACAATTGGGGCTTAGTCTTACCAGTACCAATGATGTGTTGGGAAGGAGTATTGCCTCTTCTTCTTTGGTCACAGTGGGGGCTAATGACCGTTTGACCAATATTAATCTATCTACTGTTAATTTGGAAATTGAACCTGTAAAGAATTTTAGGGTAAGGTTTGGGAGTTCGTTCCGAACTTTGAGTTCTGCCTTGCCCGACGCGTTTAATTTAGATTATGTGGACCCTGAATCTCCAACGGGAATATCATCCGAAGTAAAGCAGTTCGACCTAAATACTACCCTGATTTACACTCCAGGAAAGAGAACCATAGGTTATGGGGTGGAACGTGCTAATATCAATGATAACCACAGTACTTTAGTATTGAACTATACCAAGGGCCTAAGCGGATTTTTAGAAAGTGACTTTAACTATGAGCGCCTTCAGTTTTCTTATAAACAGCCCTGGCAAATAGGTGGTTTTGGAAGACTTACCAGTAGTGTGGAACTGGGTAAGACCTTTGGAGAAGTGCCATTGAGCTTACTAAGCGTTATACCCGGAAACCAAACCCTTTTTTCTTTGTACAATGTCTTTCCTAATCTAGATTTTTATGAGTTCGTGACAGATACTTACGCCACATTGCATCTGGAGCATAATTTTAATGGTAGACTGTTTTCCAGAATTCCCGTTTTGCGCAAGTTGAACTTAAGGGAAATTGTAGGGCTTCGAGGTGCTTGGGGGAAATTATCTGACGAGAATATCGCACTGAGTGCACCGGCTAACATTCCTTTAATGGCACCGGAAGATCAAATCTATTGGGAGTATTCCTTTGGAGTAGGGAACATTTTTAAAATTCTACGGATAGACTTCAATTTCAGAGGAAATTACCTTGATAATCCTGATGCAAGACCGTTTGGCATAACAGGTACCTTCGGATTTAATTTTTAATTAACATAAAACGTGGGCTGACTGTGCGCAATTCACGCAGTTCACACTATTTTTGCAAAAAATTTAAAACCTTAAGATGTCAAAGAAAGAAGTAACCTTCGATGTGCTGATTGAAATTCCGAAAGGAAGTAGAAATAAATATGAATACGATTTTGCCTTAAATAAGATTCGATTCGATAGAACTTTGTTCTCATCCATGATGTACCCGGGAGACTATGGTTTTGTCCCAGAAACGCTGGCGTTGGATAAAGATCCTTTGGATGTATTGGTTTTGGGAACGGAGCCCACCTATCCCATGGTTGTTATGGAAGTTAAACCTATTGGGGTTTTCCATATGACTGATGAAAAAGGTCCGGATGAAAAAATAATCTGTGTTCCCGTTAACGATCCTGTTTGGAACAACAAAGAAGACATCACCGATATCAATCCACATAGAAAAAAGGAAATCGAACACTTTTTTGCCGTGTATAAAGATTTGGAAGAGAAGAAAGTAGATACTGGAGGATGGGGAGATGTAAATGAGGCTATAGACATCTATCATCAATGTGTACAACGCTACGATGAAAGTCCGCATAAAAAGCAGCGAACCTTTACCATATAAACAAAATTGAACCCAAATTAATGCGTTTTTGATTACCAAAAACGCATTTTTTTTATTAGGGTGTATTTTACTACATTAGCTGCCATTAAAAAAATCTTAAAATAACTACGAACTATGGATTTAATCGTAAAGTTTCTGCCCGCATTCGGTATTTTGGGCTTGTTGTACGTGCTTATTAAAAACGTATGGGTCTCAAAACAGGAGGTTGGAGATGATAAAATGGCGCGAATCGCCAAAAATATTGCCGATGGGGCAATGTCATTTTTAAAGGCAGAATATAAAATATTGAGCATTTTTGTCATATGTGTGGCCATTTTGTTGTACTTCAAAGGAAGTAGCGAGGAAGGATCAAATGGAATGGTTGCAGTTTCCTTTATCGTGGGGGCTATCTGTTCAGCACTTGCTGGTTTTATCGGAATGAAGGTAGCCACAAAAGCTAATGTAAGAACAACACATGCCGCTAGAACTTCATTAGGGAAGGCCCTTGAGGTCGCTTTTGCAGGAGGTGCAGTTATGGGTCTTGGTGTTGTAGGATTGGGTGTTCTTGGTTTGAGCACGCTTTTTATGTTTTATAGTGGTCAAGGTTGGGAGCTTGGAGAAGTATTGAACGTACTTTCAGGTTTCTCTTTAGGTGCTTCATCCATTGCACTTTTTGCTCGTGTTGGGGGTGGTATTTATACCAAAGCCGCTGACGTGGGAGCTGACCTTGTGGGTAAGGTAGAGGCTGGTATCCCGGAGGATCACCCGTTAAACCCTGCTACAATCGCGGATAATGTTGGTGATAATGTAGGAGATGTTGCTGGAATGGGAGCTGACCTTTTTGAATCTTATGTAGGTTCCATTATCGGAACCATGGTATTGGGAGCTATCATAGTAACTCCAGGTTTTGATGGTCTTGGTGCGGTATACTTGCCATTGGCTTTGGCGGCAATTGGTATTGTAATGTCTATTATAGGTACCTTTTTTGTTCGTGTAAAGGATGGTGGAAACCCACAAACTGCTTTGAATATTGGAGAATTTGGTTCTGCATTTTTAATGCTGATAGCATCATATTTTTTAATAACAAATTTTATTCCTGAATCCATTGAAGGACTACCATTTGGTGCAATGGGTGTTTTCTATGCTACTATTGCCGGTTTGGTGGCTGGTTTGTTGGTGGGTAAGGTTACCGAATATTACACAGGTACAGGAACAAAACCGGTAAACTCGATTGTACGTCAATCCGAAACTGGTTCTGCAACTAACATTATTGCTGGATTGGGTGTTGGAATGATGTCCACAATGATTCCTATTATTTTGATTGCTGCGGCTATTTTGGTCTCTCACCATTTTGCAGGTCTTTACGGAATCGCAATTGCTGCGGTGGGGATGTTGGCAAACACTGGAATCCAGTTGGCTGTTGATGCTTACGGACCTATTTCGGATAACGCTGGTGGTATTGCTGAGATGGCTGAATTACCAAGTGAAGTTCGAGAGCGTACCGATAAATTGGATGCGGTAGGAAACACTACGGCTGCAATTGGTAAAGGATTTGCGATTGCTTCTGCTGCATTGACTGCTTTAGCACTTTTTGCAGCCTTTATGCAAACCGCAGGAATAGAGTCTATTGATGTTTCGCAACCTAAGATTATGGCTGGACTGTTGATTGGTGGAATGCTTCCATTTGTATTCTCCGCACTTTCAATGAACGCGGTTGGTAGGGCCGCTATGGCAATGATTGAAGAAGTTCGTCGTCAGTTTAGGGACATTCCCCAACTTAAGGATGCTTTAGAGGTGATGCGAGCTGTTGATTCAGATATATCTAAAGCTACCGATGAGCAAAGAGCAACTTTTGATGCTGCCGATGGTGTGGCAGAATATGAAAAATGTGTGGCTATTTCAACACAAGCCTCTATCAAAGAGATGGTATTGCCTGGTCTTTTGGCTATAGCTGTTCCTGTCGCTGTTGGATTTATCGGTGGAGCTGAAATGTTGGGTGGATTGTTAGCAGGTGTAACTACCGCAGGTGTGTTGATGGCTATTTTCCAATCTAATGCCGGTGGTGCTTGGGATAATGCTAAAAAGACAATCGAGAGTGAAGGTCGTAAGGGTTCTGACGCCCATAAGGCTGCTGTTGTTGGAGATACTGTAGGAGATCCTTTCAAAGATACTTCGGGTCCATCTTTGAACATCTTATTGAAATTGATGTCCGTTGTGGCGTTAGTTATCGCACCAAGTTTGGTAAGCCCTGATGCAGGTGATGAAATGGGTATGTTGAATGTTGATGGAATTGAAGTTTCAATTACTGAGGAAGGTGTTCAGGAAAATCCAGAACAAGTTGAAAAACAAGCCCAGCTTGAAATGAATACTACAGAAGCTCAAGTAGCGATTGAAAATGGCAAAGAAGCTAAAAAAAAGGTAGCCTTGTCCGATAACGCGAAGGAATAACTTTAGTTCATATATAGAATATGAAAGGCCCGAACCTTTAGGTTCGGGCCTTTTTGTTTAATGTCACATCGAACGCAGTCGAGATGTAAATCATTGCATGTTTTTCCTTCAACACTTCGACAGGCTCAGTGTGACAATTACTGCAACTTAAAGGTAATCGGAATAGAGAAAGGAACTTTTACCGCTTTTCCTCGCTGCTTTCCAGGGGTCATTTTAGGAAGTTTGTCAATGATTCTTGCAGCCTCTTTTTCCAAAGTTTCATGTGGCCCTCGCATACGTACTTCATCAATACTACCATCTTTTTGAATGGTGAACATTACACTCACTCTGCCTTGTAAGCCCATTTCTTGAGCCATTACTGGATAACGGAAATTTTTTCTGATGTGTTTCTGCATCATTTCCTGAAAACAAGCTCTTTTATCCTCTGCATCTTCACAACTTGGAAAAATTGGTACTTCCTCAACGAATACCCAAGGACAAACAATGAGGCCTTCTTCCTCTTCTTTTTCAAAAACAATATTATCAATGTTCAATGCGCTGCATGTAATTATTCCGGTTGTATCTATGGGAATGGGCAGATTACAACCCATTATTGGAATTTCCTCTTCAATAATAGGAATAACGGAAGGTGGAGGGGGTGGTAATTGAAAAGTAATGGGTGGCACCTCTTCGATAAGTTCATCCTGTATTTCAACATAAGCAATATTCCAATCAGGTGTTTTGTACTGTATTTTCCATTCTAAAGCAAGATAGGAAAGTAACAAAATGGTTGTTAGTCCTATTAAAAAGTAAAGTGGGCTATTCTTTTTCAATTCCGATTTTGGATTCTTCTTTAATTCCATAAGTCGTAGGTTTTACGGATTTTTCAATAAGATTTTGAGCTTGTCGAAGGAAAATCTTTTATTTTCGAGTACCTACGACAAACTCAAACTTATTATTGTTGGGTTATTGCAACCTAAAGGTTATAGGGATGGAAAAAGGAACTTTTACAGCTTTTCCTCGCTGCTTTCCAGGGGTCATTTTAGGAAGCTTGTCAATGATTCTTGCAGCTTCTTTTTCCAAAGTTTCATGTGGCCCTCGCATACGTACTTCATCAATGCTACCGTCTTTTTGAATGGTGAACATTACGCTCACTCTACCTTGCAAGCCCATTTCTTGAGCCATTTCTGGATAACGGAAATTTTTTCTGATGTGTTTCTGCATCATTTCCTGAAAGCAAGCTCTTTTGCCTTCGTTGGTCTTTTCATTTTCACAACCGGGAAAAACAGGCACAGCTTCGATAATTGCAAATGGAATTACCTCATTAGGTTCTTCCTTGTCAAAAACAACATCTTCCACGTCCATTATTTCGGTTTCATGGTCTATTTCGCTCGACTCAATTACAGTTTCAATAATGTCTTCGTCATTATCGACAACCTCAATTATCGGGGGAGCTTGAATTTTCGGTGGAGGTGGGGGAGGTAATTTATTGATTAATAAAGGGACTTCTTCGATAAGTTCATCTTGAACATCCAAACTTGCAATGTCCCAATCTGTGGTTTTATAATATGTTTTCCACTCCACAGCTACGTAAGACAATAACAAGATTAATGTTAGCCCAATCATAAAATAGAGGGTGCTGTTCTTTTTTAGTTCCAATTTTGGATTTTTCTTAAGTTCCATGTTTTCAAATTTTATGAAGCCTAGACTTCGAGTTAGAGATATTGGGTGTTAACCCTAACCTAAAACTAGTTTGAAAACCATGGTTGTAAAACCCATAATGAGGGAACCACCTGTTTGAATGAGGGACTGGGAAAAAAAATTAAAGACCTAGCTCGGTCAACGTTGTTTTAAGGGCTTCACTTGAAGGTCTTGGAGCATTGGCGTTCACTATTTTTCCATCAGGGTCGATCAAAATAAAACGTGGTATACCCTTAATTTGATAATCCTGAACAAAATCAGACTCCCAAGCTTTGTCGGCAATCAGCTGTGTACCACCTAATGCTTTGTCAGTGACCATTTTTTGCCAGGCATCGTAACTTCTGCGTGTATCTATAGAGATGCTGACAAATTCAATGTTTTTATCGTGATAGGATTTTTCAACTTCTTTTAGGGATGGTATTTCTTTGATGCAAGGTCCGCACCAAGATGCCCAAACGTCAATGTAAACATATTTGCCCTTAAAATCGGATAGTGAAGATTCACCACCTGCATGGTTTTCGTAAGCCTCAAATGCAGGAGAAATAGCCCCAGGAACTATTTTTTTGAGCTTATTGTAAGAATCAGTGATTTCTTCTTTATGGGTATCATTTGTCGATATCGACATAAACTTGTTGTAGTAACCATCTAAATCCTTGGTGTACGGAATGTTGCCCAAAACCCCTCTGTGAACAATAGAGTTTCGGATGTTTTCCACGGGAATCTGCTCCACTATTTTAAAAAAGGCTTCATTGTTATCAATGCTATCGTTCTTGGCAAGCTCTTTGGCTTGGTCTTGGTAATGACGATGAACCAAGGACTTATACATGACGGAATAGTCAAAATCTTCTTGATTCAAAAATGACATTTCTTTTCGTTTATCTGGAAAACTTTCCGAGACTTTAAAATCAGGATCTTCGGTTACAGCTGCATGAGCAAAATCTTTATACTCACCCAGAAGCGTGGTGGAGTAGTGGTCGATATCCCTTTTTTCTTTTTCCCGAATATTTTCGGGTATGCTGTCAAACGAATCAAGCAGGTTTTCTACTGCTGTGCTCATTTCATTTACCTTGGCTACAAAATCAGATTCTTCTTGTGCATAAAAACTTTTGAAATCATTACCGGCTACCTCTTGGTACTTGTTTTGTTTTTGTACATAATAACGATCTATGGCTGCCCCATCTCCTTGAAATACTAGGGTGTTTTTAAAATCTTTTGGATTATATTTTACATGTACATTATATCCATTTTCCAAATAAAGAAGTATGTTGTTGATACCATCGGCCAATCGGTAAGGTATGTGTTGGATATTCCGTAAAGTATCTGAGAAAGTGCCATTTTCGTTTACTGGAATCTCTTTTCTAAATTCACCATTGACTGAGATTAAGGCCATTGTTTTGGTTTCAGGATCAAGCACTTTACCTGAAATGAGGGCATCTTTCTTTTCCTCTTGTTGGGAACAGGCTCCTAAAATTAAAAGGATAAGGATTGGGAACAGGTTTTTCATGGAGTTTAGGTAAACGATTAAATGGGTTGAGATCTTTGATTTGCTTAAAATAGCCCGTGGATTTCGGCATCAATTTTATTGATAACTTGACCCAAGTCTTCAGGTTCATCAACAAAGTTGATGTTGTCCACATCAATGATTAAAAGCTTGCCTTTTTCATAGGTGTTTACCCAGGCTTCATAACGTTCGTTCAATCGACTTAAATAATCAATGGAGATACTGTTCTCATAATCACGACCCCGCTTATGAATTTGTTTTACCAAATTTGGAATGGAACTCCTAAGGTAAATGAGCAAATCTGGGGGTTGGACCAAGGTTTCCATTAACTCAAAGAGACTTTTATAGTTTTCAAAATCTCTATTGGTCATCAGACCCATGGCGTGTAAGTTGGGTGCAAAAATATGAGCATCCTCATAAATGGTGCGATCTTGAATAACATCTTTGCCACTTTCCCTGATACTTAAGATTTGACGGTAGCGACTGTTCAAAAAATAAATCTGGAGATTAAAGCTCCAACGCTCCATCTGCGTATAGAAATCATCTAGGTAGGGGTTATCCACTACATCTTCAAATTGGGCATCCCATTTATAATGTTTGGCTAATAAAGTGGTCAATGTGGTTTTTCCTGCTCCAATGTTTCCGGCTACGGCAATGTGCATGGGTGTTGATCTTGAATAGTTATTAGATTGTGGTTTGTGATTGCAAAGGCATACAATATACAACGAATCTTGTGGAAGGTAAAACCAACTTTGTTGGTTTTATAAACGTTTCGATGAAAAACCATTCTCAGTGTTTTAATGCATGACAACTGCAACCGGGAATTGAAAAACTCTGGGTTTGTTCGTGCCAAGGAAATGCTTGGTTATACTTATTGTTTTCCCAATAGAATTTGCTTCTTGTTTTGGATTCGTTACCTATTTCATTCATAGTTTCGGTATCGTACAGACGTCCATTGACCATGGTATATCGAATGGTATTGGTGTTCTCAATGTCTTCCAATGGGTTTTTGCCTAGCACTATTAAATCTGCTAGTTTACCTGCTTTTAAAGAGCCAATTTCATTGCCCATACCTATGTATTCGGCACCATTGATGGTAGCAGCCTTAAGGGCTTCCAAATTAATCATGCCTCCTGCTTGTAGCATCCAAAGTTCCCAATGGGCGCCCAAACCTTGTAATTGTCCATGGGCTCCAAGATTTGCTTTTACTCCAGCATTGGAAAGGTCAGTCACGGTTTTAGAAACTAAAATATGACCATTTGTGTATTCTTCTTGGGGAACTTTGGTTCGATGACGACTTCTGGAATCAATAATGTGTCTGGGAGTATACTTCAACAGTTTTTCATTCTCCCAAACATTGTCACGCTCATAGTAATAATATTCGCCGTTCAATCCCCCATAATTTACAATTAGGGTAGGGGTGTATCCACTTTTACTATTGCTCCAAAGGGTAAGAATATCATTGTAAACTGGAGCAACGGGAATATTATGTTCAATCCCGGTATGCCCATCCATGATCATACTTATGTTATGGAAAAAGGTAGACCCACCTTCGGGAACCACATTAACACCCAGTTCTTTGGCTGCTTGCATCACTTGCTGTCTTTGTTCACGACGAGGCTGATTATAACTTTTAACCGAGGTTGCTCCAAAAGCTTTTGTTCTACGGATAGCAGAACGGGCATCATCCAAACTGTTGACCACGGCCTTGAAATCTCCATCTGCGCCATATAAGATAAATCCAGTAGAGTAGATTCTCGGCCCGACCATTTCACCACTTTTCACCAATTCTGAAAGTCCAAAGACCGTCTCACTATTGGCGGATGGATCATGTGCAGTAGTTACTCCAAAGGCAAGGTTAGCGTACAATTGCCAATGTTTTTTGGTATTTAATCCATCACGGAATGCTCCAATATGAGCATGGGCATCTACAATACCGGGCATTATGGTTTTACCGGTAGCATCAATAACCTCAGTGTTTGATGGAATAGAGATTTCCGAAGAAGAACCTATGCTTTCTATTTTATTGTCTTTGATTATGATGGTGGCATTTTCCAAAACTTCATCACTTTCCATAGTGATGATACGTGCATTGGTAAATGCTATCCTACCTTTTGGTCTGTCTGTTTTAGCAATAAGCCCAACGGATACGCCTTTTTCTGTAATGGGCGGAATACTATCAGGTGAATTTTTAAGAAACGTAAATCTTTGATTCACATCATTGGAGAAATATTCACTTCCCAAAGTCCAATGCAGTTTTTTGCTATCATTGGACCAGTGTAGGCTATAACCCGCATCTTTAGCGACTTGGGTAACAGGGAAAGCTTTACTATTAGGGTCAAAATCGATGATTTGCCCGGTCATTGCCATCGGAGCGACATAGGCCTTATGCAAATTAGAGAACAACAGCCATTTATTATCGGGAGATGGCACAATGTGGTTAGCGTATTTGGATTTAAAATGGACGCGTTCATCCTTACCGTTTAAATCTACACTTTTAAGCTCTTTGGTCAACGAACCAAAAAATTGCCCTCCAGTTTGAAAGAAGATTCGTTTGTCATTCTTGCTAAAGGTTGGTGTTAAGCCATTTCCAGTAATCTTTTTGGCATTGTTTCCATTGGAATCCATAATGTAGATCCCTGGCTCCTTTGTATAGGTGTGTCCCTGATCATTGCTTCCTCCTTGTTTACCATAAACAATGTGATTTCCGTCGTTGGAAAATGAGGGGAATCTAAAGATTCCTTTTACAGCTGTTAACTTCATAGATGTTCCACCATTGCTTGACACTTTTTGTATGCTTCCCAATTGTTCGTCGTCCCAGGTCACATAGATAATTTGCTTTCCATCGGGAGAGAAGGAAGGTTCAAATTCTAAATCAGTACTTTTTGTCAAACGCTTGGGCTTGCCATTGGGCAGCGTTTTGGTCCAAAGATGTCCCAAGGCACTAAAAACTATTCTTTTTCCATCTGGAGAGGTTTTTACATGACGAATTACCTTGGCAGTAAACTCGTCAGAATCTACCTGATGTTGTACACGATGGGTTTCGGCAATTTTAATTGTGTTGTCTACCTGAAACGGTATGGAGTCTACTTGAAGCGTTTCAATATTGATTTTTTGAATTTTACCACCTGCCCAAAAAACAAGGGCCTTGCTGTTGGGCATCCAACTGAAGTTGGGATAAGTGCCAAAAATAGCCCAGGCTTCCATCTGGTCTTTATTCAAGATATCATAAATAGGCCATTCCTCCCCAGTTTCCAAATCATGGATGAACAGAACAGTTTTGGTTCGTACTCGTTTTACAAAAGCTAGTTTTTTGTTATCGGGAGAAACTGTGGGCCTTGATGCGCTTCCGGGACCTCCAGTGATGGTAATGGTCTTTCCGGTTTCAAAATCGTAGCGTTTTACGGCATAAATCTGTGCGTTGGGATTCTTGTTATACTGGAAGAAACCTCCCGGATACAAATCCTCACAGTAGTACAGATATTTTCCGTCACTGGAGACCGATGGTTCGTTTACGTCCTGTTGATCGTTTTTGCGTTTGGTAAGCTGCAGTCCGCTTCCTCCCGTAATATGATATTGCCACATTTCACCTGCACCTAACGAACGCTGGGATGTAAAGTGTTTTCTTGCGATCAAATGGTTTCCATCTGGTGTCCAGACGGCGTTGTTCAACAATCTGAAGTTTTCCTTTGTGATTTGTTTGGCATTGCTGCCGTCAACATCCATTACCCATATGTTGTCTCCGCCACCAGCATCAGAAGTAAACGAGATTTGCCGACCATCTGGGCTAAAACGGGGTTGTATCTCAAAGGGCAAGCCTGAGCGCAACGCTTGGGCTTTTCCACCCGAAATGGGTATGATATAAATGTCTCCCAATAAATCAAAAACTATTTGTTTACCATTGGGGCTGACATCAAGGTTCATCCAAGTACCTTCATCAGTTGATAAATCAACATCATTTATCGGCCAATCGGAATAGGGATTGGAAACATCCCATTTTTTATCGTCTTTTTTGTCCTGGGCAAAAGTGAAGCATACTAAAGAGAGTGCAAGAAATGAAAGGAATACTTTGCTTTTCATGATTTGTGAATTAGTCGGTCAGCAAAATACGGATAAACGGCTAAAAAGTAACTCTTGGGATTTTAAAAATACTTAGGGAAGTAGGTTAAAAGAAAAACTATTTTGTTGTGGCAAAGTTAACAGATAAGCTTGTAGCCATAACCCCTGACATTGATAATCTGTACTTCAGGATCTGGTTTTAGCTTTTTTCTAAGCTTGGTAATAAAAACGTCCATGCTGCGGGCATTAAAAAAATCATCATCTCCCCATAATGTTTTTAGAATGGTAGAACGATCAAGAATCAGATTCTTTTTTTGGGCAAGATGATAAAGCAGTTGCGATTCGCGGTGTGTGAGGATGGTTTCTTCTTTTCCAAGCAATAGCAACTGTTTTATGCTGTTAAATCGAAACTTTCCGATAGTAATGTCTTCAAGGTTTTGCTGTAACGCTATACGATTCAAAAGCGCATTGATTCGTACAATGAGTTCTTCCATGCTAAAGGGTTTCTTCAAATAGTCATTACCTCCGTGCTCAAATCCTTCTACGACATCTTTGGTTTGTGATTTGGCGGTTAAAAAAATGATGGGAATGGATGGATTCTCTTTTCTGATTTCCTGAGCCAGAGTAAACCCATCTTTTTTGGGCATCATTACATCCAAAACTAAAAGGTCTGGATCATATCGATGGTAAGCCCGCAATGCTTGTTCCCCATCTTCACATAAAGTGACCTCAAAATTCCGCGTTTCCAAGCTTTCCTTGATAATCATTCCCAAGGACGCTTCATCTTCTGCCAAAATTATTTTTATTGATGAAGTCATATTAGAATTTTGAAAACGGTATTCTTTTTATCGGAGACCAATTGGAGAGTTCCCCCATGTTTTTCAATGATTTTTTTGGAATAAAAAAGCCCTATACCAAACCCTTTTACATCATGTTGGTTTCCTGTTGGTACGCGATAGAATTTCTCAAAGATTCTATCTCGCTGCGATGGGGAAATGTTTCCACCGTTATCGGCAACCGTGATTTCGAATTGATTTATTAATGAATTCAAATTAATATGTACTTGGTTACCTCCATATTTTATAGCATTGTCAATGAGATTGGCCACAGCATTTTCGAAATGAAAAACATCCACTTCGGTCTGAAAAACTGAAACATTGGTACTGAACAGTAAGTCTTTCTCGTTAGAAATTAGCATTCGATATTTTTCAACTAATTGTTCCAAGATTTTCACAATATCAGTAGACTCTTTACTAATAATGAGCTTATCGTTGTCCAGTGTGGCCGTTTCCAAAAGTTTTTCTACCATTTGGTGGAGCTTTTGTAATTGTTGATTGGAAATGTCCAAGTATTTTTCCGTTTTGGTCTTGTCGTTTTTCTGGTTGAAATTCCTGATGCCTTCAATGGCCGTTGTTACGGTGGCAATGGGAGTTTTAAACTCGTGCGTGATATTACTGATGAGATCGTTTTTGATTTCGGACAATTGTTTTTGTTTGTTTATGACACGCATCAAGTATAGCAGGCACAAAACAATGGAAGTTGATAGTGCAAATGAAAGTAAGATACCGGTAAGACTTCTTTTTAAAATGGTTAAAGTGGGATTGGAAAAAAACAACTGTAGTTTTTGGGAGTCGGGAAGATATGTAGATTTCGAGTCGGTCTTTAATTCATGGTTATTTGGAAAGACCCGATTCGACCCAAAAATTATGGAATCGTTTTTAAAATGGGCAAATCTGTATGCTATTTTTATATCCTTTCGGTTGAGTTCATGCAATAATAAACTGTCCAATACTTTAAAATCTATACTATCACTCAAGGCTGCCACTACCAATTTGTTTGCTAGTTTTCGCAGCTCACCTAAACTGTCCCTCATTTTCTGTCGGAACATGCGTAATGAGTGTTTGTCTCCTTCCGAGAACCTTACTGTCAAAGAAGATCCCTTGGTACTGTCTCTGTTTTCCGAAATTCTTTCTTCAGCAACCAATGAATCTAGCTTGGCTTTTATCCATGTTGAATCCTTGCCGATTATTTTTAAGAAACGACCATTGCGTTTTTGTCCGTTTCGTGAATTGATTCTTCCGAAAAAAGCAAAAAAATCCGTTTTGGCCTGACCAGCATAATAAGCTTCCAAACTGTTGTCCAAACTAATCTGTACTTCATTGACCAAGCGCTGTTTATTGGTGCTGTAGTTTTGGATGTTCCAATAAATCTGAATACCAATGGTCACAAGAATTGTAAGACCAATTAGATAAACCAAATTCTTATGTTTTGTGTATTCCATTGCCCCTAAAATAGACCATTGTTTTGGGAATATAATTTCGCTTAACACTAGTTAACACCGGTTAACGGTGTTTTCCATCGGCTAGATTCAAATTTGTGGAGATGTTGAACATAAAAACATATACATGAAAAGTATAAAATGTATTCTACCGACTTTAATCACCATTCTGTTTTTGGCCAAAGGATTTGCTCAGGATTTCCAGGGTGAGGCCACTTACTTTAGCAAAACCTCATTTGATTTGGATTTAGATGGAAGACAGCTTTCAGAGGAGCAAAACCAACGAATTAGACGACGGGTGAAAAACTCATCTGAACGCACTTATGTTTTGACTTTTGATAAGACATCTTCTTTATACATACAAGAGGAAAAATTGGATGCTCCCACCAACGGTGGTCAAGGACGCGGAAGAGGCGTTCGGTTTGCTTTTGGTGGTTTTGGTGCTGGCGGCAAATATTATAAGAATGTACAGGAGAAGCGATATCTGAGCCAGTCTGAAATGTTCGGGAAGCAGTTTTTGATTAAGGATAGCCTTGCTCAATGGGAATGGGAGCTGGGTTCCGAGACCAAAAAAATTGGGAATTATACCTGCTATAAGGCCACTGCCATTATTGAGCCAGATTCCACCACTTTTGAACGTTTACGACGAATGGCAAGAGGGCCTAGAACCCGTCAGGGAGGCGAAAGGGATAGTACAAGAAGCAATACTGTTTTATCTCGAATAGAAGAACCGAGGGAGCGAGTTGTGACGGTCTGGTATACTCCTGAAATCCCCATCAGTCAAGGGCCTGGAGACTATTGGGGGCTGCCCGGGCTTATTTTAGAGGTAAATGATGGAAGAACTACGATTCTATGCACCAAGATTGTGCTGAATGCTGAAGACGCAGAGGAGATAAAAATACCTTCCAAGGGAAAAGAAGTGAGCCAGGCGGAGTACGATAAAATTTTGGGCGAAAAAATGGATGAAATGTCCGAGCGATTTCGTGCAGGCAATAGACGTGGTGGAGGTAACGGAATACGAATTATTACAAACTAAGGCGAAGTGCGAAGTTGTAAATTCATAGTCTGTGCCATATTCTTTGGTGTAGTGGCAAATTATGTCCAAGGTCAAAAAATATCCATTAGCGGTACAGTAAAGGACAGCCTAGGAAACGCGTTGGACGTAGCTAACATTGTAGCCATAAATCAAGCTGATCAAAAACCGGACGGTTTCGGTATTACTAATCCAGATGGGTTTTATAAAATCAATATTAAGACGAATAGCGACTACATCTTAAAGGTTAGCTACTTAGGGTTTCAAACTCGTGAAATTCCTTTGGAGACGCAAGAAACGGATGTAAATCTCGATGTTACCTTATATGAAAAACCTCAAAGCTTGGAGGAGGTGGAAGTAGTCTATGAAATACCCATTACCATTCAAGGGGATACCATTGTGTACAATACTGATTCTTTTGTTTCGGGAACTGAAAAAAAACTGGCGGATGTATTGGAAAAACTGCCTGGAATTGAGGTAAACGATGATGGTGAAATAGAAGTCGAAGGCAGACGAGTCTCGAAAGTTATGGTCGAGGGAGAAGATTTTTTTGATGGAGATTCCAAAATAGCCTCCAAAAATATTCCGGCCAATGCGCTGGATAAGGTTGAGGTTTTACGAAATTATAGTGAAGTAAGCCAATTAAGGGGAGTGACCAACAATCAAGATAATGTGGCTTTGAACATCAAACTGAAAGAAGGTAAAAAGAAATTTTGGTTCGGAGAGGTCACTGACGGAACCGGGGCGGATGGTCGTTATGTAGCACATCCGAAGCTGTTTTATTATAGTCCCGAGTACAGCATCAACATTCTTACTGACCTTAACAATGTCGGGGATTTACCCTATACAGCGCGTGATTTAAGAAACTTTACCGGTGGATTGCGTGGAGCAACAAGGCAAAATAATGGAACCTTGTTCAATACAGGGTCCAATGATTTGGGATTGAGTACACTTCAGAACAATAGGGCAAAAGAAATCAGCTCAAGGTTCGGAGCACTGAATTTTAGCTATAAACCGTCGGAAGCTTGGCGATTTAGTGGTTTTGGAATTTATTCCTATAACAATAGCTTGATGGAAACCAATGCGGCAAGAACCTTTATTACCACCAATCAGCAAGAAAATACGATAACCGATACCGATCAGGTGTCACATTTGGGGTTGATAAAGTTTGAGGCCAATTTTAGTCCTTCGTCCAACCTTCAATGGAACTATGACGCTTTCTTTAAGTTTTCCGATGAAGAAGAGGCGGTAAACGTACTTTCTATCTCCGATGTAACCGATAATATTGTTGAAAACAAGAAGCAAAAACCCACTAATCTTACGCAAAATTCAAACTTGTATTATACCTTAAACAAGAACCATATTTTTGCTATGGAACTGCAATATGTGCATACTGACGAGGATCCTTTCTACAATGCCATCCGCGAAGAGCAACCTTTTTTGAATATTATTCCCTTTAATGATACACAAAGCAATTTTGATATTAGCCAAGAGCAGCGCGTGCTAACAAATAGGGTAGATGCCAAACTGGACTATTACTGGGTTACCGGTCCAAAAAGCAATCTGAATTTTACCTTGGGAACCACGCAGAGTAGTCAAAACTTTAACTCAAGGATTTTCCAGATTTTGGATGGCGGAAGCGTATTGGATTTTAATGATAGTGAACTGGGCAATAGTGTGAGTTATGATTTTTCGGATAACTTCCTCGGTGTTCATTATAAACTTATTACAGGCAAGTTCACTTTAAACCCTGGATTTACAGTTCATAACTACACGGCAACAAATTCGCAATCGGGAACAACTGTGAAAGATGAGCTTTTTAATGTGGTTCCCGATTTATTTATCAACCTTCAATTAAAACAATCCGAAAGTTTGAGATTGAATTACAATGTAAGCCGAAATTTTTCCGACATTAATCGATTCGCTCAAGGCTATGTTTTCAGTGATTATAACTCTATCTACCAAGGGAATAGGGACTTGGAAAGTGCCCTTTACCATAATGTGTCCTTGAATTTTTTCAGTTTTAATATGTTCAGTCGCCAAAATATTTTTGCCAATGTATCTTATAGCAAGCGAATTGATGCTTTTAAGAGCAGTACGGATATTGGGGGAATCAATCAGGCCAGAACAACCATAAATTCTAATTTAGAAGATGAGACCTTTAATGCATCTGGCAACTTTCAGCGTACATTTGGTAAAGTAAAGGTGTCCGCAAGAGCTAGCTTAAACCATTCCAATACCAACAATATTGTCAATGGTGCTCCCCGAAATTCCAAATCGTGGACGCATAGTTATCGAGGGTCTGTCGGAAGTAGTTTTATCGATGCTCCAAATTTGGAACTGGGTTATCGTTATTCCGTTAACAACTACAACACAGGCGGCACAGAATCCACTTTTTTTACGGATCGTCCGTTTGCAAAGTTCGATATGGCCTTCGGGAAGGGTTTTATCTTTTTAGCCGATTACGATTACTATTTCTATCGGGATAAATCAGGTACGGTAGAAAACAAATATGGATTTTTGAATGCGAGCCTTTCCTATCAAAAGAAAGATAGTAAATGGGAATACAGCATAAATGCTACCAATTTGACCAATAATCAAGAATTGAACAACGACACCTTCAATGACTTATTTTTTAGGACTTCGGCGTATGTGGTGCAGCCCCGCTATGTAGTTTTCAAAATCAAATATGACATATAGCCAGTTGTTGGACTAGGATTAATTTTGAGGAGTTTAAGTTTTCACATACTTTTGCCCTTCAAAATAATGAGGAAAGATTTGACTGCTTGCAACCTCCCTAAAAAATGCTAAAAAGGAGTGTAAACTTTTTTGGGCTGAAACGTCAAATCTCACCATAAAACATGTAGTCCATGCCATATCTGTTTACATCAGAATCCGTGAGCGAAGGCCATCCAGATAAAATTGCCGATCAAATAAGTGATGCTCTTTTAGATAACTTTTTAGCCTTTGACCCTGAAAGTAAAGTAGCGTGTGAAACTTTGGTGACCACAGGTCAGGTAGTCCTGGCTGGTGAGGTAAAGAGCGATACCTATTTGGATGTGCAAACGATTGCACGGGATGTCATCAATAAAATTGGCTATACAAGAGGCGAATATCAGTTTAGTGGAGACTCTTGCGGGGTAATTTCTTTGATTCATGAGCAATCTCAAGATATTAACCAGGGAGTAGACAGGGGAAGTAAGGAAGAACAGGGTGCAGGCGATCAAGGTATGATGTTTGGTTACGCGACCAAGGAGACCGAGAATTACATGCCTTTAGCGCTTGATATTTCACATAAAATTCTTCAAGTTCTAGCCGATTTACGACGAGAAGGTAAAAGAATCCCATACTTAAGGCCGGATGCAAAAGCTCAGGTAACCATTGAATATTCCGATGATAATGTCCCTCAGCGAATAGATACCATTGTGGTATCCACTCAGCACGATGATTTTGATGCAGATGAAAAGATGTTGGCTAAAATAAAGGAAGACGTTCTTTCCATTTTGATTCCAGAGGTCAAAAAGTTACTACCTGAATCTATTCAGGTACTTTTTAATGACGACATTAAATACCATATCAATCCAACAGGTAAGTTTGTAATTGGTGGTCCCCATGGCGATACTGGCTTGACTGGGCGTAAAATCATTGTGGATACGTACGGTGGAAAAGGTGCTCATGGAGGAGGCGCCTTTAGTGGCAAGGATCCGAGTAAGGTGGATAGAAGTGCCGCTTATGCTGCTCGACATGTTGCAAAAAACTTAGTGGCAGCCGGTGTGGCGGACGAGATTATGGTACAAGTTAGCTATGCTATCGGGGTGGTAGAACCAACTTCCATTTTTGTAGACACTTATGGTACTTCCAACATAGATTTATCTGATGGTGAAATTGCAAAAAAAGCTTCAGAGTTGTTCGATATGCGCCCTTTTGCCATAGAAGAGCGATTAAAATTGAGAAATCCAATCTATTTGGAAACGGCTGCTTATGGTCATATGGGAAAGCAACCCCAAAAGTTATCCAAGGTTTTTGAATCTCCCTATAATGGTAAAGTTGCAAGGGAAGTAGAGCTTTTTACTTGGGAGAAATTAGATAGCGTTGATGCCGTAAAAGAAGCATTTGGGCTATAGCACCTTATTTTATTTTGCAGTCCTGAAGAAGAAAAAAGAAACCTTTTAGGAAAGAGAATTCTTTGTAGTTTTAGGCGTCAATCAAAATTTCATTAAAATGAAAAGAATACCTCGCCTTGTTATGCTGATGTTCGTAGTGGCATTGGCAATCTCATCCTGTAAAAAAACCGTCAAAAAAGAAGCTAAACCTGAAGATAGCTATGTAGCTGACAACTACAATAAGCAAGAAGTGGATATTGAAATGCGGGATGGCGTCAAATTGCATACGACTATTTATTCCCCAAAAGATACTTCCAAGGAATATCCAATTTTAATGCAGCGGACACCTTACAGTTCGAGGCCTTATGGCGAAGGGAATTTTAGAAGACAGATTGGACCCAACGTTCATTTGATGAAGGAAGGAAACATTATTGTTTACCAAGATGTTAGGGGTAGATGGTTGAGTGAAGGTCATTACGAGAACATGCGGGCCTATATCCCCAATAAGACTTCGGATGGCGATGTGGATGAAAGCTCAGATACCTATGATACCGTTGAATGGTTGGTGAACAATGTTGAAAACAATAATGGCAGAGTAGGTGTTTGGGGCATTTCGTACCCTGGATTTTATGCAACCTACGCAACTGTGGATGCTCACCCGGCTTTAAAAGCCGCTTCACCTCAAGCTTGTATTGGAGACTTCTTTTTTGATGATTTTCATCATAACGGAGCTTATTTATTGAGTTATTTCAGGGCTACATCACTTTTTGGAACACCGAGACCCGATAATGACCAACCTATTGATACGGCTTGGTATACCTTGCCTAATATTCAGACCGAAGACCAATATCAATTCTTTTTGGATGTTGGTCCACTAAAGAACTTAAATTCCTTTTTTGAATATGAGACGGCAGATACACCGACCATGCGACCCGATGGTCTGACCGATGATTATTTTTGGAACGAACTCAAGGAACACCCTAACTACGATGAACTTTGGCAAAGTAGGGGAATTATTCAGCACCTAAAAAATGTGAAGACCAATGTGGCCACCATGATTGTTGGCGGTTGGTTTGACGCGGAGGATTTATATGGTCCATTAGAAACCTATAAAAATATAGAGCGATATAACGAAGGAAATTACAATACCATGGTTTTTGGTCCGTGGGACCATGGCGGTTGGGCTAGAAACGTTGATAGAAACGTAGTGGGTAATTATTACTTTGGAGATTCCATTTCCAAGTTTTACCAAAAGAATATCGAAACAAAATTCTTCAACCATTTCTTAAAGGGAGATGGAGATGAGAATAGCGGACTTCCCGAAGCCTATGTTTTTGACTCAGGTAGTAAAAAATGGAAAACATATGACCAATGGCCACCTAATGGAGTAGAAAAACAGACCATGTTTCTGTCGGAAGATCAAAAGTTGACCTCGGAACAAGAAACGGTTTCTGGAATTCGATTTGTAAGCGATATAAAGAAGCCCGTTCCGTATTCCGAAGACATTAAATCCGTATTTACTCCAAGAAAATATATGACGGATGACCAGCGCTTCGCAGCTCGTAGATCAGATGTGCTTGTCTTTGAAACCGAAGTTTTGGAAGAAGATTTGACCTTGGCCGGAGATATTCTTGCAAATTTAAAGGTGGCAACAACGGGAACAGCGGCTGATTGGATTGTTAAGGTAATCGATGTGCATCCTTCGAACACCAAAACCAATGAAGAAATGCAGGATCACCTTAAAATGTCAAACTATCATTTAATGGTTCGCAGTGAGGTTTTACGTGGACGATTTAGAAACAGTTTTTCTAAACCTGAGCCATTTACACCCAATCAGAAAACGGGCGTGACCATAAAACTACAGGATGTTTGCCATACCATTAAAAAAGGACATAAACTTCAGATTCAGGTGCAGAGCACTTGGTTTCCTTTGATTGATTTGAATCCGCAGACCTATGTGGACAATATCTTTAAAGCGGATGAAGATGATTTTAAAACCCAAACACATACAGTGTTTACGGACTCTAGCATCGAGTTTTCGGTTTTAAAATGAAAACGGATTCGGTCAAGAAACTAAAAAAGCCGTGGCCTACTAAAGAGGCTATGGTGCAAATTTATGAAGCTAAACTTTGGGGCGATAATGGTGCTGAATTTTATTCCGGTGACGGATCTCACCATCCGGAATTGGTTGAACCTTATATAGATGTTCTACAATCATTTTTAAAATCTTTTGAAAATCCATTGGTCGTGGTTGATTTAGGTTGCGGAGATTTCAACATTGGTAGCGAACTGGTTGAACATACCAAAAAATGTATAGCTGTGGACATTGTTGAGGAAATGATAAACTTCAACAAAAAGAAATTCCGGTCTCCTAATTTGGAATTCCATTGTCTGGATATTGCTAAAGATGAGTTGCCATCTGCAGACTGTGCTATTTTAAGACAGGTATTGCAACATTTGTCAAATGCGGAAATCAAAAACGTCGTGGATAAACTCTATGACTTTAAATATGTGGTTTTAACCGAGCATGTACCTCATGGTGATTTTTTACCCAATGTGGACATTATTTCCGGTCAAGGCATTCGATTAAAAAAACAAAGTGGTGTGGATTTGCAAAAAGCGCCATTTCGTTTAAAAGCGAAGGAAGCAAAACATCTAATATCTGTAAACTCTCCAAGTTTCGGAGGAAGATTGGTGACCATCTTGTTTAAGATGTTTTGAGTTTAGGACGGGATGTTTTTCCTCAGTTGAACTATAAAAACCTTTAGGTTTTACAAAATTTCCCGAAATCATTAGGATATTAAAACATTCTGATACTATATTTGTCCTCACAAGTTCAAACACGTATTGAATAGTTATCAAGAAAGGTGGAGGGAATAGACCCTATGAAGCCTTAGCAACCCTTGACTTCCCGATGGCTTATCGGAATCAAGAAGGTGCTAAATTCTATCCCATTTGGGAATAGATAACAACGACCGATTCATTTTCGGTTTCACTTTCTTATAACTTTTTGATTTTTCCTATCGACCTTAAAGGTCGAACAGGGTTTGGCTTTTTAATTTATCGATGTTAATAATTTAAAAAACTAGAAATCATGAGTGATCAAAAATTTTCAACCAATGCTCTGCATGCAGGCCACGATACAACACAAACAAGTGGAACAAGGGCAGTGCCTATTTATCAATCAACATCCTATGTGTTTAATGATACAGACCATGCGGCAAACCTATTTTCGTTGGCTGAACTTGGTTTTATTTACACGCGCCTAAATAATCCAACAAACCAAATCTTACAAGAAAGACTAGCCGCCATCGAAGGTGGAGTAGGTGCAGTTGTGTTTGCTTCTGGTACTTCGGCCATTTCAACAGGATTGTTGACATTGTTAAGAACGGGCGACCACATTGTAGCCTCGAGCAGTTTATACGGTGGTACATATAACTTGTTGAACGTTACTTTGCCTCGTTTAGGAATTACAACCACTTTTGTGGATGCATCTGATCCAGCTAACTTTACTAAAGCAGTACAAGACAATACAAGGGCATTCTTTGTGGAATCTTTAGGGAATCCAAAATTGGATGTATTGGATTTGAAAGGGATTTCAAAAGAAGCCAAAGCGGCTAAAGTTCCGTTTATTGTAGATAATACGGTTGCAACACCAGGTCTGTTAAATCCAATTGAGCATGGGGCAAACTTGGTAATCCATTCTTTGACCAAATATATTGGCGGACAAGGAAATTCTCTTGGAGGTGCAATTATTGATGCCGGAACGTTTGACTGGGCCAACGGAAATTTTCCGGAATTTACTGAACCATCAGCAGGATACCATGGCTTGGTGTATAGCGAAGCACTGGGTGCTGCTGCGTTCACATTCAAGTTGATTTTAGAAGGGCTTCGAGATTTCGGAGGTGCATTGAGTCCGTTTAATGCTTTTCAAATTTTACAAGGTTTGGAGACCCTACCGGTCCGAATTAAACAACACAGTGAAAATGCATTGGATTTGGCTGAATGGTTGCAAGGTAGAGAAGAAGTGGCATGGGTAAATTATCCTGGACTAAAAGGCAATAAATATTACGATTTGTCTCAAGAATACTTGCCAAAAGGACAGAGTGGTATCGTGACCTTTGGAGTGAATGGAGGTTTTGAGGCTGCGAAAAAATTAACCGATGCAACAAAGGTATTCTCATTATTGGCAAATATCGGAGACACCAAATCTTTGATCATTCACCCGTCAAGTACAACGCATCAGCAATTGGATGAAGCACAACAAGAATCTGCTGGGGTGACCAAGGATTTGATTCGTTTGTCTGTCGGTCTAGAAGATATAGCTGATTTAAAAGCCGATTTGGAACAGGCATTTGCCGCAATTTAAGATTGGCAATGTGTTATAGTGCGGTCGTGATAAAATATAATATAGATGGTACTTAACCCCTATTAATTTTCAAGAAATGCTCCATAAAATAGAAATAAAGAATTTTACCACAATAGGTGGAGTTGCCCAAGATTTGCAGCTATCTTATCAGATTTTTGGAAGAGAATTGCATACGGCTTCTATTGTGTTGGTAAACCACGCTTTGACAGGAAATTCAAACGTAACCGGTGAATCTGGCTGGTGGTCCGATTTGATTGGAGAAGGAAAAAGCATCGATACCCACAAATACACTATTTTATCGTTCAACATTCCAGGAAACGGATACGATGGTTTTGTAATCGATAACTACAAAGATTTTGTGGCAGGAGATATTGCTAAAATCTTTCTTCAAGGATTGCAAAAATTGGAAATCGATCGACTTTATGCCATAATCGGGGGTTCACTTGGAGGAGGTATTGCTTGGGAAATGACCGCATTGAATCCTCAAATAACAGAGCATTTGATTCCTGTAGCTTCGGATTGGAAATCTACCGACTGGCTGATTGCCAATTGCCAGATTCAAGAACAGTTTTTGGTGAATTCAAAACAACCGGTGCATGATGCCCGTATGCATGCCATGCTTTGTTATAGAACTCCAGAATCCTTCAAGGAGCGTTTCAAGCGAAGTACCAATGAGGAACTGCAGGTCTTTAATGTGGAAAGCTGGTTGATGCACCATGGCAAAAAGCTTCAAGAACGTTTTCAGCTGTCGGCATACAAGCTAATGAATCAGTTGTTGAAGACCATTGACATCACTCGAAATGGTGATGAGGCCTTCAAGGCGCTTCAAGAGAGCAATACCAAGATTCATATTATAGGTGTTAACTCGGATTTATTTTTTACCGCAGAAGAAAACAAAGAGACCTTTAGGCGATTGGCATTGGTCAATACTAATGTCACCTACGGAGAGGTACAGTCTCTGCATGGTCATGATGCTTTTTTAATGGAGTTTGAACAGTTGGAAAAACTTTTGGAGTCAGTATTTCAGAAAAATGGCAAGGCTGAACGGATTAAAATTCTAAAATTCGGTGGAAAATCCTTGGCCAATGGTGATGGGATTGAACGGGTTCTTAAGATTATTTCAAAAAAGGCAAACGAAAAGGAACACTTTGCGGTAGTCCTTTCTGCAAGAGGGAAAGCCACGGATCAGTTGGAAGCTATGCTTAAAGGTTCAGCAAATGGTGACGATTTTGAGGAAGAACTGAAGTTTTTTGGAAACTACCAAAAAGAGGGTTTATCGGATGCATCGGTAATCGCAGATGAACTAAAGGCTGTTGAAAAGATTCTAAAGGGGGTCTCGCTTACTGGAGATTATAGCGCAAAGACGAAGGATGAGCTCATGGCATATGGGGAGCTGATTTCCGGAAAAGCGGTTACTGCGTTGCTGAAGGAGTCAGGAATAAAAGCACAATTGGTGGATTCAAGATCTCTCATCAAAACGGACGATACGTTCACCAATGCTGAGGTAGACGAGGGCGTCTCCAAAGAAAATGTGATACGTCGCTTTAAAGAACTGGATGCTGAAGTAGTTCCTATTGTTACGGGCTTTATCGCCTCCAATAGTTCTGGAGAAACCACAACTTTGGGACGAAACGGGACCAACTACTCGGCAGCGTTATTGGCCAATTTCCTGGATGCTTCGGAATTGCTCAATTATACCCATGTGAATGGGATATACACCGCCAACCCGGATTTGGTGGCCGATGCCAAGCTTATCGATGTTATTTCCTATGCCGAAGCCAATGAGCTGGCAAATTTTGGAGCAAACATTCTTCATGCGAAGACCATTATTCCGCTCATTGAGAAAAACATCCCATTGCGTATTCTCAATACCTTTAATGATGATAACGAGGGGACATTAATAGGACCAAAAACGAATAATGGAGGTATAAAATCCTTATCTGTTCTAGAGGACGTGGCCTTAATCAATCTAGAGGGTAGGGGACTGCTAGGAAAAGTGGGTATTGATGCCCGTATTTTTAAGGCACTCGGGCAGAACAATATTAGTGTTGGTATTATTTCCCAAGGGTCTTCCGAAAGGGGAATAGGTCTAGTCGTGGATTCCAGAGAAGCGAAAAAGGCGAAAAAGGTACTCGATTTGGAATTTGAGACCGATTATACTGCTCAAGATGTAAATCAAATTACCGTTGTAGAAGATGTTTCTGTGATTTCTATTGTAGGACTGGATTTAAGTACATTCCACGAACCTTTCAATGCGTTGGTGAAAAACCAGGTGGTTCCTTTGCTTTTTAATAATACGGTAAGTGGCAAAAATGTGAGTTTGGTATTGAAGAAATCCGACTTGCATAAAGCCATCAATGTAGTTCATGGGCAAATTTTTGGAATTGCCAAAAAGGTAAATCTTGCCATTTTTGGACATGGAAATGTGGGGGGAACTCTTATCGATCAAATACTGGATTCTAAAGAAAGTATTGAAAAAAGAAAAGATATTGATCTTCGAATTTTTGCGGTGTCCAATTCCAAAAAGGTGCTATTGAATGCAGAAGGTGTCTCCAAAAACTGGGAAAAGGATTTGGATAAAAAAGGAATTTCGTATCAAATCCCAGATATCATCGAATTTGCAAAAACCAATCATTTGGAAAACTTAATTGTTGTGGACAACACTGCAAGTGAAGCGTTTGTGGCCAGCTATGAGCAGTTTATTGCTAACGGGTTTGATTTGGTCTCTTCCAATAAAATAGCAAACACTTTGGGGTTTGATTATTACAAATCCATCCGACAACATTTGGAGAAAAATCAAAAACAATACCTCTACGAAACGAATGTAGGAGCTGGACTTCCGCTTATCGACACGATAAAACTATTGCATCTATCAGGGGAAAACATCACAAGAATTAAAGGAGTGTTTTCCGGTTCTTTAAGTTATATTTTCAATACATTCTCCGAAAATGAAGTTTCATTTTCAAGTATTGTGAAAGAAGCTATGGAAAAAGGGTTTACCGAACCAGACCCCCGCGAGGATCTTTCCGGTAATGATGTGGGACGAAAACTGTTGATTTTGGCCCGAGAACTTGATTTGCACAACGAGTTTGATGATATCCAGATTGAGAATTTGATTCCAAAGGAATTACAACCTTTAAGTTTTAATGAATTTAACGGACAAATCGAGGTTATGGATGAGGTATATGGAGAGGTAAAGAAATCTCAGCAAGAAGGCTATGTATTGCGATATATTGGCGATTTACATGGTGACTTGCAACAGGATAAAGGTATATTGGATGTGAAACTAGTTTCTGTACCCAAAGAAAGTGCTTTGGGGCAAGTGAGTGGTTCAGATTCTATTATTGAAATTTATACAGAATCATATGGCGAAAATCCTTTGGTGATTCAAGGAGCTGGGGCAGGAGCCGCGGTTACCGCAAGAGGGGTTTTTGGTGATATTTTAAGGATAGCAGAAAAAATATGAGCGAGAAAAAACAATTTGAAACAGAAGCAATTCGAACACAGATAGAGCGAACGCAGTTCTTGGAGCATTCCAGCCCAATGTATTTGACCTCAAGTTTTGTTTTTGAGGACGCGGAAGATATGAGAGCTTCCTTTGCAGAGGAAAAGGATAGAAATATTTATTCACGATATTCCAATCCAAACTCTTCAGAATTCATTAATAAGGTCTGTAAAATGGAAGGTGCAGAAAGTGGCTTTGCTTTTGCGTCTGGCATGGCGGCTGTTTATGGAACCTTTGCAGCCTTGTTGGAAAGTGGAGACCATATTGTTTCTTGTAGGAGCATTTTTGGTTCTACCCACACCTTGTTCACGCAGTTTTTTCCAAAATGGAATATTACGACCAGCTATTTTAATGTTAACGATGTGGATAAGGTTGAAAGTTTGATTACGAACAAGACCAAAATCATTTATGCAGAATCTCCCACTAATCCTGGGGTGGATGTATTGGATTTGGAGGTTTTGGGGGATATTGCCAAAAAGCACAACCTCATTTTCATAATTGATAACTGCTTTGCGTCTCCTTATTTACAGCAACCTATAAAGTTTGGTGCGCATTTGGTCATTCACTCCGGAACAAAGTTGATGGATGGTCAAGGAAGGGTTTTGGCAGGAATCACAGTCGGGAACGCTGATTTAGTTGATAAAATTTACCGATTTTCTAGGATTACAGGACCTGCTCTTTCTCCATTTAACGCATGGGTGTTGTCAAAGAGCTTGGAAACTTTGGCACTTCGGGTGGATAGACATTGTGCGAATGCCTTACAGCTAGCAACGTTTTTGGAAAACCATCCCAAAATTGAATGGGTGAAATATCCATTTTTAAAGTCTCACCCCAAATATGAAGTTGCCAAAAAACAGATGAAAGCTGGTGGTTGTGTGGTGGCTTTTGAAGTAAAGGGAGGTTTGGAAGCAGGAAGAAAGTTCTTTGATTCGGTAAAAATGTTATCGCTTTCTGCCAATTTGGGAGATTCACGAAGCATTGTAACTCACCCAGCATCAACAACCCATAGCAAATTGACAACTGAGGAACGAAAATCGGTTGGAATTTCTGATGGTACCGTACGAATTTCTGTTGGCTTAGAACATATTGACGATATTACAGCTGATATTAAGCAAGCACTGGGCTAGCGGAGTATTCTACTTCTTTTTGAATGTTGCGAAAAAAGTACCGGTCTCTCTTCCAAAAGATGACCCTGTTTTAGGCCAATCTTCGTTATAGTCCATTTTAAGTTCTAAGGTAGTTTCATTCAATTCTAGAATTTCCGCACCATAATCTACCCAAAGACTCCCTCTTTCATCATGATATAGGTATTTTTTTTCTTCCACTTTCCATCCGCTTCCTGGATTCAAAAAATCGAAGGCAAATGCCCACTGTTCAAGAAATTCGCCATCACTTAGTTCAATAACTCCGGTGGTTTCCGTAATGATTCTTTCATATAGAAATCCCTCACCTGTAATATCAAAGGCGTTTGGGTTTTCGGAGAAAGATAGTTCAACATCCAAGTCTCTCCCTTCCCCGTAAAACAACATTTCAAAATAGTTGGAACTGGTAGCTAAAGCCGACCCAATCCTTCCATTTTCAGATGTAATTTCAACAAGTTGCCACTTTCCCAATAGAAGGGCAGATATTTGATCAGATTCTCCTTCATCTACCTCATTTGTTTCACAAGAAAATAATAATAGGGCAATAACTAAAAATAGTGCGTGGATTGGTTTCATAAGAGGTTTTTGTTCTTAGCTTGTGTAAAAACGATCAAACACTTTTTATAGTATTGATGTTTTTTATTTTCTATATTCGTGAGATGCTGTCCAAGAAGACCAAATATGGCTTAAAAGCCCTTACTTATCTAGCTTCGTTAGAAAGTCGTGAGCCCGTTCAAATTGCCGAAATCGCAAAGCACGAAAACATTTCCCAAAAGTTTTTGGAGAGTATTCTGCTTACCCTTCGGAGAAATGGTTTTTTAGGCTCAAAAAAGGGCAAAGGAGGCGGATATTATTTAATTAAGGAGCCCAAAGATATTTTAATGACTGCGGTAATGCGGGTGTTGGAGGGGCCAATTGCCATGGTGCCCTGTGTTAGCCTTAATTTCTACGAAAAATGTGCCGACTGTCCGGACGAAAACAAATGTTCGGTAAATAAATTAATGCTTCAGGTTAGGGATAGTGCCCTCGAAGTCTATCGAAACAATACACTTGCCGATTTAATTTCCTAGTCCGAATTCAATACCAAATCTGATTCTGGATCAATAAATCCATAAAATTCAACACGACATGCTTTAAAATCTATAAAAACGATAGGGTAATAGTAATTTTATGCCGTTTTTAACGATTCCAATAGAATAAAACACGTATGTTTGTATTTCCTAGTAAATTGATAGGGTAATATTATGATAGCAGACCAATTAATTCTGAACACCAAAAAAGAGAAGACATCTTTTAAGAAAGATAAAAATTCAGAGAGACCGATTCGAAGTATTGCAAAAGCTATAAGCTGGAGGGTTGTTGGAACCTTGGATACTTTGGTCATCTCTTATTTTTTTGTAGACGAGGTAATGGTTGCTGCTTCAATCGCTTCGGCTGATTTCATCACAAAAATGATACTCTATTTCTTCCACGAAAGAATTTGGAACAAGATTGGCTGGGGCAAATAAATGATTGCATTATGGCATTTTCTCAAGAAAACATAGAAAATTTAAATAGGCATTTTAAGGGAATAGATCCACAAGAAATAATCTCTTGGGCTATTGCGAATGGTAACAAGCCTGTGGTAACCACAAACTTTCGTCCGTACGAAGTCGCTATTCTTCATGCAGTAACTGATGTGGATAAAGATATTCCTGTTATTTGGTGTGATACTGGGTATAACACCCCTAACACCTACAAGCATGCTGAGGAATTGATTTCTAGATTAGGATTGAATATCAAATTATATGTACCGAAGCAAACAGCTTCACATCGCGATGCTGTTATGGGAATTCCACAAATTGATGACCCTTTGCACAAGGTTTTTACCGAGCAAGTAAAACTGGAACCTTTTAGAAGGGCTATGGAAGAGCATAAACCAGATGTTTGGTTTACTAATTTACGCCAAGGACAGACAGCGCATAGAGATTCTTTGGATGTGCTGAGTTTGAGCAAGGATGGAGTATTAAAGGTGAGCCCTTTTTACTACTGGGATGACACCCAATTGGATGGTTATTTAAGAGAAAGAAGTTTACCTAACGAACATAAATATTTTGATCCAACAAAGGTTTTAGAAAATCGCGAGTGTGGATTGCATACCTAAAATATAAAACAGAACTTTGAGCATACTTTTAGAAGAAATACAAAAACCAGAATTATTGGATTTGGAAAAAAGACCAAAGGCTAATGCACTAGAGCATGAGGCCATTTATATTATAAGAGAGGTTGCCGCGCAGTTTGAAAAACCCGTATTGTTGTTTTCAGGAGGAAAGGATTCCATTACCCTGGTAAGATTGGCCCAAAAAGCGTTTTGGCCAGCAAAAATACCATTCCCTTTGATGCACATTGATACAGGCCATAATTTTCCCGAAACTATTGAGTTCAGAGATAAACTAGTTGAGGAATTAGGTGTTGAGCTTATTGTAAGAAATGTCCAAGATTCCATAGATCAAGGTAAAGTAGTTGAGGAAACTGGAAAATATGCCAGTAGAAACATGTTACAGACCACTACTTTGTTGGATGCTATTGAAGAATTCAAGTTTGATGCTTGTATTGGAGGTGCTCGAAGAGATGAAGAAAAAGCTCGCGCCAAGGAGCGCATTTTTTCTGTTCGTGACGATTTTGGTCAATGGGACGAAAAAAACCAGCGCCCAGAGTTGTTCGATATGTTGAACGGGGAGATTGAAATGGGACAAAATGTTCGAGTTTTTCCAATCAGTAACTGGACAGAACTTGACGTTTGGAGCTATATTGAAAAAGAAAATATTGAGATTCCATCCATCTATTTTGCACACAAACGAAATACTTTCTTAAGAGATGGCTTGATTTGGTCCGCGGAGGATGAAGTAGTTTTCCGTGCTGATGACGAAGTTGTTGAGGAACGAATGGTTCGTTTTAGAACCGTAGGAGATATGAGCTGTACCGCAGCCGTAGCCTCATATGCTGATACTATTGAGAAAGTAGTGGCTGAAATCAGGGAATCAAAAATTTCAGAACGTGGTGCACGAATCGACGATAAGCGTTCTGAAGCAGCAATGGAAAAACGTAAACAACAAGGATATTTCTAAATCAATTTGTCATTCCCGCGAAGGCGGGAATCCAAAAAGAACAAAATAAGAAACATTGGAAGTACTAAAAATAGCAACGGCAGGTAGTGTGGATGACGGAAAAAGTACCTTGATTGGACGACTGTTGTATGATACCAAGTCATTGACAGACGATAAATTGGAGGCCATTGAGCGTACCAGTAAACAAAAAGGGTACGATTATCTCGATTTTTCTTTGGCAACTGATGGTTTGGTGGCAGAAAGAGAACAAGGAATCACTATTGATGTGGCTCACATTTACTTTTCTACACCTAACAAAAGTTATATTATAGCTGATACTCCTGGGCACGTAGAGTATACCAGAAATATGGTGACGGGAGCGTCTACATCCCAAGCCGCAATCATTCTGATTGATGCTAGAAAGGGAGTGATTGAACAAACAAATAGACACTTTTTTATCAATAACCTGTTGCGGGTCAAAGAAGTGATCGTAGCCGTCAACAAAATGGATCTGGTCGAGTATTCTGAAGAAAAATACAATGCCATTAAAGCTGATTTTGAGCAATTGATGAGCAAGCGTGATTACGCAGATCAAAAAATCACTTTTGTTCCAATTAGTGCATTAAAAGGAGATAACGTTGTAAAGAAATCCAACAATACCCCATGGTACGGTGGAGAAACCATATTGGAACACTTGGAAAGTTTGGATTTGGCCGCTGTATCTAACGTGGGAACACCAAGATTTCCGGTTCAATATGTGGTTCGACCCAAAACCGAGGAATTTCATGATTTCCGTGGATTCGCTGGAAAAGTGTATGGTGGCGAACTGAATGTAGGGGATGAGGTTGTGGTATTGCCTTCGATGACTCGAAGTCGAATCAAGAACATTTATTTCTATGATCAAGAATATGAGACTGCTCCTAGAAGGTCATCTGTTACCATTACATTAGAGGACGAAGTCAATGTGAGTAGGGGAGATATGTTGGTCAAAGCGGGGGATTTACCCACTATAGATAAACAACTTACCGCAACGGTTTCTTGGATGGATTCCGACAATCTTGTCACTGGCGGAAAGTATTTGGTACAGCACGGAGTGAACAAAGTATTGGCCAAAGTGGAGGCCATAGAACATAAGATTAATCCCGATTATTCCGGGATTGAAGAGAACGTTTCAACCTTACAAATGAATGACATTGCCAAAGTAAGATTGAAATTGAATAAACCTATTTTTTACGATCGGTTCAAAGACCATCGTACAAACGGTTCCTTTATAATTATCGACAGTAGAACAAATACAACGGCAGGTGTTGGTTTCATAAACTAAATGCGACCAACCAACGCCAAGTTGAATGACATAGTTTTGAATAAAACCTATTAACCAGATAGGAAAAATAGAAAAATGAGAAGCTTTAGAACAGAAATAGAGAACCCTGTAGTTGAAAAAGACATTATTGAATTGGAAAGAAAGATTCGCCAGTTTAAAGGAGGCGAATTGGACGAAGAAAAATTCAGGAGTCTACGTCTGGCCCGTGGAGTTTATGGGCAACGTCAACAAGGAGTTCAAATGGTTCGAATCAAATTACCTTATGGTAAAGTAACCTCTAAGCAGTTGCTTCGCATTTGTGATGTTTCCGACGAATACTCCAGAGGAAGATTGCACATTACCACGCGTCAAGATATCCAGATTCATTATGTAGACCTTGACCGTACACCTGAACTTTGGGCGGAGTTGGAACGGGATGATGTTACCCTTCGCGAAGCCTGTGGAAATACAGTCCGTAACGTAACCGCAAGTGAAACTGCTGGAATTGATGTTGATGAACCTTTTGATGTTTCTCCGTACGCCCATGCTGTTTTTCAATATTTCCTAAGAAATCCTATTGGACAGGAGATGGGTAGAAAGTTCAAGGTTTCTTTCTCATCCAGTGATGCTGATACTGGACTTTCCTATATGCATGACCTAGGCTTTATTGCCAAGGTTAAAAATGGGGAAAGAGGTTTTAAAGTAATGTTGGCCGGTGGATTGGGTTCACAACCTCGTCATGCGGATGAGCTTTATAGCTTCTTGCCAACCGATAAAATTGTTCCCTTAATGGAGGGTGTAATCCGTGTTTTTGATAGATACGGGGAACGTAAGAGTCGCGCCAAAGCCCGTATGAAATTCTTATTGAAGGATATAGGCTTGGACGGTTTTAAAGAATTGTTGGAACAAGAGCAATTGGCGATCCCAATTCGATCTTACCCTATTGATTTTGAAAGCTATCCAAAACCTGTGGTAGCTAATGTCGAAGTTCCTTCGCTTCAAATTGAAGAAACTGAGGAATTCGAAAAATGGAAATCCACTAACCTTGTTCCACAGAAACAAAAAGGCTTCGTAGCTATCGGAATCAAGGTGTTACTGGGAGATTTTTATACAGATAAGGCAAGGGAATTAGCCAAATTGGTCCAAGATTATGCTGCTGGCGAAATTCGTTTATCCCTCCGCCAAAATATTCTGATTCCTTATGTAAAAGAAGAATTGGTTCCATTTTTCTATTCGGAATTGAAAAAATTAAACTTCGTGGAAGCTGGGTATAATAAAGCTTTGGATATCACCGCTTGTCCCGGTACTGATACCTGTAATTTGGGTATTTCCAGTAGTACAGGAATTGCTGAGGAATTGGAGCGTGTTATAAAAGCTGAATATCCGCAGTACATCAGCAACCCCGACGTGGTTATCAAAATAAGTGGCTGCATGAATGCATGCGGACAACATAATATGGCAAATATCGGATTTCAAGGAATGTCCATTCGCACCAAGGATAAATTGGTGGCTCCAGCACTTCAGGTGTTGTTGGGTGGTGGAAACTTTGGAAACGGTAAAGGTAGATTTGCCGACAAGGTGGTAAAAATCCCAAGTAAGAGAGGCCCCCAGGCCCTCAGATTGATTCTGGATGATTTTAATGCAAACGGGAATGGGGCTTCCTTTGCTGATTATTACTGGGAAAAAGGAGAGCAATATTTTTATGAGTTCCTAAAACCACTTACAGATATTGAAAACCTGACCCAAGATGATTTCATCGATTGGGGTACGGAAGAGAAATACAAGAAAGAAATTGGTATCGGTGAATGTGCCGGGGTGATAGTGGATTTGGTAGCTACACTTTTCTTTGAAAGTCAGGAAAAGATTGAAAAGGCGGAAGAAGCCTTAGCTGAAGAAAAATGGGCCGCAAGCATTTACTATGCATATCAGTCCATCGTAAACTCTGCCAAAGCGCTTTTAACCTCTGAAAAGGTTAAGGTTAACACCCACGCCGGAATCATTAAAGATTTTGACAAATTGTATGTTGATACTGGTAAGATTGACTTAGCAATAAGCTTTGAAGACATAGCACTTCAATTAAATAAAAACAAACCTACACAGGAGTTTGCGCAATCCTATTTGGAAGACGCTAAACAAGTTTTGGAAGTGTTGGAAGACTTTAGAAAATTGGAATTAGCGCATGTATAACGGAAAGTTGACAGTGGTAGGGGCTGGCCCCGGTGATGTGGATTTGATTACCCTAAAGGGAATCAAAGCTTTGCAACGCGCGGATGTTGTGTTGTACGATGCCCTTGTAGACACTGAGCTTTTGGAATATGCTCCAAATGCAGAACATATTTTTGTGGGCAAACGCAAAGGATGCTATGCTTATCAGCAAGATCAAATCAACGAATTGATTGTACAACGTGCTAATCTGAATAAAAATGTAGTTCGATTAAAGGGAGGTGACCCTTTCGTTTTTGGACGGGGAGCTGAGGAAATGGAATACGCAGCGTTGTATGGCTTGGATGTTGAGGTCGTCCCGGGGATTTCATCTTCAGTGGCTGTACCGGCATCCCAACATATTCCTGTGACCAAAAGAGGCGCTTCGGAGAGTTTTTGGGTAATTACAGGTACTACCAAAGAGCATAAGCTGTCCACGGATGTTGCTTTGGCCGCCAAGTCCAATGCAACCGTCGTGATTTTGATGGGAATGTCAAAGTTAGGAGAGATTACGGAGCTCTTTGCGAAGGAAGGTAAATCGGATATACCAGTTGCTATCATTCAAAATGGTACAAGAGATAATGAAAAAATTGGAATTGGCACAGTCTCTACGATAGTGGAGAAGGTCAATGAGCAAAAGTTGTCGAATCCAGCCATAATAATAATAGGAGAAGTCGTAAGACATAGACAAAAAATAAAGGAGATTCAAAAGAACTCGATTGAAGCGGGAATAAAATTGTTTGAAAAAGTATAAATATCAGTTCGGACTGTCATCATTGTCACACTGAGCTTGTCGAAGTGTTGTCGAAGGAACAGGCCGAGACCTTTAAAGTAAGATTATGATCAAAACAGATATACTAATAATTGGAGCAGGACCGACAGGATTGTTCACAGTCTTTGAAGCGGGATTGTTAAAGCTAAAAACGCATTTGATTGATGCGCTTCCACAGCCCGGGGGCCAATGCTCGGAGATTTATCCAAAGAAGCCGATTTATGATATTCCTGCCTATCCTGAGATTTTGGCCGGTGATTTGGTGGATAAACTCATGGAACAGATTAAACCTTTTGAGCCTGGGTTCACCTTAGGTGAGAGAGCCGATACTTTGGAAAAACAAGAGGATGGTTCCTTTATTGTCACTACGAACAAAGGGACCAAGCACCATGCTCCGGTTGTGGTAATAGCGGGTGGATTGGGTTCATTTGAACCTAGAAAGCCTTTAATTTCCAACATTGGAGATTTTGAGGACAAAGGAGTGGCTTATATCATCAAAGACCCAGAAGTATATCGCGACAAAAAGGTAGTTATCGCAGGAGGCGGTGATTCAGCTTTGGATTGGGCAATTTATTTGGCAGATGTTGCTTCTGAAGTAGCTTTGGTACACCGAAGAAATGAATTTAGGGGTGCCCTGGATTCAGTTGAAAAAGCATCCGAATTGGCCAAGTTGGGCAAAATTCAACTCTATACTGAAGCAGAGGTTAAAGAATTGCACGGGGAAGATGAGTTAAAAGCTGTGGTCATTAAACACAATGATGAGGCTAAAGGAGAAACTTATGTGGAAACGGACAATTTTATTCCACTTTTTGGACTTTCCCCAAAATTGGGTCCTATTGGAAGTTGGGGCTTGGAGATTGAGAAAAATGCCATCAAGGTCAACAATTCAAAGGATTATCAGACCAATATACCAGGTGTTTTTGCCATTGGTGATGTAAATACCTACGAAGGAAAATTAAAACTGATTCTATCAGGGTTCCATGAGGCAGCTGTAATGTGTCAATATGCCTACCAGATCATCAATCCTGATAAGAGATTTGTAATGAAATATACCACAGTTGGTGGTGTAACCGGATTCGACGGTTCCAAAAAAGAGGCCAAAAAAGAAGTGGTGCAAAGTATAGTCTAAAAGTTTTTTTAGGTTATTTGAGTTAGTCAAACCTTCCATTGTTCCAACTTTGGAAGGTTTTAACTTAAAAAAAGGGCCATTTAAGTTGCTTTTGATTATAAAGTGTGGTTATTTTGTCCTCAGTTCATTTAAAAATTGAAGTTGTTATCAAGAAAGGTGGAGGGATTGGACCCTTAGAAGCCTTAGCAACCCTTTAATCCATATAAAGAAGGTGCTAAATTCTACCTTAATCGGAGATTCGGTTCGGGAAGGATAACATAGGATACTTTTCTAACGTATTTCTTACATTTTTCTTGATACCATTTATAACCCTAATTAAGGGGAATTGAGTTATGAAAAGTATTGAAGAAATATTACAAGAACGGATTTTAGTGTTGGATGGAGCCATGGGCACCATGCTGCAACGCTATAAATTCGAAGAAGAAGATTTTAGAGGTGACCGTTTTAAGGATTGGAAACATCCTTTAAAGGGAAATAACGATTTATTGTCTTTGACTCAGCCTGAAGCCATTGCTGAAGTTCATAGAAAATATTTTACCGCAGGGGCAGATATTGTAGAGACCAATACATTTTCCGGGACTACCATCGCAATGGCGGATTACCATATGGAGGATTTGGTATATGAACTCAATTACGAATCTGCACGAATAGCCAAGGAGGTAGCAACGGAGTTCACAGAAAAAGAACCGCATAAACCTCGATTTGTAGCTGGGAGTATAGGCCCAACCAATAAAACGGCCAGTATGTCTCCTGACGTGAATGATCCTGGATTTCGAGCGGTTTCATTTGATGAACTAAGAGAATCGTATAAAGAACAAGTAGAAGCACTTTTGGATGGGGGCTCTGACATCCTTTTAGTGGAAACGATTTTTGACACCCTAAACGCAAAGGCTGCTTTGTTTGCCATCGAAGAGGTAAAGGATGAAAGAAATATTGAAGTGCCCATAATGGTGAGCGGTACGATTACCGATGCTTCAGGTAGAACCCTTTCTGGTCAGACTGCAGAAGCTTTTTTGATTTCCATCTCACATATTCCGATTATTTCAGTAGGATTCAATTGTGCTTTGGGCGCAAAACAGTTGGTTCCACATTTGGAAGTCGTATCGGCCAAAACGAGTTATGGTGTCTCGGCACATCCCAATGCTGGTTTGCCAAATGCTTTTGGGGAATATGATGAATCACCGGAAGAAATGGCTTCGCAAATCAAAGAGTATGTAGAAAAAGGATTGGTGAATATTGTTGGTGGGTGTTGCGGAACTACTCCAGATCATATTAAAGCTATAGCGGATTTGGTTAAAGATTACGCTCCACGTAAGTTGACGGTTGATAGTTTTTAGTTTATGGGAGCAACAAACAGCGAACAACAAACAACGAACAACCACAAACGTCCTTTACGTTTATCGGGCCTTGAGCCTTTGGTGATTACCCCAGAAAGTAATTTCACCAATGTAGGGGAACGCACCAATGTGGCCGGGTCCAAAAAGTTTCTTCGCTTGATCAAAGAGGAGAAATATGATGAAGCTTTGGATGTAGCCCGACATCAGGTAGAAGGAGGGGCGCAAATTATTGACATCAACATGGACGATGGCCTTATCGATGGCAAGGAGGCCATGGTAAGGTTCTTAAACTTGATTGTCTCTGAACCCGACATTGCAAGAGTTCCCATTATGATTGATAGCTCAAAATGGGAAATCATTGAAGCTGGACTTCAAGTGGTTCAAGGAAAATGCGTGGTCAATTCTATTAGTCTAAAAGAAGGAAAAGAGCAATTTGTCCAGCAAGCCAAATTGATTAAGCGCTATGGTGCTGCGGTAATAGTAATGGCTTTTGATGAAGTTGGACAAGCAGATACCTATGAAAGACGGATTGAAATCGCTGAACGCTCTTACCGAATTTTGGTAGATGAGGTCAAATTTGCGCCGGAGGATATCATTTTTGACCTGAATATCTTTCCCGTGGCCACTGGAATGGAAGAACACAAGCGCAATGCCATTGATTTTATTGAAGGCACACGTTGGGTTAGACAAAATCTTCCGCATTGCAGCGTTAGTGGTGGTGTCAGCAATGTTTCATTCTCATTTAGAGGAAACAATCCCGTGAGAGAGGCCATGCATTCGGTGTTCCTGTATTATGCCATTGAGGCAGGAATGAACATGGGAATCGTTAATCCAGCTTTGCTGGAAGTATATGATGACATTCCCAAAGATTTGTTGGAGCATGTAGAAGATGTGATTCTCAATAGACGGGATGATGCTACAGAAAGGTTGTTGGAATTCGCTGAAACAGTTGTCGGGAAGGCAAAAGAAAGCAAAGTCGATTTATCGTGGCGGGAAGAACCTTTACAGGACAGGATAACCCGTGCCTTGGTCAAAGGAATAGACCAGTACATCGTTGAAGATGTGGAAGAAGCCCGTCAACAGGCTTCAAAACCCCTTGAAGTTATCGAAGGTAATTTGATGACCGGGATGAATGTGGTTGGCGACTTGTTTGGAAGTGGGAAAATGTTTTTACCTCAGGTGGTAAAATCAGCCCGGGTGATGAAAAAGGCTGTGGCGTACCTCACACCTTATATTGAAGAATCTAAAGACTCCGAAACACAAGCAGCTGGAAAAATATTGATGGCAACCGTCAAAGGAGATGTCCATGATATCGGGAAGAATATCGTAAGTGTGGTGTTGGCCTGTAACAATTACGAAATTGTGGATATGGGGGTAATGGTACCGCCAGAGAAAATAATCAATAAGGCCAAAGAAGAACGGGTTGACATTATTGGCCTTAGCGGTTTGATCACTCCTTCACTGGATGAAATGGTCTTTTTGGCTAAAGAAATGGAACGTCAACAATTTACAGTGCCACTATTGATAGGTGGAGCTACTACTAGCAAAGCCCATACTGCAGTAAAGATTGACCCGCAATATAGTCAGTCGGTGGTACATGTAAATGATGCTTCGCGTGCAGTGACCGTTGTTGGCGATTTGTTGCAAAAAGAGACCTCCGACAGGTACAAAAAGTCCATAAAGTTGGATTATGAAAGTTTCAGGGATAAATTCTTGAATCGGACCAAGCAAAAAGAATATCTGACCTTGGAAGGAGCTAGAAATAACAAGTTGCAAATTGAATGGAATTCTGCGGACATTGTGAAGCCCAAGGAAACCGGAATTCAAGTTTGGAAGGATTTCGATTTAAAAAAACTAACAAATTTCATTGACTGGACTCCATTTTTTAGAAGCTGGGATTTACATGGAAAATATCCAGACATCCTTAAGGATGATGTGGTGGGGAAACAGGCCACCGAACTTTTTGAGGATGCCCAAAAGATGTTGAAAAAGATTTTGGAGGAAAAACAATTGACAGCGAAGGCTATTTTTGGATTGTTTCCAGCCAATTCAGAAAATGATGATGATATCGAAGTTATTTCGAATGAAGGAGAGAAAACGATTTTCAGAACCCTCCGTCAACAATTAAAGAAAAGAGCAGGAGTTCCAAACATTGCATTAGCGGATTTTATAGCTCCAAAATCTTCGGGAATTCAAGATTATATGGGTTGTTTTTGTGTGACAACGGGATTTGGAACACAAGAACTGGCCAAGAAATATGAAGAGAAGTTAGATGACTATTCCGCTATTATGGTGAAGGCCTTGGCAGACCGTTTGGCAGAAGCTTTTGCTGAATACCTTCACAAAGATGTGCGTACAAACCATTGGGGGTATACGTGCAAAGAGAGTTTTACCAATAATGAATTGATTGCTGAGAAATATCAAGGAATAAGACCTGCACCGGGCTATCCGGCATGTCCGGATCACTTGGAAAAACTTACCATTTGGGAAATACTGGGTGTAGAGGAAAAAATTGGGGTGAAACTGACTGATGGTTTAGCCATGTGGCCTGCTGCCAGTGTAAGTGGATACTATTTTGGACATCCACAGGCCAAATATTTTGGACTTGGAAAAATTAAGCAAGATCAAGTAGCTGATTTTGCCAACAGAAAAGAAATTGAATTGGAGAAAGCACAGAAATGGCTAGCTCCCAACATAGTTGACGGAAGTTAGTTGATGGTTTCATGGAATACACCGATTTAGATATTTGGAAAGAATCTCGAAAACTAGTCAAGTTGGTTTATAAACAAACCAAATCTTTTCCAAAAGATGAAGTTTATGGATTAATAAGTCAAATGAGAAGGAGTAGTATTTCTATTCCTTCAAATATAGCAGAAGGATGTGGACGAAGAACTTCTGCCGACACGATTCAGTTTTTACATATAGCTAGAGGTTCACTATATGAATTGGAAACTCAACTGTACTTATCCTTAGATCAGGACTATCTGGCCGATACTGATTTCAATTCTCTTTTAAAACAAATTAAAACCTGTAAAAAATTATTGAATGGCTTTATCAACTATTATTCATCAAAATAATAAAGTATTGCCACTAACTATCAACAAACAACGAACAACCCAATAGGATGAAAGTAACCGACCACATAAAAAAAGCCAAAGGAGAAACACTTTTTAGCTTTGAGATTATACCACCTGTAAAAGGAAAGAGTATACAGGAACTCTATAACAATATAGATCCATTAATGGAGTTTAAACCTCCGTTTATAGATGTTACTACCTCTAGAGAGGAGTATGTCTATATTGACAGGGATGGACTTTTGGACAAAAAATTGACCAGAATGCGACCCGGTACTTTGGGTATCTGTGCGTCCATCACACATAAATATAATGTAGATACGGTTCCCCATGTGTTGTGTGGAGGTTTTACAAAAGAAGAGACCGAGTATTTGTTGGTAGACTGTCATTACCTCGGAATTGACAATGTAATGGCCTTGCGTGGAGATGCCATGAAAGAGGAAAAGTATTTTGCCCCAACCAGCGGCGGACACCTATATGCCTCAGATTTGGTGAAGCAAATTAGCGATTTGAACAAAGGCAACTATCTACATGAGGTCATTGAAACTGACAATTGTGCCAATTTCTGCGTAGGTGTGGCCGGATATCCAGAAAAACACATGGAAGCCCCTTCTTTGAAATCCGATTTAAAACGGTTGAAGCATAAAGTGGATCTGGGTGCTGATTATGTGGTAACCCAAATGTTTTTTAATAATAAAAAATACTTTGAGTTTGTAGATGAAGCTCGAAAAATGGGTATTAACGTGCCCATAATCCCGGGAATAAAACCCATTGCGGTTAAAAGACACCTACAATTGTTGCCTCAAGTTTTTCGAGTGGATATTCCTGAAGATTTGATTGAAGCCGTTGAGTCTTGTAAAAACAATAAGGAAGTCAGACAAGTAGGGGTGGAATGGTGTATTCAACAGTCCAAAGAACTTAAAGATGCAGGTGTGCCTGTGCTGCATTATTACTCGATGGGAAAATCAGATAATATCAAAGCGATTGCCAAGGAAGTTTTTTAAGATACTTGATGGTAGGGTTTCAACCGAGGTTAGAAAAATATTGAATACCTAGCACCTTTCACCCTTCAGTCAAATATGTCTATTTTTGCGCCTCATGAAGCGCCTACTTTATTTATGTGTGTTATTAAACAGCTTACATGGATTTTCCCAACAAAAAGAAATCCCTAAAAAGTACGTGTTGGATGCCAGTCAATTTTATGGCTCCATACTTTTACATAACACGGATATTTCCCATTTAATAGCCAATCACCCGGGAGGTTTTATTCTTGGATTTAATCGTAAAAGGTTCGGAAACGAAGAATGGGAATCATTGTATGGATACCCAGATACAGGTTTTTCGTTCATTTACCAGAACATGAACAACTCTACATTGGGTGAGAACTTTGGATTGTACGCTCATTACAATTTTTATTTTTTTAAACGGAATTTGCAGTTTCGAGTGGGGCAAGGGGTGGCCTATAACACAAACCCTTATGATAAGAACAACAACTTTAGGAACAATGCCTATGGTACCCATCTTTTGAGTTCTACCATGGTAATGCTCAATTATCATAAAGAAAATTTGTTTTCCGGACTGGGTTTGAAGGCAGGGCTTTCGTTGATTCACTATTCCAATGCTAATTTTAAGGCACCCAATACATCTACCAATACGATGGCGCTAAATGTAGGACTGACCTATGATCTAGATGGTGGGAATACTTTCGAATTCATCGTTCCTGAGCCGATAGAAAAAATCACCGAACCGATTCGCTATAATCTGGCTTTCAGAACCGGGGTTAATGAAAGTGATGTGATCAATTCGGGTCGATATGGATTTTGGATACTTTCGGCCTATGCGGATAAAAGATTGGGGAGAAAAAGTGCAATTCAGTTAGGGACGGATGTGTTTTTTTCCAATTTTTTGAAGGAATTGATTCGATTTCAGTCCATCGGATTTCCTGAATTGGAAGTGGCATCAGATACCGATTTTAAACGTGTGGGGTTGTTTGCAGGTCATGAGTTGTTCATTAATAAAATGAGTATGGTGACCCAATTGGGCTACTATATCTACTATCCGTTTGACTTTGAGGGTCGGGTTTATAATCGAATTGGGTTAAAACGTTATTTCGGAGATAAAATCTTTGGGGCCATTACCTTAAAATCGCATGGCGCTAAGGCAGAGACTGTTGAATTTGGAATAGGAGTTCGGCTATGAAAAAAGCGATAATTACATATTTAGTTGTGATTTTAGCAGCCTGTAATGGTGAAAATACTCCAGATTGTTTCCAAAATGCCGGTGACTTGACTCGAAGGACCATTGAAGTTTCGGAGTTTGGGACAATCACGGTATTCGAGAATATCAATTTGATTCTAAAACAAGGCGATGAACAGCAAGTCGAAGTTGAGACAGGAGAGTTTTTGCAAAATGAAGTAACGGCTAGGGTAGAGGACAATCGTCTTATTTTAAGAAATGAAAACGGTTGTAATTTTATCCGGGATTATGGTTTGACCACAGTTTATGTTACTTCACCAAACATTACTGAAATTCGAAGCAGCACTGGATTATTGATTTCCAGTGATGGAGTTTTGGATTACCCAAACTTGAACCTGATTTCAGAAAGTTTCGTCAATCCAGAAACTGAAACCACGGACGGTTCTTTTGATTTAAACCTTAACGCAGAAAATATTCGAATCACAGTAAATGGAATTGCTTTTTTCAAACTTAGGGGCACGACAACAAATCTGAATGTTAATGTGGCTGCAGGGGACTCTCGAATAGAAACGGAAAATCTAGTGTCTCAAAATGTGAGTATAAATCATCGGGGGTCCAACGACATCATAGTAAATCCCCAACTGAGAATTTCTGGGGTGATACGGGGAACGGGAGATGTCATCAGTATCAACCGTCCACCAGAAGTTGAAGTAGACGAGCTTTTTAATGGACGGCTGATATTTAGGGATTGATTTACTGAATGGGAATGTAAATCTCAGTCTTCAACTTGTCCTCTGCTGTTTTTTCCGGATTGTTCAAATATTTTTCCCTTACAGGCTCATCACGAAGTTCGTGGTCACTTTCCATCAACCAAGTATTAAAAATGTAATCATAGACGGCTCCAAGATTGGAATAACTGCCTTGGTAATGGAAAATCGCAAATTTACCACCTTTCAATACTTTTGTTCCCACATTTCCTGAAGGTTTGGCTTCCTTGTGAACGACCAAGCAAGCATCATAACGAATTTGGTTTTCTTCAGTAACGTTGGGGTCATCAAAAGCTTGCCCAAGATGTTCTATTCCCGCAGTAAAGAGCTTTTGCTCCTTGACAACTTGCCATAAGGTGGTCCAAGCTGCAGGATAATCCAATTTTTCATAGGCTCCTTTAAGGGTTAAGTAAATGCAATCTTTGTCTTCTAAGGTGTTGATTTTCGGTTTTTTAATGTTCAATGTTGTTTCCATTCGTACTGTTGTTTTAAAATTGATTTTTTTATTTTTCCTATAATTTGATGGAGTGGTTCCAAAATGTTGTCGAAATGCCTTGGTTAGGGATGATGGGGTTTCGTAACCCACATGATAACTGATTTCTTCAATAGACAATTCGCTATATCGAATCATTTTGGCAGCGGTTTCCAATCGAATTCTTGAGATATACGCTCCAATGGGTTCACCCAATAGGGCCCTGGTAATGCGATGAAAATGATATGGAGAAAAATGGGAAAGCTCTGCTAAGGTCTTTATCTCGATTTTTTCATCCAGATGGTTGTGGACATATTCCACGACCTTGTTCAATTTTTGCTGATAGATTTCCCTATTGCTTTTGGTTTTAGCCACCTCATTCATATTTATGTCACAAATGTATGGGGAAATGGCCCTGTGAACTTTTCCAATCTTGCGGACTTTCTGAATGATAGGCAATAAGAAGTGAAAATCTTGGATTTCTCAGTACTTTCGAAAAAAAGGAGACCTAGCTTGAAATCAATATATGCCTATTTAAAAAATCTATTTACTCAGGAAGGAATCAAATCATTGAAGGGATTGCAAGGAATCGTTAAAGCGGATGCGATGCTTTATAATTTGACTACAGAAAGGAAAGTTCCTGGAATGGCTGTGACCGTCTTAAAAGGGGGTAGGGTTGCTCTTGAGAAGGGATATGGCTATGCCAATCTTGAAAAAAGGATTCCGGTAGATCCTCAAAACACCATATTTCGAATTGCTAGCATTTCAAAATGTATTACAGGAATTACTTTGGCTAAAATGATAGAGGAGGGGTTGGTAGATTTAGATGCCTCATTCTACGATTATGTACCCTACTACCCTAAAAAAGAATATGATTTTACACTTCGGCAGCTGGCCGGACACACCGCTGGGATTCGAGGATATAAGGGCAAGGAATTTGCGTTAAATCATTCCTTCTCCATAAAGGACAGCGTTGATGTTTTTAAAAATGACCACTTAGTTTTTGAACCCGGAAAGGGTTATCTGTACAACAGCTTTGACTTTGTGCTTCTCTCGTTGGCCATGCAAGAAGCTGCCCGAGTCCCTTTTGAAGATTATGTTGGAGAAAAGATTTTAGACCCTTTGGACATGCATGATACTCTTCCGCCAGGTAAAGATGAGGATGTGATAATTGGAATCGATGGTCTAGCTGAGTTTTATTCAAAAAGAGCCACAGGCTTCAAAAAAGCAGTGTCCGTCAATAATCATTACAAAATGGCAGGAGGAGGCTATTTATCCACAAGTAACGATATCGCCAAATTGGGAAGTGAAATATTAAATCCGAAGATAGTAGAACCCAAAATTCTTAATGAGGTTCTAACCTCCCAAACTGTTGGTGGGAACCCAACTTATTATGGTTTGGGCTTTCAGGTAAGTCAAGATACGATGGGTAGGAGTTTTGTGGGGCATGTGGGCAATAGTGTGGGAGCATATTCCAATTTTTTTGTGTACCCGAATGAACAATTGGTGATTTCCATTTTAATGAATTGTACAGACCCTAAGCTGCAAAATGAACTTGATTCGATAAATATTTTATTTAATTAGGAATCCTTACTATATTTGCAGAGCAATAATGCAAAAACCTAAAAAATAGAAGAAATGAGTAAATCAGTTTTTTATCATGCAGGCTGTCCTGTATGCGTGAGTGCAGAACAAGATTTAGTTAGCCTTATCGGTTCTGAGAATGTGTCAATAGTTCATATTGGCGAAAACAAAGAAAAAGTGAACGAAGCAGAGCGCTTTGGTGTGAAATCAGTCCCCGCTTTGGTAACTCCCAACGGTAATGTGCTACATATTAATTATGGAGCATCAATCGAAGATTTAAAGGGGTGATATTTTTTTAATTATAATAGTTAGGAATCCTAATAAAAATTTGAAATATGAAAAGTAAAAATGTATTTATGTTGGGCTTATTGCTCAGTGGAGGTCTATTAACCTCCTGCGCCCAAAAAAGTCAATATAACAATGACGACTTTCAAATTAAATCGGTCCAAGTAACTAACAAGGCCGATTTAGGAATCATGGTTTGGGAGATTGCGGTCAATGGTGAGGCGGGTAGCACGGTTCCGGTTCCAGCCGGACAATTGGATGGTGCACCTGTTTTGGGTTATGTTTTTCCAACAAGTTTACCACCTACAGATGTTGGTTTCAGTGCAACAGAAGGTATTTTGGCATTGGCCCTGACCTCACATCCTGATTTTGATGATACTCCGCTATGGGATGAGAATAATGATTCAGTTTTTGATAATGATGGTGTAGAATGGCATCCCCATTGGGTAGTACTTGCACAGGATAACCGCGTTGCAGGTGGACTTTCAGTAAAGCAGTTCAAAAAAGCGGACAAAACAGTGGTATTGCCGCCGACCAATCCCGGTATGCCAATGTATATGGATTCTCCCGGATATCCAGTAACTACCCAAAGCAATAGCATAAAAGTTGTTGTGCCTCATTACAGAATGAACAACAAAACCGATTTCAGTTATGATGGTGTAGCAGCTTTTATGAAAGTCAACACCAGTGTCGAAGATTTGCCGATGCTGGGAGTATATGAAGTTTTTAGCGTCGCAAGTGGAGACTTGTCTTTACCTTATACTGTAAAATAATGGAAGTTTCAGTTTGGGATACCTATGTGCCAAGAGAAGATGGAAAAGTGATGCATTTTGACATTTTGGTGCCTTCAACCACAACGAATACTGATGTTATCTTTGGATATGGGACGGAGTATTTAAAGTCCAAATCTTTTGGAACCGGAAAATTATCCGCTAAAGAGTGTCGATTTTGCCATATGCAATCAGCACCTGCTCATGTGGTTGAAAGCATTGAAGCAGAAGGCTATTATATTATAGAAATGGAAAATTGTTCCTAATTTAATTAGGATAACTAACTTTGCCTGTCGAGATTATCGGCAGGCATTGTTCATTATGGATAAAAGAAGCATTTTTGACCCAGAACAGCAGCAAATTGACCTCTCTAGCAAAATAATTGCTGGCCTGGAGCGCATTTCACAAGCCTTCAAGGCGCTTCTATGGGAAAAAGCCAAGCAATTGGGATTAAGCCCGATTCAGATTCAAATCTTGATTTTTGTGGCCTATCATAAAAGCGAGTTCAATAATGTAAGTTTTTTGGCTCAGGAATTTAATGTGACCAAACCAACTATCAGCGATGCCATACGCGTTTTGGTCAAAAAAGAATTGGTGGTCAAAGACCATTCGTCAGCAGATAATCGGAGCTATTCCATTCTTCTTTCCGCAGCGGGAAAAAAAATTGTTGCAGAAACGGAACATTTTGCCAACCCGCTGGCCGAACAATTGGAATTGGTTGATGCTGAGGAAAAAGAAAACCTGTTCAAGACCCTGAGTAAATTGATTTATCAATTGAATCAAATCGGCGTGTTGACCGTACAACGCACCTGTTTTGCATGTAAGTTCTATCGAAAAACAGGCGATGATCATTACTGTAACCTACTGGAAAAACAATTGAAACATTCTGACATCCGATTGGATTGCTTGGAATTTGAAGAAAAACTATGATTCCGGAAGAGCTTTTGAAACAGTACGGAGCTACTCAGATACTTCTTCAAAAAAAGGAAGTGCTTTTTAATGTAGACACCCAAGCTCGTTATTATTTTCAAGTAGGTTCGGGTAAAATCAAAATGAACAACTTCAATGAAGATGGGAAGGAGTTCATTCAGGGAATATTCATGACCGGCTCAAGCTTTGGAGAACCTCCTTTGTTTGCCGAATTGAAATATCCTGCCCAAGCAGAAGCTGTGGAAGACAGCTCGGTTTGGAGACTGGAAAAAGAAAGCTTCTTCAAATTACTCCGTGAAAATCCGGAAACACATTTGGAATTGACTAAGGTACTTGCGGGTCGATTGCACTATAAAGCCACCATGGTTGCTGAGATTTCCACAGAAAGCCCAGAGCATCGATTGCTCAAGTTGATTGATTATTTCAAAATACATATCCATAAAATTCCAAAGGAAGAACCCTATTTGGTGGAATTGTCCCGTCAACAAATGGCGGACCTTACCGGTTTAAGGGTAGAAACCGTGATCAGGGCCATCAAGTCGTTGGAGAAAAAGAACATGGTTCAACTCAAATCTCACAAGATTCTTCGGTAAAACTTTGAGCAAAAGGCTTGTTTTATGATTTCGGTCATAAACAACAGCCTTGCAGCAGCTCTAATTTTGTTTCATAATATGACAAATGACAGGTATTATGGAACTCTATCACAAAGGATTATACGAATTTGAAAAAAATATGAGTGGTTATGCCGCCATTTTTATCATTGCCCAGAGTTGTTTGGGGTCAGTGGCCGCTCTTTACATATTGGTTAACGGAGTTGCTCCATTACAAATGTTCCAATTGTTTTTAATTACGATTGCTTGTATGGGATTTAATGCTTCCGTTTTATCCCAGCAAAAGCCAAAAGTGGTTTTCAACCTGTTTATTATCAGTGTTGTTCTCAGCACTTTGGTATTAATCTTAAATTTGTTCTAGTATGTCCAGAAAGCAGATAGAAACAAGGGAAGATGTAAATTTTTTGGTGACCAAGTTCTACGAAAAGGTCAGAAAGGATACTGATATAGGTCACTTTTTCAATGATATTATTGAGGATTGGCCCGAGCACATTGAGAAACTGACCAATTTTTGGGAAACCAACCTGTTTTTTGTGCAAAAGTATAAAGGTAATCCGCTTGTTGTGCATGCAGAGGTAGATGAAAAAATGAATCAGACTATAACCAATGAGCACTTTGGAATTTGGTTACGCCATTGGATTGATACCATTGACACCAATTTCATAGGAGAGAATGCCGAAAAAGCCAAACAACGTGCGCGAAACATTAGTGTCCGTATGTTCATCACTATTTTTGAACACCGCAAACGTTTAGCCTCAAAATAAGGTAATCATTTAAGTGTATTCTTGTGCAAAACCCTGACAAAGTGTCAAGGTTTCTTTTACATCATCTAATGTAGTTCTTGGGTTGATCAGGCACATTCGTAACACCACTTGACCATGTAACAAAGTTGTGACTAAAAGTGCCTTACGAGACGACACTACTTTTTCTGATATGTGTTGGTTGATTTCATCCAACTTCTGTTGCGAATAGTTTTTCCCAATCGGATTGAACCTGAAATTGATAACAGCCAACGTAGCAGGAAAAACTACTTCCCATTGCCCACTTTTTCGTAAAATGGATTCCGTAGCCTCTGCCAAATCGATATTATAGGTAATGGCTTTTCTAAACTCATCAAGTCCAAAGGTTTTAATTGACATATAAAACTTAAGTGCCCTGAACCTTCTGGTCAATTGGATTCCGTGATCATAAAAATTGATTTCAGAAGTGTTTCCTTCTATATCCCTCAGATATTCAGGTTTTTCAGTGAAGGTGTGACTTAAGTGTTTATGATTTCTTACCAAAAGACAACCCATTTCATACGGTTGGAAAAACCATTTATGCGGATCAACCGTCAACGAATCGGCTTTTTCAATTCCCTTCATCAATTGTTTCCCCTTTGCGGATAGAATAGCCGCCGCACCGTAAGCTCCATCAATATGAAACCAAATGTCCTCTTTTTTACAAATTTTGGACAAATCCAATAATTGGTCAACTGTCCCCGTGTTAGTTGTTCCTGAGGTGGCAATCAAGCAAAATGGATGAAATCCTTCCAAGCGATCTTTGGCAATACAATTTTTAAGCTTGTTGATCGCAAATTTGAACTCAATATCCGTAGGAATGATTCGAATCTGTTCCTTTTTAAAGCCTAAAACCCGAATTGCTTTGATATTGGAAGAATGCGCTTGGTCTGAAAGATAGATTACTGCTTTGGAAAAGTCGTCCCCGCATTTAATTTGTCTAGCCGTGGTCAGGGCGGTTAAATTTGCCATTGACCCTCCACTGGTAAAAATTCCTCCGCCCTTTTTTTGGGGAAAGCCAAAAATCTTAAGCAACCACTGTATTGTAATGATTTCGAGTTCTGCAGCGGCGGGAGATGCTACCCATCCACCTGAAAAAATGTTAAACCCTGTGGCCAATGTGTCGGCCATAACACTTACATAATTGCTTGGCCCGGGAACAAAAGAATAGGCTTTCGGATGGGACATATTGGTGCTGTTTGTCATTACCTTTTCTAGAACAAAGTCAAGCACTTTACTTGGTGCAGTACCCTTTTCTGGGACCTCTTCAAGGAATAAAGAATCCATTTCTTCCCTTGATCCCATGGCAACAGGTAATTTGTTTTTTTGTGAATCGAAATGTTCAACAATGGCATCCACCACTTGATAACCATAGGTTTTCATGGCTTCGGAAGACAGTTCTAGCTTGGAATTGTTCGGTTTCATAAATCCATTATCCATTTAAGCCATAAAAGTACCGATTTGGATATACAGATAACATGATATTTGACCTAAAATAGAAATTGCATCTGCCATACAAATACCTTAATTTTATTCAATAAGCCTACATAATGCGCAAACCGTTTTTAGTTCTTGTTTTCGTTTTGTTTGGATTGCAGCTAACTGCACAACAAGCTGTTTCTGGATTTGTGAATTTTGATGATTCCAATGCATGGAAACCTAAGGTGTATTTAAGTCAAGTAACCCTATCCGATGCGGAAAATAACCCGAAAACAAAACCAATTGCGGTAACAGATATTCAAAAAAATGGTTTCTTCAAGTTTGATAAAAAATATTTTTCCGACAATGACAAGATATACCAGTTACATGTTGAACGGATAAGGCAAATCGTGAATGACACTATTGCCAACAAAGTTAGCTTCATGTTATCAGCAAAGGATAAAATTGAGTTTCAAAAAGGAAAACAAGTTTTTAGCAACTATGTTACGACTAGTCAAGCTGACAGGGAATGGCAAAAGTTAAAGGAATTTGAATCAAGATTGACTCATCAATATTTGCAACAGGAAGAAATGTCGAAACCAAGAAAAGGTTTTGTGAAAGATTCCTTGCAAATATTATTGGTGAAATTGGTTGGGATTAAAGAATTGGAAAGAAAACAATTGTTGGATAGAGATATCTCTGAAAATGAGACATACTATCTAAATCTGCTCTCAGAATTGAAATCAAGCGATTTGACCCCATCGACATATGCATTTTTAGAGCGAAAATTAGCTTATTTGACCAATGCGGATTTGGAAAGAAAACTGTCACAAAGCAGGTGGTTGAATCTTGGATTGTTTTTCCTGACTGTAATTTTTGGAATTGCAGTTGTAAAAACGAGAAGAAACCGACGCGCAGCTTTGGTTTCTGAATTGAGTAAACAAGAGTTGACAATCCGCAACCTTATTCTACAAGGAAAAAGCAATAAGGAGATCGCCAATGAGCTTTTTATTAGTTTGAACACGGTAAAAACGCATATTACAAACATTTACAGCAAGTTAAATGTCGCCAACAGAAAGGAGCTGTTGCAAAAAAGTACGGGTACTAGTACCTAAATCATACCCCCAGGATGCTTTCCTAAACAGTTTTCCGAATTTATTTTGTATCAAAACACAATACTTTGAGACGGATAAGCCTATTGTTCTTTTTAATTATTTCTAATGCATACGGTCAAGATGTTTTCAAACTTGAAGGGCAGGTTTTTGATGACACTGGGCTTGTAGTTTCCATTGGAGATGTACTCCTTTTAAAAAGCGGGACAAACACTTTGGAAAAATATGCAACGATTTTGGAAGGTAATTTTACCTTAGAAGATGTCCCTCAGGGAGACTATGTACTGCAGATTTCGGCATTGGGTTTTGAACCGTACCAAGAAGCCTTTTCGATAAATGCAAATAGAGTTTTCAATATTGTTTTAAAAGAAGGGGCGACTGAACTTAGCGAGGTTGAAGTGGTGGCAACCAAAAGCCCGTTTGAATATAAAGCAGGCAACCTAAAAGTAGATGTCCAAAACCCCTACTTTTCGTCCATACCCGACCCCGTGGATTTGCTATCCCGACTCCCAAATGTGCAGATATCACCGGACAGGGAATCCATATCCATTTTAGGTAAAGGCAATCCTCTAATTTACTTGGGCAATCAACGTATTTCCATGGAAGAGTTCTCTGCGCTACCTGTAGATGGTATTGCAACAATAGAGTTGATCAACAATCCATCGGCCAAATATGAGGCAGAAGGCAGGGCAGTGCTACTGATTATGTTGAAAAAGAGACAAAATAATGGTTTACGTGGAAGTGTTACCGAAACGGCATCAGCAAAGCGGAATTTCAACAATTATTTGGGATTCAATACAAGTTATGCAAATGAAAAATGGACAGTCCGGGGTAATTTGGGATACAACCAATTACAGCAGTGGGAGAGCAATAGTTTTTTGTTTGAAATCCCGGAAAGGGAAGTCTTGGTCGACTATCTTGTTTTGATTCCACGAAATGATAGAGTACAGATAAACGGAGGGCTGGGTCTATATTTTCAATGGAATGATTCGGACTATATTTCCTTCAATTCCACAATCCGATTACAAACCGATGATGCTCCTTTTTTCACGGACACGTTTTTAGCGGATGGTAATATTGAGGAGTTTGTCGAAACACAGACGCAAAATGATAATAGTAAGAATTACTACAGCTCCTCGTTCAATTTCAACAAAAAACTGAACAAGACCTGGAACCTTTTTACCGGGGTGCAGTACTCTGGATTCAAACAAACTTTGGACACAGAAATTACAAACAGCGTTGATGGTTCAGCATTTATTTTAGATCAGACAAGAGAACAGGAATACAGTATCAATTCATTGGCATTTCGGCTCGATGTGGAAAAGAAATTTTCTGAAAATCTAAAGTGGGAGTTGGGTGTCAACATCAGTAGGGCCAAGGCTGATGCCTTTACCGAGATCGAACAATTTTCGGAGAACGAGGAAACCCTTATCGATTTTGGATATGAAGAGAAACTATATGCTGCTTATAGTTCGGTCGCGGGCAAACTAAGTAAGAAAATTGATTTTGAAACTGGTTTACGTGTTGAACACAATACCGTTGATGGAGCCATTGCATCAGACGATTCACCAATTGTTTCCAGAATAAACACCAATCTGTTTCCCAAAACCAATATTACTGTTACATTGGATAGCACAAGGAGCCTAAGTGTCAACTATGGCAAGAGCATTCAACGACCCGATTTTTCGCGGGCCAGCTCCATTACAGCATTTATCAATCCATTTTTGGAAGGTTCTGGAAATGTTAATCTAAGGCCTACCTTAACTGATGAATTCTCGGTGAATTATCAAAAAGGAAATAAGTCATTGTTCATGACCTATTACCAAAGTTCCAATCCGACCAACTTCACAATTTCATACGATCCTCAGGCCGATACGACTTTACTTTCCCTTGTAAATCTTGAAAAAGAAAATGGATTCTATGCCGGGGTGACTTTACCTTATTCCAAAGGAATATGGACTTCAAATAACACGGTTTCCCTGAATTATAATCAACTAAAAGATGGTGGAGCCACTTTTTCAAGCGCGAAGCCCTATATCTACGCCTACACAAATCACCAACTGAAGATTGCAAAGGATACTACCTTGGTTTTAGGGGCTTGGGCTTTGAGCAAGAGACAAGTAGGTATCTTTAAAAGAAATGGCCTAGCGGTCTTTGAAGCCTCACTGTCCAAAACTTTTTTTAAAAATTGGGATTGTACATTGCGGTTCAACGATATTGCCCGGGCTATGAACTTTGAAGAAAAATATACCTTGAATGGCGTCATTGCGGATGGGGTATATTTTGCCGATGGCAAGGAAATGGCACTTTCATTAAAATATCGATTTGGAAATAATAAAAAGGCCAACTTTAAAAATCGGGATGTGGATTCAAATTTGGACCGGATAAATTAACTGTTGGCAGATTGACTAAGAGGTCAATTCTGTGAACAGACTTTCCAAGTTTTTGTTTTTTCGGCTGAGTTGAAGGGTTTTTAATTGGTTATCGTGCGCAAAATCAAAAACGGCGGGACGCATATCTTCTGAGGTGCCAAAAGTGAGTTCATAAACAAAACCACCTGTATTTTTTACTTGAGAGACGTGTGGTATACTTTTTAATAAAACTTCCTCTACACGATAGTCGAATTCCACTTCTATAATCTGCTCCGTGGCTTCACGTAGCTCCTCTAGCTTTTTATCCGCTACCAGCTCCCCTTTATTTATGATAATGACCCGGTCGCAGACCGTTTCAACCTCTTTCATAATATGTGTAGAGAGCAAAATGGTCTTGTTCTTTCCAATGGAACGGATTAGTTTTCGGATTTCTATCAATTGGTTGGGATCAAGTCCGGTAGTGGGCTCATCCAAGATTAATACCTCTGGGTCATGCAGTAGCGCTGCCGCCAAACCTACTCTTTGTTTGTAGCCTTTAGAAAGTTGCCCAATCTTTTTATGGGCTTCAGGAGAAAGTCCAGTTTGTTCGATTACTTCGGCAACCCTACTTTTGCCCACCTCATACACATCGGCATTGAATGCTAGAAATTCCCGTACGTACATTTCATGGTACAGCGGATTGTGTTCTGGTAAATAGCCAATGCTTTTTTGTACTTCTTTTTCAGATTTCAGTACATCGTGGCCATTTACTTCTGCCTCTCCATCATCGGCTTTATAATAGGTAGTCAAAATTCGCATCATGGTCGATTTTCCAGCACCGTTGGGCCCTAAAAAACCAACAATTTCTCCTTTGTTAATGGAAAAAGAAACATCGTTCAGCGCTTTTTGTTTGCCGAAGGTTTTAGTAATGCTATTGACTTTGATAGACATGAAAATGAATTTGAATCAAAAATACTGTTTTAGATTTTCAGCCGAAACAACAAACTATATTTTGATGGGAGTCACTTGTTTCTATAGTTTTCTAAATCACTAAATCCTTAAAAAATCAAGATTTCTACGAAGCAAAATGTAACAAATTGAACATTTTCACTAAAAATCGAAAAAATTTTGGGTTTGTCTTTTGTTTTTCAATTGAATACCTATCTTAGCTCAAGATTTTGCTAAAATGACAAAGACGTATTTCTGGAATGGTTTTTATTTCTACTTCTTTTTTAAGAGAAGTACGGGATTGTTCTAGATATACACTAAGTATAAAAAAGATATAAAGTCCCGATGTAAATCGGGATTTTTTTTTGCCATGGGTTTAAAAGTAGCGATACAAGGAGTTAAAGGATCCAACCATCATCAGGTTGCAAATGATTTTTTTGGGAACGACATTGATTTGGTCGAATGCCTGTCTTTTGATACGATGATTGACCATTTATGTAATGGAACTGTGGATAAAGGCATCATGGCGATTGAAAATTCGATTGCGGGCTCCATAATTCCCAATTATAATCTTGTGTATCATAATAACATCCATATTATCGGGGAGCATTATTTGAGCATCCATCACAATTTGATGGTATTGCCTGGAAGCGATATGGAAGCTATTGAGGAAGTCCATTCCCATCCGATGGCATTGCTGCAGTGCAAGAAGTTTTTCAGACAATATCCCAATATTAAACTGGTAGAAAGTGTGGATACTGCAGAGACCGCGAGAAGAATTAGAGAAGAAGAGCTCACCAATATTGCAGCGATAGCTCCCAAAAAGGCGGCCGAATTATATGATTTGGAGATTATTGCTTCGGAGATTCAGACCATAAAGAACAACGCAACAAGATTCATCATTCTGAAAAGGCAGAACAAGGTGCTCCCCAAGGAAGAGATCAACAAGGCTTCTTTGCGATTTATTACAGATCACAAAAGAGGAAGTTTAGCCACGGTTTTGAATGTGATGAGCGATTGCAATATGAACTTAACGAAAATCCAGTCCCTACCGGTTATTGAGACACCATGGAAATATGCCTTTTTTGTGGATGTCACTTTTGAAACCTACGAGCATTTTGCCAAGGCTAAATCGCTGTTGGAGATTATGTCAGAAGATTTTAGGGTTTTGGGCGAATATAAAAATGCACTTTTAACATGATTACGGCGGATCGTTTAAATACCGTACAAGAATATTACTTCTCTAGAAAACTGAGAGAGGTTAGGGGATTAATGGCCGAGGGTAGGCCCATTATCAACATGGGAATTGGAAGCCCCGATTTAGCTCCTTCGCCAAAGGTGTTGGAAACTTTAAAGGACTCCATTACCGATACGGGAGCACATCAATATCAGAGCTATCAGGGATTGCCAGCCCTTAGGGAGGCCATTGCGCAATTCTATCAAGATAAGTTTGACGTGGCCTTGGAACCGGCGAACGAGATTTTACCCCTAATGGGTTCCAAGGAGGGTATTATGCACATTAGTATGGCCTTTTTAAATGAAGGTGATGAGGTATTATTGCCCAATCCAGGATATCCTACCTATGCTTCAGTAACGAATTTGGTAGGTGGGGTTGCAAGAACCTATGATTTAAAGGCTGAAAATGGATGGTTTCCCGATTTGGAAGCACTTTCCAGTCAAGATTTGTCCAAGGTTAAGTTGATGTGGGTCAGCTATCCGCACATGCCTACCGGAGCGACAGCTAGCAAAAAGCAGTTGAAATCTTTAGTGGATTTTTCCAAAAAGCATAAAATCCTATTAGTGAATGATAATCCATACAGTTTTGTGCTTTCCCAAAATCCCATCAGCATTTTGTCAATCGAAGGGGCCAAGGATTGTGCCTTGGAACTTAATAGTTTGAGCAAGACGTTCAACATGGCAGGTTGGCGTGTTGGAATGGTCATGGGGAACAGTGAGTTTATAAATGCTGTGCTAAAGGTAAAGAGCAATATGGATTCGGGAATGTTCTACGGAATCCAAAAGGGTGCCATTGCGGCTTTGCAAAGTGGAGCAGAATGGTTTGAATCATTGGATGATGTTTATTCCAAACGAAGGGAGCTCATGTTTCAGCTAGCTGAAAAATTGGGATGTGAGTATTCAAAAGAAGCCGTTGGGATGTTCGTATGGTGCAAACTTCCGGAAGGAGCCGTGTCGTCCGAAGAATTCATAGATCAGGTGCTATATGACAAGAATATTTTTATCGCTCCGGGAACCATTTTCGGTAGTAATGGAGAAGGATATATCCGCTTTTCGCTTTGTGTGAAGGAAGAAAAAATAAAAGAAGCCATTAAAAGATTTGAGTAATCAGATATGAGAAGTAAGTTTTTTATAAAAAGGGAAGGCATCAATCTAGAATCTCAATACTCATATCTAAAATCTAATTAAAATGAATATAGCTGTCATAGGAATTGGATTGATTGGGGGGTCTTTTGCGAAGGACATAAAGCGACTGCACCCAGATTTCAATATTATTGGAATAGATAAGAACGAGGAGCATATAAAAGAAGCCTTGGAGCTGAAACTCATAGATCAGCAGGGAACATATGACTCATTGGAAGATACTGATGTGGTTTTTGTAACCATTCCTGTTGATGCTTTGGTTCAGGAGCTTCCAAAGATTCTTGATGCAGTGAGAGACGATACGGTTGTTGTAGATGCGGGCTCAACAAAAGAGCTTATCTGTCAAGTGGTGGATGATCATCCCAAGCGCAGAAATTTTATGGCTTCTCACCCCATTGCAGGTACGGAGTTTTCAGGCCCTTCAGCGGCGATTTCAGGTTTGTATGAGGGCAAGACCAATATCATATGTGAGGTAGAAAAAACAGCCTTCAAGCTGCAGGAAAGAGCGTTGGAGATTTTTCAAGAGCTCAAAATGCGCATCCGATACATGAATCCGAAGGCACATGACGAGCATATAGCTTATGTATCCCATTTATCACATATCAGCTCATTTATGTTGGGAAAGACGGTTATCGAAAAAGAAAAAAATGAGCGTGATATTTTTGACATGGCGGGCAGTGGTTTTGAGAGCACAGTGAGACTGGCCAAGAGTTCCCCCGATATGTGGACGCCCATTTTTGAGCAGAACAGAGACAATGTCATTGAAACGCTGGAAGAGTATATTCAGAATCTGGAGACGTTCAAAAAATTACTGATCGACAATGATTTTGAGAATGTGTACAATGAAATGAGCAATACCAATAGAATTAAACAAATATTAAAAGGAATACCACTTACAAAACAATAAAAAAGAAGATGGAAAACAACAAGGAAATGAGAAAATGGTTGGATGATATGAATTTGCCACACCCTTTGGTGATAGCAGGTCCATGTAGTGCAGAAACCGAGGAGCAGGTGCTGAAAATTGCGCACGACCTTAAAGATACCGATGTAAACTACTACCGCGCGGGAATCTGGAAACCGCGAACCCGTCCAGGAAATTTTGAGGGCGTTGGAGCTATTGGTTTGAAGTGGCTGCAAAAGGTGAAGGAAGAAACCGGAATGAAAACCGCTACGGAAGTGGCAAACCGTGCACACGTAGAGCTGGCTTTGGAGCACGATGTGGATTTGCTATGGATTGGAGCGCGTTCTACCGTAAGCCCATTTATTGTGCAGGAAATCGCTGATGCTTTAGAAGGTACAGATAAAATCGTATTGATCAAAAACCCTGTAAACCCTGATTTATCTTTGTGGTTGGGGGCTGTAGAACGTTTGTATTCCGCTAATATCAAAAAGTTAGGGGTAATCCATAGAGGTTTCTCTACATATGAAAAAACCAAATACCGTAACATTCCAGAATGGCAAATGGCCATTGAGTTGCAATCGAAGTTCCCTGATTTACCAATTATCAATGATCCAAGCCATATCACTGGAAAAAGAGATATGATCTTTGATGTTTCCCAAACCGCTTTGGACTTGAATTTTGATGGATTGATGATTGAAACACATCACGACCCTGATAGTGCTTGGAGTGATGCTGCCCAACAAGTTACTCCAAATACTTTGGTACAGATCATGAGGGATTTACGCATCAGAAAAGAAACCGACGAAGAAGCCGAATACAATAGTAACTTGAGCAATCTTAGGGCCCAAATTGATGTTATCGACAACCAAATAATCGATACCATGGGCAAGCGAATGAAGATTTCAGACGAAATCGGTAAGCTTAAAAAGAAGCGAAATGTAGCCGTATTGCAATCCAACCGTTGGAACGCTATTTTGGGCAACATGATTCTGGAAGGCGAGCAAAGAGGACTAAGTGAAGAATTCGTGCTCAGAATGTTCAAGGCCATTCACCAAGAATCCATCAACCACCAAGAGAAGATCATTAATAAATAGTTTTTGATTTTTAGTGGTATTCAGCCATTTGAGGGTAAAAGTAATTTTATCTTCAAATGGTTTTTTTATTTTAAACTGTAACAGTTTATCCAATACTGCATCTTTAGTACTGATTAAACACACTATTATGAAAAAACTACTAATACTAGGGGTTTTCCTGTTTTCAACAGTCACTTTTTCCCAACGGATGATAGATACCGAAGTAGGGGACTTTAATAAAATCAAGGTTTTTGATTTGATTGAGGTCAACCTGATTCAATCCGACGAAGACAGAATTGTGATTAAAGGAAGAAATGTGGACGATATTATCTGGATGAACAGAGATGGAGTATTGAAGCTTCGTATGCAGTTGGATAAAAAATTCATGGGCGAAGATACCCTGATCGAGGTTTTCTATACCGATTTGGACGTTATAGATAGCAACGAAGGAGCTCAAATCACTTGTAACGAATTGGTAAAGAAAGATAAGATAGAACTCCGGGCGCAAGAAGGGGCCTCCATTCGCATTGGGATGGATGTGGAATACGCCGATGTAAGGGCCGTGACCGGAGGAATTGTCCAAGCATCTGGACTGGCAAAAAACCAGAGTGTGGTCATCAATACAGGCGGAATCTTTGATGGAAGGGCCTTGCGGACCCTTTCAACCGATGTTAAGATATCTGCTGGCGGAGAGGCTGACGTGTTTGCTTCCGAACAGGTTGATATCAATGTAAAGGCAGGCGGCGATGTAAATGTATATGGGAAACCTAAAAAAGTATATAAAAATACTTTTATTGGAGGTAGAATCCATATGATCGATTAGATAGAGGTTATCAAATAAAAAAAGCCCCATCATTTGATGGGGCTTTTTCTTTTGAAGATTATTTTCGGAAAATATATCTTGTTATAAAGATACCTTGGCCGTCACCTTCACCGCCATCACTTTCCACGGCACTACTTACAAAAGCCAGCTCCCATCCGTTGGTGACCATGTCATTGATCATGGATGAAAGCACCGCATCGTTAGCAGCTATATTCTGAAAACGGATTCCACCTATATTGAAAAAGTTCAACAGTTTGGTTTCCTCAAAGTTCTTTACTCTGATTTTTCCCCGTTTTGATTTGTTCCGGGTATTGTCATCCTCGGTTTGTACACTTGTGTATTCGCGGTAATCTTTGTCCTCCAACGCATTAATGATTCGAGATCTTCCCAACCCATTGGGCACTATAGATTCGACACTGGTGATTACCTTATACTCTTGGGCATTAACACCAAAGCTCATGGTCAACGCCAAACTTGCAACTAATAAAATTTTCTTCATGATAATATTTCTTTATGATACCAGAAAGACAGTTGCAAACATTTAAGGGTTGCATTGAAGCAAAAAAAAGCCCCTTGAAAAAATCAAAGAGCCTCTGAATTATATGGATTTTATTTATTTCCTAAAGATGTATCTGGTAATAAAGATACCTTGTCCATCACCTTTTCCGCCTTCACTTTCGACAGCACTGTTTACAAAAGCCAATTCCCATCCGTTTGCAATCATGTCATTGATCATGGACGTGATCAAAGCATCGTTTGCAGCGATGTTCTGGAAACGGATTCCTCCAATGTTGTAGAAGTTCAATAATTTGGTTTCCTCAAAATTCTTAACTCGGATTTCACCTCGTTTTGATTTGTTACGTGTTTTGTCATCTTCAGTCTGAACACTAGTGTATTCTCTGTAGTCCTTATCTTCAAGGGCATTTACAATTCTTGATCGACCAAGACCATTAGGAACAATAGACTCAACACTTGTAATTACTTTGTACTGTTGAGCACTCATTTCAAAAGTTGCTGCCAAGGCGATTACGGCAAAAAATAAAAGTTTTTTCATGTTATAATGATTATTTAGAAAATTAAACTGTAAATACATATATCGAAGCAATTGAAGGATTATTGTTTCTTTGCAATGAAAATATTAACAAAATAGTGCAAGGAACTGTTTATAAATCTACTGGAAGCTGGTATACCGTAAAGTCTGAGGACGGTGGTTTTTATGAATGTCGTATAAAAGGAAAGTTCCGTATTAAAGGTATTAAGAGTACAAATCCCATTGCAGTTGGGGACGAAGTCGTTTTTGATTTGGAAAGAGTTGGAGATGAAACTGTAGCTGTAATTTCCGAGATTAAGGAGCGGAAAAATTATATTATTCGTAAATCTGTTAACCTCTCCAAGCAGACACATATTATAGCAACCAATCTTGATCAAGTATTTTTGTTGGTTACCTTAAATAACCCACCCACTTTCACAAGCTTTATAGACCGGTTTTTGGTCACTGCAGAAGCCTACGACATTCCAGTTGTACTGTTGTTCAACAAGATGGACGTATATGATGAGGATGAAATGGTAGAGGTGGACTATTTGATTCAGTTATATCAAGAAATAGGCTATCACTGCATTCAAATTGCAGCAAAAGAAGGTGATAATATAGAACGAGTAAAAGATTTTATGATTGGTAAAACTAGTATGTTTGCCGGTCATTCGGGTGTTGGAAAATCAACTTTGGTTAATGCATTGGAGCCTGGTCTTAAATTAAAAACTGCAGAAATCTCGCAACAACACCTTCAAGGACAACATACAACCACATTTGCTGAGATGTACGACCTTTCCTTTGATGCTAGAATCATTGATACCCCTGGAATAAAAGGATTTGGTATTGTAGATATGGAAGAAGATGAAATTGGGGATTACTTTCCGGAGTTTTTTAAGTTAAAATCAGAATGCAAATTCAATAACTGCCTGCATTTGGATGAACCTAAATGTGCCATCAAAACGGCATTGGAAAACGATGAGATCTCGTGGAGTCGTTATCGCAGCTATGTCCAAATGCTTACAGGAGAAGATGATAACTATAGAATCGACATTCATAAAGAACGGTAAATGAGGGCAGTAATACAACGCGTGTCAAAAGCCAGTGTAAAGGTTGAAAGGAAAATTGTTTCAGAAATTGGCAATGGACTTTTGGTTTTATTGGGAATAGAAGATGCCGATAGCTTGGAAGATATTGTTTGGCTTTCCAAAAAGGTTGCCAACCTTCGCATTTTTAATGATGTTAATGGAATAATGAATTGTTCCGTTCAGGATGTAGATGGAGATGTCATCGTTGTAAGTCAATTTACTTTACATGCACAAACCAAAAAAGGAAATCGCCCATCTTATATCAAAGCATCAAAACCAGAAATTGCAGTTCCGCTTTATGAGGGTTTTGTTAGTCAAATGGAACAAGATTTGGATAAAAAAGTAGGGACAGGCGTTTTTGGAGCGGATATGAAAGTTGATTTATTGAATGATGGACCTGTAACCATTTTTATTGATACAAAAAACAGAGAATAATGAACATCCAAAACGCCCAAAAAGCTGTTGATGAGTGGATTAAAAACCACGGAGTGCGCTACTTTAATGAACTTACTAATATGGCCCAACTTACTGAGGAGGTTGGTGAGGTGGCACGAATCATTGCCCGACGGTATGGCGAGCAAAGCGAAAAAGAATCCGATAAAAACAAAGACCTTGGGGAAGAGCTAGCAGACGTGCTCTTTGTGGTACTCTGCTTGGCCAATCAGACAGGAGTGGATTTACAAAAGGCCTTTGATGATAAATTGGAAATAAAGACCAAACGGGACCATGATCGTCATCAGAATAACGAAAAACTAAAATAAAAAAGGTTACATCACAGCTTGATAATGCGGTTTTTTCTAGTTTTGATGTTTTAATCAAATTAGAAATAATTGAGACTCCAACTTTCCTTTCCGTCCGAGAAAAAAATTAACAAGTCGATTCAGATTACGGGCTCTAAAAGTGAGACCAACCGATCTTTATTGTTGCAAGCGCTTTTTCCCAATGTCGTTGTGGAAAACAAGTCCAATTCCGATGATGGGCAGGTGATGCAGGCAGGATTGAAGAAAACAGCTGGCCAAGTGGATATTCACCATGCAGGAACGGCCATGCGGTTCCTTACAGGTTATTTCGCATCGCAGGAAGGAAAAGAAGTCGTACTTACAGGCTCTAAGCGTATGAAGGAACGTCCCATAAAGGTTTTGGTCGAAGCACTTCGCGGTTTAGGGGCACAGATTGAATACGAAAAGACTGAAGGTTGTCCTCCTTTAAGAATTAAGGGTAAGCGCTTGACCAAAAGTAGCGTTTCTTTACCCGCAAACATCAGTAGCCAATATATTTCTTCTTTGTTGCTTATTGCACCGAGTTTGGAGAATGGTCTGGAATTGGAACTTTTAGGAAAAATTACTTCGGTGCCCTACATAAAAATGACTTTGGGACTTTTGGAGCAAATCGGCGTAGAAACCCAGTTTGAAGGCAATCTGATAAAAGTAACACCAGTACAACAAGTTGACAGTACTACTTTGGTTGTGGAATCTGACTGGAGCTCAGCAAGTTATTTTTATAGTATTGTCGCTATGTGCGATGTTGGAACAGAGATTCAATTGTCTTCATACAAGGAGAACTCGCTTCAGGGAGATAGCGTTCTGGCAGAAATCTATAAAGATTTTGGTGTGGAAACCATGTTTTCTAACAATCAGATAACACTTAAAAAGAAAAAGGAGTGCCAGCAAGATACCGTGAATTACGATTTGTCAAACGCCCCTGATATAGCACAAACTATTTCTGTTACTTGTTTAGGTTTGGGTGTGGGATGCCATCTCACGGGGCTTCATACGTTGCCTATTAAAGAAACGGATCGTTTGGCAGCCATGAAGACCGAATTGGAAAAATTTGGCGCTAATGTTGATATCGACGCGGAAAGTCTAACACTTTATTCCACCAAAGAAATTAATTCAGATGTGTCTGTAGATACGTACCATGACCATAGAATGGCAATGGCTTTTGGACCCTTGGGTCTTTGCACGTCTCTAAAAATCAATGATGCAGGGGTGGTTTCCAAATCGTATCCGGATTTCTGGAACGACCTTGAAACATTGGGTTTTTCCGTTGACACAATGTAATTCACATTTAATCACCAAATTACTTGACATCCCCTATGTCGAGATTGTATATTTGCGCTCTTTTAAAAAACATCCTAAAAAAGCCACATGAAACTATCTAACTTCAACTTTGAATTACCTAAGGAATTATTGGCGGAGTATCCTGCAGAAAACAGAGACGAATCCAAACTTATGGTAATCCATCGTGATACTGGAAAAATTGAGCACAAAATGTTCAAGGACCTAATTAATTATTTTGATGAGGGTGACGTTATGGTCTTGAACAACACCAAAGTATTTCCTGCAAGACTCTATGGTAACAAGGAAAAAACCGGTGCCCGCATCGAAGTTTTTTTACTGCGTGAGTTGAATCAAGAGCAACGTCTTTGGGATGTTTTGGTAGACCCGGCAAGAAAGATAAGGATAGGGAATAAGTTGTATTTTGGTGATGATGAGAGTTTGGTGGCCGAGGTTATCGATAATACGACGTCAAGAGGAAGAACCTTGCGTTTTCTTTATGATGGGTCGTATACCGATTTTAGAAGAAAACTGCGCGAGCTAGGCGAAACTCCTTTACCAAAATATATTAAAAGGGATGTTGAGCCAGAGGACGAAGAACGTTACCAAACCATTTATGCTAAACATGAGGGAGCAGTGGCCGCTCCAACTGCTGGATTACACTTTTCAAAGCACTTGTTGAAACGATTAGAGATTAAAGGCGTTGATTTTGCTGAAGTGACTTTGCACGTAGGATTGGGAACCTTCAATCCAGTTGAGGTGGAAGATCTTTCCAAACATAAAATGGACAGTGAGGAGCTTGTAATCGATGAAAAGGCTACCGAAGTGGTGAACAATGCCAAAACAAAGAAAAAGCGAGTATGTGCTGTAGGAACAACCGTAATGAGAGGTTTGGAAAGTGCAGTTTCTTCGGAGCATACCTTGAACACCTTTGAAGGTTGGACCAATAAATTCATTTTCCCACCTTATGATTTTAGTATAGCCAATTGTATGGTGACCAATTTTCATTTGCCAAAATCAACCCTATTAATGATGATTTCGGCATTTGTTGGGCACGACCTAATGAAAAAGGCATATAAGCAAGCCATTCTGGAACAGTATCGCTTTTACTCTTACGGAGATGCGATGTTGATTCTTTAATAGAACCAGTTCCAAAAGAAGAAAAAATACTATCCCGAATGATGTTCAATCGTTCGGGATTTTTCTTGATTATCTTTATCCTGTGGAAGTCAAAAAAAAGGACATTAGGGCGTTGACCAAGGACCAGCTTCGAGATTTTTTCGTTGCAAATGGCGATAAGGCCTTTCGCGGAAATCAAGTGTACGAATGGCTCTGGCAAAAATCGGCACACTCTTTCGATGGTATGACCAATATTTCCAAAGAAACCCGTCAAATGTTGGAGGATAACTTTGTTATCAACCATATTCAGGTAGACCAGATGCAACGGAGTTCTGATGGTACTATAAAAAATGCGGTTAGACTTCATGATGGACTAGTGGTAGAATCTGTACTGATTCCTACTGAAACAAGAACCACGGCTTGCGTTTCAAGTCAGGTAGGTTGTAGTCTGGACTGTAAATTTTGTGCCACGGCCCGCTTAAAAAGAATGCGCAACCTCAATCCTGATGAGATTTATGATCAAGTGGTAGCGATTGACAATGAAAGCAGATTATATTTTGATAGGCCACTGAGCAACATCGTTTTTATGGGTATGGGGGAGCCATTGATGAACTATAACAATGTACTGAAGGCCATCGAAAAAATTACATCTTCTGAAGGATTGGGCATGTCACCCAAAAGAATCACGGTTTCAACTTCAGGCGTTCCAAAGATGATTAAAAAGATGGCTGACGAAGAAGTGAAATTTGGATTGGCGGTTTCGTTACACTCGGCAATCGATGAGGTGCGCACCTCGATAATGCCGTTCAATAAAACATTTCCGTTAAAAGATTTACGAGAAGCCCTTGAATATTGGTACAGTAAGACCAAGAATAGAATTACATATGAATATGTGATTTGGAAGGGAATCAACGATACTCAGAAAGCAGCTGATGCTTTGGTCAAATTCTGCAAGTTTGCTCCTTCAAAAGTTAATTTGATCGAATATAACCCAATCGATGATGGGGAGTTCCAACAAGCTTCCAATAATGCGGTTGAAATGTATCAAAGAACATTGGAAAAAAACGGAATAACCGTTACTGTCAGAAGATCAAGAGGTAAGGATATAGATGCCGCCTGCGGGCAACTGGCCAATAAAAGCTAAATTCAATTATCAACTATCAATTATCAATTATTCATTGTTCATTGTTCATTGTTCATTGTTCATTGTTCATTGTTCATTGTAAACTGTCATTACCCACTGTAGATTATCGATACTTTTGTCCACGTAACTTAAAACTTTGGTCTTCTAAGGATGAACTCTCTCATTTTCGCTACATTTAGGCCCTCAAAACACGATATTGAAAGTAGTTTCACAAATTAGGGAGCCTATTGAAAAGGAAATGGAACTTTTTGAAGAGAAGTTTCTAAAATCCATGTCCTCAAAGGTGGCTCTTTTCAATCGGATTACGTATTACATCGTAAACCGTAAGGGAAAGCAAATGCGACCCATGTTTGTGTTTCTTACTGCCAAATTGATTAATGGTGGCAAAGTAAACGACCGTACTTATTGTGGTGCCTCAATTATAGAATTAATACATACTGCCAGCTTGGTGCACGACGATGTGGTGGACGATAGCCACAAACGAAGAGGCTTTTTCTCTATAAATGCACTATGGAAAAATAAGATTGCGGTTTTAGTAGGCGATTTTCTTTTTTCGAAAGGGGTTTTGGTGGCTTTGGAAAACAAGGATTATGACCTTTTACATATTATTTCCAATGCTGTAAAGGACATGAGCGAAGGTGAGCTCCTTCAGATTGAGAAGGCTCGTTTACTGGACATTACCGAAGAAGTTTACTATAACATCATTCGACAAAAAACAGCTACACTTATTGCTGCTTGCTGTAGCATGGGCGCTTGCTCCGTAAAACCAGATTCTGAAGAAGTGGAAACTTTTAGAAGATTTGGTGAGCTTTGCGGAATGGCTTTTCAGATAAAAGATGACCTTTTTGATTATGGAGCAGAGAAAATTGGCAAGCCCACTGGTATAGACATCAAGGAGCAAAAAATGACACTACCTCTTATTTATGCCCTTAACCAAAGCGATAATGAAAAAAGACGTTGGCTGATCAGTTCCATCAAAAATCATAACAAGAACAGAAAAAGGGTCAAGGAAGTTATCGCGTATGTAAAGGAAATGGGCGGTTTGGAATATGCTGTTTCCAAAATGCTCAAATTTAAGGATGAAGCGCTGTCCTTACTGGACAATTATCCCGATTCTGAATACAAATCTGCTCTTGCCTTAATGGTTAACTACGTTGTGGATCGTAAAAAATAAGGTGCTAAAATAGTCTGTTTAGCTACGGTCAATAATTTTCTTAGAATAATCACTTGGTCCGGGCAACCATTTTAAAACCTATCTCGTCTATCTTTATAGAAACAAACCGGGAACCACATTTGAAAATTATTTCCTTGCATACCAACGAGCGGCTTTTAATAAAGAAGGCCATTGCCCAAAACCCTCAGGCGCAGAAATTTTTATATGAAAAATACGCGCCAAAAATGTTGAGTGTGTGCAGACAATATATGAAAGACCTTCAATTTGCGGAAGATGTCATGGTAAATGGGTTTGTTAAGGTATTTGAGAACTTGAAATCGTTTCAATATAAAGGAAGTTTTGAAGGTTGGATACGAAAAATAATGGTGAGGGAAAGTATTTCGCAGCTTCGAAAGAAACAATTTGTTGTCTACGATGATGAAATTTTTGAAGCCACAGCATACGAAATAGAGGAGAATACATCGGTTTTGGATACCGAGTATGTGCAGCGATTGATAGATAATCTGCCAGAAGGATACAAAATGGTATTTCTGCTTTATGCCATCGAAGGATATAAGCATCATGAAATTGCAGAGATGTTGGAGATTTCTGAAGGAACATCCAAATCGCAGCTGTTCAAGGCCAGGAAGATGTTACAAGAAAATTTAAAGTTGAATGGAATGTTGCCTCGAGCGCAGTTGAGAGGTAAATAGGTGAAAAAGATTATGGGAAAATTGGAAAAACATATCAAAAAAACTATTGAAGAGCGTAGAATTGCTCCTTCACCTCAGGCCTGGGAGAAGATTTCTTCTGGGATTGGAGTCGAACAGAAAAAGTCTGGCAACAAATGGCACACATATGCAATTGCTGCTAGTTTTATAGGTCTTGTTCTTGTTTCCATATTCCTTTTCCGAACGGGAACCCCAATCGAGACCACCCCTCGGGCTGTTGATATACAAAATCAACAAGAAGAGCCTTTACAACCAGATAAGTACAACCAGATTCCATTAGAAGTTGAGCATAATCATACCCAAATGATTATTGCAGATGTAGAAAAGGCTCCAATTAAAGATTCAAGTACTGTGGAGAGCGTATCCATGAATGTGCAAAAAACCATATTAGATGTTCAAAATTATACCTTAAAGGATGGCGTTTTAAATAATTCAGAAGTATTGATTGCCCAAAAGATAAATGAGGTCGCCGAACAAGTAGCTTTATTGGAGACTATGAACAACAATGTTAGTGATGCAGAAGTTGATTCACTTTTAAGAGCTGCCCAAAGACAAATTCTCTCTGAACGTATTTTTGATTCAGAAAAAGTAGATGCCATAGCACTTTTGACAGAAGTGGAGGATGAATTGGATGACTCTTTTAGGGACCAAATATTTGAAGCACTGAAAGACGGCTATTTAAAACTTCGAACCGCTGTAGCAGACAGAAACAATTAAAAATATTCATCAATCAAAAGTCTTTTTTACTTTCCCTTCCCATTAAAGGGAAGGGGAGGAAAGAAGGGATAAAATCAAGAAATCATTATGAGAAAGATTACACTGTATTTTACGGTAACGATATTGTCATTGCTGACTCAAAATGTTGCGGCCCAAGAAGAGTATGAAAACGAAGTAAAACATTTGAAGGCACAAAAGGAAAAAATCATACAGCAAGAAAAGGAGGCACTAAAAAAAGAGGTTAAAGATATTAACCGGAGAACCCAGCGTGGTGCGTTGACAGTTGAGGAAGCCGAACTATTAAAAGCTGAAGTGGCAAAAAAAAGGGCCTTGAATATCGAAAATAGAGTGGCCATTATCGAAAATAAAATTTTGCTGATGCAAAGAAATCAAGGTCAACTATTGACTTTGACCGAAATGGACAGTATTGACGGAAACAGAATAAGATTGGGGCTCGATATAAATGGAAAACCTGCATTTTCTTTTAACCGTAGATGGAAAGATGAAGTTACATACGACCGACGTACATATTCAGACTTTGTTTTTGCCGTAGGTTTGAACAATGCTTTAATAGATGGGCAGTCTTTAAATGATTCGCCCTACAAAACTGGGGGGAGCAGGTTTTTTGAAATGGGATGGCAGTGGAGAACAAGGGTTTTTCGCAATTCCAATTGGTTGCGCTTCCATTATGGTTTTTCTTTTCAGTTTAATGGGTTAAAACCGGAAGGGAATCAATACTTTGTTCAAAATGGAAACCAAACAGTTCTCGAGGAATTTGAGTTTGAGTTGGATAAATCAAAACTTCGAATGGATAATTTGGTATTTCCAGTGCATTTTGAGTTTGGACCTTCACGATTTCGCGAAACGGATAAAAGTATTAGATATTCCATTCAAAACCAGTTTCGGCTTGGAATTGGCGCTTATGGCGGATTCAACCTCGGAACTCGTCAGAAGCTTAAATATTCTCGAGATGGGGAGAATGTGAAGGATAAATTCAAACGGGATTATAATACTAACGACCTCATTTATGGAGTTAGCGCTTATATGGGATTTGATGGAGTGCTTTTATATCTCAAGTATGATTTAAACCCCATATTTAAAGATGCTGATGTTGAACAAAGAAATATTTCCTTAGGCCTTCGATTCGATTTATAACCAATCAACCTTTTTTGTTAGTTTGAGTGCAGTCGAGAATTTTTAAGAGTCTCGGCTGTATTTAATTTTCTAAAGCCTTTCTCATATTCAGGGAAAATTCCTCCTTATAAAAACCGCGTTTGCAATGCGCACATTCTGCAAATTGGGAAGTCTTTAATTTAAAAACGGGAATCCAGAAGAAATGCACATAGCTAGGCTGTGATATAGCAGTCAATGTACCGGTTTGAGAGCAATACGGACAAGAAACATTATACAATGTTTTGGTTTCTTTCTTTCCAGGTCTTGTTCCAAAGAAGAGTATCAAACTTATTTTTATAGCAAAGTACAATTTAAATTCTTCTTATGGCAAAACTGGGGTGGTCATCAATTTCCATTGTGAGATAAAGAATCTGCCAATTATGTTTTAAACAAAATTCGTAAACGGCTTCTTTGACACCATACCTTACCAATCCATCCCAATTGCCTATAATAAAATCATGTCCGGCAATGATGCCATTTTTCTTTACTTTGGTATTCCAAGTTTCCAGCTCACAAATGGTGGTTTTATAAGAATGATCTGTGTCTATGTATATCCAATCAAAATAGTTATCCTCAAACGTTTTACCTACCACTGTGGAGTACCCAAGGTTTATTTCGACTTTACCGGAGTTCATTTGAGATTTAAATCTTTCTTCGACATGTGCTTTTTTACGTTGATTATATCTTTTAGTACCCCAAAAATCAACTAAATGCAATTTTTTTGGTTTACAGGTTGTCAAGATTAATTCCGAAAAATCACCTGTATCAACGCCTAGTTCAGCAATAACCCCTCTTTGGGGCAAATGTTTTAATAAATCTTCTCTATCCAAAAGAAGACTTGTATGTTCAATGTTTTTTGGCTGAATTTTAAATCGGGGAATTTCTTTGGAGATGGCTTTTTGGTAACCTTTTATTAATGGTTTTACAGTTTTAAATATTTTCTTTTTGACCCAGAGTGACAATGATCTGTTCATATTTTTCTTTTGATAAATTGGCAATTTTACCATTCAAAGGTTGAAAAATGCTGGAGACCTATTCCATAGCAATTGATGGAATACCCTTTTGATCTGACCAAAAAGAGATTTTTATAAAAATTTTGTTTTTTAGTTACCTTTAAAGGCTATTTTAAAGCTGAGATTTGATTTCAAAGACGACCATAGACCAAGTGTATGAAATTGCCCGTTTGGAAGAGGTAATCGGTGATTTTGTGCAGCTAAAGAAATCTGGCTCCAATTTTAAGGGGTTGAGTCCGTTTACCGATGAACGTACCCCAAGTTTTATGGTATCTCCCGTAAAACAGATTTGGAAGGATTTCAGTAGTGGGAAAGGTGGCAATGTAGTGGCTTTTTTAATGGAGCATGAACACTTTACCTATCCTGAGGCCATAAAATATCTGGCCAAAAAGTACAATATTGAAATTGAGGAAACCGAACAGACCAACGAGCAAAAAGAGCAAGCGAATGAAAGAGAGAGCATGTATCTGGTCTCGGAATATGCGCAAAAATATTTTGAGGATATCCTATGGGATTCCGAACCAGGTAAAGCCATCGGACTCACCTATTTTAAAGAACGAGGTTTTAGTAATGAGACCATAAAAAAATTCGGATTGGGCTACGCCCTTGATGAATGGGAGGCTTTTACCAAAGCCGCCTTGGAGAATAGCTATCAGCTCGAATTCCTAGAAAAAACTGGTTTGACCATTGTTAAGGAACAACCTGGGGGAGAATCTAGAAAATTTGATCGTTTTAAAGGGCGGGTGTTGTTTCCAATACATTCAATGAGTGGACGTGTGTTGGGATTTGGAGGAAGAATTCTGACCAGCGATAAAAAAGCAGCTAAATATTTAAACTCTCCGGAAAGTGAGATTTACCACAAGAGCAAGGTGCTTTATGGTATTTACTTTGCAAAACAAGCCATTGCTAAGGAAGACAATTGCTATTTGGTCGAAGGATACACTGACGTAATCCAGTTTTATCAAAGAGGTGTGCAAAATGTGGTGGCCTCTAGTGGAACAGCTTTGACTCCAGAGCAAATCCGCTTGGTTAACCGTTTGACCAAAAATATCACAGTACTTTTTGATGGGGATGCTGCCGGTTTACGTGCTTCCTTGCGTGGAATCGACCTTATTTTGGAGCAAGGTATGAATGTCAAGGTGTGCAGCTTTCCTGAAGGAGAAGATCCCGATAGTTTTGCCAAAAACAACACTTATGAAGATTTGGTGCTCTATTTAGAGGAAAATGCGAAGGATTTTATCCAGTTTAAGACTTCCCTTTTGGCTGAAGAGGCTGCCAATGACCCTATAAAACGGGCAGATACTGTAAGGGATATTGTAAACAGTATCAGTAAAATTCCCGACCGCATCAAAAAGGAGATCTATATTCAGGAATGCGCCAAAATGATGCAGATTTCTGAAGAGGTTCTGTACAATACTTTGGCTCAAATTGACAAAAAAGGTTTTACTGAGGCGACCAAAAAACAAAAACAAGAGCAAAAGGCCTTTGAGGTTGTCAAGAATGAACGGCCTGTTGAAAAGGTGGATGTTCAATATGTATTGGAGCGCAAGATTATAGAAATGCTTCTCCTTTATGGGAATCAAAAGCAAGAATTTGAAGATTTGGTGCTAAAGGAGAACGAGGAGGGTGATTTGGTACTGGAACCTGAAATTGTGGAGGCTAAGGTATATGAAAAAGTATATCTCGATTTACAGGAAGATGAAATTGAATTAACGAATGAGCAATTCAGAACTATTTATTACAAATTGATAGAAGATTTGAACGAAAGTGAAAACTTTACCGTAAATACGTTTTTGTCGAATCTTAGTCAGGAAATGGTAAGTGAAGTATCCTCCATTCTAATGGAGGAAGAAAGGTATGTGCTCCACGATTGGGAGCGCAAGGATATTTATCCTAAAGAAAAAGGGCTTGGTGTGGCTCAGTTGGTGGGTGAAACAATTCTTACCTTAAGATGCAACCTTATCAAAAATAGAATAAAGAAGCTTCAGAAAAGTACTGAGGAAAATAATAGTGACAACTCAGAGGTATTGGAAGAGATTGTCAACTACTTGCAATTGAACAAATTACTGAATGCTAAATTAAATCGGGTACTTTCCTAAAATAAAAATCCCGGGGAAACCCGGGATCTTACATTGTTTGAAAGGAAATTCTAGTAAAGCTCTAAAGCTTTAGCTTGTTGTAGCAAATCTACTAAGTTGTCCACATTCAATTTTTTCATTAAACGGGCTTTGTAGGTGCTAACGGTTTTCTCATTTAGATTCAACCCTTCTGCTACTTCCTTGTTTCTTTTTCCACTGGCCAAAAGCTTTAACACTTCTACCTCTCTGGATGATAGTTTTCTAAAGAATCTTCGTGGTTTTTGCGTTCCTTCATCAAAAGCTAAGCGTTGTGCCAGCTCATTGGTGATGAACATATTACCCTCACTCACTTTTCTTACAGCTGTGATGATGTAATCCAAGTCAGCGGTTTTCGATAGATAACCAAAAGCTCCAGCTCTAATGGTGCTAAGGGCATAAACATCTTCAGATTGCCCGCTGTACATTAATGTCTTTACGTTGGGAAATTCCTGTTTCATCTTTCTTAGGGTAGCAATCCCATTGATTTCAGGAATGTCCATCTCGAGCATTACAACATCGGGGGTAACTTTCTCTAACAGTTCAAATAGTTCAGAAGTGGTCGAAACATCAGCAATGACTTCAATATCTGAACTAGATTCGAGCACTTGCTTTATGCCGAGTCGAACTATGGGGTGGTTGTCAGCTATTAATACTTTAATCATTTGGTTTGAGTTTTATTCGTTGTTTAGTACTTAATTACTTACGCGGCGTAGCGAGCAAGATAACAAATTGTAAGCGTAAAACTCTGTTTTTTTTCTTAAAACCACAGAATTTCTAGGGTTTTTTTCGTCTTAAGCTGGGATTTTTGGGTTAAAAGGTTACTTTAAGTGGGTGGGAATTTCACAAATAGGTATAGGAATCATCTTATGTTTGTTAGAAGTATTAAACTTTTTATAAATAAGGAATACTTCTTTTTTTCTATCAGAAAAATCGTTTTCTGTCTTTCCGGCCTCATCCATTTGCATGGCCCACTCCAATTCTGGGTACGATGCCCCTATCTGATCCTCATCTGTTCTACTGTCTCCCCAAAGACCATCAGTTGGTGCCGCTTCCATAATATCTTGATTGACTCCTAAAACCCTTCCAAGTTCGTAAACTTCCGTTTTGAGAAGGTCGGCAATTGGGCTCAGGTCAACACCTCCATCACCATACTTGGTATAGAAGCCAATTCCAAAATCTTCAACTTTGTTTCCCGTTCCAGCTACCAGATAGCCTTTAAGCGCAGCAAAATAGTACAGCGTGGTCATACGTAACCGGGCGCGTGTGTTAGCAAGTGACATGAACCTATCTTCTTCATTGTCAACTTTGGGAAATTCATTGACAAGGGTGTCAAATACAGGTGTTAGGTTCACCGCTTGCCTATTTACATTTGTAAAATTATCAATCAACCAATCAATATGCCTATCGGCTCGTGTTACTTGGTTTTTACCCTGATGTATCGGCATTTCCAAACACAAAAGGTCTAGCCCTGTCTTGGCGCAAAGTGTAGAGGTAACTGCAGAATCAATTCCTCCAGAAACACCTATTACAAACCCTTTACAGTTCGCCATTACGGCATAATCCTTTAACCAGTCAACTATATGTTCAATCACCTTTTCGGTTTGCATATCTTTCTTTTTAGATTCAATAAATTACCTTTGTGCCCTGTAAATTTAAACGCTGCTGTGCTAAAAATGAAGAGGTTGTCAAAATACTTGGGCTTTCGTTCCCATCTTTTATGGGTTTCTTTGATTTTCAGTATGTTTTTGGCTTGCAAAAAAGTTGATAAAACTGCTGAAGCCATTGCCGCAACGCAGATTGATTTATCCATAGCACGATTTGATCGTGAATTTGCGGCAGCCAAAGCGGAGACAATTCCGTTGTTGAAATCCAAATACCCTTATTTGTTCCCTTCCCAGTTTTCGGATAGTGTTTGGGTTGCTAAATTAAAGGATACAATTCAACTGGAGTTATCTGAAGAAGTTGATAAAGTTTTTGGGGATTTTGAAGATGAAACTACGGATTTGGAATCCCTTTTTAAACATGTGGCATATTATTTTCCAAAAGCCAAGCCCCCAAAAATTATTACGGTTACCTCAGATGTCCGCTATAACGATAGGGTTATTTTGACAGACTCCCTTCTGTTATTAGGGCTTGATAATTATTTAGGACCAGAACATCATTTTTACGAAAGGATTCAGCGATACATTGCATCCGGTCTTGATAAGAAATATCTTGCTTCTGATGTAGCAAGTGCACTGGCTAAAAAAATTGTGAAATATCCTAGTGACCGCTCTTTTTTATCCCGAATGGTGTATTACGGCAAGGAATTATATCTAAAGGATAAACTTCTTCCCCAAAAAGAGGATGCTCAAAAAATAGGATATTCAGACATCCAAATGCAATGGGCAATAGACAACGAAGAGCAAATATGGCGGTACTTTATAGATAGTGAATTACTTTATAGTACAGATGCCAAATTGGATAGGCGATTTCTTGACCCTGCGCCATTTTCCAAATTTGGACTTGTAATGGATAGCGATTCGCCAGGAAGAATAGGAAGATATATAGGATGGCAAATTGTAAGGGCATTTATGGACAAGAACGATGTGACCTTGGACCAAATGTTAAGTTTGCCGGCAGATGAAATTTTTAAAAGATCAAAATACAAACCAAGAAAATAATGGCAATAGCACATACCTCGGAAATAAAACTTACTGTTGGACTGGACGAAAACCGCGTTCCCGAAGCTCTAAACTGGTCTGCACAAGATGGTGGAATTGAAAACGAAGAGGCCAAAGCAATGATGTTATCGGTTTGGGACAGTAAAAATCAAGAATCCTTAAAAATTGATTTATGGACCAAGGACATGCCTGTTGATGAGATGAAGGTTTTTTTCCATCAAACTTTGACTACTATGGCCGATACCTTTATGAAAGCTACGCAGGATGAAAAAATGACTGCTACCATGAGGGATTTTTGCGATTATTTTGCTGAGAAGTTGGAGTTGAAAAAGTAAACAGACCATTCTAATCGTAAGTTTTGGTGTTAGGTTCAGGTTTGAAACACTACTATTTGGGTAGATGATAAAAAAGAATCTTACAAAGCTAATTTTTGTTTACAACGCCAATTCAGGTGTTCGCAATGCTATTTTAGATAGCATGCACAAAGTTTTTAGTCCTTCAACCTATGAATGCAATCTCTGCGACATAACTTTTGGAATTGTTTCTGAAAATAAAATTTGGAAAGAGTTTAGGCAAAACAGTGAGCTTGATATGGAGTTTTTGCATAAGGATGAGTTTGCTGGAAAATATGGTTCAGAGAGAAAAAAAGAATTTGTCTTTCCCATAGCACTGAAAGAAGAAGGCGGTACGTTGAACGTTCTGGTTTCAGCTGAAAAAATAAATAAACTTAAAACCGCTCAAGAACTGATTGCGCTTATCAGGGAAAAAACAAATGAAGTCTAGGAGGAGAAAAATTCCTTGTTGATGCCGTCAATATAATTGAGCAGTTCATCTTTACCTGTTCTATTTGCGGATGAAGTGATAAAATGTGGAGGAACCTCTTCCCAAGCACCATCCAATAACTTTTGTAAATAAGCACCTGCCTGTTTTTCAATTATGGCGGGTTTCAACTTATCTGCTTTGGTAAAAATGATGGCAAAAGGAATTTGATGGGTGCCAAGCCACTCCATAAATTCCAAATCCACGGGTTGCGGGTCATGCCTTATGTCAACCAAAACAAAACCGCAGACCAGTTGCTTTCTTTTTTGGAAGTACTCAGTGATATATTTTTGAAAAACCTTCTTGTCCTTTTTGGAAACACGCGCGTAACCATATCCGGGTAAATCGACCAAAAACCAATTATTATTGATTTTAAAATGGTTGATGAGTTGGGTTTTACCAGGCCTACCAGAAGTTTTGGCCAAACCCTTTCTGTCTACCAACATGTTGATCAATGAAGATTTCCCCACATTGGAACGTCCAATAAAGGCATATTCGGGCAATGGCTCATTAGGACATTTGGCCACATTGGAATTGCTCATCACAAATTCGGCCGAGGTAATTTTCATATGCTAGAAGTTCCTTTGGTTGAGCCAGCCCTCAAGGATTTTATTGAAATCCTCCGGATGCTCCATCATTGGGGCATGTCCACACTTTTCAATCCAAAACAAATCCGAATCTGGAAGCAATTCATGGAATTCTTTTGCCACATTAGGAGGAGTTACCGTATCATTTTCACCCCAAATAATGCACGTTGGAGTATTCATTTGAGGTAAATCTTTGGCCATATTATGTCTAATGGCGCTTTTCGCAATAGCCAGTGTCTTTACCAATTTCATGCGGTCATTAACCGTTGCAAAGACTTCATCCACTATTTCCTTTGTGGCAACTTCGGGATCGTAGAAAACATCTTGGGCCTTCTTTTTAATGAACTCGTAGTCACCTCGTTTCGGATATCCATCCCCCATGGCACTTTCATAGAGTCCAGAACTACCGGTAATTACCAATGCTTTCACCATTTCAGGAAACATTTTGGTGTGCAGTAGTCCGATATGACCTCCTAGGGAATTACCCAAAAGGATAACATCTTTTAACCCCTTGAACTCAATAAAGCCTTCCAAAAACTTGGCAAAGTTCTTTACTGTTGTCTTGAGCATGGGCATCTCATAAATGGGAAGTTCGGGAATCAATACCTTATAACCTTGGGATGGAAAATAGTCAGATACCCCTTGAAAGTTGCTCAATCCGCCCATTAATCCATGGAGTATAATCATTGGGGTGCCTTCCCCTTTTTCAATGTAACTGTATTTTCCCTCTTTGATGATGTCTTCTTCCATCTAAAGTTAGTTGGTCCTAAGAAGGGCAAATATAGGCAATTCATATAACACCATTTTTACTGTTTATTCCTTTGTCTGGGATGATTTTTTTATGTGATTCTAGAGTGCTATAAATCAAAAACAAACAAAGAGTCTTTTTTTGCGGCAAAATCGAATCCTTTGGAAGAAAATGTGGAAAATTTATTAACAATGTGTCTTTTAGTGGAGAAATGTGGAAATAAAATATATATATTTGAGTTATTATTCTTAACCAATTGATTTTTAGTGACCCATATCATAGGACAACATAATTGTAAAGCTGATGCAAAAGGAAGGGTGATTCTGCCTATTTCTTTAAAGAATCAGTTGTTGCCTGTTTTGAAGGATGGTTTTGTGATAAAACGGTCGGTTTTTCAGCAATGTTTGGAGTTGTATCCGAAAGAAGAATTTGATGTTTTGATGCAAAAGGTTATGAAGAAAGGCAAGATTAATCGTAAGTACGATGCGTTTGTCAGGAATTTTGTGGCTGGCATGCAAGAGGTTGCGATTGATGGTGATACAGGAAGGTTGCAGATTCCGAAGAACTTGGTCACCTATGCTGAGATTGGTAAGGAAGTGGTGCTCAATGCAGTTTTTGATAAAATAGAAATCTGGAACAAGGATAAATATGAGGAGGTCTTGGCGGAGGGTGAGAAGGACTATGCCGATTTAGCCGAGGAGATTTTTGACGACGATGACTAGCGATTATCACAACCCGGTATTGCTCCAAGAGTCGGTAGACGGGTTGGACATCAGAGAAGATGGGGTGTATGTGGATGTCACTTTTGGTGGTGGAGGGCATTCCAAAGAAATTTTGAAAAGATTGGGGAGTGAAGGCAGATTGATTGCTTTTGATCAAGATGAGGATGCGTTGGCAAATGCTATCCAAGATGAGAGATTTCAGTTGATCAATCAGAATTTTCAATTTCTTAAACAATATTTAAAGTTCTATGGCATTCGGGAAGTTGATGGAATCCTAGCTGATTTTGGGGTTTCCTCGCATCAGTTCGATGAGGCGGGCAGAGGGTTTTCTATTCGGTTTAATGCGGATTTGGATATGCGTATGAACAGAAACAGTGAATTGTCGGCTTATGAGGTTGTCAATTCGTACGGGGAAAAGGAATTGGCTTCGGTTTTGTTTCAATACGGTGAACTACGAAATGCAAATGCAATTGCGAGAACCATAGTTGAGTCTAGGAAAGGTAATTCAATAAAAACCACGGACGAGCTGAAGGAAGTTTTACGCAGGTTTTTGCCGAAAATGAAAGAAAACAAGATTCTGGCGCAAATCTATCAAGCTATACGGATTGAGGTCAATCAAGAAATCGAAGTGCTCAAAGCGTTTTTGCTTCAAGCGCCAGAAGTTCTGAAAAAAGGAGGGCGGTTGAGCCTGATTAGTTATCACTCATTGGAAGATCGTTTGGTAAAGCGATTCATTAGGGCTGGACGATTCGAGGGCGAGGCCGAAAAGGATTTTTATGGGAACATTGATGTTCCATTAAAGAAGGTCGGAGGGTTAATAGTTCCATCAGCAGAAGAAGTGGCAAGAAATAATCGAGCTAGGAGCGCAAAACTCCGTATAGCCGAACGAATAAATAACCGAACACAAAAATGAAAAAGGGAATACTGGATCTGTTAAAAGGAAAGTTTTTGGTGAGCGGGGACGCTCCCAAAAACTGGATATTTTTACTGTTTGCCTCTTTTTTGGCCGCCATGATGATTTCCAGTAGTCACAATGCGGATAAAAAAGTGCATGAAATTGCGGCTTTGAGCGAAGAAGTGAGAAAACTCAAAAGTGAGTTCTTTGAGCATCGGTCGATGGTTCAACAAATGAAGTTGGAATCAACCCTAAAGGAAACAGTTGTTGTTGAAGGGTTGAAACCTTCAAAAATCCCCCCTCAAAAAATAAAGGTTAAATCGGATAGATAGTGGCAATCACTGAAAAAAATATAATGAACAGGCTTTATCTGGTTGCAGGGGGTCTGCTGGTCTTCGCTATTTGTGTAGTGGTCAAACTGGTGGATATCCAGATGATCAAGGGGGAAGATTACAAAGAGTTGGCGCTGAACAAAACTGAAAGAATGTTCACCATAGAGCCTAACCGCGGTAATCTATATTCCGATGATGGGAGCTTGTTGGCTGCATCTGTTCCAAAATATGAGATTCGATTTGATGCCAAAACAGTTTCTGAGGTAAACTTTCAGGATAATGTAGCGGCGCTATCCGATTCATTGGGGCACCTCTTTGATAGGCCATCTTCGTACTACCGACAGCTTTTTAGAAAAGCAAGGGCGAATGGCAATCGCTACAAACTGGTGGCAAGAAATGTAAATTATTTGGATTATGTCCGAATCAAACAGTTTCCACTTTTCAAATTAGGGCCGTACAAGGGTGGTTTTATTGAAACGCATCGTGTGGTTAGGGAGTACCCTTTGGGTAAGATGGCGGCCAGAAGTATTGGATACGAGCGTGTAGATGAAAACGGTTACTATACTAGGGTGGGTCTGGATGGAGCCTTTGGAGAACAGTATTTGCGAGGCAAGGAAGGAAAACGATTGAAACAGAAGATTGCGAAAGGCCAATGGAAACCTGTTGGGCTTGATAATATCGTTGAGCCTCAAGACGGGCTTGATGTTGTTTCCACAATTGACATAAATATACAGGACATTGCGCATCATGAACTTTTGGCGCAGCTTGAAAAATATAATGCAGATCATGGTTGCGTAGTGGTCATGGAAACTGAGACAGGGGAAATCAAGGCCATTTCCAATTTGGGTCGCACCGCTGAAGGAAAGTATTATGAAAAATTGAACTACGCTGTGGGTGAGTCCCATGAGCCAGGCTCTACTTTTAAGTTGATGTCAATGGTGGTGGCACTTGAAGATAAAGTCATTGATACGAGTACTGTCATCGATACCGAGAAAGGAAGGTATCGCATTTATGATCGAGTTGTTAAAGATTCAAAATGGGGAGGATATGGTAAAATATCTGCTTCTCATGCATTCGAAGTCTCTTCAAATACGGCTTTTGCTAAAATTATCCATGAAAATTATAAGGAAAACCCAGAAAAATATGTTGACCGCTTAATGAACATGGGACTTCACAAAAAATTGGAGCTGCCGATACTAGGTGAGGGAAAACCGGTTATCCGTTATCCGGGAGACAAAGGATGGTCTGGTATTTCCCTTGGTTGGATGTCGCATGGTTACGAAGTGTCTTTGACGCCAATACAGACCCTAGCTTTCTACAATGCCATTGCAAACAATGGAGAGTTTGTCAAGCCAAGGTTAATCAAAGCGGTGCGCGAAGGTAGTAAGGTTCTGAAGAAATTTGACAAGGAGGTGGTAAACCCTTCGATTTGTTCAAAAGAAACAATAGGTAAGGTTCGGCAATTGCTGAAAAATGTTGTTGAAAAAAAGCATGGAACAGGGCATAAATTATACTCCAAGAGTTTTTCCATGGCAGGCAAAACGGGTACAACACAAAAGAATTATGTGGCCAAAGACCCTGATAAGATGGCGTATATCTCATCTTTTGCGGGATATTTTCCAGCAGATAACCCAAAGTACTCCTGTATTGTTGTTATTCATGAGCCAGATAAAAGTGTAGGGTATTACGGAGCGGACGTTTCCGGACCGGTTTTCAAATCGATGGCCCAAAAAATATATACCATATCTCCCACCGTCGATGAAGTTGAAGGAAAGGTTTTGAATGAAGGTGAATTGGAAGAAAAGTATATAAGATACTATGCTAAAGCACAGAAACAGTATATACAAGTACCCAATGTGAAAGGAATGTGTGGTATGGATGCCGTTTCCCTATTGGAAAATTTGGGATTGCAGGTCGAAGTAAGAGGTAATGGAAAAGTGAAAAAGCAATCTGTGGATCAAGGAACCAACTTAAATCAAGTTAGAAAAATTGTATTGGAGCTTTCATGAAATTATTGAAAGACATATTGTATAAGGTAAGTCTCATCGCTGTAAGTGGTGACACTAATGTTTTGGTCAACCAAGTGCACTTTGATTCCAGAAAAGTGGAAATGGATGATGTTTTTGTGGCTATAAAAGGTTTGATCACAGATGGTCACAAATATATTGAGAAAGCCATTGAGTTGGGGGCCAAAGCCGTAGTGTGTGAGGAGTTACCTGAAATACTGGTCAACGGAGTTACATATCTCAAAGTTTCCGATAGTAATAGCGCATTGGCAATAATAGCTTCCAATTACTACGAAAATCCATCTAAGAACCTGAAACTCGTCGGAATAACAGGAACCAACGGCAAAACTACAGTAAGTACATTATTGTATAGACTTTTCAAGAAAGCAGGATTTAAGGTAGGATTGATCTCAACTATAAAAGTATTGGTAGATGACAAAGAGTACCCTGCGACACACACCACGCCAGACGTGCTCACCATTAATGCATACCTATCTGAAATGAATAAAGAGGGTGTGGAGTTTTGTTTTATGGAAGTAAGCTCGCATGGAATACATCAAAAAAGATCCGAAGGGCTACATTTCGAAGGGGCAATCTTCACCAATCTGTCGCATGATCATCTAGATTACCATAAAACTTTCGCTGAGTATCGAGACACTAAGAAAAAGCTTTTTGATGACCTGCCTAAGACGGCATTTGTATTGAGTAACATCGATGATAAAAATGGGTTGGTCATGTTGCAGAACACCAAGGCTAGAAAACATACTTATGCATTAAAGTCCTATGCAGATTATAGGGGCCAGATTTTGGAAAAGCAATTTAGCGGTCAGCTTTTGAAGATTGATGAAAATGAACTCTGGTCTAAGTTGATAGGTGATTTTAACGCTTACAATCTGCTTGCCATTTATGCTACGGCAGATCTTTTAGGTCTTGAAAAAATGGAAATCTTGAAACTTATCAGCGAGCTGGATAATGTCGATGGTAGATTTCAATATTACATATCAAAAAATAAAATAACGGCAATTGTTGATTATGCCCATACTCCGGACGCGCTAAAAAATGTATTGATTACGATCAATGCATTGAGGACTGGAAATGAAAACGTCATCACCGTAGTGGGGTGTGGTGGTGACCGTGATAAGTCTAAGCGTCCGGTTATGGGTCATATCGCATCGGAGATGAGTAATCAAGCCATTTTCACGTCTGACAATCCTAGAACAGAACCTCCTTCGATAATAATCGAGGAAATGGAAGCTGGAGTGGAACCTCAAAACACTAAGAAAATATTGTCCATAGAAAATAGGAAACAAGCTATAAAAACGGCTTGCAAGTTGGCATTGGCCAACGATATCATTTTAGTGGCTGGCAAAGGGCACGAGACCTATCAGGAGACGAATGGCGTAAGGGAGGATTTTGATGATTTTAAGGAAGTGAAAGCGGCGTTGTCCGATTTAAATAAATAATGTAGTCCATGTTGTACTATTTGTTCGATTTTTTAGAAAAACAATACCAATTACCTGGGGCTGGTCTTTTTGGTTTTTTGACTTTTAGGGCAGCTATGGCGGTATTGTTGTCTCTTTTGATTGCCATGGTCTACGGTAAGCGGATTATTCTGTTTCTTCAGAAAAAACAAATTGGTGAGAGCATTCGTGATTTGGGTCTAGAAGGGCAGCAACAAAAGGCGGGCACTCCGACTATGGGAGGACTTATTATCATTTTGTCCACGCTTGTTCCTGTGTTGTTGTTTGCGAAAATCCAGAATATCTACATCATTTTATTGATTATTACTACTATTTGGATGGGTGTCATCGGTTTTGTGGATGATTATATCAAAATATTCAAAAAGGATAAAAAAGGCCTTAAGGGAAGGTTTAAAATAATGGGTCAAGTGACCTTGGGGTTAATAGTAGGGGCAATTTTGTATTTCCACCCTGAAGTGACCATCAAAGAGAAGGATACGACACAAATCACTGAAGATTTTAAGGTAGAGCAAGTTTTTGGAGAAGAAATGAAAGCGGTTCGGACCAATGTTCCTTTTCTGAAAAATAATGAATTAGACTACGCCGACTGGATTTCATGGGCAGGTGAAGGACTTGAAAACTATGCATGGCTGATTTTTATACCTGTGGTGATTTTAATTGTGACTGCAGTTTCCAATGGCGCCAATCTTACTGATGGAATCGATGGTTTGGCGGCAGGTTCTTCGGCCATAATCGCAATGGCCTTGGGAATCTTTGCCTGGGTTTCTGGAAATATCCAGTTTTCTGACTATTTGGACATTTTTTATCTGCCACGCGTGGAGGAGTTGGTGATATTCATCGCTGCATTTGTTGGTGCTCTGGTTGGGTTCTTGTGGTACAATGCCTATCCGGCTCAAGTTTTTATGGGAGATACAGGGAGTCTTACCATTGGAGGAGTAATCGCGGTAATTGCCATTATTGTTCGGAAAGAACTGTTGATTCCGATTTTATGCGGAATCTTTTTTGCAGAAACCTTATCGGTGATGCTGCAGGTGAGCTATTTCAAGCACACCAAAAAGAAATATGGCGAGGGCAAACGGATTTTTTTAATGGCGCCTTTGCACCATCATTATCAGAAGAAATTATATCACGAAAGCAAAATAGTAACCCGATTTTGGATTATAGGCATTTTGCTGGCCATAATAAGCATTGTGACCCTAAAGGTTCGATAAATGGCTCGTTTGGTTGTTCTTGGTGGAGGAGAAAGTGGTGTGGGTACGGCCATTTTAGGTAAAAAAAAGGGATTTGAGGTCTTTGTTTCGGACAAAGGCGAGATAAAAGAAGAATACAGTAAAGTTCTTGAACATTTTGAGATTGAACGGGAGTCGGGCAAACATACCGAATCTAAGATTCTGAATGCTGATCTAGTGATGAAAAGCCCTGGGATTCCTGATAAAGTACCATTGGTTAAAAAACTGGTTGAAAAAGACATTTCGGTGATTTCCGAGATTGAATTTGCGTCGACCTATACCGATGCAACTCTAATCGGGATTACCGGGAGTAACGGAAAAACCACCACTACTATGTTGACCCATCATTTATTGCAAGATGATGGATTTCATGTGGGAATGGCCGGAAACATTGGGGATAGTTATGCTAAAATGGTAGCTGAGCAAGATTTTGACCATTATGTGTTGGAAATAAGCAGTTTTCAACTAGATGGAATAGTAGATTTTAAACCGCATATTGCGATTTTGACCAACATCACCCCAGACCATTTGGACCGATATGATTATCAGTTTGAAAACTATATCGCTTCCAAGTTTCGTATCGCAATGAATCAGAATCAGAAGGACTACTTGATTTATGATGCTGATGACAAAGTGATTCTCGATTGGTTGAAAAAACACCCAGTTCAATCCAAATTAATTCCCTTTTCCTTAAAGGAAAGGCAAGAACAGGGAGCTTGGCTTGAAAATGAAATAATAAAAATGAATGTTGAACAAAAAACCTTGGAGATGAGTACAGATATTTTGGCTATGCATGGCCAGCACAACATAAAAAATACCATGGCAGCCGGTTTGGCAGCGCTATTGGTGAATGTGAGAAAGGAAACCATCCGTAAAAGCATCCAAACCTTCCAAGGTGTTCCACATAGATTGGAAAATGTTTTGAAAATCAATCATGTAGAATACATCAACGATTCCAAGGCTACAAATGTAAATGCAACCTACTATGCCCTTGACGGTATTAAAAAGCCAATTGTTTGGATAGCTGGTGGAGTTGATAAGGGTAACGATTATTCAGAATTAATGCCTTTGGTGCGAGAAAAAGTAAAAGCAATCATCTGTTTGGGAATGGATAATTCCAAATTGAAAGATGCTTTTGGCAATGTAATCGATTTAATGGTCGAGACCTATTCAATGGAAGAAGCCATAAAGGTGGCCTATAAAATTTCCGAAAGGGGAGACTCTGTATTATTGTCGCCGGCCTGTGCAAGTTTTGATCTTTTTGAAAACTACGAAGATAGAGGTGACCAGTTTAAAAGAGCAGTAAAAGAATTATAGTAAACCATGAAAGTGTTGGGCGTACTTAAAAATTTAAAAGGAGATAAAGCCATTTGGGGTGTTGTTGCTCTCTTGGCTCTTTTCTCATTTTTACCTGTTTATAGCGCCAGTACCAATTTGGTTTATGTGAACGATGACGGTACAACCTTTGGGCATTTGGTAAAACATGCTGTCTTATTGTTTTTGGGCTTTGGAATTATTTATGCCGTACACCGTATACCGACCCACTATTTTAAAGGCCTTTCTATAATAGCACTACCCATTGTACTCATTCTTTTGGCCTACACCTTAACTGTTGAGACCAAGATAGGAGGGGTCACGGCAAACCGATGGATTAAAATCCCTTTTGTAGGGGTCAATTTTCAGACATCGACCCTAGCATCTGTTGTTCTGATGATATGGATTGCACGCTATTTAACAAAGATCAAGGATGTGGCCATCACCTTTAAAGAAAGCATATTGCCACTTTGGTTACCAACGGCTTTGGTGGTTTTGTTGATTTTACCTGAGAATTTTTCCACCGCTGCCATTATCTGTTTTTTGGTATTGGTGCTCTGCTTTTTAGGAGGATATCCTTTAAAATATTTGCTCAGTATTGTTGGAGCGGGTCTTATACTGGCTTCCATGTTTTTATTTGTTGTGTTCAAAACCCCTGATGTGATTCCAGGGCAAAGGGCAACAACATGGAAATCAAGAATTGAAACCTTCTGGAATCCTGAAAATGCTGAAAAAGACGATTTACATCAACTAACCTTGGCTAAAATAGCTATAGCTGAAGGTGGGGTCGTGGGCAAAGGTGCTGGAAAAAGTGTGATTAAAAACATGCTTTCCCAAAGCACGTCCGACTTCATCTTTGCCATCATCATTGAGGAATATGGATTGCTTGGAGGAGGCGCTTTATTGTTTTTTTATCTCCTATTACTATTTCGAATAGTGGTTGTGGCCAATTCGGCAAAGACCGTGTTTTCAAAATTATTGGTCATTGGGGTAGGTCTACCCATCGTTTTTCAGGCATTTATCAATATGGCGGTAGTGGTACAGCTGTTTCCAGTAACGGGACAACCATTACCTCTTATAAGTATGGGAGGTACATCCATTTGGATGACATGTATGGCGATAGGAATAGTATTGAGCGCGAGCAATAAAAAAGAGAATTTAGAGGAGGAATCCTTGAATATAGATGAAAGTAATCCTTTAGAAGTATTAAGTGGGCAATTATAGGTTTATACTTTCTGGAGGAGGAACGGGAGGACATATTTATCCGGCGATAGCCATAGCCAATGAGCTAAAAAAAAGGCATCCAGAAGCCGAGTTTTTGTTTGTAGGCGCAAAGGATAAAATGGAAATGGAAAAAGTACCCCGGGCTGGTTATAAAATTGAAGGTCTGTGGATAAGTGGATTGCAACGGAAACTGACATTGAAAAACCTCATGTTTCCTTTAAAGCTAATAAGTAGTTTGTTTAGAGCACGCAACATAGTAAGCAAATTTCAACCTGACGTAGCCATTGGTACGGGAGGTTTTGCCAGCGGGCCATTATTAAAGATGGCAGCCAATAAAGGCATTCCATCTGTACTTCAAGAACAAAATTCCTTCGCAGGAATTACCAATAAGCTGTTAGCTGGCAAAGCCAAAAGCATTTGTGTGGCCTATGACGGTATGGAAAAGTTTTTTCCAAAGGAAAAAATAATCAAGACGGGAAATCCTGTACGTTCAGATTTGGTCAACCTTAAGGTTGATAAGGCTGAGGCCATTAAGTTTTTTGAGTTGAATCCCAGCAAAAAAACAGTGTTGATTATTGGCGGAAGTTTGGGAGCTAGAAGAATCAATCAACTGATTGAAAAAGAACTTGGGTTTTTCGAAGAGCACCAGATTCAACTGGTATGGCAATGTGGTAAATTGTATCATGGAGATTACAAAAAGTACAATTCTGATAGTATTAAGGTAAAAGCATTTCTAAATGAAATGGATTACGCTTATGCCGCTGCTGACATCATTATTTCTAGAGCGGGAGCAGGGTCGGTGTCTGAGCTTTGCTTGGTTGGGAAACCGGTGATTTTTATCCCTTCACCCAATGTTGCTGAAGACCACCAAACCAAAAATGCCCTTGCTTTGGTAGAGAAAGATGCAGCCATCATGTTGAAGGAAAATGAATTGGATAAAAAGTTTGAAAAAACCTTTTTTGAGATAATGAATTCAAGAGCGTTGCAAGACTCGTTAGGGGTAAACATCAAAAAATTGGCTTTACCAAAAGCCACCGAGCATATTGTTGATGAAATAGAAAAATTGTTATCGTGAATTTAAAGGATATACATAATGTCTTCTTTATAGGTATCGGAGGTATCGGTATGTCCGCATTGGCACGCTATTTCAATTTTGTTGGAAAACAAGTGGTGGGGTATGATAGAACCCAGACTCCAATTACTGATGAACTGGTTGGAAATGGAATCTCTGTTCATTTTGATGACGATTTAGGACTGATTCCAAAATCTTTTAAAAACATCAAAGATACCTTGGTAGTGTTTACTCCAGCGGTTCCGGAAACCCATTCCCAGTTACAATTTTTCAGAAATAATGGTTTTGAGGTCAAAAAACGCTCAGAGGTATTGGGCATCATCACGAAGGATACATTTTGTTTTGCCGTAGCCGGAACCCATGGAAAAACAACCACATCCTGCATATTGGCGCATATTTTAAAGGAAACAGGAACTCCTTTAACCGCGTTTTTAGGCGGGATCTCGGAAGATTTCAACAGCAATTTTGTGTTGGAGGGAACCGAATACTCCGTTGTGGAGGCCGATGAATTTGATCGTTCCTTTTTGCAGTTGTCGCCCAATGTGGCCTGTATAACCTCCATGGATGCAGATCATTTGGATATCTATGGGACTGATACAGCATTGCAAGAGTCTTTTAGAGTGTTTACCAAGAAGATAAAACCCGAGGGAATTCTCTTTGTGCGAAATGGATTGCCCTTAACAGGTTATACCTATGGTATAAATGACGATTCTGATTATCGAATAGAAAATATTTCAATTGAACATGGTACCTACATATTTGATTTAATCACGCCCTCCGAAGTTTTGAAACAGGTACGTTTCAGTAAACCGGGAAGGCATAATCTGCTCAATGGATTAGTTGCTTTTGCAATGGCGGTGCAGGCTGGTTCCCCACCGCACCGCCTAGCTAAAGCTTTGGGTACTTTCAAAGGGGTGCAACGGAGGTTTTCGTATCAACTAAAGGAAAAGGATTTGGTGTTCATTGATGATTATGCACACCATCCAACCGAAATAAATGCAGTGCATGATGCTGTTAGGGAAATGCATCCTAACGATGAAATAACCGTGGTTTTTCAACCCCATTTGTTTTCAAGAACGAGAGATTTTGTGGATGATTTTGCTTCCAGCCTTTCCAAGTTCGATGCGGTGTTGTTGATGGAGATATATCCAGCCCGTGAAGAACCGATAGAAGGGGTGACATCCACATGGTTGTTGAATAAAATTGACAATCCCAGAAAAAAACTGATTTCAAAATCGAATCTGATAGATGAAATAAAAAAATGTAGAACAAGAGTTTTGGTCACCATGGGTGCGGGGGATATTGGGTTGGAAGTGCCAAAAATCAAAAAAGAATTGGCCTATGCGAGTTAATTGGAGTTTTATCAAGTTAGCACTTTTGTTCATAGCTGTTATTGGGCTATACGGGTTTTCCGATTATAGGAGCAAACAGCGAAAAGTACAAGATATTTCTATTAAGTTTTTGGGAGACAACAGCTTATACTTGACCGAGGCTTCGGTTAATAAAATGTTAATACAAAATTACGGAAGCTTAAAAAATAGGTCTCAAGAAGGGTTAGCTTTGAATACCATAGAGGAGGTAATTCTGTCCAACGATATGGTAAAACAAGCCCAAGTCTATCTTACTGTAAATGGAGAACTTATATCTAAGATTGTTCAGCGTAAACCGATTGGAAGAATAGAGGGAGTCTCTAAATTTTATTTGGATGATTTGGGTGAACGTATGCCGTTATCCAAGCATCATTCGGCCAGAGTTCCCATTATTACCGGCAAAATCACGGGTAAATCCCTTGAAGATGCCTATACCATTCTCAATTATATAAACGGGGACGGTTTTTTACGAAAGAATGTTATCGGTATACACATTGAGGAAGAAGGAAAGTACCAACTAAAGTTTCGATTGGAAAACTTTGTGGTAAATCTTGGAGGGGTTGATAACCTTAACGAAAAGTTTAAAAATTTCATGGCATTTTATGCAAAAGCAACCAAGGATAATTCCTTGGAAAAATATGCCAAAGTGAGTTTAGAATTTGACAATCAAGTGGTTTGCACCAAAATTTAAGATATGGAACAAGGTAAATATTCAGTTGGATTGGACATTGGAACTACCAAGATCGTAGCGATTATTGGTAGGGAAAATGAATACGGTAAAATTGAGATTTTAGGAACGGGTAAATCCAAAAGTTTGGGTGTACATCGGGGCGTGGTCAATAATATTACCCAAACCATTTCCTCTATTCAGCAGGCGGTGGAGCAGGCAGAGGTTGATGCAGGGTTGAAGATTGGTTCTGTGGTGGTTGGAATCGCGGGGCAACATATCAGAAGCTTGCAGCACAGCGATTATATCACCAGGCCAAATTCTGAAGAAGTCATCAACGAAGACGATTTAGAAAGACTTTGTAACCAGGTATACAAATTGGTGATGCTTCCAGGTGAGGAAATCATCCATGTATTACCCCAGGAATACAAAGTTGATGGACAGTCCGAGATAAAAGAACCCAAAGGTATGTATGGCGGCCGATTGGAAGCCAATTTCCATGTTGTGGTCGGTCAGGTGTCTTCCATAAAAAATATAGGACGATGCATCAAAAGTGCAGGACTTGATCTTGGGAATATCACTTTGGAACCCTTAGCTTCTGCTGAAGCTGTATTGAGTCAGGAGGAAAAAGAAGCTGGTGTTGCTTTAATAGATATTGGTGGCGGAACAACCGATTTGGCCATTTTTAAGGATGGAATCATCCGACATACTTCAGTGATTCCATTCGGTGGTAACGTGATTACCGAAGATATCAAGGAAGGCTGCTCCATTATAGAAAAGCAGGCCGAGTTATTAAAGATAAAGTTTGGTTCCGCCTGGCCTGGTGAGAACAAGGATAATGAAATTGTTTCCATTCCCGGTCTAAGAGGTCGTGAGCCTAAGGAAATCACCCTAAAAAACCTGTCTAAAATAATCCACGCCCGTGTAGTTGAAATTGTGGAACAGGTTTATGTGGAAATCAAAAACTACGGGCACGAAGAGCAGAAAAAGAAACTTATTGCTGGTATCGTGCTAACCGGAGGTGGAAGCCAATTGAAACATCTAAAACAATTGGTGGAGTACATCACGGGAATGGATACCCGTATCGGTTATCCTAACGAACATTTGGCTGGAGATTCTGAAGAAGAAATAGCAAGCCCATTGTATGCCACTGCTGTGGGATTACTGATGAACGCCCTAGAGACCAAAACCAACAATATTGAGGAAAGCGATGCGGCCCAGGTTGAAGAAGAAGTTTTGGTTGGACAAGAGAATGGAACAGGACAATCTGTGAAAACACAGTCCGCTCCTAGAAAATCAATTTTTGACAAATGGTCCGAGAAATTGAAAGATTTCTTGGACAATGCAGAATAATATAACCCCTAAACAACAAACAAAAAACTGTCATGAGTAATAGCACCGAATTTGACAATATTGGTTTTGATCTTCCCAAGAACAAAAGCAACGTGATAAAAGTAATAGGCGTTGGAGGCGGAGGTAGTAACGCAATCAACCACATGTTTCAGGCTGGTATCAATGGAGTGGATTTTGTAATCTGCAATACCGATGCACAGGCATTGCAAAACAGTACTGTCCCCAATAAAATTCAATTGGGGGTTTCACTAACAGAAGGACTTGGCGCTGGTGCTAATCCCGAAGTAGGCGAACAAGCGGCATTAGAAAGCATGGAAGATATTAAGGGCATGTTGGGAAATACTACCAAAATGGCCTTTATTACTGCAGGTATGGGTGGGGGAACAGGAACTGGTGCAGCTCCCATTATTGCCAAGGTAGCCCGCGAAATGGAAGTTTTAACGGTAGGGATTGTAACTATTCCTTTTCAATTTGAAGGTGCTATGCGTAATAAACAAGCGCAGGCAGGAATTGAAAAATTAAGGGCCAATGTAGATTCCTTAATAGTAATCAATAACAATAAACTACGTGAAGTTTACGGCAATTTGGGGTTCAAGGCCGGCTTTTCTAAAGCAGATGAGGTTTTGGCCACAGCGGCAAGAGGGATTGCGGAGGTAATTACACACCACTACACTCAAAATATTGACCTTAGAGATGCCAAAACAGTCCTTTCCAATAGCGGAACTGCCATCATGGGCTCTTCAACCGCATCTGGTTCGGCACGAGCTGGCGAAGCCATTGCGAAAGCGTTGGATTCTCCATTGTTAAACGACAACAAAATAAACGGTGCTAAAAATGTGTTATTGTTGATTGTTTCTGGTTCTCAGGAAATTACTATTGATGAGATAGGAGAAATCAATGATTATATTCAAATAGAGGCTGGTCATGGTGCCAACATCATTATGGGGGTTGGAGAAGACGAAAACTTGGGAGACGCTATTGCAGTTACCGTAATTGCTACAGGATTCAATATTGATCAGCAAGACGATATTGTGAATACAGAGACCAAGAAGGTTTTTTATACACTAGAAGATGAGCAGACCGCTGAGCAAGAATTGACTCCCGAATCGACTGCGATACAAGATATCGAAGTAGAAAAGCTACCTGAACCAGTTGAGCCAGAACCGGAAATTGTTAGGCACACCTTGGAAATGGAGGAGGTGGAAGAGGTAAAGCCAAAAGAGCCAGAATCCGATTTGATTCCAACTACCAATTATATCAGAAATTTTAATGTTTTCTATGAAGAGGTAATGCCAGAAAACATAGAGGACGATTTTGTGATTATCGAGGCCAAAAGCATTTTAAATGATATAGATGTTGTGGAACCTGAAGTGGTATCATCAAAAACAGACGAAGATCAGTTTGCATTGAGCTTTGATATGCCGTTAAATACAAATGTTGAAACGGAGGAAGAAAGGGAACACACCATTACTTTTAATTTGGATGATAACATTCGTGATATTGATGTGAACGAATATGTAGAGGTCAAACCTGTTTTGGAATATAAGAATGAGGGAGAAACTCGATATGATCTTGAGGAGTACATGGAGTTGGAGACCAAGTTGACTGGTGCCAAATCAGTCGCTGAAACCCATGAGCCAAAAATTGTGGAAGACGAATTGGTCTTTGAAAAGAAGACCATTAAAACTGAAGCTTCTAATCAAAAAGGGGATACATCGGGCAGCGCGGATCCTTTTGATAGTTCTATAAGTGACCTATTAAAAGACCGGGCCGATGAACGCAGAAAAAAGCTGAAAAATTTTAACTATAAGTTTCAAAACAACAGAAATAGCATAGATGAAATTGAGAAGCAACCAGCATATAAGAGACAAGGTGTTGATTTAGATGATACTCCACAAGAACAAAAGGTCTCAAGAACAACTTTGAGTGAGGACAGTAATGACGATTTACAATTACGCTCCAACAACTCCTTCTTGCACGATAATGTTGATTAGTAGTGTTTAAATTGACTCCATTTTTAATGGAAAACCTAAACCCGTAAGTTAAGAGACTTTCGGGTTTATTTTTTATCTTCGCAGCCCAAAATAGAGACAAGATGAGTTTGCAAGATCAAGTAATGACAGAAATGAAAGCGGCCATGAAGGCCAAGGATACTGTTGCTTTGGAATCTTTGCGAGCCATTAAGTCCGCAATTTTGTTGGCTAAGACCGATAAAGGTGGGGGAGGAGAGCTTTCCGAAGCAGATGAAGTAAAATTGGTTCAGAAATTGGTCAAACAACGGAAAGACAGCGCAGCTATTTTCATGGAACAAGGTAGAGAAGATCTAGCTGCCCCAGAATTGGCCCAAGTTGCTGTGATTGAAAAGTTTTTGCCAGAGCAATTGACCGAGGAGGAAATAGAAAAAGTGGTTGTGCAAACCATAGATTCCGTTGGTGCCTCAGGTATGCAAGATATGGGAAAGGTGATGGGAATAGTTTCCAAGGAATTGGCCGGTCAGGCTGATGGAAAAACCATATCTACCATTGTAAAAGCAAAATTGAGTAATTAAACTCATTTAATGTCATTCCCGTGCATGAACTGAGCGTAGTCGAAGTGAAAACGGGAATCCATTATTAGAATGTAATTGTTGAACTCCTGCTTGTGCAGGTATGACAATTGATATAAACAAACAAGGCCACGTAGCTCAGCTGAATAGAGCACTGGATTTCGGCTCCAGCGGTCGTAGGTTTGAATCCTACCGTGGTCACAAATAGGTAGTTTGAATACTGCCATGGTCACTGAAGGCAGGTCTAAATCCTGCCGAGGTCACTAGGAGTAAAATCCAAACGAATAAAAAACCTTGCAAAATCTATGATTTGCAAGGTTTCGTTGTTTTTGGGCGATAATAAGATTTGAATTGATATGATTCCAAACGTCAACAAATCGGTCAACAGATTTTTATTCGGTCAACAGTGTTGACCGAATAGCCAAAAACACAAGCCATAGTTGATTTGACTTTCATCTTAATGTTTAACCTTAAAGATGACAACTATGAAAACGTCACACACTTTTTCAATCCTATTTTGGATTAATTCTTCAAGAGCAACGAAAGGTAATGCAGAACTATTTGCAAGAGTAACCGTAAATGGTAAACGAGCCAATATCGGATTAAAACGAAAAGTTCCTATTTCACAATGGGATTCCAAAACCAAAAAGGTCTCTGGAACCGCAGCAACCTCAAAACAAATCAACAATCATATTGAGCAAGTAAGGGCAAGATTGTATGATATATACCAAGAATTAAAATATAAAGATGAGTTTATTACGGCTCAACTCATTAAAGCTAAGTACAATGGCGAAGATGACAATTCTAAAACATTACAGGAAATTCTAAAATATCACAACCGAAAAATTGAAAAAACTCTTGCGCCTGGTACGATTAGAAACTTTGGTATTTCGGAAAATTACATAAACAGGTTTCTTCAAAAGAAATTAAAAACCTCTGATATCTATTTAAGAAAGCTTGATTACAAGTTCATTTCAGATTTTGAAACTTTTCTAATTGGGTACTATCCAAAAGGGCATCCCAAAGCAATGAGCCATAATACTGTGATGAAGCATCTTCAAAGACTTAGAAAAATTGTGACTTTGGCCTATCACTTAGAATGGATTGACAAAGACCCATTTGTAAGATGGAAACCCACTTTTGAAACCAAACAACGTGAATTTTTAAGTGCCAATGAACTTTCTAATCTAGAAACGTATGCATTTCCGTTGGAGCGACTGGATAGGGTTCGTGATTTGTTCGTATTTAGCTGCTATACTGGAATTAGCTATGCGGACATTATTAAATTAACAGTTGATAATATTGTATTGGGTATGGATGGTAGTAGATGGATATATACCAAAAGGCAAAAAACAAAAACACCCGTTAAAATCCCTTTATTGGACAAAGCAGAATTTCTCATTGAAAAGTATACTGAGAATCCAATTACTATTGTTTCGGAAACGTTACTCCCAGTACTAACCAATGAGAAAATCAATTTGTATTTAAAAGAAATTGCAGATGCAGTGGGGATTAAAAAGAATCTAACTTTTCATATGGCCAGACATATGTTTGCTACCACAGTTACGCTATCTAATGGAGTTCCTATTGAAACTGTATCGAAGTTATTAGGTCATACCAAATTAGCAACTACGCAGATTTATGCTAGGGTACTTGATAGAAAACTTAGTGATGATATGAATGCTCTTAGATTAAAACTAAATCCAAAGAAAGAAGAAAAAGGAAATTCAGCTTTATCCTAAAAGACTGATTTTCTGCTTTTAATCTCTATTAACTTTTTGTAAATTAACCCTTTATAAAAAGTAGTATTAGTACGATTAAAAAACACTATATAATTATCATACGTATGTTTTACCAATCGATAATGTGCTGAATGAGTTAAGCAAGACTTTTGTGCCTTGTTTTTGATGAAGATAGCATGTAACCCACTGTCTTAACAAATTACCCATTATTGGGTATTTCACTTTAAATCGAATTCGCTACTTTAGTTTAAATTGTTGTTTGTTAGAATATTAACCTGAATTATGTCTTCTTAAACTAATTAAATATATGACAAAAAAGTACCTGTTATTAATATTGTTGTTTTCATCTTATTTGATGGCTCAAGAAACTAAAACATATGTTGTTCAAGAGACTACAAAAAAAGAAGACAGTAAAAAAGAAGCTTCAAGTGCTACCATAGAAAAGGTCCCTTTTGGAGAACAGTTTTCTTTAGATACAAAGCTTCCCAATGAAAATTATGTAGTGGTCTGTGCCACCCTGAAGGAGCTAGATAAAAAGTATTCCAGAAAATTTTACAGCTCAAACGATTTTTCACAATACAGGGATAAGTTTAAAATCATCCCTAATAAAAGTATATCACTGAAAGATAAATCTACTTTAATAATTCCTCCGCTTAAGCCCAATCGATTTTATAGTATTGATGTTAATTATACAAAAGGTATTTATCTAATTAATGTTTTCTCTGCAATTAATAAAGAGGGGAAATACACCATTCAGGATAATAAAGCTATACGTAAAAACTGGATGGACTTAGTAGATAAAATAAAAATAGAGAATGGTTTCAGTCTTTACTACTTGCCTTCAAACGAAGAAATGGATAAGTATGTAACGGCTTTAACTAAGTATGATTTTACTGGTTCATTAAGCGAGAAAGAAAATGATGAAATTGTTGATTTAAGTTTTAAATCATTTGAGATATTAAAATTTAAACCTCCTACGAATGATGAAATTATAGCTTTTGCGAAAAAAGTTAAAAATAAATATGATTCAACTGATAATTTTAGAAATATCCTTTTCATTGATTCAAGTGTCGGTGGATTTAAAATTAATGACTACCCTAATATATATCAGTTTTATGAGAATCATATTATGCCAATGATGCGAAACAAAACTTTTCAATGTGGGGAACTTCAAGATATAATTGAGAAAGAAATATTGAAAAAATCCACTTTAATCAAAAATGATGATTTTATACCGAATTTCTATTTTTATGCTGAGCATGAAGTGACATCAATAGATATACCAATTTCAACTTATACCAATTCTTTTGCGACCGCATATAAAAGAAGTCTAGTACCCGATTTTGGTTATGTAAGTTTTGTAAATATTGGCACGAATTCTTCATTAAGAGGTGGTAGCCCTTTTGTAGGTGTGAATATCTCATTATCTCCGTCAAATAAAAACGTACCTCTTCGATTGTCAGAATATGATTTTGCTCAAAGGTTTTCCATACATACAGGCGTTGTCTTGGAATCCATTGAAGAGGCTAATGTGCGAGACGATTTTTTTAATGATTTGTCATTAATGATAGGTGGTAGTTATAAGTTTTTAACACAAGGAACTAGAATTAATTTTGGAGGGTTACTATACAATAAAATAGATGCGATATCTGGTTCAAAATCTATAGCAGTCCAACCTTATATAGGTTTATCGATTGATATTGAAATCAGAAAATGGCTTTCTGAAATAATACCTTCTCTAGGAAATAATTTTAAAATTAAGTCTGAATGAAATTTAATACCATAATAATACTATTACTAATTTTCATTTCCTCATGTGAAAATGAAGATGATTTCAATCCTTCCACATTAGCAGAAAATTTTAATCTAAGAATTGAAAACGACAATCCTCCCGCAGATATGATTTCTGAAATTGCTGTAATTGCAGAATTCCCTGTAAACTTTAATACAGAAGATGATTCTAAGGTAGACTTCTTAATATTTAAAGAAGAAAGAGAAGAAATGTCCTCAGATATAGTTTTGACAGAAGACAATGGGAACAATGTAAAACAGGCAGAACTATTAGTGTCATATAACAGGGATACACCTATAATTGTAGAAGGTACAATAAGCATTAATGGAACAGTAATTTCTAAAGAAGTAGAAATTACTTTTTCAAAAGCTTACCCAGATTCAATTAATGTGAAATCCTCAAGTTTAACTATTACTCCCAATTCTTTTGAGGAAATTGAAATAACTACAGAATTATTAAGAAACATTGGTAATGTTAGTCTAAATACAATCGCTGAAACAAGAGTTGTTGATACAAATGGAACCACTAGAGGAATATTTAATAATTATCAAAACAGAACTGACTCAAATGGAAAAATCATTAATAAACTAACTATGGGAAATGATACTTACGAGGGAATGTTATTCGTAATATCATCAGTTATTAATGAAGAAAATGAAATTAAAACCGATACATTAACAATATATTCACAAAATTAAAATGGGAACAGAAAGAGCAAAATTCAGAAATGTTTTAAAAGAACTACCGCAGGAAGTTTTTGATGATATAACTTCAATGCTTTCAGAAAAATATGGTATTGATGATATTGAAGTTAGTAATATAACACTCAAACCAACAGCTAATCCCACCCAAGCTGAATGTAACGCATTAGGTAAAGAACTCTTTTGTAGGAAATATGGAGACGGTACTGTTAGATGTTGGTGTGTTTAATAATTCCGTATTGGCTAGTCATATCACCTTAATTGTACTAGCCACTACTTAACCTGACAGTTGTGGTTAATCTGACACTTGAAAAGAACCTTTAAGCTCATTGTATTCGATGAGCTTTTCTTTTGCTAAAAGTATGGAATCCTCAAAAGTCTGCAAAGG
>NZ_SRXX01000050.1 GCF_004804315.1 Flagellimonas onchidii
TATATGATTGAACATTGTAAAATTTTGTCTGAGGTACAATTCTCGTACAAAACTGCCAATGTTTTTTAATTTTCTGTTAATCCATGTTAATATGGATTTTTTTCAAAAATGAAACGCCTACTATTGTGGTAAACCGATTACTTTCATGAAAAGACTGAACATTATTTTTTTGTTCCTATGTATTGGAACGCTTCAATCACAGGAAATAAAAACTTACCCATTGCTGGCTCCTGAATCAAAGGAAGTTGACGATTTATCATTTTTAAAGGACGAACTGGAAGGAAAACGACTCGTAATGCTCGGTGAACATACACACATGTACGGGAACATATTTGAGATGAAAGCCCGTATTGTAGAGTATCTGCACCAAGAATTGGGATTTACGACAATTTCCATGGAATCTTCCATGTATGACATCTGGAAAATGAACCAAAGTGGTTTTACGGCCAAAGGTTTCAATAACGCAATTTGGGGAGTTTGGTCAAATGCCTTGGAATTTCAGCGCTTGGTAAACTATATTGATAGGAACAACCTTAAAGTTGTGGGCTTTGACTCCCAAGTCAACAATGTTCAGCAATTTATAGAGGATTTTTTTGATTATTGTAAAAAACAAAGCATCCCACTGAAATTGGATGAAGATGATTTCGGGATTGTTATCGAAGGTGTGTTGGAAACAGTTACCGTTGAAGAGGACGACATTGAATATTCGGTATATGAGCGAGAACTTGAACGAATCATTTCACAAATAGATTCCCTGGAAACCAACTCCACCAATTATTATTGGAAACAGTTTGCAAAAAGTCTTTTGGCCTGTTCTCAGGATGCATATTACAATACGGAAGAAATATTGACCACTGATTTTGGAAATAAAAACAATAATATAAGGGATAAACAAATGGCAAATAATCTATTGAGCTATATCGATAGAAATCCAAATGAAAAAATTATTTGCTGGGCAGACAATGTCCATGCCATCAATGATCATTCGAGCATTAAAAAACCAATTGCAGAAGAATTTGTTCCAATGGGTACGTATATTAAAAACGAGCTAAAGATGGAATCGTATAGTTTGGCGACAATACATGTAAATGATTCCCTTCTGGATTTGGGCACCAACAAATGGCATCCCACGCCAATTGAAGAAAATTCCTTTGAGCATAAATTGAACAGTCTTGATATACCTTATTTGTTTGTTCCTTCCAAGCAACAGGCAATGCAGTCTCCACAACCCACGAGACTTTTGAATTTTATTGACTTTACAGATGCAAGATTGGATCAATTGCACGATGGGTACATATTTTTCCAAAGGGCAACATTACCGAAACATAGGGTTATTATGGACAGTTTGGCCATTTCTGAAAAACAATTGGGTTTTGGGAAAAAAATTGGGCAAATCGGG
>NZ_SRXX01000051.1 GCF_004804315.1 Flagellimonas onchidii
CCCTTAGATTAGATTCCATATAATAAACCATGTTGGTGATGTTGAAAAGAGGGGGTCCGGGGGAGACTAACAACTTCCTTTTTTGTGGATAACTTTGGTTTTTGATAAAAGGGAACGGGGTGAACTCAGCCCAAATCCGGGTTAACGGCCCAAGGTAAGTATTAGTCCCCTTTCCCTTCCAATTTCGGTTACAAGGACCAAATAGAATTTTAGGAAATACCTGTTAAGGGTTTTAGTCAAGGTAACCATTTAAAACAAGATAAAGTTATGAAAATCAAAGAGACCATCGGCATCGATGTGAGCAAGGCGACCCTTGATGCCCACATCCATTCCAATAAGTGCAAGGGCACTTTCGAGAACTCAAAAAAAGGTTTTGCCCAGCTCATCGGATGGGCACACTCCAACAGTACCAAGCCCAAGGAGAACATCCTGTTCGCATTTGAGCATACGGGGCTCTATTCGGAAAGACTGACGGAACATCTTTCCAAGGAAATGATTCCCCATACCGTTGTGCCAGGGCTCCAAATCAAAAAGTCCCTCGGAATCGTAAGGGGAAAGGACGATAGGATAGATGCGGCCAAGATTGCACTTTACGCCTACAGGCTCAGGGACGAGATCAAACCATCAAAAGCGCCATCAAAACAGCTAAGGGCACTGAAAAAGCTGCTTTCCCTTAGGGAAAGGCTCATCAAACAAAGGGCGGGCTACAGGGCAAGCCTCAAAGAGCAGAAAAAAGTACTTGCGCAAAAAGACTTCGGGCTGTTGTTCAAGGTACAGAAGAAAATGATCGTGGAGCTTACAAAACAGATAAGGGCCATTGATGCGGAAATGGAATCCATCGTTAAGACCGACACAGAACTTGATCGCATCTTCAAACTATTGATGACCATCAGGTGCATCGGAAACCAAGCGGCCATGCTCCTCTTGGTCCATACCGAAGGCTTCACCAAGTTCAACAACGCCAGGCAGTTCGCCGCATATTGTGGGATAGCCCCATATCCGCACCGATCAGGCACCAGTATCAGGGGAAGGTCAAGGGTAAGCCCAATGGCCAACAAGAACATCAAGAGCCTGCTCAACATGTGCGCCATGTCATCGATACTGTACAATACGGAAATCAGGAAATATTACGACCAAAGAGTGGCGGCCGGAAAGAACAAGATGAGCACCATCAACATCATACGCAACAAACTCGTATCAAGGGCATTCGCGGTAGTGAATCGTGGCACACCATACGTCAACGTATACAAACATGCCTCCTAACACATTATTTTTCCTTCAATATCGCCCCCCACAAAAAGACGGGGCGGGTTGAACGGGAAAATAATGACAAAAAAGTTCAAATTTAATTTGGTAAGTCCATAGAATACTTA
>NZ_SRXX01000052.1 GCF_004804315.1 Flagellimonas onchidii
TGCCACCTGCCCACCCTAGGAACTTCTCCGGGTTCCAATCCGCCACATAGCGATGGGTGCTGGGCATATGGGCAGGGTCGGTGGTATAGCCGTAGCGTTTCCTGTCCCTCTGGTGCACTGCGATACGGCGTTGTCGCAGGTAGATCTCCACTACGTCCCGGGTATAGATGACACGGACCTTCTTCCCTATATACTTGAAGGGGACACTGTAATGGTGCTTGTCCTTGTTCAGGTAGATGTGCGAGCTCTTGTAGACGGTGCCGGAGGCATACTGTCTTATCTGGTAGGGCTCTGCGGGCAGTGGGGCAAGGGCCTGTTTCTCCACGGACTCGAACAGCTCCGATCGGGAATAGGCCCTCCCTTGGAACCTTGCGGTGTTATGGGCCAGTACCAGTCCCGTTATCGCCCCGTTGAGCGAACGTAGGCTATGGAACACCTGGTCGTGCAACTTTGCAAAGACACGCGTATAGATAATCTTCACAGCGTTCTCCACAAGGGCCTTGTCCCTGGGCTTGTACGTACGGGTCGGGAGTATCGCCGTGCCATAATGGTCGGAGAAGGCCAGAAGGCTCTCGTTGATCAAGGGCTCGTACCTACTGCTCTTGGTAACGGCGGCCTTCAGGTTGTCCGTGACTATGGCCATGGGCACACCGCCATAGAACTGGAGGGCATTGGCCATGCACCTGAGGAAGTCCTCCCTCTTTTGCGAGGCACAGGCCTCCACATAGGTAAGCCCACTGGCACCCAGCACGCCAATGAAGACCTCTACCTCGATAAGTTCGCCAGTCGCTTGGTCCACGATCGAGAGCTTCTTGCCCGTATAGTCCACAAAGAGCTTGTCCCCGGCCTTGTGGTGGAAGCGCATCACCGGGTTCTGGCCACGCCCCCATATCCTGTACAGGTGGCAGAACCTTGAGTACGATACCCCATCGGGGTGCAGCTCCTTATAACGCTCCCACATTATGTAACGGGTCATGCCCACACGCTTGAACTGTTTGCTCACTTCGGGAAAATATCCGAAGAGTGCCCCATGGCCGTTATCGGCCCTTCCCTTGCCCTCCAATAGCAGCAACAGGGTGTCCGGGCCCAGTTCCGAGACGTCATCCACCGTCAGTCCGCTCTTCTGGAACAGGGGTATGTACTTGTTGACCGTGTTGCGGGAGATACCGAGCTCCCTGCTGATCCGGCGGCGGCTGTGCCCTTCGCCGAACATCCTGTAGAGTTGTTTTATTCTTCTCATGTCCAATAGTCTGTTCGCCATACTGTTATATTTTTTGAAAAATATAACCCTTTGGCACCCCCTATTGGATACGTTTTTGAAAGTGGTTCACTTTGG
>NZ_SRXX01000053.1 GCF_004804315.1 Flagellimonas onchidii
AATCTGTAATGCTCCCCGAAAACTAGACCAGTTGCTTGGTTAAAAAACGAAAGTTTAAATTTAACCGAGATTATGAAAGGAAAACGAAGAAAGTTCAGTCCCCAGTTCAAGCCTGTATTACCGACCATTGGGCGAATCACCAGAAAACCTGAAGATCATGGAACTGATGGACAGACATGCGGCCACATTCCCCGCAGAAGGGGTGCTGTCCATGGTGAACATGTTGGCGGGCAAGGGGTATAGGATCAACCATAAAAGGGCAAGACGGTTGCTCAGAAAGATGGGCCACAGGACACTTTACCCCAAAAAGTACTTGAGCAAATTGGGCCTTACATAATACAAGAGACCTTATCTATTGCGCAATCTGGATATCAATAGGGCGAACCAAGTATGGAGCATCGATATCACCTACATTCCAATGTCCAAGGGATTTATGTACTGTACGGCCATTATCGATGTACATTCAAGAAAGATAGTTGGCTGGGGCATTTCCAACAGTCTGGGGGCACAACACTGTGTCGATGTGTTCGAGGATGCGGTAAGAAAACACGGAAAGCCGGAGATCATCAACTCCGATCTGGGAACACAGTTCACTTCCCATAAATGGACAAGTGCCGTTGAGCACAATGACATAAAGGTCTCCATGGACGGTAAGGGAGGGCGACCGACAACAGATGGATCGAGCGATTCTGGAGGACACTCAAGCATCAGTATATCTATCTCAACCCCGCAAATGACGGGTTGGAGCTACACGGAAACATCAAGTTTTACATTGGCTATTACAATACCGAGAAAGTACACCGGACCATCAATGCAATACCCAGTGAAATCTATAAAGAATCAATACGGAAACAACAACAAATATTAACCAAC
>NZ_SRXX01000054.1 GCF_004804315.1 Flagellimonas onchidii
TGTAAGGCTCCCTATAAATAGGAGCGTTGAAAATTAGAGTTCAACGTTTTAAATTTGAGGGAATGAAAAAGAGCAGATTCACCGAGACACAGATCATCAAGGTACTATCGGGACAGGAACATGGCAAGGCCGTAGCGGAGATATGCCGTGAGCATGGTATCAGCCAACCCACTTTTTACAACTGGAAGGCAAAATATGGGGGCATGAGGGTCAACCAACTCAAGAAGATGAAGGAGATGGAGTCGGAACTGGCGGAGTTCAAGCGCATGTACGCCGATCTGGCCTTTGAGAACAATGCGCTGAAGAACCTTATCGAAAAAAAAGCTCTAAGGCCCGCCGAAAAGCGAGAAGCTGTCGGATACTTGGCCAAAGAGGAAGGACTGAGTATCAGGCGGGCCTGTGTGGCGGTGAGCCTTAGCCTATCGGTATACTATTACCGTTTCAAAAGCAAGCCCGAGGATGACATGATAATGGATTCCCTGGACAAGCTGGCCGAGATTCACCCTACCTATGGGTTCAGGAAGATGTTCCACATGCTCAGGGCAATGGGCCACCTCTGGAACCACAAAAGAGTTTACAGGGTCTATGTTTCCATGGGGCTGAACATCCGCAGGAAGCGTAAGCGGAGGTTGCCCGCTAGGGTGAAGAGGCCCCACATACTCCCTGTGGACTGTAACATCACATGGAGTGCCGATTTCATGCAGGACACCTTGACCAATGGCAAATCGTTCAGGGTGTTCAACGTAATCGACGACCATAACAGGGAAGCCTTAATGTCCACCATCGATACCTCGCTCAGTGCAAGGAGGATAACAAGGGAGTTGGACAGGCTCATCG
>NZ_SRXX01000055.1 GCF_004804315.1 Flagellimonas onchidii
AGGGTCATGACAACTTAAGCGTTTTTTAATTTTGCTTAAGTCCAGTCATATCAATGTCTAACAAGTATTTATACCGTTCAAGGATTTCAGAGGCTAAATTTAGGGAAATAATCCGCTTGTTCTCTGTTGATTTGAATGCTTCACAAATCAGTGAATTGACAGGTGTCAGTAGAAATAGCATCAACAGGGTTTTAACGGCGTTACGCACCCGTATCGCATCAATATGTGAGTTGGAAAAGCCGTTCAAGGGAGAAGTGGAAGTCGATGAATCTTTCTTTGGAGCTAGGCGTAAAAAAGGAAAAAGAGGACGGGGCGCTTATGGAAAAACGATCGTCTTTGGGCTTTACAAGCGTAATGGAAAAGTCTATACTGAGATTGTCCCCAATTGCTCTAGGGCCACGTTACAGGCCATAATCAAGGGGAAAGTGGATTTGGACAGCATCATACATTCCGACAAATGGAGAGGCTATAACGGACTTGTCGACCTAGGCTACAAAAAACATTATAGATTGGACCATGGCAACAATGAGTTCGTAAAAGGAAAATCACATATCAATGGAATCGAAGGGTTCTGGGGGTATGCAAAGACAAGATTGTCAAAGTTCAAGGGAATGCACAAAAACACATTTTACCTACACCTCAAAGAAACAGAGTTCAGATATAATTATAGAAACGAAAATTTATATAAATTCATCATACATAACCTAAGAAACAACCCTCTTAAGTTGTCATGACTC
>NZ_SRXX01000056.1 GCF_004804315.1 Flagellimonas onchidii
TGCAGACTTTTGAGGATTCCATACTTTTAGCAAAAGAAAAGCTCATCGAATACAATGAGCTTAAAGGTTCTTTTCAAGTGTCAGATTAACCACAACTGTCAGGTTAAGTAGTGGCTAGTACAAATAATATCTTTTTCATATGTTTCATACGCCATTTTGGAATCGTTTGTTGGTCCAACTCCGTATAAAAAATGAAACGGGAAATCTTTTATTTCATCATAAAACATTGGAATAGCTAAGCCTTCGATATATCCATTGACATAAGCTAAATCCATGTAGTTTCTATTTTTGGATAATTTTTTTCTTATTTCTTCTTCATAAATTACTAATTGATCCATCAGCTCTATTGGATTATATGTTTGACCTGTTTTAGTCTTAAAATGTAGATAACTTATTGCGTGAGAAACGCCATCTTGATATATCATTGAATAAATAGCCGAACATGTTTTCTTTTTGTCCAGGTAAAAATCGCTTAATTTGTACTAGCCACTACTTAACCTGACAGTTGTGGTTAATCTGACACTTGAAAAGAACCTTTAAGCTCATTGTATTCGATGAGCTTTTCTTTTGCTAAAAGTATGGAATCCTCAAAAGTCTGCAAA
>NZ_SRXX01000057.1 GCF_004804315.1 Flagellimonas onchidii
ACGTCCCGGATACGGACAACGACACACAATATACTGCCGGCAATGGTCTGAACCTGGACGGGAGCAACGAGTTCACCGCTGTTGCGAGCCCCGATGCGGACAATGCCCTTGACGTACGCGCCAACGGCATCTATGCGACGGACGACCAGGACGCCGGTGAGGTGGCTTTTACGGCTACGGGAAATACGACGAGCACAGATGTACAGTCCGCGATCGTTGAGCTTCAAACTGAGATAGACGGTTTTGCAGCGACCGCTGGACAGACAAACACTGCATCTAACGTGGGTACTGGCGGGGTAGGTATTTTTGCTAGAAAGACCGGTGCGGATTTGGAATTCAAAAATGTTAACGCAGGTTCTAATAAGATAACGGTTACGGATGATGTTGGTAACGATGAAATCGATATAGATATCAATGAGGCGAACCTAGCGATAGATGCAACCCAGGTCAGTATTACGGATTCAGGTAACAACTTTACAGCAGTTAACGTGGAGGCTGCACTAGAGGAACTTGCGACGGCCACTGACAACGACACACAATATACTGCCGGGAACGG
>NZ_SRXX01000006.1:0-127097 GCF_004804315.1 Flagellimonas onchidii
GGCGAAGAGCTCACCGCCCACTATCGACAGGGCGTTGCCAGCGTTGCCGCTGATCGCCACAGTGAACTCGTTGCTCCCATCAAGGTTCAGGCCGTTGCCGGCAGTGTACTGTGTGTCGTTGTCCGTATCGGGGACATAAAGCCCGTTCGCATCGATCGTCAGGGCGTTGCCCGCAGTCGTGCTCACATCCGCGGAGAAGACCGTGCCCGTAAGGTCAAGGCCGCCGCCGGCAGTGTACTGCGTGTCGTTGTCGGTACGGCCAGCAAGTGCGTCGATGGCCCCCTGTACATCGGTCTCGCCCAATGAGGAGGTGCTGTCGTCGAAGGACACCTCTCCGGCGTCCTGGTCGTCCGTCGCGTAGATGCCGTTGGCGCGTACGTCAAGGGCATTGTTCGCATCGGGGCTCGCAACGGCCGTGAACTCGTTGCTGCCGTCAAGGTCAAGGCCGCCGCCGGCAGTGTACTGCGTGTCGTTGTCCGTACGGCCGGCAAGTGCGTCGATGGCCCCCTGTACATCGGTCTCGCCCAATGAGGAGGTGCTGTCGTCGAAGGACACCTCTCCGGCGTCCTGGTCGTCCGTCGCGTAGATGCCGTTGGCGCGTACGTCAAGGGCATTGTTCGCATCGGGGCTCGCAACGGCCGTGAACTCGTTGCTCCCGTCAAGGTTCAGGCCGTTGCCGGCAGTGTACTGTGTGTCGTTGTCCGTACGGCCCGCAAGTGCGTCGATGGCACCCTGTACATCGGTCTCGCCCAATGAGGAGGTGCTGTCGTCGAAGGACACCTCTCCGGCGTCCTGGTCGTCCGTCGCATAGATGCCGTTGGCGCGTACGTCAAGGGCATTGTCCGCATCAGGGCTCGCAACGGCCGTGAACTCGTTGCTGCCGTCAAGGTTCAGGCCGTTGCCGGCAGTGTACTGTGTGTCAGTGTCAACTAAAGCAGCTATATCAGCTAAAGCAACTGAATATGTATTGGTATCTGAATCGGTAATAACCAAATTTGTATTGGTGGCATCTATGCCAAAAGAGGCAATTGTCGTATTTGTATCGGTCAATGTATCGCTAAGACTACTTAAATCGACATTTACATTTCCCCCATTTTCTAAAGTTAATGTCAATTGATTGGTAGCTCCATCAAAAGTGAACCCCGTTAATTGTTGGTCATCCGAAGATGTCAATTCCCAGGAATCTCCATCCCAAAAATAGATGGTACCTGTGCTGGTATTCACATATATGTCTCCTGCATCTGCTCCACTTGGAGTGACTGCTCCTGAACTGGAAACGGCTGTTCCACTCAACACTTCACAATTGCATTGGTCTTGCAATGTTACCGTGGTCTGTGAATAGGCAAATCCTGAGAAAAATAATAAGGCAATGATTATAATGCTCTTTTTCATGGGGTTTACGTTAAATGACATCGTCTGAATATGTTTTTTGTAATCTTTTATGCTAATTCGTTGTGTGCATTTAAATCGTTCACAATTCAAAACACTACAACACTTTACAAAATTACCTTTACCTATAGGGGGTGAAAATATTTGTTGTGTATACCTAAATTCCGAAGGTATAGCGGTTAAATCTTGAGGTGATAACTTAAAAAAACTTTAATTTTTTAGAGGTCATTGGTCGATAATACCAGTATTTTTAAAGGCTTTCGGATGCCCACTTTCTTTTGCAAAAAGAAATTTTATCTTATTTCAAAAAACAATTTTTATCGTTGAATCCAGCTTATTTGATAAAACAAACAGATTATATTCAAAGAAGTCAAATTTTGGAAAACAGTAAATGGAAAATGTTTTTCCTCTCCTATTTCTTATAAAAATCAATAAGCAAATCAGTCCTTATCTACCCTATATGTTATTTGACGATTAGTAATTAAGGTTGCAGGTCTCGCCAAAACCGTCAAATCCGAAGTTGTTGTTCCTGAAAGCGGGATATTTTGATCGTTAGTTATATCAGATGGAGAAATTGTATTTGTGAAAACTCCTGCAGCATTTGTGGTCACGTCAAATGTAAAAGTACAAGTGGTTCCTGCTGGTAAGCTGACACCGGAAATAGAAAAACTTGAAGCTCCCGAAACAGCAGAAATTGTCCCTCCACACGAAGATGAAGCATCGGGAGTAGAAGCTATTGTCATTCCTAAAGGGAGGTTGTTTGTTAAATCCAGATTAGTTAGTGAAACTCCATTGGAGGGGTTTTCAATGCTTATTGTTACGGTGGATTCTTGTCCTTCGTAAATTGTGGTGGGGTTGAAAGATGATGTGGCCACTGTTGGAAAAGCAATCTCATTTGAAGTAACAAAGACTCCTCCCCATATACCTTCAAGACTACTTCCCAATACCACATCCATTTCGGTTGCATTATTGGCAACAAGTCCGGTTGCATCAAATACATCAATATCCACCCCCCAACTATAGCCAAAGTTTGGGTTTCTAGTTCCCAAGTCAATGCCAAACTCTGAAATGGTTCCATTTAGTGTATTATTGGCAGGGTTCAATGCATTTGAAAGTGAAGTTCCTTCTATACTTACAAAGTCTCCTGTGCTACTAGCCTCACCATCCATACCATAATAGCCAACATGTGTCTCAAAAGTCCCTATAGATGGAGTCAAAAGTCCCGTAACGGTAAAAGAGTCGTTGGCTCCAAATCCAAAGAAATCAAATCCATCCCAAACACTAACGTTTCTTGATGTATCAGCAGGGTCGTTATAAATCACTACCATGGTCCATCCTCCATGAGGTCCTGTAAACGAACTTCCCGTAACCAAAGCTATATCGGCGACGAAATAATTACCATTTCCTCCGGATTGTACAATAGAAGTAACATCTGAGTAAGCCATAAATGTATTCCAGCCAGCGAAACTTGTCGTTTCTATGTTTCTTACATCCGAATTCACTGAGGTGTATGTTCCAGACGTGGGATCCATAAATTTAACTTGGTCAATATTCAACGCGCCAGAAGGATTTGTGATACCCCCATTGGAACTGTTGTAAACCCCTCCCCAGTATAATCCTGCCCATTGTACCGTAGACCCCACGGGCAAACTAAGGTTGCTACTACTTGAATTTACAGTACTGCCATCACTATCTACATCTGCGTATCCCATGACCACTGGTGGATTATTTGATACAGGGGTACCAGGACAACCTGAAGTACATTGTAAATTAGTATTTCCGAGCATCTTAAAGTTCCCCATTAGGTTTATTGCCACTCTTTCCTCATAAGGTCGCGTCACATTTGGATCATTATCATTATCATTAATTGTTACCGTAGCGGTATCGACAATCGAGATTGATGGGTCTGAAGTCGCCGTAAATGATATTGTAAAATTCTCGGTCGATTCAAAGGTGGTATCATCCAAAATGGTAATTGTAATTTGTTCGGTATCACCAGAAGTACCATTAAAATTAAGGGTTCCCGTATCTGAGGTATAATCTGACCCTGCCAAGGCAGTACCATTATTAGTTTGATAATTTACTGTAAAAGCTCCTGTAGCATCTGGACCATTGTGTGTTGCAGTCAGTGTAGCGGTTCCTGCATCTTCATTTATCGAAACATCTTCTATCAATATTTCGGGTGCAATGGTCGTTATGCTTAAATCATCTATTCCACCTTCAATAATATCTCCAGGTCCTGATCCATCTGAAACCGTTACCCTAATTACAACGTTAGACCCAGCTGGTATAGCAGCGGTTGCTTCCGTCCAAACCGCATTAGTAGTAATATCTCCAATAGATACCAAATTGGTATAACTACCTCCCCCGTTTAAAGAATACTCCAATAGAAAAAAGTCATTTACATCATCACCATTATCACGTTGCCCAAAAAAATACCAAATTGAGAGTTGAGAAGCCAACGTTATGTTATATGTTGGTGAGGTGGTAATGGATGTTCCTCCATCAACATCTGCATTACCTGCTGAGCTATTGGTAGCCGTAAAATAGGCATTTACACCAGCTGCCGTATGGTCATCCTCCAATTGAGTAGTAACACCACCACTGCTCTCTCCCGTAGGGTTGGCAACAATGAAAGTTCCTGTTGATGAAGTTCCGGATGTAGTCCAACCAGTTGCCGTACCACTTTCAAAATTCTCACTTACCTGCCCTACAACATCATGTGATAGCAATAGTGTGATCACTACGAAAAGAAAAGCTGAAAAATGCAATCTGCCCATAAATTTAAGTTTGAACCTATCAATTGTTAAAACTAGAACTCATTGGATTACTTGCACAAAAAATGTTGTCTAGATTGGAATCGTCTTGGTGAAAAGTTAAAATAATGAGGTATATCTATCTGATATTAAATCAAATACCGATGTTTAAAAGATCTATTACGTTGATTTCTTTTTTAGTTTCTATCTACTCGGTACGTAATTCTTCGGTTAGTTATGACGCTATTAACACGTAAGGTCAGAGTGGCATTTGAAGAAGTCAAAGATGGACAAGAACCTGTTGAGTTGGATACAATTACCCTGTAGACATATCCCTGCTTATCAGAACCCGCAGTCAAAACGGTAAGTAAAGCAGTATCTACGCCTGAATATTCAGACCCATTGGTTATGTTGGAAAAGCTACCTCCTCCATTAGCACTTACCTGCCACTGATAGGTATCTGCATTGGTGGTGCTGGTGGTAAAAGTGCCATTTGTACCCAAAATCACAGTTTGATCACTAGGCTGGGTATCAATGGTTATAGGGCTTACTATAATGGTCTGGGTAACATCGACAGTATTACCAGAACCATCTGTAACCCGGTAAGTTCTGGTGATTATTTCTGGGTTACTTCCCCCGTCACTCGAATCACCAATAAACGTTACAGTAGGGTTAGCGGTACAATTATCAGCCTCGTCAGTTACCACAGTAATGTCAGAAGCTGGTATATCAGATGAACAATAGACTGTAACAGGGCTTGGATTGCTTGCAGTCGGTGCTACATTATCCACAGTTAATGTAGTAACACCTGTAATGCTCAAAACAGGGTCACCTATTGTTCCACCATATTCCACAATATACCCTTGAGGGGCATAAGCTCCGCCACCTCCAGCTTCTGGTAAATCATTCCAAGATCCTGGGGTTGATGTAACTGAAGGGTCTGTAATATGTGCATAATCTTCATTTCCAACATTATTTGGTTCCCCAGCATTCCAAAAGGCAAAATTAGGTGTGCTTCCTCCTGCTCCTCCATTCCAGAAGTTCGTTCCTGCTTCAGGGCCTGTGACCCAGTTCCAAACTCCTTCCGTAGCCGCATCACTTCCACCAATCCATCCTACTCCCTGTGCTTGAGATCCCGAAAAATCTGCTTCAACCTGTGAAGTCAATGTTGCCAAATATCCTTGCAAACCAAAATAGGTTCTTAGCGCTGCAGCATCTCTAGCTGCGGTCCATGAAATTCCTGGGTTGGCGATAAATTCGTAATAATGCCCGGTTGGTGGTAAATAGTTAGCCGTACCTGGGGTAATTGAGAACTGTCTAGTTCCTGTTGGGCTTCCAGAACTACTTGAATATTCTACTGCTAAGATTGCTGTTTCAAACTCAGCAAAAGTAGTAGGCCCTTGTAAGGTAAGCTCCCCTTCCACCGCATCCCATGAGGCCGTTATATTCGGATGAGTGCCCGTTAGGGTCAACAAATCTTCCCCATTAATATATCCCGAGGAAATCTGAATATAAATGGCGTCCGCTGTAGTATCATCAGGGTCGGTTAAACTAACCGTCTCTACTATGGCCTGTGATGTTCCAGGGCAATATACTTGATTCCCCGATACTGTAAGTACAGGGGGCTGATCTGCTGCCGGAACAATTGACTCGCTCAAATCATCTGCAGTGGCATCACTATCAGTTTGATCGACATTCACAGCAGTAATCGTATTGGTGATGGTTGTACCACTAGTACCTCCATTTACACTTGCAGTAATGTTTAGGGTTGCAGTAGCGCCATTGTTCAAGCTTCCTATTGTCCAAACTCCAGTTCCCGAGTTATATGCACCATCATCACTTACATAAGTAACTCCTGCCGGTAAAATGTCTGTTAGGCTCACATTGGTTGCATTTTCAGGGCCATTATTGGTTACAGTAAGGGTGTATACAACATTGCTGCCCTCCTTTGGTGTACCATTATCAACTGTTTTGGCCACTGCCAAATCCGTAGATACGACTCCAAGGGTACAGACTTCTATGGAAAAACTATCTAAGGTTCCAGCATCCGCAAAAGCGAAATCATCGTTAACTGATAACGTCCATGTACCACTGGGATCCTCTCCGTTAAAATCTGATAGGTTCCCCTCTGGACTAAAGCTACCTGTAAAAGGTGCCGTTCCTGCAGTTATTGCAGTTGCTGCGGCGTCATCAAATACGGTATTGGTATAGTTATCACCGCCGCCGCCATTATCACTGGAAAGAAGAACCGTAGTTCCTCCAGGGCTGGTCAAAGTAATATCTAAATCATCATCCCAAGGATGGGTAATGTTCAAGGTAACATTCACATCGGTAATTGTACCTGATGCAAATCCACTCAAATTTGCGTTAAGTGGCCCTGATCCATCATCCGGAATATTGGATCCAGGAGAAGAAGAAATTGTATTACAGCTTGTTCCTCCCGAAGTCCCTTGAACCAAGACATCATCGATAAAATAGTATTCGGAATCACTATTTTGATTTGTCGCGAATTGCACTCTAATTTCAAGGGTTGAGCCAGATAGACCCGTAACAGAATACGAGGCCAGAACCCCAGTTACTGTTGAACTTTGAAAATCTATCCATCCTCCTCCGTCAATTCTATATGCGCCCGCAAACCTGTCAAATGTTGCGTTATTGTTTTCCACTCCAGCAAAGCCCGCGTCCAAACTAAAGGAAACATTGGTATATGCCGATATATCTATAGCTCCAGTGGACCAGGTTTCCACCTCATCCGTATTTCTGGCATGCATAACCTGATCACCACTTAAATTTTCGACATCCAACCTTCTAATAACATTGTTGTGGGTTTCGCCAGTAATTGACCATGTTGTTGCTTCAGGTCCAGTCGCAGTTCCGGATACATCTTGAACAGAACTTGGGCTTTCAAAGTCTTCAAACCATATGGTTGTTTGTGCAGAAACACTTATCGTTCCTAAAAATAAAAGAAAAAGTACGAGGGTTTTGATGTTCATCTTTTTGATTCAGCCAGATTACTTTGGAAATTGATTTATCATCTCCGATTATCTATAACCGAATAAAAATAGATTGAATGCCTCAAGGCAACCAAAAAATGTTGTCTAGTATGCTATTCTACTTGTGAAGAGACGAAACCAAGGTGTGAGTGAAAAAAAAATGCCGTGATTGAATGTATTTTATCAATCAATTCATAACAATATGGCTCTTTGGCATATATGAGATAGAGGGGCCATTCCACCCTTATTTGTAATCCGCTATGGATGCCCTACTCAAAAATAATGAATTCGGAACGTCTATTTAATTGATGTTTTTCACGAGAACATGAGACACCATTGAAGCAATCGTTCACCAAACGGGTTTCACCAAAACCTTCTCCCTCCAATCGGTCTCGAGCTATACCCTTAGAGATCATATAATCTACTGTCGATTGTGCTCTCTTTTGCGATAACCAAAGGTTGTACGCATCGTTGCCACGACTGTCAGTATGTGAGTTCACTTTAATCTTTAGACTTGGATATTTCTCCATCGCTGCAATTACCTTTTGAATTTCAATCTCCGCATCTGGACGTATATCAAACTTGTTAAGGTCAAAATAAATGGTACTCAGTTGGAGCAACTTGGCCAAATCATCGCCAAAACCACCAGTGACCACATCCCGTTCTAAATAAAAATCAACAATTCGAGGTTTTCCATAGGATTTGTTTAAATACTCCTCTGCGGGAACATAACCATCCCTAGATGCTCTAACAAAATTTCCCTTGGAGCAATCCAAATCAAGAACATAGTTCCCTTTAGAATCCGTTAAGGTAGAAGACACCTCGTTATTTTCCTCATCAATGATTTTAACTGTTGCACCAACCAAAATCTCGTTGGATATTCTATCCCTTACAGTACCTGTAACGTCTTGAATACAGTCCAGCACCAATGGCTCATTTTCCACAAATTCATAGATATCATCCTCTCCTACCCCTCCTGTCCTATTCGAAGAAAAGTAACCTGTTTTGCTTTCATTATCCATGATAAATGCGAAATCATCTTGGTTACCATTTATGGGTTTCCCAACATTTACCACAGGTTCATCAAAATTTCCAAAAGCAATTTTGGTAGCAAAAACATCCAACCCTCCTAAACCTTGATGTCCATCAGACGAAAAATAAAGCACACCGTCCTTGGTGATATAAGGAAAGGTTTCACGCGCCCTAGTGTTAATGTTTTTGCCCAGATTGATAATAGGTCCGTATGTTCCATCACCAATAATTTCCGTCATGAAAATATCTGACTCACCATGTGATCCTGGCATATCAGATACAAAATATAATTTCTTTTCATCTGGGCTCAAGACCGGATGCGCGACTGAGTACGAATCATTGTTAAACGGCAGTTCTATTACATCGGTCCACTCTCCATCAACAAGTTCGGCACTATATATCTTTAAGCGAATGACTCCTTTTTCGTCTTTCTTCTTCTTTCCATCCAAAAAATTGTTTCTTGTAAAGTAAATTGTCGAACCGTCTTTGGTAATAGCAGAGGTGGATTCGTGCAATCTAGTATTTACGTCTCCCTCCAATTTTACCACTCGATCATTGGAAATACTATCTGCGTTTACCTTATATAGATCTAAAAAATCCTTTGAATTCCACGTATGTCTGTAACGTGCCAAGTTTCCTGTATCTCTATCTGAGGAAAAAATCAAACCTTTTTCATAGTAGGATGCTGCAAAATCTGTGTACTTACTGTTATATGGAAATGGTTTAACGTTATACCTACCAGAGTTCTTCTCGATTTTCTCCAAATAATCCTCATCAAATGTATCTTCAGATGATGCGGCGGTTATCTCCTTGAATTTTGCCATTATTCGGGCAGATTCATCATAATCTCCCAACGTTTTCAAACTTTGGGCGTATCGGAAATAATAATCAGGTTCTATTTCTTCTGGATAAGCTTCTGCCAGTCTTTGATATACTTTAGCAGCTTCTTCATACTTGGCATTGAAATAATATGAATTTGCAAGTCTTTTTAACAAGTCTTGAGAAACATATCCCTTGTCAAGAACTTTTTTGTAAATATCTATGGCAGGACTAAAAGAGTATTCATTATACTGCTCATCAGCCTTAGCTTTAACCTTGGCTTGTTGCTTCTCGTTGACCTTTTCCTTGTCTTGGGCCAAGCCATATAATGCACCCCCTAAAAAAATGATAAGAAGTATGGATATTCTTTTTAGCATAACCCTATATTAAAAGAATCTTGGTGACACAGTTTTTTGAAAGGCTTTTAAAAGCTCCAATCTTAAAAAGACCTCGAATGATCCATCATTAAATTGGGTGCCTCCAAGCTCGGTTGTTTCGCGATCATAGGCAAGCCCCAACATAATCTGATCAGTTACTTGAAATCCAGCTAGCGCGCTTACCGCAGCATCTAATCTATAAGCTGCACCAAAACTAAATTTTTCAGCAAAAAGGAAAGTAGCCGAAACATCTACTTGAATGGGAGCCCCACCAACTGCCTTGGTTAAAAGAGCGGGTTTGAATTTCAGATCGGAATTTAAATCAAAAACATACCCCGTTATGAAATAGAAATTGATTCGCTCCGCAGCCAAGAAGTTAACCGAATCGGAATCGCCATTGTCAAAATATTCGGTTTGCAAAACATTTGGAGCGGAAAGACCTGCATAAAACCTATTGTTATGGAAATATACCCCCAATCCAAAATTTGGATTAAACTGATTATCGATATTGTCCTGTTGCACTATCTCCTGATCGAAGTTTCTTAAGCCATTAAAATCCAAGCTTAACATATTTCCGCCGGCTTTCAAACCAAATGATAGCTTGTTCTCTCCAGCAAATTCCAGCGTATAGGAAAGAACAGCATCAAGATATGTTTCTTGAACAACCCCATCGCCAATATTATCATTAACTATGGAAATACCGTAGCCCAACCTACTGTTTCTAATTGGAGAATGAAGATTAACCGTAAAAGTCTCTGGAGCTCCATCAAGTCCTACCCATTGCGAACGATATAATCCCGCAAATGTCAACTGCCCTCTTGACCCAGCGTACGCCGGATTTACACTAAGGGTGTTGTACATGTATTGGGTATATTGCGCATCTTGCTGAGCAGTAAGGTCCTGAAACGTCAAGACAATAAATAAAAACGGAATTAAAAAGTGTTTTTTAACCATTCTGATTCAATATGTTACCTGCTTATATATATGTATTCGGAGTCGGTAAAACTTCCTTCATCCGTTTCGTAGTCAAATATATAAAAATATACTCCCGCGGGGAGATAATCGTTGACGCTCAAAGTTGACCTACCACGTGAACGTCCGTCAAAAACATTGTTCACATTGTCATAGTTTGAACCTTCATAAACGGTCTTTCCCCACCGGTTGAAAATTCTGAGTGTACTTGATCTCACATAGTCCAGTCCTCTGATGAACAGAAAATCATTTTTAAGGTCTCCATTAGGTGTCAACATTTGATTCACTTCTATGTTCTCAATATTTACCGTAACAATTGCAGTATCACAATTACTTGGGTTGTCTACTTCACAAATCATGTATTCAATGGTATACGTACCACTTGCTGTTCCTGAAGTCACAACAACACTTCCATCGGTATCAATAGTAAGTACATTGGTTGCTGTAGAAGTCAAGATTACATCTGAAAGCATAACTGGATTATCGTTCAAAGTATCGTTGGTAAGCACATCACTATTTGGGATGGTTCCTCCTGAACCATCAGAACCATAAGAGTCGTCAACCGCTTCGATAGCATTAACCATGCTAGGTTCCACCACCACTGTGACGGTAGCTGTGTCACAATTATTGACATCCGCTGCTTCACAGATGGTATATTCAATAGTGTATGTGCCTGCCGGTGTTCCCGATTCAACGGTGATACTTCCGTTCTCTTCATTGATAGTCAGTTGATCCGTAGAAGTGGAAGTAAGAATCACATTAGAAAGGGTTACGGGGTTACCATCCAAAACATCATTATCCAAAACATTACTGTTAGGAATAACCCCTCCTGAATCATCCATGCTGTACATATCATCAACGGCGTCAATAACACTACCCATACCAGGTTCGACAACAACTGTCACGGTCCCCATATCACAGTTGTTAACATCAGCAATCTCGCAAATGGTATATTCAATAGTATACGTACCTCCTAGTGTTCCGGGTTCAACAGTAATACTTCCGTTCTCTTCATTGATAGTCAGTTCATTCGTAGAAGTTGACGTCAAAATTACATCGGAAAGCGTAACAGAGTTACCATCTAAAGTATCATTATCAAGCACATTGGCATCTGGGATTGTCCCTCCAGAAATATCAATGTTGTATGCATCATCCACAGCATCTATTACATTAATCATGTCAGGATCCAGATAGTCAGGCGTACCGTCACCATCGGTATCGTCATCGGTGGGATCCCCATCGCCATCAGCATCCTCGTCGGGGGTGTCGATGCCGTCACCGTCGTCATCGATATCACGGTAGTTCACGTCCTCGGTGCCATCCGTGTCCGGTAGGTCGTTGGCAGGGTCGTCAATCTCGTCGTTCACATCATAGCCATCATTGACATCGCTGCCCTCATAGCCGTCGTCAAGACCGTCGTTGTCCGTATCGGTGCCCGTGTACGCTTGGTCTGGGACACCGTCGAAATTGAAGTCGTTCCCCTCGTTGTTGTCCGCTACCATGTCGTTGTCCGTGTCCTCGTCAAGGTAATCAGGAATCTCGTCATCATCCGAGTTCTCAGGTGTAAGGCCTCCGATATAGGCGCTGTTCACACCATCGTTCGCCTCATAGGTCGCCTCGTCGTCATCGTTCGGAGGAATATAGGTCGATGTGGGCTGGGCCTCAACATTGTCCGGGATGCCATCGTTATCGCTATCTATGTCCAAGTGGTCAGGGCGTCCATCCCCATCACTGTCCAATGGATTGGTCAACGGGTCGTTGTCCCCGTCCGCATTGTGGTCCTCCACCGTGTCCAGGATACCGTCATTGTCATCGTCAAGGTCCACACTGTCCGGTACGCCGTCATCGTCAGTGTCGTCTCCCGGGTTATCTGGGTCGAGGTAATCCGGCGTACCGTCACCATCGGTATCGTCATCGGTGGGATCCCCATCGCCATCAGCATCCTCATCAGGGGTATCGATGCCGTCACCATCATCATCGATGTCACGGTAGTTCACGTCCTCGGTGCCATCCGTGTCCGGTAGGTCGTTGGCAGGGTCGTCAATCTCGTCGTTCACGTCATAGCCATCATTGACATCACTGCCCTCGTAGCCGTCGTCAAGACCGTCGTTGTCCGTATCGGTGCCCGTGTACGCTTGGTCGGGGACACCGTCGAAGTTGAAGTCGTTCCCCTCGTTGTTGTCCGCTACCATGTCGTTGTCCGTGTCCTCGTCAAGGTAATCAGGAATCTCGTCATCATCCGAGTTCTCAGGTGTAAGGCCTCCGATATAGGCGCTGTTCACACCATCGTTCGCCTCATAGGTCGCCTCGTCGTCATCGTTCGGAGGAATATAGGTCGATGTGGGCTGGGCCTCAACATTGTCCGGGATGCCATCGTTATCGCTATCTATGTCCAAGTGGTCAGGGCGTCCATCCCCATCACTGTCCAATGGATTGGTCAACGGGTCGTTGTCCCCGTCCGCATTGTGGTCCTCCACCGTGTCCAGGATACCGTCATTGTCATCGTCAAGGTCCACACTGTCCGGTACGCCGTCATCGTCAGTGTCGTCACCAGGGCTATCAGGGTCGAGGTAATCGGGCGTACCGTCACCATCGGTATCGTCATCCGTAGGGTCCCCATCGCCGTCAGCATCCTCGTCGGGGGTGTCGATGCCGTCACCGTCGTCATCGATATCACGGTAGTTCACGTCCTCGGTGCCATCCGTGTCCGGTAGGTCGTTGGCAGGGTCGTCGATCTCGTCGTTCACGTCATAGCCATCATTGACATCACTGCCCTCGTAGCCGTCGTCAAGACCGTCGTTGTCCGTATCGGTGCCCACGTACGCTTGGTCGGGGACACCGTCGAAGTTGAAGTCGTTCCCCTCGTTGTTGTCCGCTACCATGTCGTTGTCCGTGTCCTCGTCAAGGTAATCAGGGTTATCGGCTTCATCAGTATTCTCTGGGTCTATTCCTTCGTCTCCATTTCCCTCATACGCATTATCCAAACCATCGTTATCATCATCATTTCCTGTTGGAGGAATGTATCCCGATGTTGTTTGCCCTTCTACATTATCTGGTATGCCATCGTCATCAGAATCAATATCCCTAAAATTGGGTAACGGATCTGTGTCGCTATTAATAGGAGTAATTCCTTCCCCAGCTCCAGGATAAGATTCATAATGATCATCCAAGCCATTTTTATCATCATCTATACCACAAGGGATTTGAATATGACCAGGATCTTGAGCTTCAATGTTATCTATTATACCATCGTTATCGGAATCGATATCCCTATAATCTTTGATATAATCACCATCAGTATCGATTGGTAAAACACCACCACAACTGCCGGGAGTTTCTTCATAAGCATCATCCAAGCCATTACCATCGACATCGTTTCCAGACGGTGGAGTATATCCCACTGTAGGCTGTGCCTCTACATTATCAAGTATGCCGTCATCATCTGAGTCAATGTCCTTGTAATCTGGAATGTGATCATAATCTGTATCTACGGGAATCAAGCCACCGCAACTTCCAGGGGTTTCTTCGTAGGCATCATCCAAACCGTTGCCATCAATATCTTTTCCTGAAGGGGGAATATATCCATTTGTGGATTGCGCTTCAATATTGTCAATTATTCCGTCATCATCAGAATCTATATCCAAATAATCGGGAACACCATCTCCATCTGTATCGGTTGGATTGGTCCAATAACAATCATCACCATCTAAATTTTCATCTTCAACGGTATCGATTATTCCATCGTTATCGGAATCTATATCATCATTATCAGGAACTCCATCATTATCCGTATCAGTATAGTACGGTGTATTTCCTTTAGGATTTAATGCATTAAGAGGAGTTGTCATTCCTAGACAAAAGGCAAGGAACACCAATGAAAAAAGACTGTATGAAACCTTTTTCTTAAAAAATAAGAAAGTATTTTTTTCCATAATGATAGTTTTGGTCAACTAATCACCATGGCATTAGAGTTCTCGTACTTGCAAGAAAATGGGGCTTTTCTTAGCTTTCGTGGTTTTTATAATTTACCTACCACCTTTTGCGCACATAATTAATCTATTTCAGATGCACTTCCTATTTTAATCGACAAAAAGCGTATTCCTTGTCATTACCTGCCACTATTATTTATACGGACAGTGATATAAAAAAGATTACGTTTCGGTAAAAATCAAAAAAACGACATGCGAAAATTACTTCACTTTTACTCATGGAGCAAGTAATTCTTCTTTTTTTGTCCCCATACTATCAACAACTATTTAGAGTTTCCAATATGGGTTTAAAAAGAGATAATTACGCTATTTTTGCCGAAATTTTGTAGATGGATTTTGTATCAGAAATAGCTAGACGGAGAACTTTTGGAATTATTTCGCACCCAGATGCCGGAAAGACCACATTAACCGAAAAACTTTTGTTGTTCGGAGGAGCAATCCAAGAAGCGGGAGCGGTCAAAAACAATAAGATTAAAAAATCCGCCACCAGTGATTTTATGGAAATAGAGCGACAGCGTGGGATTTCCGTAGCTACTTCTGTATTGGCGTTCATCTATAATGACAAAAAAATCAATATTCTTGATACACCCGGTCACAAAGATTTTGCAGAGGATACTTTCAGAACATTGACCGCGGTGGATAGTGTAATCGTTGTAATAGATGTGGCCAAAGGTGTAGAGGAACAGACCGAAAAATTGGTCGAAGTATGCCGTATGCGCAACATTCCCATGATTGTTTTCATCAATAAGTTAGATCGAGAAGGGAAAGATGCTTTTGACCTTCTGGACGAAGTTGAGCAAAAATTAGGGCTTTCAGTCACGCCATTGAGCTTTCCGATTGGGATGGGCTATGATTTCAAGGGCATTTATAATATCTACGAAAAAAACATCAATCTATTTAGCGGTAATAGTAAGCAGAACATTGAAGAAACCATAGCCTTTACAGATATTGAAAATCCTGAATTGGAAAACATTATCGGAGAAGCTTCGGCGTTAGAGCTTAGAGACAATCTGGAACTGGTTTCGGGTGTTTATCCAGAGTTTGACAAAGAGGCTTATTTAAATGGAACTCAGCAGCCTGTGTTTTTTGGATCTGCTCTAAATAATTTTGGTGTTAGGGAGCTGCTGGACTGTTTTGTGGATATTGCACCTGCACCTAGGGCAAAAATGGCGGAGGAGCGACTTGTGGCATCTGATGAGAAGGATTTTTCCGGTTTTGTTTTTAAAATCCATGCTAATATGGACCCGAAACACCGAGATCGATTGGCATTTATAAAAATAGTTTCGGGTACTTTTGAACGTAACAAACCTTACCTTCATGTTCGACAAGATAAGAAGTTAAAGTTTTCAAGTCCCAACGCCTTTTTTGCTGAAAAAAAGGAGATTGTGGATGTATCCTTTCCTGGAGACATTGTAGGACTTCATGATACGGGCAACTTCAAAATCGGAGATACGCTTACCAGTGGTGAAAAATTGAACTATAAAGGCATTCCAAGTTTTTCCCCTGAGCATTTTAGATATATCAACAACGCAGACCCGATGAAGGCCAAACAGCTTTATAAGGGCATCGATCAACTTATGGATGAGGGGGTTGCGCAGTTGTTCACCCTTGAAATGAACGGTAGAAAAGTCATAGGAACTGTCGGAGCTCTTCAATATGAAGTAATCCAATATCGCTTAGAGCATGAATATGGTGCCAAATGTACTTATGAAAACTTCCCTGTACACAAGGCCTGCTGGGTAGATTCAGAAGATCCTAACGGTGAGGAATTTAAGGAATTCAAACGGGTAAAGCAGAAGTTTTTAGCCACAGATAAACAAGGGCAGTTGGTGTTTTTGGCAGATTCCGCTTTCTCACTTCAAATGACCCAGCAAAAGTACCCCTCCGTTGTTCTTCGTTTTACCTCGGAGGTAACAATTTAGCACCATTCATACCTAAACTTCTCATTATAAATAGTTTAAAACGAAGAACATTTCTACATTTTTTGTACTTTATTGGCTGTAACCAATAAAAACTGTTCTTATGACTGATTCAAACAAGCCACCAATCTGGTTTTGGATGGTAAGTGTCTTGGCGCTTCTTTGGAATTCAATGGGTGTGTACAATTATTTGTATACTAAATTCAATCAAGTTGAAATGTTGGAAGCCATGACCCAGGAACAACGCGCACTTTTTGAAGGTATCCCAGCTTGGGCAACAGCGGCGTTCGCTCTTGCGGTTTTTTCGGGAGTCATTGCTTCCATTGGTCTTTTGCTACGAAAAAAATGGGCAAAACCCCTATTCGTGGTGTCCTTGGTAACAGCTGTAATTCAATTCATCAATTGGCTATTTCTACAAAATGCCGCAGAAGTTTATGGCGGTGCAGCTTATACTATGCCCATTTTGGTAGTGGTGATAGGACTTGCCCTAATCTATTTTTCTAAAAAAGCAATTCAAAAGGGTTGGTTAACCTAAGTAGTAAAATATGAAGTAATAAAAAACCTGACATTAAATGTCAGGTTTTTTGTTTTATGCTTCTCCAGTTGGCCCAAAATTCAAGGGAATCGGAGGCTGCTCATAATCTTTGATGGTACCATGGGCCTGTTCAAATCGTGTCACATTATCGCTTAATGCTTTTAAAAATTTCTTAGCGTGCTGTGGGGTCAGAACAATCCTGCTCTTTACTTTAGCTTTAGGTGCTCCCGGCATCATGCTAATAAAATCCACTACAAATTCGGATACAGAATGATTTATGATTGCCAAATTGGAATAGGTTCCCTCGGCAGTTTTTTCATCCAGTTCTATATTGATTTGTTTTTGATTTTTATCGTTTTCAGCCATTATAATTTTTGTTTTAAAATTGTTTTGGATTTATTGCTAAGTTAAAGAAGGAATATTCTTCCATGACAATAAATTTTGATGAGACCCCGAAATAAATTCAGGGTGACGGTCATGTCCGACCTTAAAAAAAGAAAACCCTGACTTTCGCCAGGGTTTGTTTATTAGAATTTGAATTCCTCTTTTCGGGCCATGATTTCATCGTATTCTTCTTTTGAACCTACGATGATACTATCATAATCCCTCATACCGGTACCGGCTGGAATTTTATGTCCTACGATGACATTCTCCTTCAATCCTTCCAAAGTATCAACCTTACCGCTTACAGCAGCTTCGTTCAATACTTTAGTAGTCTCTTGGAACGATGCAGCAGAGATGAACGATTTTGTCTGAAGCGAAGCTCTGGTAATACCTTGTAAGATTGGCGTTGCTGTTGCTGCAACTGCATCTCTGGCTGACACCAAAGTTTTATCTTCTCTACGCAAAATGGAGTTTTCATCCCTAAGCTCTCTAGCTGTAACTATTTGACCAGCTTTTAAGTTTTCAGAATCTCCAGCGTCTTCAATCACTTTCTTTCCGAAAATCTCATCGTTCTCACGGATAAAGTCATCCTTATGCACCAACTGGTTCTCCAAGAATGTTGTATCTCCAGAATCCTCGATACGAACTTTACGCATCATCTGTCTAACAACTACCTCAAAGTGCTTATCGTTAATCTTCACACCTTGTAAACGGTAAACTTCTTGTACTTCGTTCACCAAGTATTGTTGAACTGCAGATGGTCCTTTGATGGATAAAATATCTTCAGGAGTAATGGATCCATCAGATAATGGCATACCAGCGCGAACATAATCGTTCTCCTGAACCAAAATCTGGTTGGATAGTTTTACCAAGTACTTCTTGATTTCACCCGTCTTTGATTCAATAATAATCTCACGGTTACCACGTTTGATCTTACCAAAGGAAACTACACCATCAATTTCAGAGACAACCGCTGGGTTGGATGGGTTACGCGCTTCGAAAAGCTCGGTCACCCTTGGAAGACCACCTGTAATATCCCCTGCTTTTGCAGATTTACGCGGAATCTTCACCAAAATCTTACCTTCTTTGATTTTCTCACCATCATCCACCATAATGTGTGAACCTACTGGCAAGTTATAAGAACGTAAGGTCTCTCCTTTTCCATCCTTAATCAATAAGGTTGGGATAAGTTTCTTATTCCTAGATTCAGAAATTACCTTTTCCTGGAAACCGGTTTGTTCATCGATTTCTACCTGATAAGTAACTCCCTGCTCGATATTCTCGTAAGCAATCTGTCCAGTAAATTCAGAAACAATAACTCCGTTATATGGATCCCACTGACAAATCACGGTGCCTGGTTTAATTTTGGCACCATTCTTTACGAACAATTGAGAGCCATAAGGAATGTTATTCGTGCTTAAGGTAATACCTGTATTGGCATCAACAACCTTAATTTCTGATGTTCTAGAGATTACAATGTTGGCTTTTTCACCTTCACTGTTCTCCCCTACTACAGTTCTCAAGTCCTCGATTTCTGCAATACCTTCAAACTTAGCTTCTAATTTATTATCCTCAGAAATGTTACCTGCAATACCCCCTACGTGGAAAGTACGCAAGGTAAGCTGTGTACCTGGTTCACCGATGGACTGAGCAGCAACAACACCAACAGCCTCACCTCTTTGAACCATTTTATTCGTCGCCAAGTTTCTACCGTAACATTTGGCGCAGATACCCTTAGGCGCCTCACAAGTCAAAGCGGAACGTACTTCAATTTTCTCAATTGGCGCAGCATTGACTTTCCTGACATCAGCTTCTGAAATCTCTTGTCCAGCAGCTAAAATCAATTCTTCAGTCAACGGATTATAAACATCATGCAATGAAACCCTACCAAGGATTCTTTCCCCAAGGGTTTCAACCACTTCTTCATTTTTCTTCAGGGCCTGAACCTCAATTCCACGAAGTGTACCACAATCATCAATATTGATGATCACATCTTGGGAAACATCCACCAAACGACGGGTCAGGTATCCAGCATCCGCAGTTTTCAAAGCGGTATCTGCAAGACCTTTACGTGCACCGTGAGTAGAGATAAAGTATTCCAAAATGGATAATCCTTCCTTAAAGTTGGAAAGAATTGGGTTTTCAATAATCTCACCACCACCAGCTGTAGATTTTTTAGGCTTAGCCATCAATCCACGCATACCAGTCAACTGACGAATCTGCTCTTTAGAACCCCTTGCTCCAGAATCCAACATCATATACACCGAGTTGAATCCTTGCTGATCTTCACGAATTCGCTTCATGGCCAATTCGGTCAACATGGCATTGGTAGAAGTCCAAACATCAATAACCTGGTTGTATCTTTCGTTATTGGTGATAAGACCCATGTTATAGTTCATCATAATACCATCGACTTGCTCGTTGGCATCATTGATCATGTCATGTTTCTCTGGTGGAATAATAATATCACCTAAACTGAAGGACAAACCTCCTTTAAAGGCGAATTCGTATCCCATCGTCTTAATCTTGTCCAAGAATTCAGCTGTAGCCGGCACATCGGTCACAGCGAGAATATCCCCGATAATGTTACGCAAGGATTTCTTGTTCAAAACTGTATTGATGTAACCTGCTTGTTCTGGAACCACGCGGTTGAACAACACGCGACCTACGGTGGTTTCGATAATCTGGTTTACAAGTTCTCCTTCTTCATTAAAATCCTTTGCACGCACTTTGATTCCCGCGTTCAAGTCTACTACCCCTTCGTTATGGGCAATCACAACTTCTTCAGCTGAATAGAACGTCAACCCTTCTCCTTTAATCGGAACTTCCTTGGTTGATTTTCTTTCTTTGGTCATATAATACAGACCCAATACCATATCCTGAGAAGGTACAGTAATTGGAGAGCCGTTGGCTGGATTCAAGATATTCTGTGAGGCCAACATCAATAATTGCGCTTCCAAAATAGCTTCAGGTCCCAGTGGCAAGTGAACCGCCATCTGGTCACCATCGAAATCCGCGTTAAATGCCGTACATGCCAATGGGTGCAAGCGAATAGCCTTACCTTCTATCAACTTAGGTTGGAAAGCTTGGATACCCAATCTGTGTAGTGTGGGGGCCCGGTTCAATAGTACTGGGTGTCCTTTAAGGACGTTCTCCAAGATATCCCAAACCACAGGCTCTTTTTTGTCTATGATTTTCTTGGCTGATTTTACTGTTTTTACAATCCCTCTTTCAATCAGTTTTCTGATTACGAAAGGTTTATAAAGCTCAGCAGCCATATCTTTTGGAAGACCACACTCGTACAACTTCATTTCCGGGCCAACCACAATTACGGAACGAGCAGAGTAATCCACACGTTTACCCAATAGGTTTTGACGGAAACGACCTTGTTTACCTTTCAAAGAATCAGAAAGGGATTTTAATGGTCTGTTAGATTCTGTTTTGACAGCAGATGCCTTTCTAGTATTATCGAAAAGTGAATCCACCGCTTCTTGAAGCATACGCTTTTCATTCCTCAAGATTACCTCAGGAGCCTTAATTTCCATCAATCGCTTTAAACGATTGTTACGGATAATAACCCTACGGTATAAATCGTTCAAATCTGAAGTAGCAAAACGACCACCATCCAAAGGAACCAATGGACGTAATTCAGGTGGAATTACTGGAACCACCTTCATGATCATCCACTCAGGTTTGTTCTCTCTATTATTCTGTGATTCACGAATTGCCTCAACAACTTGAAGACGCTTCAACGCTTCTGTTTTACGTTGCTTGGAAGTTTCGGTATTGGCCTTGTGCCTCAATTGATATGAAAGTTCTTCCAAGTCAATCCTACCCAAAAGGTCAATCAAACATTCCGCTCCCATTTTAGCGATAAACTTATTGGGGTCGGTATCTTCCAAATATTGGTTCTCACTTGGAAGTGATTCCAAAATATTCAGGTATTCCTCTTCGGTCAAGAAATCCATTTTATTGATTTCCTCACCTTCTGGACCTTTGGCAACGCCAGGTTGGATGACCACATATCTTTCGTAATAGATGATCATATCCAATTTCTTGGATGGAAGACCTAAAAGGTATCCTATTTTGTTCGGAAGTGAACGGAAATACCAGATGTGCGCTACAGGGACCACAAGATTGATATGCCCCACACGGTCTCTACGTACTTTTTTCTCCGTTACTTCAACACCACAACGATCACAAACAATTCCGCGATAGCGAATACGTTTGTACTTTCCACATGCGCATTCGTAATCTTTTACAGGTCCGAATATACGCTCACAGAACAAACCATCACGTTCCGGTTTGTGCGTTCTGTAGTTAATGGTCTCCGGTTTTAAAACTTCACCTCTTGACTCTGCCAAAATAGACTCTGGAGAAGCCAATCCGATGGAAATTTTATCAAACCTTTTTGGTGCGTTATTATCTTTTATTCTAGCCATAATACTATGGAGATGATATGATTAAAAATGCTTTATATAGTGTTCTTTTCTTCCAATCTGATATCCAAGCCCAAACCTTTAAGTTCGTGCATCAATACGTTGAAAGATTCTGGTAATCCAGGTTCTGGCATGGTCTCACCTTTTACAATGGACTCATAGGTCTTGGCCCTTCCGATTACATCATCGGATTTTACGGTCAAGATTTCACGAAGGGTAGAAGAAGCTCCATAAGCTTCCAATGCCCATACCTCCATCTCACCAAAACGCTGACCTCCAAACTGAGCTTTACCACCCAATGGTTGTTGTGTGATCAACGAGTATGGTCCAATAGATCGTGCGTGCATCTTATCGTCTACCATGTGACCCAATTTCAACATGTAAATCACCCCTACAGTAGCTGCTTGGTCAAATCGCTGACCTGTACCTCCATCGTATAAGTGGGTATGTCCAAATCTAGGCACGCCCGCCTCATCAGTATAAGCGTTAATTTGATCCAAGGTAGCTCCATCAAAAATTGGAGTTCCGTATTTTTTGCCCAATTTCAAACCTGCCCATCCAAGAACAGTTTCGTAAATCTGACCAATGTTCATACGGGAAGGTACCCCAAGTGGGTTCAATACAATGTCAACCGGTGTTCCATCTTCCAAAAACGGCATGTCTTCTTGACGAACGATTCGCGCAACGATACCCTTGTTACCGTGACGACCTGCCATTTTATCACCAACTTTAAGCTTACGTTTTTTCGCTATGTAAACTTTGGCCAACTTCATGATTCCTGCAGGTAGTTCATCTCCAACAGAAATAGTAAACTTATCTCTTCTAAGGTTTCCTTGAATGTCGTTCAACTTGATTTTATAGTTGTGCAACAAATCGGCAACCAAAGCATTGGTCTTATCGTCCGTTGTCCAGCTTCCGCCCACCAAGTGTGCGAAATCGTCAACGGCGTTCAACATTTTGATGGTGTATTTCTTTCCTTTTGGAAGTACTTCTTCACCCAAATCGTTGATGACACCTTGAGATGTTTTTCCGCTAATCAATCCAAAGAGTTTCTCTACAAGAACATCTTTTAATTGCTGGAACTTCACTTCGTAGTCCATTTCCAATCTAGAGATGGCTTCTTTATCCTCAGAACGCTTACGCTTGTCCTTGATGGAACGTGAGAACAATTTCTTGTCGATAACTACCCCTCTTAAGGAAGGCGAAGCTTTTAAGGAAGCATCTTTTACGTCTCCCGCTTTGTCACCAAAGATGGCACGCAATAATTTTTCCTCTGGAGTTGGGTCAGATTCACCTTTTGGTGTAATCTTACCGATAAGAATATCACCGGGCTTTACCTCGGCACCAATACGGATCATACCGTATTCGTCCAAATCTTTAGTGGCCTCTTCAGAAACATTAGGAATATCATTGGTCAATTCCTCCGCTCCCAATTTGGTATCCCTTACCTCCAAGGCATATTCATCGATATGGATAGAAGTAAAGATATCTTCGCGTACCACTTTTTCGGAAATCACGATCGCATCCTCAAAGTTGTATCCTTTCCATGGCATAAATGCCACTTTCATGTTTCTACCCAGTGCCAATTCACCTTTTTCGGTGGCGTACCCTTCACAAAGCACTTCACCTTTTTTAACCTTATCACCTTTTCTAACAATAGGTTTTAGGTTAATGTTGGTACCTTGGTTGGTCTTTCTGAACTTAACAAGTTCGTAAGTCTTAGAATCTTCTTCAAAACTTACTAATCTTTCTTCGTCTGACCTTGAGTATTTTATGGTAATCTTTTGAGCATCCACATATTCCACAGTTCCGTCTCCTTCCGCATTAATCAATACTCGAGAATCTGTAGCCACTTGTCTTTCCAACCCAGTACCTACAATCGGAGATTGTGGTCTAAGCAATGGTACGGCCTGACGCATCATGTTTGATCCCATCAACGCACGGTTCGCATCATCGTGCTCCAAGAATGGAATCAAAGAAGCAGAGATAGAAGCAATTTGGTTCGGGGCAACATCCGTGTAATTTACCTCAGATGGGGCAACAACCGGGAAGTCACCTTCTTCACGTGCAATTACTTTATCATCTTCAATTTTCCCTTTGTCATCCATGGGGATGTTTGCTTGGGAAATCTTCATTCCTTCTTCTTCTTCAGCACTTAGATAGGTATACTCCTTGGTATCAACAACACCATTTTCCACTTTGCGGTATGGAGTTTCCAAGAAGCCCATAGGATTGACCTTGGCAAATACTGAAAGTGAAGAAATCAAACCAATGTTTGGTCCTTCAGGCGTTTCAATAGGGCAAAGTCTTCCGTAGTGCGTATAGTGAACGTCACGAACCTCGAAACCTGCTCTTTCACGTGAAAGACCACCAGGTCCAAGTGCGGACAATCTTCTTTTGTGTGTAATCTCCGCCAATGGATTGGTTTGATCCATGAACTGGGAAAGCTGGTTTGTACCAAAGAACGAGTTGATCACCGAAGACAAAGTCTTTGCATTGATCAAATCAATAGGGGTAAATACCTCGTTGTCACGAACGTTCATACGCTCACGAATGGTACGTGCCATACGTGCCAAACCAACACCAAACTGAGACGACAATTGCTCACCAACGGTTCTAACTCGACGGTTAGACAAGTGATCAATATCATCAATCTCCGCTTTGGAGTTGATCAACTCGATCAAATATTTGATGATGGTTATGATATCTTCCTTGGTCAAAACTTGTTTGTCCATTCCAATATCAAGACCCAGTTTCTTGTTCATTCTGTAACGACCAACTTCTCCTAAGTTGTAACGTTGGTCAGAGAAGAACAATTTGTCGATAATACCACGAGCCGTTTCCTCATCTGGCGGCTCGGCATTACGCAATTGTCTATAAATATGCTCTACCGCTTCTTTTTCAGAGTTGGTAGGGTCTTTTTGCAATGTATTGTGGATAATTGCATAATCCGACTGTGTATTGTTTTCTTTATGAAGAAGGATTGTCTTCACATCGGCATCAATAATCTCGTCGATGTGCTCCTTTTCCAAAACAGTGTCACGATCAAGGATAATCTCGTTTCTTTCAATAGAAACAACTTCTCCTGTATCTTCATCCACAAAATCCTCATGCCATGTGTTCAGTACCCTTGCGGCCAATTTTCGGCCCAATACTTTTTTCAATCCGGCTTTGGAGACCTTTACTTCTTCAGAAAGGTCGAAAATTTCCAAAATATCCTTGTCACGCTCAAATCCGATAGCACGGAAAAGTGTTGTAACAGGTAACTTTTTCTTTCTATCAATGTAAGCGTACATCACACTATTGATATCGGTTGCAAATTCAATCCAAGAACCTTTAAAAGGAATTACCCTAGCTGAATACAACTTGGTTCCGTTGGCGTGGAAAGATTGACCGAAGAAAACTCCAGGAGATCTGTGCAACTGGGAAACTACAACCCTTTCGGCACCATTGATCACGAAAGTTCCACTTGGGGTCATGTAAGGAATGGTACCCAAGTACACATCTTGAACGATGGTTTCAAAATCCTCGTGCTCTGGATCGGTACAATATAATTTTAACCTAGCTTTTAATGGAACGCTATAGGTAAGGCCACGTTCGATACATTCTTGGATAGAATATCTTGGTGGGTCTATAAAATAATCTAGAAATTCGAGTACGAATTGGTTTCTAGTGTCTGTAATGGGAAAATTTTCCATGAAGGTATTGTAGAGACCTTCATTTCCTCTTTCGTCAGATTTAGTTTCAAGTTGAAAAAAGTCTTGAAACGATTTAATCTGAATGTCCAAGAAATCCGGGTATTCCGGTATGTTCTTAGCGGATGCGAAATTTACTCTTTCAGTAGTGTTTGTGAACATCAATGGACAAATTTTGATCGTGAAATATTACTGCGGGCCGTGTACGACTTTATACACTCCTATTAAATAGGCTAAGGTCTAACCATTATTATGGAAAGACCTTAACCAAATTTGTATGGTAAAAGCTATTATTTAAGCTCAACTTCTGCTCCTGCTTCTTCCAATGATTTTTTGATACCTTCTGCCTCATCTTTGGCAACACCTTCTTTAACAGCTTTTGGTGCGCTGTCAACGATGTCTTTAGCATCTTTTAATCCAAGACCAGTCAATTCCTTAACTAGTTTTACAACTGCCAATTTAGAACCACCAGCAGCAGTAAGGATTACATCAAATTCTGATTTTTCCTCTGCAGCTTCTTCACCACCACCGGCAGCACCACCACCAGCAACGGCTACTGCAGCAGCAGCAGGCTCAATACCGTATTCTTCTTTTAATATGTCGGCCAACTCGTTTACCTCTTTTACTGTTAGGTTAACCAACTGTTCTGCAAAATCTTTTAAATCTGCCATTTTTCTATCGTTTAATCAAATTTTTAAAATATACTTAGTTTATTGTGCGCGAATTATTCTTTCTCAGATAATGTCTTAAGGATACCGGCCAATTTACCGCCACCAGATTTAAGTCCAGAAATAACATTCTTGGCTGGTGATTGTAACAATCCGATAATATCCCCAATAACTTCCTCTTTAGACTTGATATTAACAAGTGCTTCAAGGTTTTCATCCCCTACATAAACTGCTTCTTCTATAAAAGCTCCTTTAAGTAAAGGTCTATCTGATTTTTTTCTGAAATTTTTGATAAGTTTCGCAGGTGCATTCCCGGTTTCGGACAACATCAAAGATGTATTGCCTTTCAATACTTCGGGGAGTTCACCAAATTCCTTATCAGAAGCCTCCATTGCTTTTGCAAGCAAGGTGTTCTTAACAACTGCAAGTTTAATATTGGCTTTAAAACAAGCTCTTCTAAGGTTAGAAGTGGTTGTCGCATCCAATCCTGAAATATCCGCCAAATAAATATTAGCGTTATCAGCCAACTGCGCAGTCAAGTCTTCTATTACGATTGCTTTTTCTTCTCTTGTCATAATTAAAATATTGAACTACCAGTTACGAAACTGCTTTTGGATCTAATTGAACACTAGGACTCATAGTACTGGACAAATAGATGCTCTTCATATAAACTCCTTTTGCGGCGGCAGGCTTCATTTTAACTAAAGTATCTAACAATTCCTTAGCATTACCTGCAATCTTATCCGCTGAGAAAGAAGCCTTTCCTATTGCAGCATGTACAATTCCAGTTTTGTCCACTTTAAAATCAATCTTACCAGCTTTAACTTCGGATACTGCTTTTGCGACATCCATAGTTACTGTACCGGTTTTTGGATTGGGCATTAAACCTCTTGGCCCCAAAACTCTACCTAAAGGACCTAGTTTACCCATAACGCTTGGCATGGTGATGATCACATCAACATCGGTCCAACCGCCTTTAATTTTATCCAAATATTCATCCAACCCAACAAAGTCTGCACCCGCTTCTTTAGCTTCTGCTTCCTTATCTGGGGTCACCAATGCTAAAACTTTAACGTCCTTACCAGTTCCATGAGGAAGGGTAACAACACCACGCACCATTTGATTTGCTTTTCGAGGATCTACACCCAAACGAACTGCAAGGTCAATGGAAGCGTCAAATTTTACATTGGTTATTTCTTTTACCAAAGCTGATGCTTCTTCCAAAGAGTACAATTTGTTTTTGTCTATTTTGGAATTAGCGTCTTTTTGCTTTTTAGTCAATCTTGCCATTATAAATTGCTTTAAGATTTTAAAAAGGTCTTTTACCGGCCACTTTAAGTCCCATGGAACGTGCAGTACCCGCAACCATACTCATTGCAGATTCCACTGTAAACGCATTCAAATCGACCATTTTGTCTTCAGCGATTGCTTTTACCTGATCCCATGATACTGAACCAGATTTAACCCTGTTAGGTTCGCCAGATCCTTTTTTAATCTTAGCTGCTTCCATCAATTGAACTGCCGCGGGTGGTGTTTTTACAACAAACTCGAAAGATTTGTCTTTGTAAACGGTGATAACAACAGGTAAAACTTTACCTGGCTTGTCCTGCGTACGAGCATTAAACTGCTTACAGAACTCCATGATGTTAACACCAGCAGCACCTAAGGCGGGTCCAACCGGTGGCGATGGATTCGCAGCACCTCCCCTAACTTGTAATTTAACTACCTTATCTACTTCTTTTGCCATTGTTTTTAATTAAAATGAAAGTGTGTCAATTGGAAGCAACACAACTTTATATATGTAACAGCTCTATTATTTTTCAGATATCTGATATCAGACCTCTGATTAAACTTTTTCAACTTGCATATAGCTGAGCTCTAACGGTGTCTTTCTTCCGAAAATCTTCACCATTACCTCTAGCTTACGTTTTTCTTCATTGATTTTCTCAACAGTTCCATTGAACCCATTGAAAGGACCATCAATAACCTTAACGGTTTCACCCAACACAAATGGAATGGCCACGTTATCTGTATTCACAGCTAGCTCATCCACTTTTCCTAGCATACGGTTTACCTCAGATTTCCTTAATGGAACGGGATCACCGCCTTTAACTTCACCCAAGAAGCCAATGACGTTGGTAATGGAGCGAATAATGTGCACCATTTCCCCACCCAAATTGGCCTTTATCATAATATATCCTGGAAAGTAAACTCTTTCTTTATTGATTTTCTTTCCATTTCGAATCTGAACTACTTTTTCAGTAGGAACAAGAACCTCCTCTAGATAGTCACCAAAACCATTACGCTCCACCTCACTTTCAATGTAACCTTTGATTTTGTTCTCTTGACCACTAACAGCCCTTACTACATACCATTTTTTCTCCAGAACCTCAGACATATCCTAACTACCCTATTATGTTATCAAAATACAATCGAATCAACTTGCTAAAAAGGGAATCAACACCCCAAGTTGCCAATGCAAACAAAATTGAAAAAACAGCAACTACAACCATAAGGTTGGAGGCTTTTTCCCTGTTCAACCAAGTCACATTGCTTTTTAATTCCTCAAATGATTCCTTTATGTACGTGAACATAATTATTGTATTTTCTCGCACGGGCGGAGAGACTCGAACTCCCGACACCTGGTTTTGGAGACCAGTGCTCTACCAACTGAGCTACGCCCGTAAAATTTGGCGTCTTTACTATCTCAAATTTCAGAGATGAACCACACCCGTTTATAATTACACTGAAAGGTATTCCGCCGCAACGGAACACCCTTTAGTGCAATATTTATTGTAAAATGATTAATCTAAAATCTCGGTAACCTGACCAGCACCTACTGTTCTACCACCTTCACGGATAGCGAAACGCAGACCTACGCTCAATGCAATCGGCTGAATCAAATCAACGTTGATGGTCAAGTTATCACCTGGCATAACCATTTCAACTCCATCAGGAAGACCAATGTTCCCTGTTACGTCAGTAGTTCTTACGTAGAACTGTGGACGGTAGTTGTTATGGAATGGCGTGTGACGACCACCTTCTTCTTTTTTAAGGATATAAACCTCAGCTTTGAATTTAGCGTGCGGCTTAACGGAACCTGGCTTACAGATTACCATACCTCTTTTGATATCGGATTTTTCAATACCTCTCAAAAGGATACCTACGTTATCACCAGCTTCACCTCTATCCAAAATCTTACGGAACATCTCAACACCAGTAATTGTAGAAGCTAATTTCTCAGCACCCATACCAATGATATCAACAGCATCACCTGTATTGGCAACACCAGTTTCGATACGTCCTGTAGCAACAGTACCACGACCAGTAATGGTGAATACATCTTCAACAGGCATCAAGAAATCTTTATCTACATCTCTTTTTGGAAGCTCGATCCACTCGTCAACAGCAGTCATTAACTCCATTACGGTATCAACCCACTTTTGCTCACCGTTAAGTGCACCAAGAGCAGAACCAGAGATAACAGGTCCGTTGTCACCATCGTACTCATAGAAAGAAAGCAATTCTCTTACTTCCATCTCAACAAGTTCCAAAAGTTCTTCATCGTCAACCATGTCAACTTTATTCAAGAAAACAACGATTCTTGGAATACCAACCTGACGACCTAAAAGAATGTGCTCACGAGTTTGTGGCATAGGACCATCAGTTGCAGCAACAACCAAGATAGCACCGTCCATTTGAGCAGCACCAGTAACCATGTTCTTTACGTAATCCGCGTGACCTGGACAGTCAACGTGGGCATAGTGACGGTTAGCTGTTTGATACTCTACGTGAGAAGTGTTGATGGTAATACCTCTTTCTTTTTCTTCAGGGGCATTATCAATAGAGTCAAAGCTTCTAAGCTCTGACAATCCCGCGTTAGCCAATACGGTAGTAATAGCAGCGGTCAACGTAGTTTTTCCGTGATCCACGTGGCCAATAGTACCAATATTTAAGTGCGGTTTGGAACGATCAAAAGTTTCCTTTGCCATTTTAAATAATTTTAATCTTAGTTTATATTAGTGTACAAATCGTTTTGAGCCAATGACGAGATTTGAACTCGTGACCTCTTCCTTACCAAGGAAACGCTCTACCCCTGAGCTACACCGGCGTAAAGTGCTGAATCAACTACTTCAAAATAGTTCTCCCATAAATTTGGAAGAGATTCTTGCTTTCGCAAGGATGACTTTAGAGCGGGAGACCGGGTTCGAACCGGCGACATTCAGCTTGGAAGGCTGACGCTCTACCAACTGAGCTACTCCCGCATTTTTTATTTGGGCTAAACCCAAAAAACACTTCAATATTTCAAAAAACTTCTCAAAACAAACTTTCTTTCAAAAATTTGTTTGTGGGGAGAGCAGGATTCGAACCTGCGAAGACATAGTCAGCAGATTTACAGTCTGCCCTCGTTGGCCGCTTGAGTATCTCCCCGCCTTATTTTCAATATGTTACGAGCCGATGGAGGGACTCGAACCCACGACCTGCTGATTACAAATCAGCTGCTCTAGCCAGCTGAGCTACATCGGCATTTTATGGCCTTTTTTCCATAAAAAAAGCCCGCTATTTCTAACGGACTGCAAATGTATATATTTATTTTTTTAATCAAAATAAATTTTGAAAAATTTTCATCAAGCTTTTGCTCTAAGTTTTTCTTTCTTTTTAACCAATTGTCTCTCCAACGAACTACAGGCAGAATCCACTGCTTCCTCAAAAGTTTTGCATTGTTTCTTTACAATAAAATTATCCCTAGGCACCAACACCTTAATTTCCACTATCTTATTTTCTTTTGCACTTGTATTATCAACCTTTAAATATACATCGGAACCAATGACCTTGTCATAGAATTGTTCCAATTTATCCATTCGCTTTTGGACAAAATCCATCAGCTTTCCATCAGCTACAAAATTTACCGATTGCGTATTTACTTTCATAAGATTTAGTTTTTAGGGCTACCTTTTGGCAGACTGGTTAAACAATTATAAGGAATGGGGCTATCCCTTATTTCTTGGATGGGCCTTGGCATGCACCTTTTTAAGTTCGGCTATACTATTGTGTGTATACACCTGGGTAGACGCCAAACTTGAATGACCCAATAACTCTTTCACAGCATTCATGTCCGCTCCCCTGTTCAGCAGATGCGTGGCAAAAGTGTGTCTCAGAATATGCGGACTCTTTTTTACCTTAGGGGATACCAAACTAAAATACTTATTTATGGTACGATAAACAAGTGTTTCGTAAATTTTAAGCCCTCCTTTGGTTAAAAAAAGATACGAGGCATCCACCACCTCTTCTAGTTCATTTCGATACTTCAAATACCTTAACACTACTTCTATGGTGCTAGGCAAAAGAGGCAGTATACGCTCCTTATTTCTTTTTCCCAACACTTTTAAGGTATTACCGGATCGGTCATAATCCGTAAGTTTAATATTCACCAATTCTGTCCTACGCATTCCTGTCGCGTATAATAACTCCACAATCAATCTATCGCGAGCACCTTCAAAACTTTCTTCGAAAGGAATCTCAGAGAGAATTTTTTCCATCTCTTCTTCTGAAAAAGGCACTTCCAACTTCTTTTTCGTTTTTAGAGCTTTATGTTTTTTTAAAGGAGTAACCGAAATCTGCCCAATTTTCTGCAAAAACCGATAGTAAGCCCGAAGGGAGGATATTTTTCTGTTTATAGTACGATTCGAAATCTTTTTGCCAACTAAGGAGATAATCCAGCCTCTAATGACAGGATAATCAATATCATCTATGGAGCTTAAGTCGTAATCAGAGCGGCAAAAATTCATAAACGTTTCTAAATCCCTTTGATAAGCCAGGATGGTATGCTCAGAATAATTCTTTTCAAGTCTGAGATAGGATATGAAAGCAGCTAAGGACATATTCAAAGTTACCCAAACAGTTCAGCTATTGCAACAAAAAAAATCCCGCTCCTATTGGAACGGGATTCTTAATTTGTTTGTGTCAAAGACCTAAATCTCTTCTTGATCTCTAAGTCCTTGTATATATTGAGCTTTTTGAATTTCAGCTCTACGCTTTACAGAAGGTTTTGTAAACTGCTGCCTTTTTCTCAACTGGCGCATTGTACCTGTCTTATCAAACTTACGCTTGAAACGCTTTAAAGCTCTATCGATGTTTTCTCCTTCTTTTACTGGTATTATTAACATGGGCTACAACCTCCTCTCTTTTAGATTTTGGAGTGCAAATATACAAGTATTAATTAGTAATGGGCAAATTACTTTAGAATATTTCTTGAAATGACCACTTTTTGGATTTCGGTGGTGCCTTCTCCAATGGTACACAGCTTGGCATCACGATAAAATTTCTCTACAGGAAAATCTTTGGTATAGCCATATCCGCCATGAATTTGAACCGCCTCATTGGCGGCCTTTACGCAAATTTCAGAGGCATACATCTTCGACATGGCACCCAATTTGGTCATGGGTCTACCTTCATTCTTTAGAAAGGCAGCCTTATGCAAAAGCAGTTCGGCAGCTTCAATTTCCGTAGCCATATCTGCCAATTTGAAAGATATTCCCTGAAACTCACTTATAGGTTTCCCGAACTGAACTCTTTCCTTGGAGTATTTAAGGGCTGCTTCATACGACCCTTTGGCCACACCAAGCGACAGGGCTCCGATGGAAATCCTTCCACCATCCAGTACTTTCATCGATTGGATAAAACCATCTCCAACTTTCCCAAGTCTATTTGCGTCAGATATACGACAGTCTGAAAATATCAATTCTGCCGTCTCGCTGGCACGCATTCCCAATTTATCCTCTTTTTTACCACTTGTAAACCCTGGTGTTCCTTTTTCGATGGCAAAAGCTGTCATCCCATGGCTATCTCCTTTTTCTCCGGTCCTAGCAATCACAACGGCAATATCTCCGCTCTTGCCATGGGTTATGAAATTTTTAGCACCATTCAAAACCCAGTGGTCCCCATCTTTTACAGCAGTGGTGTTCATTCCACCAGCGTCTGAACCAGTATTATGTTCAGTCAGTCCCCATGCCCCCAACCATTCTGCAGTGGCCAATTTAGGAATCCATCTTTGTTTCTGTTCCTCATTTCCAAAGGATAAAATATGATTTGTACAAAGTGAATTATGCGCGGCTACGGAAAGCCCTATAGCAGGGTCAACCTTTGAAATTTCCTCTAGGATGGCAACATATTCATGATATCCAAGCCCTGAACCTCCTAATTCTTCTGGAACCAAAACACCCATAAAACCCATTTCACCGGCTTTTTTGAATACCTCAATAGGAAAGGTCTGTTTTTCATCCCATTCCATCACATAGGGCAATATATATTGTTGGGCAAATTCCCGCGCAGATTCAGCTACCATCTTTTGGGTATCCGAGTAATCAAAGTTCATTGTGGACATCGTATCCGTAACCATCAGCTCAATTTTATAGGGTCAAATATAGCTTAATTCTATCAATCCTTTCGACAGGGAACGACTCTATATTCTTAAGTACTTCGAAAGAATCAAAGGGTCCATTTTGTTCTCGAAAAGTGACTATTTTCTTGGCCAAATCCTTCCCTATATATATTAAACGTGCCAATTGTTCGGCTGTTGCATTATTGATGTTGATTTTTAGAACCTTTGGCGGCTGAATCACCTTAAATTGATCTAGTACGCGTTGCACTACGTCGGATTCCAAACCGTAGACATCGTTCAATTGCTCATTAATTAGAAATCCTCCAAGCCTGTCTCTAAACTTAATGATTCGTCCAGACAACTTATCTCCTATTCCTCTAACTTTTTTGAGTTGTTCAGCGGTTGCCGAATTCAAATCGATGATTTCAACAGGACTTTCCATCGTTCTGGCGGACTTCCTTGTGCTCTTGGTTTCGCCATTTCTCTGGGTCCATTTAGGAAAATTAAAATAGGGTGAAATTGCAGTAAGCATGGAGTCGGATATTTGGGTCACTTCTTGAAATTCGGAAGCGGAATTAATGAATTTGCCCGTCTTTCGAAAAGCAAACAATTTGTCAAGCTCTTCTGTTGACATGCCCAAAGCATATCCTCTGTAATCACTAATGTAATTTGGGTTAAAAGGAAAGATTTTTGTCTTTTTTTCTTGCAATGCTAAAAATCGGAGGCTATCCACACTGGTTTGCATAGCCATGTCCACCGTTACCTTGGCCTCACCTCCAAAAGGCTTTGTTTTTATATAAAAGTATGCTCCTTGAAGAATAACGATAATGAGGAGTAAAAAGAAAATCCCACTTCGTTCTTGTTTATTGAATCTAAAGTGGGATTTTATTTTATTCAATGTGAAATTTATTTGCTCTTCACAAAATTCTTGATATCCGTAAGATACTTGTCCATCTCTTCCCTAACCCTAGGGAATAAGAACAATAATCCAATCATATTTGGGAATACCAGCGCCAAAATCATGGCGTCGGAAAATTTGATTACGGCATCTAGTGTAGCACCAGCCCCGATGACCACAAACAAAAGGAACATTACTTTGTATACAATATCTGCTGTTCTCCCTCTTCCGAAAAGGAATTTCCATGATTGCAACCCGTAATATGACCAAGAAATCATTGTGGAAAATGCGAACATAATAATAGCAATCGTCAGTACATATCTAAATCCTGGAATAACAGAGTCATAGGCCATAGAAGTCAAATCAACTCCTCCCACATAAGCTCCTGATTCATTAAGCAGCACTGTACTACCTACAGCGTTTCCATAATCAAAAGCACCTGCATCCATATTAAAAAAGATAATTACCAAAGCGGTCATGGTGCATATGACCACGGTATCGATAAATGGTTCCAATAGCGCAACTACACCTTCACTAGCTGGATATTTTGTCTTTACTGCAGAGTGAGCAATAGCTGCCGAACCAGCGCCCGCTTCGTTGGAAAAAGCTGCTCTCTGAAAACCGACAATAATTACACCAACAATACCTCCGAGTCCAGCGGCAGGTGTAAAAGCACCGCCGATGATCATTCCAAACGCATCCCCAATGTATTCGATATTGGCAAAAATGATGACCAAGGAGGCTAAAACATAGACCCCAGCCATAAACGGAACTATTTTCTCAGTTACACTGGCAATTTTCTTAATACCACCGATAATCACAATTCCCACCAATAACGCCAAAACCACACCGATAATAACACCAGTGGCTCCACCTTCCAAACTCAACATCGTAGAAAGTTGCACCGCGGCTTGGTTAGACTGAAATGCATTACCTCCACCAAATGATGCGCCTACACATAGAATGGCAAAAATGATGGCCAAAACTTTTCCAAGTCCAGTAAATCCTCTTTCTTTCAATCCCTTGGACAGATAATACATGGGACCGCCATATACAGTACCGTCTTCTCCTACGTCTCTATACTTTACACCTAGGGTACATTCCACGAATTTGGTGGACATTCCTATTAAACCACAAGCAATCATCCAAAAGGTAGCTCCGGGACCACCCAACGCAATTGCAACGGCCACACCAGCAATATTTCCTAAACCTACTGTTCCAGAAACCGCAGTGGCCAAAGCTTGAAAATGGCTTACCTCTCCTTCCTTGCTTTCATCCTTTATTGTACCGGGTAAATCTCCGTCTGGTGCGCTCAATTCTGTTTTTTCCACACTATGATGATCCAACTCATCATATTTTCCTCTTACCGTATTTATGGCCAACCCAAACTTGGTTATGTTAGGAAATTTGAATTTTATGGTAAAAAATGTAGCTCCAAATATTAGTAGAATAAGCACTAAAGGCATGTTGTATTCCCCAATTGGAATCGATGTTAACACAAAGCCTTCCCACCAAGTGGCAAAAGGCATAAAGGCATCGTTAACCCTCTCGTCCAAACCCTTTTCCTGTGCATTTGACATTAAGGGTAGTAAAAGAGAAATCATCGCAAGAAGTTTATACTTCATAATGTTCTATTTGGTTATGTTAATTTGATGTATAGTGGGCAATATCCTAAAAAAATTCAACGGAATCAAATTTAAAAGTTAGAAAACTACCCTATCTGAAACATTTGGTTGAGCTTTTTTATCTGCTCTGGTCGTCCTAAAACAATGACTTTCCCTTTAGGTTCCAACACCAAATCAGCTTCGGGATTTATAATATAATTTCCGTTGGGTTCTATATAACCTATAATGGTACAACCTGTTCTTTTTCGCAAATCCAAGTCGCGAAGGGAATTACATTCAATTTGATCCGTAAAATCCTCAATCTCTACCTCTTCAAGATTGGTAGTATGCTCCCCCTCGACTGATAATTTATTGATAAAGGTCACCAAGTCTGGCATGACCACTAAAGACGCCATATAATCCCCTCCTATTTTATCGGGCATAATTACCTTGTTAGCTCCTGCCAATTGAAGTTTGCTCTGAGAGGTGACTTGGGAAGCTCGGGTAATAATGAAAAGACTTTTATTTAATTGTCTTGCCGAGAGAACAATGAAAAGGTTCTCAGCGTCATCAGGAACAGCGGTAATCAGGTATTGCGCGCGTTCAATCCCGGCGGCCAAAAGGGTTTCATCTTCATTGGCATCGCCTTCAACAAACAAAATCTCTTCTTCATAGCGCTCTATGACCTCTTTGTCCTTTTCAACAACTACAAATGGCCTTTTATAGGCCTTCAACTTTTCTGCCGCCTGCATTCCATTTCTTCCAAATCCGCAGACCACGACATGGTCGGACAAGCTGTCAATTTTTTTCTTCACTTTTTTCTTTTTTAAAATCTGGAGCGAATTGCGTCCCAATAGATATTCTGTAATGACCGAAATGGCAAAACCGAAAATAAAAACACTGGTAACAATTAAAAATACGGTAAAAATCTTTGCATTGGCATCCAAAGGCCTTACCTCTGAAAACCCAACCGTTGTGACCGTTATAATGGTCATGTAAACGGCCTCAATCCATGTAAAATCCGAAAGCAGCTTGTACCCGACTACCCCAAAAAGTAGCACGAGCAGCATTAAACTGAGAGCCCACACAATTTTTGAACGCAGTAATCTAATCATAATCAAAGATCAAAGACTGAGGTTCTTTTGGTATAGACCAAATCTTTGATCTTTAACCAAAATGCAATAAAAAGATAAAGGGCGAAACCAAAGCCCAATGTTGCAAAAGTCAGATAAATAAACGTGGTTCGGACTACCCGGGCCCTGATACCCAATCGTTCGGCGATACGCCTACAGACCTCAAAACCTCTTTTTTGAAAGTAGTAGAGGGTATTGTAAAACAAACTCATAATTTAAAATTATGTATTTCTGTTCAATAAATGAGCGCCCAAGGTACAATGAAGACATTTATTTTTTAAACAATAGTTGTTGTACAGTTGAATTTTAGCTTGACTTTCCAATGCGTTCCCAGTGTTCGAACCTAAATTCTTAAATCCATCTATAATGGAATTTTTTTCAGGATTTATTTGGGTGATCAAAGACAATACATCGTTGGTCCAAGCGAGACCCTTATTTTTCGAATAACAGAAACGGAGAGGGACTATAGTATTGATGATTAATAGGTCGATAAAGCTTTTTGAAAGTTTCTTTTTAGTTTTTTTTGATATCCTTCCAAAGGTAAAATGGCTTTCCCAGTACAAGCTGGCCTCCGTTGCCAGAATAGCATGGATATCTTTCACGTGATTGACTTGCATCAATTTGGCAAACAAACTTTGATACCGATGGTAGAGACTCGCTAATTGTGAAATTCGGATGGTTGGGAAATTATTAGGTCGCAACCCAAAGAAACCTGGTTTTTTCATTGGTGGTTCCAGTTCAAACTTTTTTGAGAGATAATCATATTCCTTACGGAGCCCTAAATAATATGAATCGGTACAATCTTCAACATCTAGTAAACCCAAATAACCAAAAAGAAGGCTCTCCAATTGATGTAGATTGGCGCTAGTTTTCCTTATTCTGGAAAAATCCAACTGCAGAGCTCTTTGCACAAAGAAATCTCCATTCACTTTGGAGCCAAAATTCTTCATCAACATTACAAAAAGTACAGCTTCCCAATTATTGTTGGTTTTTTGAAGTAGTTCGGAAATGAGTTTTGACTTTTGCTCCAGTCGCTCTATGTAAAGTCTTTCCAAAAAATTGTCCACCAAAAAGGAATCTAGCTGGGCAAAATCCTTTTCACAATTAATAAAAGTGGGATTAAAATGTTGAAACAGTTGTTGATACTTCCTTAAAACCTGAGAAGAGATATAATTTTTTAACTCCAAAGTCGGAATCTGGGAACCATCTTTTCTAAAAACAGCGATATCGTCCTCCCATACCACATGCAGAATTACATTGTCGTAATTGGAATCCGTTTCGTGATGGTGGATATACCAATCTGATGATTTGAGGTGCATTTCTACATTGCCAGCCCATAGCTGACCACCAACCTCGACTTGCGCATTAAAAAAATCCGGACCAGCCAATAGATTTAAGCTTCCTGTTTTTTTAATAACAACGTTTTCGGAGGTTGATGTGGTAAGTGGTCGTCCTTGAAGCTTATCGCACCTCCATATAAAATGGAGTAGGTCTTCCCGCATTGTTCAAGCTTTGTTATTTCTGTTCAAAAGACTTGTTGTCTACAAATGTATGAAATCTTCATTTCAAGCCTATTTATCCATTTGAAAAACTACAATCCAGAAGTTGAATTTTCAACAGTAAAGTTTTTTTTATAAATTTATTCATCATATCAATACGTATTTGTACAACCTCTTCATATACAAAACGTAGTTGATACTCAACCCAAAGTGTTATTTCTCAATCTTTTGTTTGATTTAATCAATCGAGACAAATACGTATGTAATGCATTTTTCAATCAAGACCAGTATTGAAGCTTATAAACTTTTTCTAGTGCTGCATCTAATTTCAACCCCTTTTGTGTTTGAGATGGATGCCCAAACAGCGCTAAAGGAAGTTTATTTCCCTAAAAGTGTAAACACTATTTCAAGGAGCATCTCATTTCAGAATAAACAAACATTTGAATTGACTGATATCGGTATATATGCCAGTAACGAATTTCAAGGAGCTCGCCTAAACGATTTTAAAAAGCTAAATGACAGCACTGTTGCCGTATTCATTGAACCCGAAAACATACCTATCAATAACAGTGCTTATTATTCCTTCTTAATATGGGCCGAGAGCGAAAAAGAAATATACCTAAACTTTAAATACCCCTCTAAATACAAGCACCGATACAGGCCTAAGATAAAACGTGTGGATCACGGCTGGAAAAAATTAAAGAAAAAAGATGTTATAAAAGATGGTAATGGAGCCATCATAAAAATACACGTTGACAAAACCCCTATTTTGGTATCCGCCCAAGAATTATCAACATCAAAAGCTACCGAAAAATGGATAAACACCTTAGTTTCTGGCAGAGAAGATTATGTGCATCTATTATCGGCGGGCAAATCCAAATTTCAAAGAAACATTCCTGTTTTGGATATTTACAAAGGTTCAAAACAAGGAAAGCCCATTGTGGTGCTACTAACACGTCAACATCCGCCAGAAATCACAGGTTTTTTTGCCTACCAGTTTTTTTTAGAGACCATATTGGAAGAATCGGAACTTTCTAAGACCTTTTTTGAGAAATATAGGGTTTTGGCTTTCCCTATTGTTAATCCGGACGGTGTTGACCTCGGCCACTGGAGGCATAATGGTGGTGGTGTAGATCTTAACAGGGACTGGGCCGTGTTCAACCAACCAGAAACCAGGAATGTTGCAACCTTTATAACCAATTCCAAGAACGATGGCGGAGGTAAAATTATACTGGGGTTAGATTTTCACTCTACATACAAAGATATTTTTTACACCAATAAAACCAGAGCAAAGACCGCCATGCCCAATTTTATTCCCCAGTGGTTCAAAAGTTTGGAAAAAAACATACCTAATTACGAGGTAAATGAAAACAAAAACGATAGTAAAACCCCCAATACCAAAGGATGGTTTTTATATGGTCATGATGCTGTTGGTATAACATATGAGATAGGTGACTCCACACCTAAAAGGAAAATAAAACTTATTGGAAAAGTTTCAGCACTGGAAATGATGAGAATTTTAGTGGAAAACTCGGAATAATGATAAAAACACATAGTCTTTAATAATTGGTATCCCAAATACTGAACCATAACCTACATTATGAACAAACTACTCAAAAGAATACCCTTGTCATTTATTTTATTGGCAAGCACAATCCATGCTCAAAGGACCATAACCGGCACCGTAAGCGATGATTTTGACATATTGCCCGGAGCAACAATACTTGTAAAAGGAACAAATCAAGGAACTACTACAGACTTTGATGGAAAATATTCCATTGAAGTTCCTGGCGACAATGTCGTTCTGGTATTCACCTATCTTGGATACAAAGACAAAGAGATAGAGGTAGGTGACAAAATCTTGATAAATGTACTATTGGAAGAAGATGCCCAAGCTCTTGATGAGGTGGTGGTAAACGCTTTAGGTATAGAAGTTGACAAAAAAACACTCGGCTCTACAGTTTCCAAGATCAAGGCTGAAGATATGGCCACTTCAGGAGAGGTAAATATTATCAATGCCCTGCAGGCCAAAGCTTCAGGTGTTAGAATAGCTCGTTCTAACGGAGATCCAGGAGCGGGCTCCAATATCCAAATTCGGGGAGCAAATACCATTTCGGGCAGTACACAGCCCTTAATTATCCTAGATGGTGTGCCTATTAGCAATGATAATGAAAATGGCAGTAACGATCCAGATGCCGGAACATCCCAGCAATCCAGAATGAATGATATCAACGAAGATGACATCGAATCAATAGACATCTTAAAAGGGGCGTCTGCAGCTGCCATTTGGGGTTCACAAGCTGCCAATGGGGTAATTGTTATAACAACCAAAAGAGGTAGAGATACAGGAAAACTAAATGTAGAGTACAAAACAACCATTTATATAGACAAAATAGCTAATCTTCACCCCCTACAAACCACCTATGGGCAAGGTAGAGATGGAGTTTATGTAAACGACACCAATATCTCATGGGGAGATAGAATAGCATCTCGACCAGGTGGAGCCGACGAGTTCTATACAAAAGATGAAGAAGGCTTTTATACCGATCAAAATGGTATTGAGTGGTTATTGGTCAAATCCAAAAATTCCAGACAAACCTTTATAGAAAGCAATATGGATAAAGTTTTTCGGGAAGCCTTTTCGCAAAAACACAACCTTAGTATAAACAACGCCAATGAAAATGGCCGATATCGTTTTAGTTTGGCTTCGGTGAATCAACAAGGGGTTATTAAAACGAGTGACTACAAAAGAATAAATTTAGGATTTAGCGGAAAATACAAGTTCAACGATAAACTAGATGTATATTTCCGAACAAGATACACCAATACCAAATCCAATCGAATACAACAAAGTTCTAATACTGCTGGCCTGCTGCTAGGTCTGTTGAGGAACGCTCCAGACTTTGACATTTCAGGATATACAGGAACATACACCAATGAGGATGGAGAGCAAAGCATAAACAGGCACCGTTCATACAGAAATCCAATAGGAGCAAGTACAAATCCCGGCTACAACAATCCGCTATGGACACTATATCGACAAAAAAGCCCTAATGTAGTCGATAGAATTATCGCTTCGGCAGATTTTAATTACAAGTATAACAAGTGGCTTCGATTTAAGTTCAGAGGCAGTTATGATTCCTATTTTGATGAAAGAAGATACTTTTTCCCAATCCATACAGCCGGAAGAGGCACGGGAAGGTTCAACCTGGATAACATTAACAACAGAGTAGTAAACTTCGATTTCATTGCAAGAACCCGAAATCTAAAAATCAGTAAAAAACTGAAAGGAAATCTTTTAGTCGGGTATAATTTCAATGACAGAAACAGAAAATCGGTTTACAATCAAGGAAGCAATTTTTTGGTAGATTCAGAGAAGCAAGTTTTCTCAAATTCTGCCCAAATTGAAACACCTAGGCATTTTATCACCCAAAGACAAAAATTCAGGCTTTATTACGCAGGCGGCCTTAACTACGCAGATCAATTATTTTTAAACACCTCGGGGGCGGTTGAACAGGCTTCAACCGTGAACGGGGCGTTCTTTTATCCTTCCGTAGACATTTCTTGGATTTTTACCGAGTTAGAAGGGCTGAACAACAGTTTAATACTAAGCTCAGGAAAATTGCGATTGGGTGTTGGCCAAGTGGGTGTAGAACCAAGAGCCCATAGAGCGCAAACTTCATACGAAACCCCTACTTACTCTGATTACTCCGATCCTTTAAGTCTCGAAGATTTTGGTGGAGGATTCAGAGTAAACAACAATCTAGGAAATCCCAATTTAAAACCAGAAATCAAAACAGAATATGAAGTTGGACTGGACTTGACGTTTTTCGATAATAGACTTTCCTTGAACGGCACATATTATTATAATAAAGTAGTAGACATACTTATTCCGATACCAAAATCGCCTAGTACTGGTGCTGATGATATTTATGGAAACGGAGCCAGTTTGGAAAATAAGGGCCTAGAGTTCGATTTTAAATATGACTTTATAAAAAACAACAGAGGATTGAAAGCATCTATTTATGGTAATTTCAACAATAATAAAAACAAGGTACTCTCAATTTTGGGGTCAACCTCCATATCACTAACGGGTAATTCAATCAGCTCAAGAGCAATTGTCGGATACCCAATGGGCACTTTATGGGGTTCAAAAGCCTTAAGAAATTCAGATGGCACGTTCGATTTGGATGAAAATGGATTTCCACAACTTGATCCTGAACAAGGTGTTTTGGGCGACCCCAATCCAGAATGGAGAGGCGGAATTGGATTACGAATCAATTATAGGAGTTTCTTCTTTAATACACTGTTCGAACACTCTCAAGGAGGTGTTTTTGCAGAAAGAACCCGTTTCATTCTGCGAAACTTCGGTACACATGCCGATGTAGGATATACGGTAACACCATCAGTTGATTTAATAGATAGAGCTGGAATTATCCACCCGGCCGGAACACCTGTTCGAGGAAACATCAGGGATTTTGGTGCAGGGCCAGTGCTACTGAACGAATCATACTATTCAACCATTGGAGGTGGTTTTGGTTCCTCCGTTATCAATGAATTTGCAATTAACCAAGATGCCACCTGGACTCGTTTAAGCGAACTCACAATGGGGTACACTCTTAACTCTGAAAGATTTCGCGAAAAAACAAAATTGTCATCAATTTCTTTTACCTTAACAGGAAGGAATCTGTTTTTATGGACCGATATCTTAGGAATAGACCCACAAACAAACCAGACCGGGGTAGGCAATGGTTTTGGCATAGATTATTTTACAAATCCAGCCTCAAAAACATATTCTTTCACACTGGAAATCAAATATTAAAACTTATGAAAACAAAAACTTATATCGGAATATTTTTTGCTTTCCTCATGTTTTCATGCGATGAATCATTTGAAGAGCTAAACCGTAACCCAAATGCCATAACCGCTGATGAGTTGATTCCTCCAAACTTGCTCATCAAAGGAACCATGCTGGCCGATATTGCCATGAACGTAAGTCACCTCCAACGTATTTCAGGAATGTGGTCTGGTCAATATAGGGGCGAACTGGCACTTTACTTAGGCATATACAATTATGATATATCCTCTGAAGAATCCAATAGTGCATGGGGCTATCTGTATAATGGCATTATCAGACAAAACAGACAAATGACCAAATTCTATGATTTAAATGGAATCAATGGAGAAGGAATGCTCATAACCGCAATTACGAGGATAATTGAAGCACATGCAGCCGGAACGGCGACTGCAATTTGGGGAGATATTCCTTATTCCGAAGCAGTATTGGGAATAGAAGATCCAAAATTTGACCAACAAGTTGAAGTCTATGAATCTTTACAAACCCTTTTGGATGAAGCCATTATCTTATTGGAAAGTGATAACACCGAGGATGACCTAGAAGAGGATATTTTCTTTGGAGGAGATAAAGAAAAATGGAAACAAACAGCATATACCTTAAAAGCTAGATATTATTTACAGACAAGACAATATAATTTGGCACACGAAGCCGCGCAAAATGGTATTTCGGAACACGAGGGAACCATGAGATTTATACCATTGTCAAGTGGAACATTTGGCACTGAAAACTTATTATACAGATTTATGATAGGTAGCAGAACGGGATATCTAAGTGCCTCCGACACCTACTGTAGAAACCTATTAAGCACCAATTCTGGTAATAGGAATAATGCTAAAACAGATGAAAAAGCTAGGAGAAATTTTTTAAATGCTGGAGGCAAATCAGGCAGTCGTGCAACAAACATTATAAACGGTGAATTTACTCCCATGAATTTGGTAAGCTATCAGGAAAACTTGTTGATTTTAGCAGAAACAGCTACAAGAACCATCTCTTTTGAAGAGGGGCTTGCTCAGCTTAATTTGGTAAGGGAGTTTTTGGAATCTGAAGATTCTTTTGACCTGAGATTCTCTTCAGATGAAGACAATAAAATCTATGAACCTTATGAAGCTGTTGATTTTGAAAATGGAGGGATGGAAAACGAAGATGGTATTGATCCAACCAGGGCCCTATTGCGTGAAATAATAGAAGAGCGCTATGTAACTGGTTTTGGCACATTTATTCCTTGGAACGATTTAAGGCGTTTACGCACTGAAGAAGATATTGTTGTTCCAGTACCTTTTAACAGATTAGGAATTTCAATACATCCACAACGTTTTATAATATCCCAAAATGAGTTGAACTCCAATACCAATGCCCCTAATGGATTATCAATTTTTGACCCTACTCCTATTAATCAATAAAAAGAATGATCATTAAATTGGAAAACCAATCACCATTTCCCGGCATAGGCTAATGAATCTCCGGAACTTTCCAGAAGATAGGCGCGCCTAATCCTATTCACCTGCCTTATATGCAGATAATCATGGGCTAACCAACTATTTAAAAAGGATCGTGCGGTAATTGGACCTAAATCAGGATGATCAACGGCATTTTCCCATTTTGGGTTGGACAATCCTCTTAACCAAGCTATTGAGTTTTGACGTTCTTGATGCCATCGTTCAACCGATGATTCAAAATTTTGACCCCTGTAATTTCGGGAAATAGCCCAACCGGGTGGATCAATGGGAATCAAAGGTTTCTCTGGAGTGTTCAGCGCATGGTTGATGCGAATCCTGAAATCCTCGACTTCCTCATCAATTAAATGACAAACGATTTCAAGTATGCTCCAATCCTTTGGATTGACTTTCCACTTAACAAATTCGGAAGGCAATCCTTGGAATATTCCAAGAAACACCTTCCGATTTCTTTCAAGTTCATTTATGACATTGGAAACATCCACGGCATAGAATTTATTCTGCTACTTCACCTTCCCAATTCATGAAACCTCCTTCGAGGTTATAGGTATTTTCAATGCCAACACTATTCATTATGGCACAGGCTTGGGCACTTCGGTTACCTGATCGGCAGTAAACGTAGTAGTTCTTAGACTTATCGAGCTTCTCAATTTCGTCTAAAAACTCCTGCCCTAAATAAATATCTATGTTGGTTGCTCTGGGAATATAACCCTCTTCTACTTCCACTGGTGTTCTTACATCGAGGATGAAGGCGTTGGTGTCATTTTCCAATTGTTCTTCCCATTCTTCTTGTGATAAATCTGACATCTTTAAAAGTTTAAGTTTAGCAAAAATAAAAATCCGGAGCATTACCCCGGATTTAAACATGCGTAATTTTCCTTTTAAGTTTTTATAGTACATCCTATGGCCCTAGTCTTGGTAACTTTTATCTCTTTTCTGGCCAACATGGCGTCCACTGCATTTTCTACGTATTTCTCGTCTACTTTAGATGCGCTTTGGTAATTATCATCGATGGCTCCAATATATCTGACAACGTTTCCATTCGCTGTTTTTTCCAACAGAAAAACATGGGGCGTCCTTGTAGCTCCATATTGCGGATAAACGGTTTGTCCTTCATCTAGTAAATAAGGAAAAGTGAATCCTTTTTCGGCTGCTCGAGTTTTCATTTTGGCAAAGCTATCACCAGGTTTCTTTGAAGGATTGTTGGGATTAATGGCGATAACTGGTACTCCTTTTGACTTATATTTTGCATCCAGAGCATTGATTCTGTCTTCATACGTCACAGAATATGGGCACGTATTACACGTAAAAATCACTAAAAAACCTTTGGCTTCGTTGTAATCTGAAAGGGAAACCATGGAACCGTCCACATTTTTTAAGGAGAAATCCGTTGCAATATCCCCAATAGCATACCCCTCATATTTCGAGGTTAAGTTTCCAGAGAAAGCTCCCAGCGTAACCACCAGAGCGATCAGTCCAAAGATTTTAAGCGTTTTCATGTCATCAGTTTATAAATTTATTCAGTTCGTCATTCAATTCGTCGTAGGTAAAACCACGTTCGTAAAAACTTCGTTTGTTCTTATTATAAATTAAGGTAGCAGGTATACCCCCACCCCATGCTTCGTCAATTTTAGGAATCCACTCATTTTGTTTTGGGTCATCCAAAATCACCACCTTTCCCTTAAGTCCTTTCTTTTCCACAAAGGGCTCCAATCGTGTTTTCCACATCGAAGGCATGTCCAGACTCACCAACACCAGCTCTACATTATTACCTTTTTGCTCTTCATAAACTTTTTCGAAATATGGAAGTTCCTCAATACAAGGCTTGCACCAAGTTGCCCAAAAATTGATAATATAGGTTTTGCCATCATCCTTATATAAAAGCGGTTTCAAACCTTCATAATCATATACAGGAAATTTTACCGGATCATTTTCATCCATTTGCACTCCCGCATGGGCCACTTCTTTATGGGTTTGGGCAGTTTCCTTACTCTTTGATTTCTCTCCGCAGCCCACCATCAATAAAATGGAACAAGACCACAAAAACAACAAGTGCTTCATTATCTGGTATTTACAAATTAAAATTAACCAATGTAGTTCCCTTGGAACTGTTTTTAACAAAAATTTATCTGTTAAAGCTAGGTGCGAAGTTAATTATAGATATACATTTGTATATACAATTATTGTATCAACATGAATGTAGAGGAAATTATAAAAACAGAAAAGAAGCTTCCTTTAAAAATGAGGACCATGATTCATTTTGCCTTGGTCAGCAACAAAATTGTTGAGCAATTTGCCGCTGCCCTTAAGCCTTTTGAAATTTCCCAGCAACAATTTAATGTAATGCGGATTTTAAGGGGGCAAAAAGGTAAGCCCGCGAATTTGTCAACCATCAACGAACGCATGGTGACTAAAATGAGTAATACTACCCGATTGGTTGATAAATTGATTACCAAAGGTTATGTAGATCGGTCAGTGTGTCCATCTAACCGACGTAAGGTCGAAATTTTAATTACCGATGAAGGCAAAAAGGTTTTGGAAAAACTTGATGTCGTCATTAAAGAAACGGAAAACAAAATCCTTAAAGATTTTACCAATAAAGAATTGGAAGAACTGAACATATTATTAGATAAATTTTAAAATGAGCAATATCCTAGAAAATAGAACCTGGCGTTATGCCACCAAAAAATTCGATAGTACCAAAAGGGTGTCAGATGAAGATTTAGAGTTGTTATTGGAAGCGACCAGATTGAGCGCATCGTCATATGGATTACAACCTTACCACATTTTTGTAATTACCGATCAAGAGACAAAGGAAAAACTAAGACCTGTTTCGTGGGGGCAATCCCAAATTACGGATGCATCACACATCATTGTCTTTGCTAACGTAACCGATTTTGGGGAAGAGTTAATGGATGGGTATCTGGAAAATGTGAGTTCTACACGGAATATTCCAACGGAAGGACTCCAAGGTTATGGAGATTTTATGAAATCCAAACTATTAGAGCTACCCTTGGAAACCAAAAGCATTTGGGCCTCAAAGCAAGTCTATATTGCTTTTAGCAATATGATGCAGGCAGCAGCCGAGTTAAAAATTGATACCTGCCCCATGGAAGGCTTTCAGGCGGCAGCATACAACCAGATTCTAGGTTTGGAAGAAAAAGATCTTAATGCATCCGTTGTGCTAGCCGTGGGCTACCGTTCCGAAGAGGATGAAACACAACACTATGCCAAAGTAAGAAAATCAAAAGAAGAATTATTTACATATATATAAACCCTAATTATTTAAAAACGAAAATTAATTACACAATCATGAAAAAAACAGTTTTAAGCCTTGTATTGACCACTGTATTTGGACTTTCTGCAGTAGCAAATCCAATCGACGGTGTTAAGAAAGACATCAAAGCGGATAAAAGCACCGTAACTTGGAAAGCTTATAAGGTAGGTGGATCGCACACGGGAACCATTGATCTTAAATCAGGAGCGTTGGAGTTTGATGGTGACAAATTGGTAGGCGGAGAGTTTGTCGTGGACATGACCACTATCAATACAACTGACCTACAAGGTGACTATAAAAACAAATTGGATGGTCATTTAAGCTCTGATGATTTCTTTTCAACAGCTTCCAATCCAACAGCAAGCTTAGTTTTCACGGAAGTAAAAGGAAATGGAACAAACACTTACAAAGTTACCGGGAACCTTACCATAAAGGGAATTACCAAACCTGTTTCTTTCGAAGTTTCCATAAATGGTGATAAGGCAACCGCTAATTTGAAAGTTGACAGGATTAAATACGACATAAAATACAAGTCCGGTATTATTGGTACCGCAAAGGACAAGTTGATACATGACAATTTTGACCTTGTGGTCGATTTGCAGATGTAATCAGCTGAAGTTTAGTGTTTGGAAATCCCGCTTGAATTATTTTAGGCGGGATTTTTAAGTTATTAGCATTATGAAAGCACCTTAATCATTTGTTAGATATATCATCTTGCAACAATCATTTTTTTAGTATTTTTTGAACGCTTATATTCAGAAAGGTTAATATTCTGTTTCGACCGGCCTTTTCCATGATACTTCCCTGATTTTGTGAAATTTACTTTCTGTTTTCGACACGAAATCTATATATTTATACTACCTATTAATGCTAGAATATTTTCCGCCCCATAAAATATCCTACTAAAAAATTTTACCATGAAACAATTAGCAAAAAATCGCTTGGTTTTTTTTGTTGTCCCTATGGCATTACTCCTTGCCTGTAGTAGCAATGAAGACAACAATGCAAACCACCTAGCAGAAATTAGACTGAACAAATCAGTTTTAGGAATTATTGTAGGAGAAACCTACACATTATCAGTAACTTCTCCATCAGACAACTACAACATTGAATGGAGCAGTAATAAAACAGATATTGCCTCAGTAGACTCACAAGGCATTGTAACCGGGCTTTCCGAAGGAACCGCTGTTATAACGTCAAAAATAGGAGACTCTAGGGCCATTTGCACAGTGGTCATAAGAAAAAAAACATACGATTTAGAACTGAACCAAGACAACCTTAGGTTATATCCATATCCTGAATATGCCCAAACTTTAGAAGTGCTTACTGATTTAGAAGGTAATGAGGTTATTTGGGAGAGTAGTGACCAAAGTATTGTTACGGTCGATCAAAACGGGAATGTAACCCCAATAGCCATTGGAGAAACCACTGTAACGGCCAAATTTGATGATTTTTTTGTTGAATGTTTTGTTGAAGTGGTAGAAGGGCCGGTAACCCATATTGAACTTAATAAGACAGGGGTCGTTATGAAAACCTTCAAAACAGACCAATTATCCATTGAGAACATAGAATCAGAATTGGAAGAAATAGGTTCCCCAATATGGGAGAGTAGCAATCCAGAAATAGTGAGTGTGGACAATCAAGGGAAACTTACCAGTTACGGACAAGAAGGTGACGTTACCATATCTGTAACGATTGATAACCTAACCGTTGAAGTTATAGTCACGGTTACACCCGCAACTATTTATGTTGTGGGGTGGGACAATGGAAAAAAAGCCATGCTTTGGAAGAATGGCGAAGAAATTTCCCTAAATGAAGGGGAAAGTGAGGCAGAGTCGGTTCATGTAACGGATGGCGGAGATGTTTATATCTCAGGACATGTGGGTTCTAGTAATAACAGAACCGTAACAGTATGGGACGGCACTGGCGCGGAATTGCATACTCTTACGGATGGAAATAGAGATGCCCGAGGTAAAGGAGTACTCTACAACGATGGCACCAACACTATATATACTGTTGGATATGAGGACGATGCACAAGGGGATAAAATTGCCAAAATATGGCAAGATGATCAAATTCTATATGAACTCACCAATGGTAGCGAAGACGCCCTAGCTGACGACATCATTCCACACTCTGGAAGCCTTTACTCTGTCGGTTATGAAAGGAACTCTATGACCAACAAGTTGGAGGCTACGGTATGGCAAGATAATATGAAGTTATATACACTGACCGACAGCGGATTCGAATCACGGGTTTATGCAGGGGAATTCATTGACAATGATATCTATACTGCAGGTTATGAAAGAAATCCAGATTCAGATATCGGTCGTATTGCCAAGGTTTGGATAAATGATGAAGAACTGTATGTTTATTCAAACAAAACTAGGGCATATGATATGTATGTTTACAATGGTGACATATATGTTGCTGGCCGTGATGATGAGATAGGACCCGACACTGCAATTATTTGGCGGAACGGGAACGTATTGTATGAACTTACCGATGGGAATAATAATGCAACTGCTTATTCAGTGTACGTTACAGAGAATGGAGATATATATGCCTCGGGCTCTGAAGAAGATGGGAACGGGAACGAAGTGGCCAAAATATGGAAGAACGGAGAAGAACATCTTACATTAAGTGATGGTAGCACAGATGCCCGTGGACTATCTATTGTTGTAAAATAAAATCTAGAATTGTATTAATTGCTTTTATTGAGTTAAAAATTGGTTTGTTTTATTTTCCTTTCTATATTTGATGCAATGAAATTTAGAACAGTAAATACTTGGTGGTGGATCAACTTACGTCAAACGTCGTGAGCTAGTCCCCATTGTAATCATATAGAGGCTTGTCATCACGACAGGCCTTTTTTAATTTATCACTATTTGATATGGTTTATGAACTAAAAACACATTACAAACAAATTCTGGCCGATACCATTACCCCAGTCAGTGTTTATCTTAAAATCAGGGACAAATTCCCGAACAGCATTCTTTTGGAAAGTAGCGACTACCATGCCAACGATAACAGCTTTTCATACATCTGCTGCAACCCGATTGCTTCGATTAAGGTTGAAAACGAAGTAATTACACAACGATTCCCTGATGGCACAAAAGAGGAATTAGCTATTACCCCTGAGGTAGATGTTACGGATGTCATCCATCAATTCGGGCAAAAATTTTCTGTCCCAAGTAATGGTTTTAAGTTCATTAACAACGGACTCTTCGGATATATGGCTTACGATGCTGTACGGTATTATGAAGATGTGGAAATTTCTAAAAAGGAAGATTCGGTTCAAATTCCAGATATCTATTATGCGGTATACCAAAACATCATTGCTATAAACCATTTCAAAAATGAGGCTTATCTGTTTGCACACTGTTACCAGAGTGAAAGCAATGTTGATGAGATTGCACAGTTATTCAATGTGCGGAATTTCGCTTCGTATAACTTTTCAAAGGATGGTGAACCTATTTCCAACCTAAAGGATGAGGAATACAAAGAGCATGTGGCCTTGGCCAAAAAACATTGTCAACGGGGTGATGTTTTCCAGCTAGTACTATCTCGAAGATTCTCACAAGGGTTCAAGGGAGACGAATTTAATGTATACAGGGCACTTCGTTCCATCAATCCATCTCCTTACCTATTCTATTTTGACTATGGAGATTTCAAGATTTTTGGGAGCTCTCCAGAAGCTCAATTGATTGTTAAAGATGGTAAGGCTGAGATACATCCTATTGCTGGAACCTATAAAAGAACCGGAAATGATGAGCAAGATGCCGAGCTGGCTAAAAAACTGGCACAAGATGATAAGGAAAATGCCGAGCATGTAATGTTGGTGGATCTAGCCAGAAATGATCTCAGCAGAAATGGAAATACCGTAAATGTTGAAACCTACCGTGAAGTTCAATATTTCTCCCACGTGATTCACCTGGTGTCCAAAGTAACCGGACTAAAGAAAAAAGACAGTCCAACCATGAAAGTGGTTGCAGACACCTTCCCAGCCGGAACCTTGAGCGGTGCTCCAAAACACATGGCGATGCAACTGATTGAGAAATACGAAAAAACCAGTCGTGCGTACTACGGAGGCGCCATTGGGTTTATGGATTTTAAGGGCAATTTTAACCATGCCATTATGATCCGGACTTTTTTGAGTAAAAATCATCAATTGCATTATCAAGCCGGAGCAGGCTTGGTAGCAGCTTCCGATCCAGAAGCCGAATTACAAGAAACCTATAACAAATTGGGCGCGTTGAACAAGGCGCTGGAAATTGCAGAAACGATCTAAAATGGGAAGAAAGATTCTAATGATAGACAATTACGATAGCTTCACCTATAACCTAGTGCACTATTTAGAGGATTTAGATTGCGATGTTACCGTAAAACGAAACGATCAACTGACCTTGAAAGATGTTGAAGCTTTTGAAGAAATCGTATTGTCGCCCGGACCTGGAATCCCGGATGAAGCAGGTTTGCTCAAGGAAATTATCGAAACCTATGCCCCTACCAAACGGATATTGGGTGTTTGTTTGGGGCAGCAGGCCATCGGTGAAGTTTTCGGAGGAACCTTGGTGAACTTGGACCAAGTGTACCATGGGGTAGCTACCACAATCTCCGTGACAAAAGAAGATATCATTTTTGAAGGTTTACCCGAGCAGATTCAGGTAGGTCGATACCACTCTTGGGTGGTCCATCCTGATTTACCGGAAAGCTTGGAGGCTACCTCCGTGGATGAAAACGGACAAATTATGTCCTTAAAGCATAAAACATACGACGTAACCGCAGTGCAGTTTCATCCCGAATCTGTATTGACTCCAGAAGGAAAACAAATGCTAAAAAATTGGCTCGCTAAAAGAGGTTAGACAGTAGACTTTAGATATGAAAATATTACGTTAAAAATATTGAATTCAATGAACAATCATAGAGAACTTATTGTTTGGCAAAAATCCATGTTACTTGTGGAATTAGTTTATGAATTGTCGGCTTTATTTCCAGATGAGGAAAAGTATAGTTTAACAAATCAGGTTAGACGAAGTGCAGTTTCAATTCCATCAAATATTGCAGAGGGAGCGGGTAGAAATTCAAAAAAAGAGTTTAGAAACTTTCTTGGAATTGCCAATGGGTCTCTCAATGAGCTGAATACTCAATTGGAATTATCAAAACGGCTAGGATTTGTCAGTGATGAAGTGATGAAGAAAATTTTTGACTTAGGAGATGAAGTTCAAAAAATGATATATACCCTAATCAATAAATTCTCTAATATCTAAACTCTAACATCTCAAATCTATCTATTATGAAAGAGACACTCAACAGGTTGATAAACCACGAAATCTTGTCCAAGGCTGATGCCAAGCAAATCTTGGTCAACATTGCCAAGGGAGACTATAATACCTCACAGATTGCAGCTTTTTTAACCGTCTACATGATGCGAAGCATCACCATTGAGGAGTTGGAAGGCTTCCGTGATGCGCTTTTAGAGCTTTGCCTCGCAGTAGACCTTGCGGAGTTCAATCCTATTGATCTTTGCGGCACAGGAGGGGATGGCAAGGACACCTTCAACATTTCCACATTGGCATCTTTTGTAACTGCGGGAGCAGGAGTTAAAGTTACCAAGCACGGAAACTATGGAGTATCCTCAAAATGCGGGAGTAGTAATGTGATGGAGTTTTTAGGTATTAAATTCAGCAATGAAGCTGATTTTTTAAAGAAATCTATTGATGAAGCTGGGATTTGTGTACTACACGCTCCCTTGTTCCACCCAGCCATGAAAAATGTGGCTCCTATCCGAAGGGAATTGGCAGTAAAGACCTTCTTTAATATGTTGGGACCTATGGTGAATCCCGCCTTCCCTAAAAACCAGATGGTGGGGGTTTTCAATTTGGAATTGGCCCGAATGTACGGCTATCTCTATCAGAATACCGATAAAAACTTTACTGTACTCCATGCTTTGGATGGTTATGATGAAATTTCATTGACGGGAAATACTAAGACCATTTCCAATAATTCTGAAGGTATTTTGTCGCCCGTTGATTTTGGTGTAAAACGCATTACCCAAGCCGAGATTACAGGAGGGGATGATATCGCCCAATCTGCCCAAATATTCATGGACATTTTGCAGGGAAAAGGTAGCGAGGCCCAAAACAATGTGGTCTGCGCCAATGCTGGTGTGGCGATTGCAACTGTAAATGACATCACTCCAAAAGAAGGATTTGAAAAAGCAAAAGAATCGCTTATGGGTGGAAAAGGATTGGAAACATTGAAAAAACTTCAAAAGCTTAGTGCTTAATGAACATATTAGACAAAATAGTGGCCGATAAACGCAAAGAGGTCGATTTAAGAAAATCGCTGATTCCCATTTCACAATTGGAGCAATCAGTTCTTTTTGAAAGAAAAAGTCCTTCTTTGGCCGATGCTTTGCGAGAGAGCAATACCGGAATCATCGCAGAACATAAAAGACGATCACCCTCCAAATCCGTCATCAATCAAAGTTTGAATGTTCAGGATGTGGCCAAAGGCTATGAAGATGCTGGAGTATGTGGAATGTCTGTTTTAACCGACGGCAAATATTTTGGAGGTTCGTTGGATGACCTATTACTTGCTAGGTCGGCAGCTAATATTCCTTTGCTAAGAAAGGAATTCATCATAGATGCATATCAAATTTTGGAGGCCAAAGCGTATGGCGCAGATGTAATCTTGCTGATTGCCGCAATCTTGAACAGGGATGAAATCAAAACGCTTTCTGAAACGGCTAAAAGTTTAGGATTGGATGTACTTCTTGAAGTTCATAATGAAGAAGAACTGCATAAATCCATCGTGCCGAGTTTGGACATGTTAGGAGTCAACAATCGAAATTTGAAAACCTTTGAGGTGAGCTTGGAAACCAGTAAGTCACTTTCGACCCAAATACCAGACGATTTTGTAAAAGTTTCGGAAAGTGGCATTAGTTCTATCGAAGCCATAAAGGATTTAAAGCAATACGGATATCAAGGCTTTCTAATTGGGGAGAACTTCATGAAAACGGACAACCCCGGGGAACATGCTGCCACATTCATAAAAAATCTGGAATCATGAAGTTGAAAGTCTGCGGCATGAACCATAATCCCAAGGAGGTAGCACAACTACAACCTGACTACATGGGCTTTATCTTCTGGGAACCTTCTTCACGATTTTTTAAGGGAGAGATGCCCACTTTATCAAAATCCATCAAAAACGTAGGCGTGTTTGTTAATGCTTCGCTGGAAGAAGTTTTGGAAAAAGCTCAAAAATATAATTTGGCTGCCGTTCAACTCCATGGTTCTGAAAGTCCAGAGTTTTGCAAAGACTTGCGTGAAAACACCCAGTCGCTTGATATCATCAAAGTTTTCTCCATTAAGGACGATTTCGATTTTTCCATTTTAAAGAGATACGAAGAGGTCTGCGACCATTATTTGTTTGATACTAAAGGAAAGCTTCCAGGAGGTAATGGATATACTTTTGATTGGTCCGTTTTGAATAATTACCCCTCCACAAAACCCTATTTTCTTAGCGGTGGAATTGGACTGGAAAGCGTTGAAAAACTGGAATCATTTATGAACAGTCCGACATCAAAATATTGCCATGTAATCGATGTCAACAGCAAGTTTGAAATAAAACCAGGACTGAAAGATATTGATCAACTAAAAAAATTTAAAAATAGACTAACCCAAGATACGATATGAGCTATCACGCGAATGAAAAAGGGTATTACGGAGAGTTTGGAGGTGCGTTCATCCCCGAAATGCTTTATCCGAATTGCGAGGAATTGCGACAAAAATATATCCAGATTATGGAGGAACCTTCCTTTAAGGAAGAATTCAATCAACTGCTAAAAGATTATGTGGGACGTCCCTCCCCACTCTATTTTGCGGAAAGATTATCCAAAAAATACAACGCAAAAATCTACCTGAAACGGGAAGATTTGAACCATACCGGTGCGCATAAGGTGAACAACACAATTGGGCAAATTCTTATGGCGAAGCGATTGGGCAAAAACCGAATCATAGCTGAGACAGGGGCAGGTCAGCATGGAGTCGCCACAGCTACGGTCTGTGCTCTTATGGGTATCGAATGTGTTGTCTACATGGGAGAGATTGATATTGCCCGGCAAGCTCCGAACGTTGCTCGAATGAAAATGTTGGGTGCTGAAGTTCACCCTGCGCTTTCTGGCAGTAAAACTTTAAAAGATGCTACGAACGAAGCTATTCGAGATTGGATCAATAATCCGGTGGACACGCACTATATTATTGGCTCTGTAGTCGGGCCTCATCCCTATCCCGATATGGTAGCCCGTTTTCAATCTGTGATTTCTGAAGAGATTAAAGCGCAATTGCTCGAAAAAGAAGGTCGTGAAAACCCTGATTATGTAGTGGCCTGTGTTGGTGGAGGAAGCAACGCTGCTGGGGCTTATTACCATTTCTTGGACACTTCAGAAGTAGGAATCATTGCCGTGGAAGCCGCTGGAAAAGGCATCCATTCAGGTGAAAGTGCGGCTACTTCAGCTTTAGGTAAAGTTGGAATTATTCATGGAAGCAAAACGCTATTAATGCAAACCGATGATGGTCAGATTACCGAACCCTACTCCATCTCAGCTGGATTGGATTATCCCGGAGTTGGACCATTACATGCGCATCTATTCAAATCAGGACGTGGAGAATTTATTTCGATAACTGATGACAATGCCATGAAAGCTGGAATGGAACTTTCTAAACTGGAAGGTATTATCCCTGCCATAGAATCGTCCCACGCTTTCGCCGTTTTGGACCAAAAGAAATTCGAACCCTCCGATGTTGTCGTCATCAATTTATCAGGAAGAGGCGATAAAGATTTACAGAATTACATTGACTATTTCAACCTATGAACAGAATCAATCAAAAATTACAAGAAGATAAAAAACTGCTTTCCATATACTTTACGGCAGGGTATCCGAATTTAAATGATACCGTTAAGGTTATCCAAGATTTGGAAAAAAGTGGAGTGGACTTAATTGAAATTGGCCTGCCGTTTAGCGATCCTTTGGCCGATGGTCCTACCATACAGGACAGTTCTACAGCTGCCTTAAACAATGGGATGCATACAGAATTGCTTTTTGAGCAACTCAAGGGCATCCGAAAAACGGTTTCTATTCCTTTGATCATTATGGGTTATTTCAATCCTGTACTGCAATATGGTGTGGAATCCTTCTGTCAAAAGTGTCAGGAGATTGGAATCGATGGCATTATTCTACCTGATTTACCTTTGGATGTGTATCAAGAAGAATACGAATCCATTTTCAAAAAATATGGACTGATCAATGTGTTTTTGATTACCCCGCAAACCAGTGATGACCGCATTAGTGCCATAGATCAAGCCTCGGACGGGTTTATTTACATGGTCAGTTCCGCAAGTACCACTGGAGCAAAAACAGGATTTGGAGAGATGCAAAAGGCCTACTTCGACCGAATTGCCGCCATGCAGTTGAAAAACCCACAAATTGTAGGTTTTGGAATCAGCAATTCACAAACCTTTAATCAAGCCACGGAAAAGGCAAAAGGTGCCATCATTGGTTCAGCCTTTATAAAACACCTTAGCCAACATGGAGCAGATAAAATAGCCGATTTTGTTACTGGAATTCGCTAAATTCGATTCTGTAACAAACGCTGTCCACAATGAAAAAATTAGTAGCCTTATGGCTGTTGGTTGCTTCTTTTGCAACCTTCGGCCAGGATTCCGTCGCCGTTAAATCGCAAGTAGCCAAAGCCATTGAAGAATTAAGGGATTTTATATCGATACCAAACGACGCCCTTAATGCAGATGACATTGATGCCAATATTCTTTGGTTGAAACGAAAGTTTGGGGAGCGTGGATTCAACACCGCAGTATTGGAAACGGAAAATCTTCCACTCTTTTTTGCTGCGTTGCCCATGGAGGATTCTAAACCCACAATGCTTATTTATATGCATTTTGACGGACAGTCTGTGGATCCTTCTAAATGGAATCAACCCAATCCCTACCAAACTGTATTGAAAGCTCCCGATGGAGATGGTTTCAAAACGATTTCTTTTGATGCATTGGAGGATGACATAAACTATAATTGGAGATTGTTTGGGCGTTCTACTTCAGATGATAAGGGGCCTATTGTTATGCTCCTCAATGCCTTAGATCTATTGAAAAAGGACGGTAAGGAAATTCCATTTAACATTAAAGTTATTTTAGATGGTGAAGAAGAAAAGAGCAGTAAACCATTACCAAAAGCAGTAAAACAATATCGTGAATTGCTTCAAGCAGATTTTTTAGTGATTGCAGATGGACCTGTACACCCATCTGAAAATCCAACGGTTGTATATGGTTGCAGAGGAATCACAACCCTGACATTGACCACATATGGACCGATTAAACCTCAGCATAGTGGCCATTATGGGAATTATGCTCCAAATCCAGGATTTCAACTGGCCCAACTTTTGGCTACCATGAAAGATACAGATGGAAAAGTCATTATTCCGGGATATTATGATGGAATATCGTTTAACGAGTCCATATCTGAAGTCCTCAAAAGTGTTCCCGATAGTGACCAGGCCATTGCCGAGAAACTACAATTTAAGTCAGCCGAAAAGGTGGGTGATTTTTATCAGAAGGCTTTACAATATCCTTCCCTAAATATAAGAGGTCTCGGTTCTGGGTGGATTGGTCCGAAAAGAAGAACGATTATTCCTGAAAGTGCAACTGCAGAGCTTGATCTACGTTTGGTTCCGGAAAGCGATGGTTCACGTTTGAAACAATTGGTCAAAAACCACATTTCAAAACAAGGTTATCATGTTTTGGACCATGTTCCTTCCAAAGAGGAGCGCATGTCCTTTGACAAAATAGTGACCATAGAAGAAGGCAGTGTTACAGATGCCTTTCGAACCGATTTGGATAATGCCTATGGCAAATTCTTAATCGAGACGCTACAGTCTTCTTTCAACAAGGATGTTGTGCGAATTCGAATTATGGGAGGTACCGTTCCTATTTCACCATTCATTAATGAATTAAAAATCCCAGCCTTTATTGTTCCTATGGTGAATCCAGACAATAACCAGCATAGTCCTAACGAGAATATTAAGATTGGGCAGTTGGCTTATGGAATCAAAGCGCTTTACAGCATTTTGAGCACTAATATCCCTTAACCATATTGTTTTCACCTTTTGACCAAATTATTCTTTATTTCTAGGAAGATTTATACTACTTTACACTTTCAAATCAACCTATGCGAAAACACCTCTCGATTGCACTCTTTTCACTGTTTTTAACCAGCGCCTGTAGTCCTAAGATTTCTTCCGCAATTATTAAAGATTATGATGCCTTAAAGTATGATCAAAAAGTAGTTGTACTGGAATTGAACCAAAAGCAACCTGTCAACGCAGAAGTGCTTGGCCATGTAAAAATCAGAGACACTGGATTTAGTACCAAATGCAATTATGACATTGTATTGGATAAAGCAAAGCTAGAAGCGCGACGGGTTGGCGGCAATACCATAAAAATCACAAAACACAAGAAGCCAGATTTATGGAGTACCTGCCATAGACTAGATGTCACAATCTTAAAAATTGATTCCTGAAAATATGATTAAAAAAATACCTGTCGTTCTAACATTCACTCTTTTTTTAACCCAGATAGTTTTGGCTCAAGATTTAATTGTGACCAAGCAGAACGACTCCATTCATTGTAAAATAACCAAGTTGAAAAAGGGCTATATTCATTTTGTTTTTCAAAAGGACAATGAATATTTAAGCACTTTGATCCCCGTTGCGGAGACCGCATCATATCAGTATAATTTCGACAAGAATAATCCCATTCCAAAAGATAGTCTTCCATGGGTTGTGGATTATCCAAAACTTAGGATTGCCGTCAGCGGAGGTTTTAGTTATGACCCAAGTAAGTTTACCAACAGTATTACCAATGACTTCAGTGACTATTATAATGAATTAAGGTCGGGCTACCACTTAGAAAGTAGTATTAGTCACTTTTTGGATGAAAAAGTCGGACTAGGAATAAAGTATAGCTTTTTTAAAACAACCAACAGCTTAAATGGGGTTGTTTTTGTGGATAGAAATGGAAACAATCTGACCGGTACGCTTGCGGACAACATTTCCGTATCGTTTGTAGGACCACAATTCTTGCTAAGATTGACCAACCGTACAGGGAAAAATGCCTTTCTGATTAATTCTGCAATTGGCTATTTATCTTATAAAAATAATCAACTATTGGTTGACCCGGTGAAATTAAGTGGCAGCACGGTAGGGTTTGTTTCAGAAATCGGATATGATATTGGGATTGCTGAAAATTTGGCTCTCGGCGTTCAGGTAGGACTAACGGCAAGTAACATTAGAAAAATTACCATTGAGAGTGGTTCAATTACCGAAAAAGTTAAGCTTCCAAAAAATGAAAGACCGCAAGGCAGTGGTAGAATTGACTTTTCACTGGGGCTGAGGTATAATCTCTAGTGTACAGTTCGAAAACCAAAAAACAAAAATGTATGCATAGTCAAAATACAGTTTAACCACATATTTAACCTACTGATTTTCAGATAAATTCATCAAAAACAGAATTTCATCATATAAATTAAGCAGTACAACCTAATTTTTGACAGATAATAACGTAGTGAGTGTAACTTTAAAATACCCAAATCACTCACTATGAAGTATTCTGCACTGGTTATCGACGACTCTTCCATACAGCGATTAGCAACCTCAATTCTGATTAAAAATCATCCCGATTTGGAATTGGTTGGTTCATATGGAAGCCCGTATAAAGGAATCAAGGCTATTTATGACCATAAGGTAGATATGGTTTTTCTGGATGTTTTAATGGACAAGGTCAATGCTTTTGAGTTACTGGAAAGTATCGAGATCAACACCGCAATCATTATGAATTCAACATGGGCCGCTTATGCAAAAAAGGCGTTTGACTATGGCATCAATGATTTCTTGATGAAACCTATGCGCAAAACAAGGTTTGAACGGGCGGTATCCAAAATCATACACGAAATTGAGGTAAAACGGATAAAACCAGTTAAAACCTATACCGTTTTAAAGCGATTTTCAAGTTTCAAAAACTAGCTATTCAAAAAACTTTCGGTACTGCATTACCCTAAAATCAAAAGTGTTGAAATTGGGGTTGGCTGTCTTTAAATCCTTATAGGTTTGAAGGCTGCCCACCGCACGATTTGCAGCACCTGAAGGCGCCGTAAGAGAAACGGCAGTAATTGTTCTAAACTTCTCGACTCCGTTCGAAGTAAAAGGAAGATCAAGTTTATGAATTCTTGGTACTTCATTATTGACCAAGTCCAACTTTAATCCACGTTCCTTTAGTTGTCTTCTGAAAAAATATTCCGGTCCATTTTTGCTGTTGCCTCCCATAAAAAGAACAGTTTGGATATTTGGGTACTCTTGGAGGTATCCCACCAAGTCTCGAAGCTTTACATTTAGCATCCCAAGGTCGGATGCATCTACCTTCTGACGTTCCGCACTTGCAACAATATCACAAACTCCAATTTTTTGTGCTATCAAAAAGCCCTTACGTTGGTTCGCAGCTTCTGTTGTGGTCTCATATTTTAGGTCCAGCCCAAAAATCTCGTTCAAAATGGGCCAAAGCATCCCGTTCCGACTACCATAACAAAAGTCCACATCGTCGTGCTTAAGCTCTCCTGTTGTAAATCGAGGTGGAGGCAAAGTGCCAACAATCAGCTTGGTTGCTTCCGGAAACAGGAACGGCTCATAAGGGTGGGTATGCAGAAAGGGTTTTGAATTCAAAGCTTCAAATTTGATTCGAATTCAAAAATATATAATTCTTATGCCGAATTCCTACTTGCATTAATATTACCATATAAAGATCGGGTCACAATCTTTTCATAGACATCCTTATACTCAGAATTCTTAGTTATATGATAAAGTGCATTCTGTTGGATCACTAACAGTGGAAGCACTATTTTTTCCCTAATCTTTACCGATTCACGGGAAACCTCTTCATCCTCCATTAAAATTTTGAGTCCAGATATTTGAAGGAGCATTTTCTTGGACAACAAAAATTCTTCATGCAATATATTCCAAAATTCTCCAAATTCTTTATCCTCCTTCATATAACTGGTCAAATCAAAATTGGTCTTGGCCAATGACATCATACTATTGTGCATCAACGCTCTAAAGAAGGGAACTTCCTTATACAGTTTCTTTATTTGGGTCAACTTACCATCATCTTTCAATTTCTGGATGGCTGTTCCTATTCCAAAATAGCCTGGTACGTTTTGTTTAAGTTGACTCCAGGAACCCACAAAAGATATAGCCCTCAAATCTGAAAGCTCCAATTGCTTTTTATTGCCACGTTTACCTGGTCGGCTGCCAATATTGGCCTTAGTATAGTATTTTAGGGTACTTCTGTGTTCCAAGTAAGGAATAAACTTGTCATGCTGCTTTAATGCATCATATTTGGCAAAACTAAGTTCGGAAAGCTCCTCTATTAATTTACGCTGCTCCGTTGAAATCACATGTTCTTTTCCATAAAGATTATTACTCAATCCAGCCGTCAACAACTGTTCCGAGTTGTGCATAAACTGCTCTTTAGTACCATAGGTACTGGTAATGGTCTGACCCTGAATAGTCAGCTGTATTTCGTGATTGGCAACATCTTTGGTCTGGGCTGCGTAAAAACGATGCGTTTTCCCACCTCCACGTGCTGGCGGTCCTCCACGACCATCAAAGAAAATAGCTCGAATCTCATTTTTCTTGCACACTTTGCTCAAGGTTTCCTTGGTTTTTAAGATTGACCAATTCGCTTTTAGATAGCCTCCATCTTTTGTACCGTCCGAAAAGCCCAACATTATGGTATGTGTGTTATTTCTTCTCTCTAAATGCTGGCGATATTGCGGTGTATCGAACAAAGTTTGCATGACTCCTTCAGCTTCCTCCATCCCTTTCATTGTCTCGAACAACGGAATGATATCAAAAGTAATCTCATCTTCTTTCCATCCACACCACCTAAACAGGGCAAAAACAAACAGAACTGAGTAAATATCCTCTGAGTTACTGATAATATATCTGTTACAGCCATCTTCACCATTGTTCTGCTGAATTTGTTTTAGCTGACCTATATTGGTAATAGTATCCTTCACAATATCCTCTTCAAAATCGTTAGGATTCAATTGCAAATCTCTCTTTAATAACCACTTCTGTAATTCTGCATCCGAAAGTTCATCTAAACTCTCCTTAATGGCGCCTTGTTGTTTAAGTATGGATTCAACAGCCAGTACATGCTTGCTATGATCTTGACGTATGTCCAAGCTTGCAAAATGTGTTCTGAAAATTCGAACCTTATTAATAAGCATATCCAATTGTTCCAAATACAGGCCATGGTATTTATCTTCCAATTTTTCCCGAATTTGTGTCAAGCTTTCAATGATTTCTTGGTACGAAATAACTGCCTTGGCATCGAACATGGCCTTATAGAGCTTATTGCTTAGTTCATTAAGACCCTCTTGTGTATCCTTAAACGTCAGCTTTTTGCGAAGTGATTTCAGTTCGTTATAGTAGCATTTCATAAGCGTAAGCCGAAGCTCATCTGCCACCTGCTGGGTAATCTTTGCAGTTACAAATGGGTTACCATCCCTATCTCCTCCTGGCCAAAATCCAAGCTTGATAATATTGTAATTATCGAACTCCTCATTATAGATATTACTCTTTATATACTGGAATACTTCTCCAACAGCATCATAATAAGTGTTTCGAAGAATATAAATAATGTTTTTTGCTTCATCTAACGGAGTGGGCTTTTTGGCATTTACTAAGGAAGTGAGTCCCAACTGCTGCAACGTTAAATCAATGTCGTCCACTTCATTCTCATCAATCATGTTTCGCAATTCCGAAATAATATTGAGAACCGACGGGGTATAAAATTGTGTCGGGTGTGCTGTTAAAACGATTCGTGCGCTAAAAGTGGAAAGCGAGTTGGAAATTTTGTCCCAATTTTTGGTACTGTTTACCAATTCAAAATAATCCTTTATGGAAAGGGACTTGGTGTGTTCTTGCAACTTGGGAAAAGCCGAGTCTTCAACACTATCATACAAAACTACTTGTCGCTCCACATACTGAATCACCTTGAACATAAAATCCAAACGCTCTCGTTCATCCTTAATATCCACAAAATTGGTAAAGAAGGTCTCTAAAATTTCCTGTGGTTTTTTACCTTCTTTCAATCCTTTTTCGCATTGATCAAAAAGCAAGGGTATCAAAACACCAACATTTTCGATGTCCCGATAGGGCAAGCTTAAAAATAGACTGTTATAAACATTAAATTTATTGGTGACCGACTTTCTGAATTCTTCTAAACGTCTTGACTGCAGCATGATTTCTTCGGAATGGTTAGTTTTTATAGTTTGTGAAAGGGCAAAGATCGTGATAAATGCCGAACATCACATACCAATTTAGGCACATCACAATTTATAATGGGGAGTCCACAAACCTAACATCAATGGTTCGGGACAAGTTGTTAACGAACAAAAACGGGCTGATCTTGTTTTAAGGTATGTTCTGCACTGAACAAATACCCATCGTAATCGAATCCCTTAAGTTCTTCCATGGTTTTTACATCCTTATCCAAAATATAGCGAACCATAGAACCCCGGGCTTTTTTCGCAAAGAAACTGATGACTTTTAGTTTGTCATTTTTCCAATCTTTAAAGATGGGGGTGATTACGGGAGCCTTCAATGTCTTTTCATCAACTGCCCCAAAATATTCATTACTGGCCAGATTGATGAACAATTCTCCATCTTCCAATTCCGTATTTAGATGGTCCGTTAATTGCTTTTTCCAGAACTCATAAAGATTTTTCTTTCGACCTACTTTTAGTTGGGTTCCCATCTCCAAGCGATAAGGTTGAATTAAATCCAAAGGTTTTAATATACCATAAAGTCCTGAGAGAACCCGAAGGGTATCTTGTAATTTGTCAAGCTTATTCTCAGGAATGGTATAGGCATCCAAACCTTGGTACACATCGCCATTGAATGAATATACAGCCGGTCGGGCATTGTCTTGGGTAAAAGGGGTTGAAAATTGCTGGTTTCGTTGCCAATTAAGTTCTGCCAAATTATCGGAAATGGACATCAATTTTGAGAGTGCCTTTGGTTTTTTCTTGACCAAAACGGCATTCAACTTTTCGGATGCTTCCAAAAACTGGGGCTGACTATATCGAGCTGTTGGCAATGCTGTTTCAAAATCGAGTGACTTGGCTGGAGAGATTACAATCTTCATGAAAACTAATTTTAAGTAAAAATAGTGATGTAATCGGACTTTTGGCAATTTCTTGCCAAAGGTGTTTTCAATTCAAAGATTGAAGAAATCTATTGATCGTTGTGCTTCGCGTAAGAACGCCATTTCTCGATGCAATTTACCATGTCCTCGGGAAGCTCTGAATCGAATCGCATAAATTCACCGGTCACAGGATGTTCAAATCCTAACGTTTTGGCATGTAGTGCCTGTCTGGGTAGTATTTTGAAGGCGTTCTCCACAAACTGCTTATATTTTGTAAAGGTGGTTCCCTTTAAGATTTTATCGCCGCCATAGCGCTCATCATTAAAAAGAGTATGCCCAATATATTTCATGTGGACCCTTATTTGATGGGTTCTTCCTGTCTCAAGCTTACAAGACACCAAAGTAACATAACCCAATCGTTCAATGACTTTGTAATGGGTAACCGCTTCCTTGCCTTGGTCTCCTTCAGGAAAAACAATCATTTGCAAACGATTCTTTGGATTTCGCCCTATATGCCCTTCGACGGTGCCTTCATCATCTTCTACATTTCCCCATACCAATGCCAGATATTCCCGCTCACTACTTTTTTCAAAAAACTGTTTAGCCAGGTGGGTCATAGCAGCTTCTGTTTTGGCAATGACCAAAAGTCCCGAGGTGTCTTTATCTATCCGATGTACCAATCCTGGTCTTTCTGAGCTATTAGAAGGTAAATTATCAAAGTGATAAACCAGAGCATTAATCAATGTTCCTGAATAGTTTCCATGACCTGGATGTACCACCATGCCAGGAGGTTTATTTACCACCAACAACGTATCATCCTCATAAACTATATCTAGAGGAATGTCCTCGGGGGTCAGTAAAAATTCGTAGGGAGGATGTTCAAACATTACTTTGACCTCATCCCCCGCCTTTACCTTGTAATTTTGCTTTACGATGGCATCATTTACCCAGATGTGGCCCTGCTTGGCGGCTTGTTGAATTTTGTTTCGGGTAGCGTTTTCAATAAAGTTCATCAAAAATTTATCCACCCGAAGGGGCTCTTGTCCTTTGGCCCCAATAAATTTATGGTGTTCAAAAAGTTCTTCCTGTGAGGGTTCTTGGTTTTCGGTTGAATCCATGATTACTGGGAGTCAGCTTGTACTCGTGCACTTCCAGGGATAGTTCCGTTTCCACAGACCAATTCAATTTTAGAAGTCTTTGGCAATTTGTCACCAGGTTTGATGTGCTTGCCCTTATACTTCATTCTATAAACCATGTCTTTGCCCAATTCATTAATATAAGAAACACGTTGAACTTCCAACCCCACGGCCCTAAGCATAGAAGTGGCATTTCTTTGAGTGACTTGAATGATATCGGGAACCGTTACTTTTTTATACCCTGAAGGATTGACGGTGAAATAAATTTTTCTATTGGATTTTACCTTACTGCCCGCGCTTGGGTTTTGCTCCAAAATTGAGAACCTTGGATAATCAGGATTGTAATTTGAAGAATCCAAAACCTGATATCGCAATCCTGCATCCTCAACAGCTTTACGCATGTCCATAACCGACATTTTCGCGAAGTCGGGAACTTCTACAAACTCACCATGATTGGTGGTACTTTTCAACCAGTTCAAAATCAAAAAAACAATGAGTATGGTCACCACAAGTGCCAATCCAATTTGGATAAGAAATACCCGACTTCTAAGGAAGTTAAAAAAATGTTTCATGCACAATACCTTATCTGAACAAATATAGGAAAGCCAGTCCTTTTTTCTTTACTTTGGCTAAGTGATTCGATAAGCTGATGAAAAAAAACATTGCCGTCATCATGGGTGGTCATTCCAGTGAGCATGATATTTCTATAAAAAGTGGAAATGTGGTCCACAAATATCTGGATAGGAAAAAATACAAGTCTTACCGCATTGTCATTGAAAAAGAGAAATGGTTATACTTGGATGAAAATGATAAGGAATTCCCTGTAGACAGATCAGATTTCAGTATAAGTCCGAATGGCGTCAAAATCTATTTTCATTGTGTATTCAATGCTATTCACGGCACTCCGGGAGAAGATGGCCTACTGCAATCCTATTTTGAGCTGTTAGGTATTACGCAAACGTCTTGTGAGCATTATCAAGCAGCACTTACATTCAACAAGAGGGATTTATTGAGTGTGTTAAGGCCTTATGGTATCCGCTGCGCAACCTCGTATTATTTGAACAAAGGAGACATTGTCGATAAAGAGGCGATCATCGAAAAAGTAGGGCTCCCATGTTTTGTTAAGGCTAATAAAGCTGGAAGTAGTTATGGAATCAGCAAGGTATATGAAAAAAAAGATTTGGATGCCGCTATAGACAATGCCTTTTCCGAGGATACGGAAATTATTATTGAGTCGTTCTTGGATGGAACCGAAGTCTCCGTAGGCGTAATCACCTATAAGAATCAAATCACTGTACTGCCCATTACTGAAATCGTTTCTGAAAATGATTTTTTTGACTTTGAAGCCAAGTACGAAGGAAAGTCCCAGGAGATTACCCCAGCAAGAATCTCAAAAATCCAACAAGAAAACGTTTCCAAGCTGGCAAAACAGATTTATAGGGTTTTGGGCCTTAAGGGCTATAGTCGAAGTGAATTTATCTTTATTGGCGATGAACCTCATTTATTGGAAGTGAACACTACACCAGGACTTACCGAAGAAAGTATTTTGCCGCAACAGGCAAAAGTTGCAGGGATATCGCTTGAAGAATTATTTGGTAGTGCTATTGAAGCATGTATACCGTAGAAATCTGTATTTTTAGAAAAACTTTCCACCGATGAGGCGTGCGATTTTCCCTGGTTCATTTGACCCCCTTACCTTGGGCCACTACGATATAATCACTAGAGGAATAACTTTGTTCGATGAGCTTTTGATTGCCATCGGAATCAATGCGGATAAGAAATACATGTTTTCCCTAGAGGAACGCAAGACATTTATTGAAGAAGCCTTTAAAAACGAGCCCAAAATAAAAGTAGTTACCTATGAAGGCCTTACAGTAGATTTTTGCAAAAAGGTTAAAGCGGATTTTATATTAAGAGGCTTACGAAATCCAGGGGATTTTGAGTTTGAAAAGGCTATAGCGCATACCAACCGAAAACTCTCCGAAATAGAAACGGTTTTCTTGCTCACCTCCTCTGGCAAATCCTATATAAGCTCCTCCATTGTTAGGGATGTAATTAGAAACGGAGGCGATTATTCAGGTTTGGTACCAAATACTGTGGTGGTCAAATCGCAAAACAAAGGATAAGAGGAATAGCATTTTCTGTCCCCATTTTTCCAAAACCCATCTACACAACTATACCGTTCGTCGACAAAACAACATATTTTAGTCTATTCACAACAATATCTGAGTCAAGTTAGGCAATACTCATATTTTAGTAAGAAATTTCTTATGTAAAAGAATTTTAACCTCAAATCAGCCTACTTTTGAAAGCAATTAAAAAATTCCCCTACCCCTACCTCATAAAACAGTTGCCGCAGCCGACTGCATTTGTGGATAACGACCACATTTTAGTGTCAGCTTCAGATTCTTGGATTCATAATTTCGATGCAATCCAAGAGAACTCAATGGGTTCAGAGGTCTATAAACTTTTCGCTTCGCATTCTGAATTTCATTTTGATGACTTAAAGCGTTGTTTGAAGGGAGATAAAACCCATAAACTTAGGCACAAGAACATAGACAATTCTGAAGATGTATGGTACGAAAGTATTTTCACACCCTGGTTTGATGAAAGAGAAAATCTTTTGGGCACCATTATACAAACCAACAATATCACCCAAGAAGCTATTAAAGATGCCGAGCTCAAAAGAATGAATACTTTATTGAAGGCCAAATCGGAAGTGGCTAAAGTGGGGAGTTGGGAATACGATATAGCCCAAGACAAAATTACTTGGTGCGATATGACCAAAAGAATTCACGGAGTTCCAAAATCTTATGTCCCCAATGTAAATGAAGGAATCGCGTTTTACAAACAAGGCTACAGTCGAAATAGAATTTCAATGCTTTTTCATAATCTTTTGGAAAAGGGGGTTCCGTTTAGTGAAAGATTGGTCATTATCACCCATGATGGCAAAGAAAGATGGGTTGCGGCCGGTGGAAAAGCCATTAAAAAAGATGGGAAAGTTGTCAAACTTTTTGGTACGTTTCAAGATGTTAATGAGCACGTAGTAGCGGAAAACAAGACTAGGGAAAGTGAGCAGTTGCTAACTACTTTGATTGATAATCTTCCATTAAATGTCTTCATCAAGGATAAAAACTCACGCAAAATACTTGTCAATAAATCAGAATGTGAATATCTGGGGCTCAAACCAAAGGACCTCATTGGAAAAACAGATTTTGATCTTTACGATAAAGATGTTGCGCAGATATCTCGGGATGAGGACCTAGAGGTAATGCGGACTTTAAAGCCCATGCTTGGACAAGAAACCATCAACGTAAGAAAAGATGGAAGCATTACCAACTTCCTTACCTCCAAAATTCCTCTTTTGGATATGAATGGCAAGGTTTATGGATTGATCGGTATGAGTATGGATATCACCCATATGAAACAAAAGGAAGATCAACTACGGAACTTGATCAACGTTACCGCAGTCCAAAACAAAAAACTCATCAACTTTGCTCATATTGTTTCCCACAACTTAAGGTCCCATACAGCCAATTTTTCCATGCTCTTAGATTTTCTAATAAAGGAAAGAGACGGTTCCGAAAGGGAACGTATTATGAAAATGCTTTCGTACGCTTCAGACAATCTTTTGGAAACACTGGAAAACTTAAACGAAGTTGTAGACATAAGCACCAACATCAATATGGATAAAAAATCCATGAACCTCAATGAAAGTATTATCAAGGTGCAACAAAATCTTTCCGCTTTTTTGGAAAGAAACAAAGTAGAATTCATTAATTCAGTTCCTGACGACCTTACAGTTCCAAGTGTTCCAGCATATTTAGAAAGTATCGTACTGAATCTTGTAACTAATGCGGTTAAATACCGAAAAACTAATGCACATCCTGTAATTTCTCTTACCGCAAAAAAACAAGAGGACAGTGTTATCTTCAGTATTTCCGATAATGGTCTTGGAATAGATTTAAATCGATACGGCAACAAGATTTTTGGCATGTACAAAACCTTTCATAACAATAAGGATGCCCGTGGGCTGGGACTTTATATAATCAAAAATCAGATTGAGGCCATGGGAGGCAATATTACCGTCAACAGCGAAGTCGGGGTTGGCACTACTTTCAATGTTTATTTTAATGAGGAGAATCAATAACACTGTGATAGGGGTAAATGAAAGAAATTAATAGTATTTATATAATAGACGACGATCATATTACGGTATTCGGCATAAAAAAAATGCTCAAGACCATAGTAAAATGCAACAATATTGAAACTTTTGAAAATGGTAGATTAGCTTTGGACGGACTACAAGAGCGTATTAGTGCTGGGATATCCGCTCCAGAGGTAATATTTCTGGATATAAATATGCCCATAATGGATGGATGGGAATTCTTGGATGAATTTGTGACTCTAGACCTTAAGGAAAAGATAATTATTAATGTAATAACATCATCCATAGATCCTTCAGATTACCAAAAGTGGAACGACTTTAGGCTCAAATGTTGGCATTATCTAAATTTCAGAAACAAACCCATCTATAAAATAGAGGTAACTGACCTTAACCGAATGAATATCACATCGTTCACGTAATATTTCCTATTTTTATCTTAGGGAAAATATATTTTCCTTTAGTTTTTAACCAGTTACGCCAACGATTGAAATATTTTATTTACCCCGCCATTCTATTGTTTTTGTTATCGTGTGAAACAAAAACACAAGATGAAATTGTTTCGTATCAAACCTTTTATGAGGCTTCGAATGGAACGGAAACTGCGACCTATCCGGAAACCATAGATTTTTATATCAAACTCGCTAAGGATTTTCCCGAAATAAATATTCAGACCATAGGAGAGACCGATAGTGGATATCCATTGCATATGGTCACTTATAATCCCGATGGAGACTTCAATTTTGAACGTTTAAGAGAAAAAAAGGCAATCATTCTAATCAACAATGGAATACATCCGGGAGAAAGCGATGGAATCGATGCCACAATGTTACTTTACAGGGATTTAGCAACCAAAAAATTGCCGCATCCAAAAAATACTGTATTGGTTACCATTCCTATATATAATATTGGAGGCGCCCTTAACCGAAATTCAAATACTCGGGCCAACCAAAACGGACCCAAGGAATACGGATTCAGGGGTAATGCGCTCAATTATGACCTCAATAGGGATTTTGTTAAGATGGACACCAAAAATGCAAAGACGTTTTCCCAGATTTTTCATCTGGTACAGCCCGATGTTTTTGTTGACAATCACGTAAGCAATGGGGCCGATTATCAATACACGTTAACCCATTTATTTACACAACACAATAAACTAGGCGGAAAACTTGGGGTTTATCTCGAAAAAGAATTTAAACCCCAGGTTGAAAAATCCTTGGAGCAAAAGGATTGGGACATAACCCCTTATGTAAATGTATTTAACCGTCCTCCCGAGCTGGGTTTTAGTCAGTTTATGGATTATCCAAGGTATTCCACAGGTTACACTGCACTTTGGAACACTTTGGGACTCATGGTGGAAACACATATGCTCAAACCTTACAAACAAAGGGTTGAAGGGACCTATGAGTTCATGGAAAGTGTTATGGATGTAGTGGAAAAAGAATATGAAACTATTCGAAAACTCAGAAAACAGACCTTCGAGGAAAACCTTGTACTCGACCAATACCCTTTTAACTGGCAGTTAGACACCACCCAATATTCCCAGCTCAATTTTAAAGGGTACGAAGCTGAGCAATTAACCAGTGAGGTAACAGGGCTTGAAAGATTAAAATACGACAAAGACCGACCTTTTACTCGTGAAACAGTTTACTACAACCATTACTTCCCACAGGATACGGTGATTGTACCAGCCGCTTATGTGATTCCTCAAAGTTGGCAAAGTGTTATGGAAAGGCTCGTGCCCAATGAAATAGAGTACTTTATTTTGGAAAAAGACACTTCTCTATTGGTCGAATCCTACCACATATTAGACTTTGACACTAGGAAAAATCCTTATGAGGGTCATTATTCACACTCCAATGTCCAGCTCAAAAAAAACAACCTAAATATAAATTTCCAAGCAGGGGACTATATAGTGCCAACAAGTCAGCCAGGAATCCGATATTTATTGGAAACTTTAGAACCGCAAGGCCCTGATTCTTTTTTTAACTGGAATTTCTTTGATATGATTTTGCAGCAAAAAGAAGGGTTTTCTCCCTATGTTTTTGAAGATATTGCTTTGGATATCCTGAAAAAGGACTCTACGCTTCGAGGTAATTTTTTGCTCAAAAAAGAACTGGATGAGGAATTTGCAAAAGATTGGTATGCACAGTTGGATTGGGTATACCAAAGGTCTAAATACCGTGAAAAGGCTTATATGAGGTATCCGGTATATCGAATTCCCAAAGGCAGCCGCGCCGAAGCTATTCTTCTGGAATGAGCCAGCCTTCAAATAATACTTTGATGTTGTGATAAGAGTTTTCAAGGGCTTTCTTTATTTTTTTCTGGCCTTTCCATTTTACCTTTTCAATACCTTCCTCTTTTTGCCCCACCAACTTTCCATTATAGGTAGTGTACATTGAAAACCAGTGTACTTGTTTTAATCTATATTCTCCGTTTCTTTTGAAAACATGGTAGGTTGTACGAAGAAACTTATCAATTACAAGGTCTTTCACACCTGTTTCTTCCTCTACTTCACGAATTGCAGCCTTCTCAATGGATTCACCCTTGTCTACCTTCCCCTTGGGTAAATCCCATTTATTATTTCTGTAGATAAATAGCACTTTGCCATTTGGATTGGTAACAAATCCACCTCCCGCCACCACAACAGGGATTTTATGCATAAAAACATCCAAGATTTTCTCCTCATCTGGATGGTAGATATAAGCCTCTTTTAGCCTTCCTTTAGAAAGTGAATCTATAGCCATCAATATGGAATCCCCATCTAACGAAAAGAGGTTTCCATTTGAGTTATCTTGACGCTCATTTGTTAAAATGAGTGGAGACTCATTAACAAAAACTTTATACATTTGCGCAATGGTTTTAAACAAAGATACCGCACGAAAAACTGCCGAACTTTTGCTGCAAATTAATGCAATTAAGTTGGAACCAGAAAATCCATTTACGTGGGCTTCTGGATGGAAATCACCAATCTATTGTGATAACAGAATTATGCTTTCCTATCCCGAAATACGCAATTTTGTTAGGGAAGAAATGGCAAATCAGGTAGAATCCCTTTATGGCAAACCAGATGTTATTGCCGGAGTGGCCACAGGGGCCATCGGAATAGGGATTTTGGTTGCGGAAGCATTGGGACTTCCCTTTATATATGTAAGACCGGAGCCTAAATCGCATGGCAGACAAAACCAAATTGAAGGGCAGCTGGAATCAGGTCAAAATGTTGTGGTCATCGAGGACCTCATCAGCACAGGAAAAAGTAGCTTAAATGCAGTTAGAGCCCTTAAGGAACAGGGTGCAAATGTAAAGGGTATGGTGGCTATTTTCACTTATGGATTCTCAGTAGCGACCGCCAATTTTGAATCGGAAGGGGTTACCCTGAACACACTTTCCGATTATGACCACTTAATAGAACAAGCCGCTGAGACCAGCTATATCAAAGAATCCCATCAACAAACCCTATTGGAGTGGAAGACCAATCCGCAACAATGGAAACAATAGAACAAAATGCATATTGAAACTCCATCCAAAAAAGTAGCTAAAAGTGACAAAGAAGTTTTTGATTTCTTGACAGATATCAAAAATTTCGAAACGCTTATGCCTGACAATATTGACAAATTTGAAGTATTGGACGATATCACATTCAAATTTGCCCTTAAAGGAATGCCCGAAATAGTCTTAAGACTAAAAGAACAAGTTCCAAACAGCAAAGTGGTTTTGGGTGCGGCCAGTGACAAACTGCCATTTACGCTGACAGGTGACATCACAGCCTTGGGAGATTCGGAAAGTGAAATAGCCTTAAGCTTTGAAGGAGAATTCAATGCTATGATGGCCATGATGATAAAATCTCCCATAACTAACTTTATGGAAACGCTTTCGGTCAATATGGACAAGATTTTTTAATACAAGAGCGACACCTCCTTAAGATCAAATTCTTTTAATAGACTATCCTCAAGTTCAACCCTAAGCTTCCCTTCGGGTGACACACCTCGGATAAATCCCATAAACGTTTGCTCATACCTGTCATTAAAGGTAGAAGGCTTATCCTTTCTGAACAATAGGTTTTCATAAGCGGGTAATTGTTGGATGACCGTTTTGGTTTCAATACCCTCTAAATAAAACCGTAGTTTTTCCAACAATTTTGACAAAACTTCATCCAAGTCAAAAAACCGTCCAGTCAATGATTTCAACGAGGCTACTTTATCTAAATTTTCAAATGAAGTTTGGTTTACATTAAGTCCAATACCAATTATAGAACTTTGAATATGCTTTCCCTTCAAGATGTTTTCAATCAATATGCCACATATCTTGGAGGCACCTGACATAATGTCGTTGGGCCATTTTACCCTCAAAACTGGAATTCCCATTTCTTTTAGCGTTTCATAAACAGCCAAGGAAACTCCTATGTTCAACACAAATTGTTGGTCGATATGCAGAGCTTCAAACCTTTTCAACACACTAAAAGTCAAGTTTTTACCTGATTCCGATTGCCAACTAGCTCCCATTTGCCCTCTACCCTTTTGTTGGCTTTTAGTCACCACAACCGTATAATCCCTAAGTTTGGCAGACAACAATAAATCTTTTAAATACAGATTTGTAGAGTCAGTGGCATCAAGTTTGATTATTTGTGATAGTTCTCCCAATGTGGTACGTCCAATGATATGTTAAATTCTAGGGCTAAGAAAACAAAAAAAATATAACTTTGTAGAAACTAAAATTTTTGAATGCAGAAAACGAAAGCTAGTGCAGATGAACTGATTGCCTTAATTTTACACGGGATTGAAGAAGTTAAAGGAGTAGATATCAATCTACTAGATCTTAGGGAAATAGAAAATACAGTTTGTGACTACTTTATAATCTGCAACGGTACTTCCAACACGCATGTAAACGCAATAGTCTCATCCATCCAGAAAACCGTTAGCAAGGCCATCCAAGATAAACCTTGGCATGTTGAAGGTTCAGAAAATGCAGAATGGGTTTTGATGGATTATGTAAATGTTGTTGTACATGTATTTCAAAAACACATTAGAGAATTCTACGACATTGAAGGACTTTGGGGCGATGCCAAAGTAACCATGGTGGAAAGCAGCTACAATTCTTAAAAAATGGCAAAAGAAAACAATTCGAATACCCCTAAAAAACCGCGTTTTAGTTCTTGGTGGATCTATGGTGTGGTAATAGCTTTAATTATAGGATTTCAATTCCTTGGTGGAGGCAGTTTTTCCAATACGGAAAAAACTACGACTTCAGCACTTGAAGAATATCTTAGAAATGGCGATATCGAAAAAATCATCGTCATAAAGAATATAGGTCAGGCCAAGGTATTTCTTACCGAAGCCGCCCTCCAAAAGGAAGTTCATAAAAAAGTAAGTGAAAAGCCTCTCATTCCTGCAACCAGTGCCGTACCACAATATATTGTTGAATATGGGGACCTGCAGATATTTCAGAACGAGATTGACGAAATCAAAGCCGAAAACAATCTGAACACCATTGTTGAGTTTGACACGGAATCCAATGTGTTAGGTGAACTATTACTGTCATTGTTACCATTTGCTTTGATAATAGGTATCTGGATTTATTTGATGAGAAGGATGTCAGGTGGTGCTGGAGGTGGTGCAGGTGGACAGATTTTCAATATTGGAAAATCAAAAGCTAAGCTTTTTGATGAAAAAACCGATACCCGCACTTCTTTTAAAGATGTGGCCGGGCTTGAAGGAGCAAAGGAAGAGGTGCAGGAAATCGTAGAATTTCTTAAAAACCCAGATAAATACACCTCTTTAGGGGGGAAAATCCCAAAAGGGGCCCTTTTGGTAGGCCCTCCTGGAACGGGTAAGACCCTTTTGGCCAAAGCCGTTGCAGGTGAAGCCAAAGTTCCGTTTTTCTCGCTATCCGGTTCCGATTTTGTTGAAATGTTCGTAGGTGTGGGTGCTTCTCGAGTAAGAGACTTGTTCAAACAAGCCAAGGATAAATCACCATCCATAATTTTTATTGATGAAATCGATGCCATTGGTAGGGCAAGGGGCAAAAACAATTTCACAGGTTCCAATGACGAACGTGAAAACACCTTGAACCAACTTTTGACCGAAATGGATGGTTTTGGCACCAATACGAACGTAATTGTTTTGGCTGCCACAAACCGTGCCGATGTATTGGACAAAGCATTGATGCGAGCCGGTCGTTTTGACCGTCAGATTTATGTGGACCTTCCTGATTTAAGGGAAAGGAAAGAAATTTTTGAAGTACATCTTCGTCCTATTAAAACTGCAGAGACTTTAGACCTTGATTTCTTAGCGAAGCAAACCCCAGGTTTTTCAGGTGCTGATATTGCCAACGTCTGCAACGAAGCGGCACTTATCGCTGCCCGTAAAGAGAAAAAAGCGGTTACTAAGCAGGATTTCTTAGATGCGGTTGACCGGATTGTTGGTGGACTCGAAAAGAAAAACAAAATCATTACTCCAGAGGAGAAAAAGACCATTGCCTATCACGAGGCAGGACATGCAACCGTTAGTTGGATGTTAGAGCATGCCGCCCCCCTGGTCAAGGTCACCATTGTACCAAGAGGACAATCATTGGGTGCTGCCTGGTATTTGCCTGAAGAAAGATTAATCGTTCGCCCAGAACAAATGCTTGATGAAATGTGTGCTACCATGGGTGGTAGAGCAGCGGAAAAAGTGGTTTTCAACAAAATATCCACCGGAGCATTAAGTGATTTGGAAAAAGTCACCAAACAGGCACGTGCCATGGTCACAATCTATGGTCTTAATGATGAGCTGGGCAATATCACCTACTATGACTCATCGGGGCAAAACGAATATGGTTTTACAAAGCCCTACAGTGAGGAAACCGCTCAAAAAATAGATGAGGAAATTTCTAAGATCATCGAAGAGCAATATCAACGTGCTATCAAGCTTTTGGATGAAAACAAGGATAAATTAAAGGAACTTGCAGATAGGTTGTTGGAAAAAGAAGTTATCTTTAAAGATGATTTAGAAAAGATTTTTGGAAAGCGACCTTTCGAAAAAGAGGAGCCGGAAGAAGAAGAGGAAAAGGAAACTGCAGAGTAAGATTGAATGTTTTCACAATACCCCAAAATAGAAAACTATTCTTGAGAAACCGAAATGGGAGTTTTTGACAAACTTTTTGGAGGTGGCAAAAAGGTTTCTAAAGAAACATTGGAAACCCGTGGGGAACATATGCCCGATTTAAAAATTCCTGTAGATGAAAAATTTACCATTTACTTCAAAAAGAATGGTGGTAAGTTCATCTATTGTGAAAATGAATCGGAAATCTCAGAAGCACTAAAAAATATTGTATCTGAAAACGATTGGCAAAATCACCTTTTCTATATACTAGACCCTAGGTTAAAAAGTCGTTTCGCATCTGAAAAAATTGAGTTTACCGAAAAGAGAAAGGAAAGTAACATTTTCTTTACCACCTGCGAGCATCTAATTGCCCATAATGGATCCATTTTGGTGTGTTCCAATCAAATCAAAGAAAAAAAATTGGATGAGTTACCTTCGAACCTCATCGTTTTTGCAACAACAAGTCAGCTTGTAGACTCCATTAGTGAAGGGCTCAAGGTAATCAAAGAAAAATATCGCAAGAACATTCCTAACAATATTACCACGCTGAAACATTTTCAGCCTACCCCAGAAAATAAAAATGACTTCTTATCATACGGTAGTGCCTCAAAAAATGTATATCTTTTATTGCTAGAAGACTACTGATTAAATGAGAGAAATTCTAAGGCGCTCCATTACGGGGGTAATTTACGTGGTGCTGTTATTGGGCACTGTTTTTTTAAGTTCCGATGCCTTTGATTTTCTTTTTATGGTATTCGGATTGGCCTGTTTATATGAGTTCAAAAAAATAGTCCGTCTCAAACACTATTACATCTTTGTTGCCTATTTGGCTCTTTGGTGGGTGTTTATTTATCTAATTCAAGATAGTGTTTTGATCACTATTCTTATGCTCTTGACCATAACTGTTGACCTTGCCCTGTTGGTATTTCTGTTTTCGAAAAAAGAAAAGTATTTTACTAAGCTTCAGAAATTCATCATTGCCGTCTTTTACATAGGTGGAGGGTGTATTTTTTTGACCATGATTCCGTATAAACAAAACGATTTTGCCCAATTTTTGATTATGGGGATTTTCATTTTGATCTGGGTAAATGACACTTTTGCGTATCTGGTCGGAAGAACATTGGGCAGAACAAAGTTATTTCCTTCAGTTTCTCCTAAAAAAACCATTGAAGGTTCTGTTGGAGGTCTTATTTTTGCACTTATAGCAGCCTATATTTTGGCGATGTACGAAACAAACCTGACCCTTTGGGAATGGATGACCCTAGCCTCTGTGATTGTTGTTGCAGGAAGTTTGGGTGATTTGCTCGAATCAAAATTTAAACGCATTGCCGGAGTTAAGGATAGCGGTGCAATTTTACCAGGCCATGGGGGAATTTGGGACCGTCTTGACAGTTTAGTATTCGCTGCACCGTTTGCCTATTTAGTACTTAATATATTTTCTTATGTTTCATAGAGAAGGCCAAAAAATAATTATTATCACTTTTTTTGTAGTGGTCGCTGTTATCCTTTCTTCACAATTTTATGTTGATGTTGAATGGGTTCGCATAACTATTCAAGTAGTGACTTTAGTCTTTTTAATACTGATTCTACAATTTTTCAGAAACCCCAGAAGACCGGTAACTCCTAACTTTGATGAAATTCTGGCTCCTGTCGATGGAAAAGTTGTGGTCATCGAGGAGGTTGAAGAACCTGAATACTTTAAAGACAAGCGAAAACAAGTCTCAATATTCATGTCTCCTATAAATGTGCATGTCACGCGTTATGCAGCAAGTGGTACAGTGACCTTCTCCAAATACCATCCAGGTAAATATCTTGTGGCTTGGCATCCCAAATCCAGCACGGAAAACGAGCGCACAACCGTGGTTTTACATACTCCAAAGTTTGGGGAAATTGGATATAGACAGATTGCAGGCGCTTTGGCCCGACGTATTGTAAATTATGCTGAAGAAGGAGAACAAGTGACCCAAGGTCAAGATGCAGGGTTTATCAAATTCGGTTCAAGAGTAGATCTATTCTTACCTTTAGATTGCAATATTGCGGTGAAGCTAGGTCAAAAGGTAGTTGGTGCAAGAACCTGTATCGCATCTATTAGGGAAAAAGATGATTGATGAGGAATTAAATACACAGTTCAAGGAAGCGGTTGTTTTTATGAACGACTATACCAAACCCTTACCCGCGGACCTTTTGCTCAAACTCTATGCTTATTTCAAAATAGCCAACAAAAATTATGATAATCCCGGTAGTAAGACCCCTCTAATCAATGCCTTTAAGGCAAACGCGTTGATTCAAGCACAAAATATAAGCGTGGAAGAGGCAATGAGAAGTTATATTGAGTTGGTCAATGCGAAGATTAGAAAAACCTAAACCGTCAAACTTGGTTGGATACGTTTTTTTTCAATGAACGTAAAATACACTGCCCCAACGATGGTAATGATGAAATATATGGCTACCAAATAACTTCCAACCGATAGAAAAGCGTCTATTCCAAACCAATTTCCTGTACTAAAAATCAAAGTAAGTCCAGCAATGCTTCTTACAACTTCAACCCAAACTGCATAAGTTTTTCTATCCATTAGGCTCGTATAGCCATAAATCCCTAGAAAAACAAAACCTCCAAAAACAAGCAAGTTTCCAAATCCTATTTCGGAATAGTTGTAAAACATAAACAACAATAACGCGGTATTGGCCAATAACTGGAATATGGCATATGCCTTTAAGTTCAATGAGGCTTCCGGCTTATACTTGGTAAAGTTATAAACATCTTCAATCTTGGAAATTGGATAATTCAATTTTACATCTTCTGGACGCCATCCTGTGGGCATAAACCAAATTCGTAGTTTATCCCACCAACTTTTTGTTCTCCACGCGTCGAGACACAATCTCCAAAAATGCTGAAAGTTGATTAAAATCGGATTCCATGTGGCCGCTGGTTTCAAAACTCCATATTGTGGTGGAACATTATTCAACTCTTCTTGAAAGGTCCCGAACCAACGATCCCAAATACAAAGTATTTGTCCTAAATTTTTGTCAATGTATTCTGGGTTGATTGCGTGGTGCACTCTATGTTGAGAGGGAGTAACAATAATATATTCCAACCATCCCATTTTACCAATATGCTGGGTATGGTACCAAAATTGGGCAAACAAATGAACCGGTGCCAAAATTGCAATCACTTCATTTGGAATGCCAAGAATAGCTGCTGGAATCAATAAAATAGGAAAATACCCAACCACGTTTGAGATAGATTGCCGCAGGGCACAGGCCAAGTTAAACTCCTCACTACTATGATGAATCACGTGCTGGTTCCAAAAAATATTGATATGATGACTCAGTCTATGATTCCAATAACCGGCAAAATCAATAGCAATGAATGCAATTAACCAAACTGCCCAAGTAGCCTCAACCTGTATTAAGGCAAGATGCTCGACCAAATACGGATAGGTAATCAATACTACGGCCAATCCCAATGAATCCTTGATAATATTGGTAAGGCCTGAGCTCAAACTACTTACGGTATCCATCACATTGTGTTTTTGACTTTTGACAAAATGCCCGTACAGCACTTCAAAAAGCACTAAAACAACAAAGAAAGGAATGGCATATAATAAAGCTGTAGCGTAGGTCTCCATATCTCACAAATTTTAGTTTAACAGAGCGAGATTGGAGGTTAATTTAGTGTAAATTTTCTAAACCCTACAAACTTTTTATTCTACAATGGCCAATGGATCAGTGTCTTTCCAATTTCCGCGTGTAAAGTCTGGGAAAGGTTGTGGAGCTCCACCACTTGCCACAGAACGCTCACTAAGTGGAGCTACAGCACTCCAAAAACAGCCTTCGTAAACATTTTGGTCTAGAGGAAGTCCTTTTTGTAGACATTCGACCACTCGATAGATCATAATACCATCCATTCCACCGTGTCCACTGCCTTTGGCCGCTTCATTCAGTCTTTTGTACAATGGATGGTCATATTTTTCATAAAGGGCTTGAAGTTGTTCTCCCTGTACCCAAGAATGATGGTCTTTTGTAAGACCTTCCACTCCACCTTCCAACGCAACTCTTGTAGGGAATCCAGCCAAGGTTCCTTTGGTACCTTGAATCAAATTCAGTCGAGAATAGGGTCTTGGGCTTGTTTCGTCCCATTGCACCATAACCGTTCTTCCCAGATTAGTTTTAATGATACTGGTGTTTAAATCTCCCCCTTTATAATCCAATTTGTTCCATTTGTGGTCACTTGGATAATTCTTTTTGGCATATGCTGCTCTTCCTCTAGCCGGAGTCGAGAAAGACACCAAACTTTGAAAGTTATCTTCTCCCCTACCCAAATTCATGTATTGGGCAACTGGTCCCAAACCATGGGTTGGATACAAATTCCCATTTCTATGTGCATAATGATAGGTACGCCATGAACCCGTACCTCTCTTTTGTTCATTCATCTGTCCTCGTAGCTCGTGGATATAAGCCGCTTCGCCATGTAAAACTTCGCCAATCACTCCTTGTCGGCACATATTCAGAAACATCAGCTCATCACGATTATAATTTACATTTTCAAGCATCATGCAGTGCTTTTGCGTACTTTCACTAGTATCTACAATATCCCACATTTCTTGAACTGTCACGGCAATAGGCACTTCTACAAAGGCATGCGCACCATGCTTCATAGATTCAATAGCCATTGGAGCGTGATTAATCCAATTTGTGGCAATAAAAACAACATCTGGCTTTACCTCTTTCAACATTACTTTCCATTTGTCCTCATCACCCCAATATTCTGCAATATTTTTATGTCTGTTGGACTTGGAAACCTCTTTTACCCAGCCCACTTTTTGCTTTACCAAATCTTCGTACAAATCACATATAGCAACTACTTCCGTATTGGGAAGTGCCGCAAAAAAACGTACGTGGCCTCCACCTCTTGCGCCTACACCAATGAATGCAGCTCTTACCTTTTCCAGTTTCGGAGCAGCAAAATCACCCATGTATTTGGATTGGGAAGGTCTTTCCGTCTCGGCCTGCAAATAACTAGGTATTACGGAAACGGCGGCAGCTGATAATGAAGTTTTCTTAAGAAAATTACGTCGATTGATATTGTCCATGTCGGCTATTGTGATTTAGTGTTAACGATAACATTAATGTATGCAAAGTATAAAAAAATGCAGTACCAGCTTCATCTTATTTGTTAAATATATTCCCATCACGAAAGCAAAACCTACTCAGTGGAAAATCTTGACTTCATTTTTAGGTGAAAACATCTTCCTCAGAACAATAGTTCATAACAAGTGCTATTTGTGTTTTATCTCAATTTTGACAACTATAGATTTGCTAGCCGGTGTATTGCTCTTATCTGCATACAGATCAATAGGAACAAGCACATTGGTCTCCGGAAAATAAGCACAAAGGTTTTTTGAAGGAATGTTGTACGGTATTACTTTAAAATTCTCAGCCTTACGCTCTGTAGTTGAGTAGTTACTGATCAGATCCACGGTTTGCCTTGGTTTAATTCCTTTTTCTTCCATATCATACGGATTCATAAAAACTACCCTACGTTCCCCATAAATTCCCCGATAACGATCATTCATACCATAAATAGTGGTGTTGAATTGATCATGACTTCGGACCGTCATCAATAAAAATTCGTCGTCTTTCAAATCATGTTCGGGCAATCTGCAAATGGAAAACTGTGCTTTACCATCAGGCAACTTCGAAAAATCTGCCTCCCTTGCATTATTGGGTAGATAAAATCCAGCTCCTTTGGAACGTTTGGAATAATCTTCATATCCGTTTAATACTTCGGAAATCTTCTCCCTGATTAAACCGTAATCCATACCCAAAACCATCCAATTAATCTTGGAGTCTTCCCCAAAATATGCTTGTGCTATTTCAGCAACGATTTCGGGTTCACTTCTAAGTTTATTGCTTATCGGTTTTAACCGCCCCCTGCTCTGATGCACCTTGCCCATGCTATTTTCCACAGTCACAAAACGTTCTTTGTCTTGCTCCGTTCTTCCCAAAGTAGGCAATATCAACGCTGTTTTACCAGCAGTGAGATGGGTGCGATTTAATTTTGTGCTCACTGAAACCGTTAAATCACAATTTTGCAGGGCTTTAGCGGTATATCTGGTGTCGGATGCGGCAGAAACAAAGTTTCCACCAAGAGCAATAAATACCTTGGCCTTATGTTGATGCATTGCTTGAATAGCATTTACCGTATCCAATCCCTCTTTATCCGGCGGGTCAAAATCAAATATGTCTTTTAGGGCTTTATTCAATGGTTCAGAAACATGATGCATTATCCCAACACTTCTATCTCCCTGTACATTGCTATGTCCACGAACCGGGCAGGTTCCAGCTCCTTTTTTTCCAATACTTCCCTTGGCAAGTAATAAATTCACACATTCCTTGATGTTATCGACTCCGTTTTTATGTTGCGTGAGCCCCATAGCCCAGCAAATGATAATTTTTGATTTCTTGGCCAACAAGTCAACGGCCAAATCAACCTGTGAGGAATCCACTCCACACAATTCTAACAGATGGTTTTCGCCATATTTTTCCAAATCATTCAGGAGTTCCTGAAAGCCGTTGGTCTTATCTTTAATAAAGTCACGGTCGAAAACAGGTTCACCCTTTTTTTCTCGCTCCACCAATCGTTTCATTATCAGTTTAAGGAGAGAGACGTCTTGATTAATCTTTACCTGAAGAAAAATATCGGTCAGTTGTGTGCCTTTTCCTAAGATTCCGTCAATTTGTTGTGGGTTTTTGAAACGGTTAAGGCCACTTTCCAAAAGTGGATTGATAGTGATTATTTGACCACCGTTTTCTTTGCACTTTTGCAAAGCAGACAACATTCTTGGGTGATTCGTCCCTGGGTTTTGACCAATGACCATAACTACCTCAGCCTCGTACAAATCTTCCAAAACAACGGAACCCTTACCGATACCCAAGGTTTCCGTTAAAGCAACTCCACTGGATTCATGACACATATTAGAACAATCGGGCATATTGTTGGTCCCAAAAGCCCGTACGAACAAACCGTATAAAAAGGCTGCTTCGTTACTAGAACGTCCCGATGTGTAAAAAATAGCCTCATCTGGCGAATCCAAAGTGTGCAAATGTTTTGCGACCATACTAAAGGCGTCTGACCACGAAATTGGTTCATAATGCACTGAGCCTGGATAGAGTACAAAGGGTTCAGTAATTCTACCACTTTTTCCAATTTGGTAATCTGTCCAAGTGGATATTTCCTCTACGGAGTATTTCTCAAAAAAAGCTCGGTCTACGCGGTCAAAAGTGGCCTCTTCAGCAATGGCTTTTGCCCCATTTTCACAATATTCCCCCAATTTGGAAGGCGTTTCGGGGTCAGGCCAAGCACAACCTGGGCAGTCAAAACCTTCTTTTTGATTCATCTGAGAAAGGGTCTTCAACGAACGAAATAAGCCTGATTCTTTCCTTACATGCTCCAACGCAGCTTTTATTCCAGGAATGCCCGCGGCGTAATCGGATGGTTCCGAAACTTTTAAATCCGAAAACCCAATGCTTCCGGTGACTGAAATATTTCGTGTTTTGGGATTGGACATATCACTAAAATACAATTGTCATTCATCCCACCCTTCCTTATTTAAGGATTTCTTTCAAAAAAGCTTCTTTGTAGGCCCTTCCTATGGGAATTTTTCCTCCTCCAGAAAGGTAAACGAGGTTTCCGACCAACTTCGAGATTCTGTCAACATTAACGATATGGGATTTATGCAACCTTTTAAATTGTTTTTCGGGCAATGTTTCTAACCAAAATCTTAGCGGTTCGTGCGAAAGGTATTTTTTTTCAGGGGTCACAATCTCCGTATAATCCGAATCTGAATCAATATGTTCTATTAGATCCAAATCTACCTTGATGTGTTCGTGTCCTGATTTAACATATATGAACCTACGCGGGTTCTCCCATTCCATATGGGCATTGTCCCCCCCTTGTAAAGTATTGGAGGGCACCTTGGCAACGGCCTTTAAAAATCGCTGGAAAGAGAAAGGTTTAAGCAAGTAATCAATCACATTAAGGTCATAACTTTCCAAAGCATATTCAGAAAAAGCGGTTGTTAAAATAACATGGGGAGAATTGGGTAAGCTTTTTAAAAAATCGATTCCAGAAACTTTGGGCAAATGTATGTCCAAGAACAATAAATCGACCTGTTCAGACTTGATTAATTCCATTGCCTGCAACGCATCAGAAAAGATTCCGGCCAATTCCAAAGTGTTTACATCTTCTATAAACTTTTTTAAGATGCGTTGCGCAGGTGGTTGGTCTTCAATGATGATGCATTTCATGACTCTACGATTTTTCCAGTTCCAATGACAAAGAAACCAAAAACTGGTTTTGGTCTTGCTCTATTCCAAGTTGATGCTTATCAGGATACAGGAGCTGTAAACGTTTTTTGACATTTTTTAATCCTATGCCTTTAGCTACTGTGCTCATTCCTGTCACAGGCGCAAAGTTATTTTTACAACTGAACTGCAGTTGGTTGCCATGTTGCGCCACTTCTATATCAATTTCAATATCTGAGGATTGGCCAGATTGACTATGCTTGAACGCGTTTTCAATAAAAACAATCAAAATCAGTGGAGCAATTTTATATCCTGATTTTATTTGATGTGTTTTGAATTGCACATTTCCTCTTTCTTCAATCTGAAGTTTGTACAGCTTGATAAAGTTGCCCAACTGTTCGATTTCCTTTTTTAAAGGAACAAAATTTTCTTTGCATTCATAGAGCATGTAACGAAGTACCCCGCTCATTTCCAATATAATCTCTGGCGTCTTGGGAGAATTTTCCAAAGCATACGAATACAGATTGTTCAGATTGTTGAATAAAAAATGGGGATTGATCTGCGAGCGCAAAAATTGAAGTTCACTTTCTTGTACAGCACTTTGCAATGCATCTATCTGCTTTTGTTTTTGTAGGGCATCCCAGCCAAATTTGAACCCCGACAATATTGCCAGCACCGGAACAATACCAACCAAAGTATAATACACTCCTGGAAAATCCTGTGCTCTTTTTGTTCCTGGAAAGAATATCTGTTCCAGAACAAGTTCTTCCATAAGAATCAATCCCAAAACAATCAGTAAAACACCTCCAAAAAACTTTATTTGCTTGCCTTTATATAAGAAATTGGGCATTAAATAATATCCAATGATAATGGCTGCCAGGGTAAAGGTTGCAAAAGAAGCCACCTCGTAAAAATCAATATGGGGATTTCTCCGGTCAAAGGAATAGAAAACAAAGACCAGTATATGCAACACGATTTGAAAAACAAGCTCTTTTCGGGAAATCAAATTCTTAGTTTTTACGCAAGCAAAGCTATCAGACATAAGATAAGGAAAGAAAACTTATACCGCCAACAACCATTTTGAAGCCTTGAACTACAAATTGTTAAATTTTCTTAATCTCTGTCGATTACAACTCAATGGACGTTGTTCACAGAAATTACTTCACCTATTTCCGAATTCAGTGCCACCTTTGAAAAAGAAACCAATATAACATGACATTCACAACAAGGTTCAAAAGCCATTTTTTGTTTGCTCTAGCACTTGTATCAACGTTTTGGAGTATAGAAGCCCAAGAAAAATCCGTTGAGTTTAGCGGAAAAGTGGTAGATAAAGCAACAGGAGAACCAGTGGCTTATGCAACGGTAATGGCAGCCGATAACAATACAAAAACGGCAATAGTAGGAACGACCACATTAGAAGATGGGTCGTTTTCACTTAAAACAGATGCTTCCAACTACTATATTGAAGTCAGTTTTATCGGTTTTGAAAAAACTCGAATTGAGCCTCCAACAACCCAAAACTCAAAAATAGATTTGGGCGTCATAGCGATTTCCGAAGATGCTCAACAGCTAGAAGAAGTTGTTGTTGAAGGTGAAGTCTCCAAAACCGTCTTCAAACTAGATAAACGAGTTTTCAACGTGGGCAAAGATTTGAGCAGTACCGGAGCTAGCGCTTTGGAAGTTTTAAATAACGTTCCTTCGGTAAATGTAAATATAGAAGGGCAAATCAGTTTAAGGGGAAGCCAGGGTGTACAAGTACTCATCAATGGAAAGCCTTCTATAATCGCGAGTGATGAAAGTAATGCTTTAGGCACCATTACTGCCGATATGATAGACCGTGTAGAGGTAATTACCAATCCTTCTGCCAAGTATGATGCAGAAGGTACTTCTGGCATCATCAACATTGTCATCAAAAAAGAGGAACGCAAAGGTTTAAATGGTTCGGTTTCCGTCAACACTGGTGCTCCAGATAGCCATAGCGTGGGCATTAGCTTGAACAGGAGGACGGAAAAATTCAATCTTTTTACGCAGCTCGGTGCTGGGTATCGAGAACTTCCCAACGATTTGGAGAGTAGAAATACGGATTTGATCAATAATACAACTATACTGTCCAACGGTGAGGAATTCCGAAATGAAGCTTATTACAATTTTGTTTTGGGTACGGATTACTATTTTAATCCGACCAGCGTATTAACCCTATCCGGGAATTTTGCCCTCGAAATTGAAGACCAACCTTCTACGACCAATTTTGCTTCGATAAATGGTGCTGATGTAACTACCGCAGAATGGGAAAGGAATGAGACAACAGAAGCAACCAACCCAAAGTTTCAGTATGAATTGCAGTATAAAAAGGATTTCCAAGGTAATGAGGACCATACACTACTGTTTAGCGCATTGGGAAACTTTTTTGGCAAAGACCAATCTTCAGAATTCACGGACACTACCATTTCGGGTACCGATAATGATGATATGCAACTTACCCGAACTGATTTTAAAGAGGCCGTATTTACCTTTAAATTGGATTACACAAAGCCTTTCACAGACGAGTTGACTTGGGAAACCGGGGCACAATATGTTCTTAACGATGTAAGCAACGATTATGAAGTCCAGAATTTAATCAATGGTGCTTTTCAGGTAGATCCAGGACTTACCAATATATTCGAATACGACCAAAAAGTATTGGGGGTATATACCACAGGAGCATATGAAGGCAAGAAATGGGGAGTAAAGGGTGGTCTACGCTTGGAGCAGACCAACTTGACCACTTTTTTAATAAATACCGGAGAAGACAATTCACAGGACTATAATAACCTATTCCCCAGTTTTCATACGTCTTATAAATTTTCAGAAAAAGTTTCATTACAAGCGGGATATTCCAAGCGTATTTACAGACCTAGAATGTGGGACTTGAATCCTTTTTTCAATATTCGGAACAATTTTAGTATCCGACAAGGAAACCCAGAGCTTCTACCAGAGTTTACCGATTCTTATGAGCTTACCTCCATTTTCTTTATAGGGAAAACAGCTGTTAATCTTGGGGTATATTATCGCTATACAACAGATATTATTGAGCGTGTCGCCACTTTTGAAAACAATGTAAGCACTTCAAGACCAGAGAACATTGGAACCAATAAAACCACTGGGATTGAATTCAATACCAAATACAGTCCAGCTAAGTGGTTGACATTCAACGCTGACTTTAACTACAATCAGTTTACAAGGGAGGGTACCTTTGAAAATACCGTGTTTGATTTTAATGCGGATAGATGGTCATCAAAGCTTATGGGTAAAGTGAAGTTTCCTGCAGATATTGATCTTGAAGCTACCGGAAACTATCGGTCGAGCTATCAAACCGTGCAGGGCGAAACCAACGACAATCTTTTTATGGATCTAGGACTACGCAAAAAGCTCATGAAAGGTAAAGCCATTTTAAATTTGAGTGTACGTGATGTCTTCGCCTCCAGAATAAGCGAAAACCAGATTGCCCAAGCCGATTTCGAGATATATAATCGTCGTCTGCGAGGTCGTTTTGTTGCCTTTGGCTTTAGTTATGGCTTTGGAAAAGGAGAAGCCATGCAGTATTCCGGCGGGAGAAGGAGGTAATTCCCGGCTTACTTAATCAAAATAACCGGTAACCATGGAGCTATCTGTTATTTAAAAAACTAAATGTAAAATCAATATCGTTAGCTTTACGAATAGGAATCAGTTCAACTCCGAAGGGATGATTTGTTGACCTAAGATAATACTGGTATCTTTCCAAGCTGGAATTCTCAAAATTCCTAATTACAGGAATACAAAAGACATGTCCCATAAGAAATTCAACGTGAGCTCCAAAATTCTTTTCTTCCTCTTCTTTTCTCTCCGCAAAACTTATTTCTGGATTTAGCAACAATTCATCAGAAGAAAGTACCGCCCCAAACTTTGGTTTAAAAATATATACAGGATAATCAGAGAGGTCATATCTTGCAAATTCACGGATAAAATTGAACCGTTCCTGATGTGAATCTTTTTTTATTCTTTCCCTTTCTTCCAAATACACTTTGTATATACCTCTTCTAAAAAGCCTACCCAGCTTCTCCTGAAACCCTCTACGCAGTTTGTATTTTGGCTTTGCGGTTATCTTTCTTCTTTTCCAATCAATTTTAAAAAACTCGGATTTATATCTTTTCCCTTTAGGAAGTTTACTTGTGTCCGTTAACAATAAATACTTTGAAATATTCAAAATCTCCTTCAAAACCAATTCTACAGAAGGAGACAATGGCTTAGGTGACCCAAAATAGTGATTACAGTCATCACAAACATTTTCACAGAAATTTTTCCCACCAAGTGATTTAGGAAATGTATGAGCTCTTTTATCAAAAGAGACTTGTGGATTAGATCTACTGCACCAAATACATTTTCTCACAAAATCAACATTTAGGAGTCATCCAAGCTTGCCAAGCTTTTTTCCAAGGTCTCAATTTTAGCTTCAGCATCAGCGGCTTTCTTCTTTTCAATGGCTACCACCTTTTCAGGGGCGTTGTTCACAAAGCGCTCGTTGCTCAACTTCTTTTGCACAGATTGCAGAAAGCCTCGGGTATAGTTCAATTCCTCGGTAATCTTCTTGATCTCCGCTTCAACATCAATGGCACCGCTCATTGGAATAAAATATTCGTTGCTCTTTACCCTAAAGCTCAATGCGCCATCCAAAGGAGCTTCTACCATTTCAATATTTGAAAGATTACCCAGTTTGGTAATAATAGCATCCATACCGTTACTCATCTTTTCGCTATTTAAAACGAAAAGTTCCAGTGCTTCTCTTTGAGGGATGTTTTTTTCCTTTCGTATGGTTCGAATCCCCGAAATTACTTCGGATGCAAAATCAAAACCAGAAATCAAGGAAACATTTGTCTCCTCTTGCTTAGGCCAACTTGACACTATCAATGCTTGCTCGGGGGTACGCTCCGCTATGTGTTGCCACACTTCTTCCGATAAAAAGGGCATGAAGGGATGTAAAATCTTTAGATTTTGTTCAAACAAGTGGATAACCGCATCAAATGTGGTCTGATCAATTGGTTTTTGGTAGGCAGGTTTTACAATTTCCAACAACCAAGAACAGAAATCATCCCAAACCAGTTTGTAGATAGCCATTAACGCGTCCGAAATTCGGTATTTGGAGAAATGATCTTCAATTTCGGCCAATGTTTGATTGAATTTCGCCGTATACCAGTCAATTCCAATCTTTGCTGATTCAGGTTGAGGCAAATCGGCAACTTCCCAGCCTTTTACCAATCGAAAAGCATTCCATATTTTATTGGCAAAGTTTTTCCCTTGTTGACAAAGTGCTTCGTCGAACATCAAATCATTTCCAGCCGCGGAACTCAATAGGAGTCCCACACGAACACCATCCGCACCAAAATCCTCGATTAATTTAAGGGCATCTGGCGAGTTGCCCAATTGTTTTGACATTTTTCGACGTTGTTTGTCTCGTACCAGACCAGTCAAATACACATTTTCAAAGGGCCGTTTGCCTTGATATTCGTATCCAGAGATAATCATACGAGCTACCCAGAAAAACAAAATGTCAGGTCCGGTAACCAAATCACTGGTTGGGTAGTAGTAATTTATTTCTTCATTTTCCGGTTCCAAAATGCCTCCAAAAACGCTGATGGGCCATAACCAGGATGAGAACCAAGTATCGAGCACATCTGAATCCTGACGTAAGTCCGAATCTTGGATTTTTGGATTTTTGGACTGAGTCTTCTTCAGTGCTTCTTGCCTAGTTTCCGCTACAACAAAATCATCTTTTCCGTCACCAAAATAGTAAGCAGGAATTTGCTGTCCCCACCACAGCTGACGGGAAATATTCCAATCCCGGATGTTTTCCATCCAATGGCGGTAGGTGTTTTCAAACTTCTTTGGATATAATTTAATATCATCTGTCTTTAATACCCCATCAATGGCAGGTTTTGCCAATCCTTCCATTTTCAGGAACCATTGATCGGACAAACGAGGTTCAATCACAGCTTTGGTTCTTTCTGATGTACCAACTTTGTTGGTATGCTGCTCTGTTTTCACCAAAAACCCCTTTTCTTCCAGTTCTTTGGAGATTTCTTTTCGTACCACAAAACGGTCTTTGCCCTGGTAGTGCAATCCGTAGGAATTAAGTGTCGCATCTTCATTAAAGATGTCGACAACCTCCAAATTATGTTTATCTCCAAGGTTTTTGTCATTTTCATCGTGTGCTGGGGTTACTTTTAAACAACCAGTACCAAATTCAATATCCACATACTCATCTTCAATAATTGGAATGATGCGATTGCAGATAGGCACAATCACCTTTTTTCCTCTTAAATGGTGGTATCTCTCATCATTTGGATTGATGCAGACGGCAGTATCACCCAAAATAGTCTCGGGACGAGTGGTTGCGATGGTCACTTTTTCGTCCGAACCTTCAATTTGATAAGCCAAATAGTATAGATTACCCTGTCTTTCTTCATAAATAACCTCCTCATCAGAAAGGGTGGTTTTGGCTTCTGGATCCCAGTTAACCATTCTGTACCCTCTGTAAATCAAGCCTTTTTCGTATAAATCCACAAAAACCTTGATTACTGAGGCTGACATATCGTCATCCATGGTAAATTTAGTTCTGTCCCAATCACAGGAACAACCCAATTTTTTAAGCTGTTGCAAAATTACCCCACCATATTCATTGGTCCAATCCCAGGCATGCTTTAGGAATTCTTCCCTAGACAGATTGGCCTTATCAATACCTTCATCCTTCAGTTTTGCCACTACTTTAGCTTCGGTGGCTATGGAAGCATGATCCATACCAGGCACCCAACAAGCATTTTTGCCCAACAAACGTGCTCTACGGATAAGTACATCTTGAAGGGTATTATTGAGCATATGCCCCATATGTAGCACCCCAGTGACATTAGGGGGAGGTATGACTATGGTATAAGGTTCCCTGTCATCGGGTTTTGAACTAAAAAAATCATGCTTTGTCCAGTAGTTGTACCAGTGCTCTTCTACCCTATTGGGCTCATATTTTGATGGAATTTCCATTTTTCGGTATAGTTTTTGTCTAATTTGACCCGGATTGGTGTCGGGAAGGCATTTTGCAATATTAAATTATTGTAATTCCTCGGCTGAAAGCCAATCCTGAAATACGAAACAAAAATAAGTAACGTTATTACATAACAAAAGAATTTTGGATGCAGGTGTGAAAACATTTACATTTGGAGTTCACCCAAAACTAGAAATGATGAAAAAATCTGTACTCATGTTGTTTGTTGGGCTTCTTTCTTTAGGTACCTACGCCCAAGAAGCTACTGCAAAGATTGAATTTAAGAGCGAGACCATTGATTATGGTGAAATCGACAAAGGCAGTGATGGTGTTCGAGTGTTCGAATTTACCAATACCGGTACTGCACCTTTGGTAATCAGTAATGTAAAATCCAGTTGTGGATGTACTATTCCCAAAAAGCCGGAAGATCCTATTTTACCAGGTAAAACAGGTCAAATTCAGGTGAAATATGATACGAAAAGGGTTGGCCCAATTAGAAAGGCCATCACGGTTACTTCTAATGCGGATACACCCACAAAGGTTCTAAAAATAAAAGGAACTGTTAAGGCCGAAGGAGCCAAATAGATATAAAGAATACAATAAAGAAGGCCTTTCCATTTTATGGAAGGGCTTTTTTTATTCAAAAACATTTTTTAGAACAAAGGAAAAGAGCAAGTCCCGATTATATCGTTCTATAAGTACGCGAACGCGTTTTCCTTCCTTTTCATTCAACATTTTTAAAACTTCCTGAAGTTTATAATTGTGAATTTTTTTTCCATTCACCGCAAGTATAACATCACCTTCCTTTAATCCCGCCTCTGCTGCAGGGCTTCCTGCGCGAATCCCCGAAACAATTATTTCAGGAACAAGGCTCAATCGGGTTTTATTTTCCAAAAGAATTTGAACATTCCCAAAGGTGTTATCGTCATTTCTCACTATACCGTTAAGATCTGCAATACTTTCGGCTATATAACGCAATCCATTGTGTTGCAACGCAATTCCGGACATATTATAATGAAAGGGGGACCTAAAGTTCGCGTTCTTTTTAAGATTTACAAATCCTGTATTATAGTCAAAAATAATATTGAATCGTTTCAGAATTTCTCCACCGACACTCCCATTGCGGTCCGCAAGATTTTTAACAAATGAAAAAGATTCTCTATATGGAAATGCCGCTTTAGCATCTTTGAGCTCAAAGTTTCCAATTTTTATACCACTTACTTTGGTCCGTTTCCCAAAAATATCCCCGCTTAGCCCCCTTCCTAGATAATCCTCATAGTTTTTTTCCGGAATCTCCAAACCTTTATCAGGTTGATGAAAAAGCCAAAGAGCATCGCTACTTCCTGTGTCAACCAATAGCTTGACAGGGATGTTTTCTTCATCTTTCATTAAAACGGTACCTTCTACATAAGCTTTTCTATTTTCAATCGTGAGTGGTATTATCTCAGAACGGGAATTGAAATTATATTTATAGAGATCCGGGTTATGAAGTTTAATATGATTGGTTCCATAATTTATTTCAACAACAAAATCCCTAAACAAATCGTAACCCAAAATTCCATGTACAGGTATCCCCAAAGATGTGGAAAAGTTGATTTCCTTATCCAACACCACATATAGGCCTTGGTTATTGTTCCTTGCTTTTCCGAGTTTAAAGGAATTCCCCATGGAACTCAGTGCTTTTATGGGTTCACCCCCGCCAAGCCCATTTATGGTTACTTCTGAAACATTATTTATCTGTATGGAATCTGTATCGGAAAGATTAAACAAAATTGGTCTACTTACTCCTGAATCCAGCACAAATTTCAAATTGGAGCCATTGACCTCAATGGGTATTATAATCAGATTATTGACCAGTTCAAATTTGACTTTTTGAAACTTTTGAGTTTTTGGCAATCTATAACTCTGTGCCGAAACCAAAAAAGGAAGTGCCACAAAAAGAATCACAAAAAAATGTAGGTTTTTTTTCAATTTGCTTACTTCTATAGGGTTATCTCTTTTAAATATACAAAATAATCATAGACATATTTGTTAATTTAACATTCTGTTCCGATTCAAATAAAAGCTTATTGAGTTGCTTTCGACTATTGGTTTTCCCATTTTTGCTAAAAATTAATGCATGCCAGGAATATCCAAAAAAGGGAGGCAAATGCCTGCCTCACCTATTCGAAAGTTGGTTCCCTACGCCGAAGAGGCCAAAAAAAAAGGCACACAAGTCATACATCTGAATATTGGACAACCTGATATCAAGACTCCAAAAATAGCCTTGGATGCTGTTCGCAATCATAATATTGAGGTGTTGGCCTATAGCATGACGGAAGGCTCTGAAGCGTATAGAACCAAAATAGCTGCTTATTACGAAAAAAAAGATATTCATGTCACTTCCAATGAGATTATTGTTACCACTGGAGGTTCAGAAGCGCTATCGTTTGTCATGGGTACCATTATGGATGCTGATGATGAAATTATAATTCCAGAGCCGTTCTATGCCAATTATAATGGATTTGCAACAGCTCTTGGTGTAAAGGTGGTTCCTATAGTTTCAAAAATTGATGACAATTTTGCGTTACCCCCAATTTCAGACTTTGAAAAACTGATAACTTCCAAAACCAAGGCTATTCTAATTTGCAATCCTGGCAACCCGACGGGTTATCTATACAGTGAGCAAGAGATAAAGCAACTGGCCGAATTGGTCAAAAAACATAATCTTTTTCTCATCGCGGATGAGGTCTATAGGGAATTTACCTATGATGGTAGAGAACATTATTCCATTTTACAGGAGGATGGCTTGGAAGAACATGCCATAATTGTGGATTCTGTTTCAAAAAGATACAGCATGTGTGGTGCCCGCATTGGGTGTTTGGTCTCAAAAAACAAAACGGTGGTTCAAACGGCACTCAAGTTTGCGCAGGCCCGTTTGTCACCCCCTACTTTTGCACAAATCGCCAGCGAGGCCGCATTGGAAACTCCCCAGTCATATTTTAACGACGTAATTCATGAATATGCCGAAAGAAGGGACATTCTTATTTCGGAACTCCAAAAATTACCTGGGGTTCGCGTTGCAATTCCGCAAGGTGCCTTTTATTGCGTAGTTGAACTTCCCGTTTCCAATTCAGATGATTTTGCCCAATGGTTGCTTGAAAAATTCGAAATGGATGGACATACCGTTATGGTTGCACCTGCCGCTGGGTTTTATGCTACAAATGGGTTGGGAACCAATCAAATCAGAATAGCGTATGTCCTAGAGAAGCCACTACTTATAAAAGCGGTACAAATTTTGGGTGAAGCTTTAAAAAAGTATAGTAATTAAGTGAATATACAGGAAAACATATCGCTTAAGAACTACAATACCTTTGGTATAGATGTCAAGGCCAAGGCCTTTGTTGAAATCAATGGACTGGCCCAGCTCCAAAAGGTATTGGAGTTAAAAGCGTATCCAGACAAGTTCATTTTGAGTGGTGGAAGTAATATGTTGCTCACCAAAGATATTGATGCACTGGTAATGCACATCAACCTTAAGGGCATCACGGTGCTGGAAGAAAATGATGATGAAGTCATTATAAAGGTGATGGCTGGAGAAAACTGGCACGATTTGGTATTATGGAGTCTTAACAAAGGATATGGCGGACTTGAAAACCTTTCATTGATTCCTGGTAATGTGGGAACTGCACCTATTCAGAATATCGGTGCCTATGGAGTAGAGCTCAAGGATGTGTTTGAAAGTTGTGCCGCAATGGAAATCAGAACTGGTGAACTGGTTGCTTTCAGCAATGATCAGTGCGAGTTCAGTTATCGGGACTCCATATTCAAAAACGAAGCAAAGGGAAAATATATTATTACTTCGGTAGCACTAAAGTTGTCCAAAACAAATCATACGCTGAATACCGGATACGGAGCAATTGAAGACCAGCTTAGGAAAAATGGAGTTGTGTATCCTACTATTAAAGATATTTCCGATGCGGTTATAGCCATCCGGCAAAGCAAACTACCCGACCCCATGGAAATAGGGAACAGCGGAAGCTTTTTCAAAAACCCTGTAATTTCTAGAAAAACATACCAAAAGCTTAAAAAACATCATCCCGATTTACCATCATATCAAGTCGACGAAGATCAGTACAAAATCCCTGCGGGTTGGCTCATTGAGCAATGCGGATTGAAAGGAGAGCGTTACGGTGACGCTGGGGTACATGAAAAGCAAGCTTTGGTATTGGTAAATTACGGAAACGCAACAGGGTTGGAAATTCTTGAATTGGCAGAGTTGGTTCAAAAAACAGTGAGTCAAAAATTCAACATCCATATAAATCCTGAAGTTAATATCATAAAATAACCCCTGCATTGAAACAATAACAGGGGTTATACCAAACCAAACTAACCAAAATTTTTATGCTTTGAGGAATAATTGCTGGCTTTACAAAACTTTAGGATTCCAACAAATAATCCTTTTTCTTACTTAACGTTGTTGTATATACGAGATAAACAGTATTTTAGATTTTAGCCCCTAGAAATTTTACCTTAACCACCCTTTGATGAGTACACTGATTGAAAGACATATTGTTTCACTACTTGCCGAAAAAGACGACAAAGCCATATCCCTATTATATGACAATTATGGGGAGACTTTGTTCGGTGTAGCTTACAAAGTTGTAAAGGATGAGGAACTGGCTCAAGATGTGTTGCAGGAAAGTTTCATAAAAATCTGGAAAAAAGCCGATTCTTACGATGCATCAAAGGCAAAACTTTTTACTTGGCTCTTCCGAATTACCCGAAATACAGCTATTGACAAACTTCGAAGCATCAACAATAAATCTGACAAAGAAGTCCAAATCGACGTTTCAGACGTATATAATCTAGGAGTCAGTGGCATTCGCCCCGAATTCATGGATGTCCAAGAGAATCTTGACAAAATAGAATCCAAATATAAAATTGTCTTGGAAGCCCTATTTTTTCAGGGAATGACACAACAAGAAGCCAGTGAAGAATTGGATATTCCACTAGGCACAGTTAAGTCAAGACTTAAAATTGGACTAAGGGAATTAGGTAAGATTTATGGTGCAAATATCACGCAACTCCTTTTGATAATCTTATTGTCATGAAAGAAAAAGTACAACATTTTTTAGATTCTGATATACTGGAAAAATACCTTTTGGGGGATACTACCAAAGAGGAAACCCTTAAGGCAGAACGTTATATCACCATGTATCCGGAGGTAAAGAAAACCTACGACCAATTACAGGACAACTTGGAAGCTTTCGCCAAAATGTATGCTAGAAAAACTCCAGATGGTCTCAAGGAAATTATTCTACACAGTGCCAAGAAAGAAAAGGCCGTTAAAAATAGATTTTACCGTTATGCTGTTGCTGCTTCTGTAGCTATAATGGTTTTCGCTGGGTCCTCATACTTTCTATGGAACCAAAACAAAAACTTGCAACAAGAAAACACTTTGGTCACCAACCAAATCAAATATTTGCAGGAAAACATGCAGAATCAATTGGAGGATATGAGAAACCAGTTTATCGTGTTAAACAATCCTTCCACTAAAAAGTATGCCCTAAATGGAAAAAGGGAAGGTAAAGCACTTAAGGCTGTGGCCTATATCAATCCAGTTAAAAAACTGTCTTATATAAACGTTAGAAATGTTCCCAACCTTCCAGAAGACAAATGTTTCCAAATGTGGGCGGAAGTGAATGGAGAATTAGTCAATTTAGGCGTTATCAAACAATTTGACGATAAGGATAAACTCTTGGCTCTTCCCTATGCCGAAAATGCCATAGGCTATATAACGGTTGAACCACAAGGAGGAAACACTTCTCCCACGGTTAAAAATATTGTAGCAAATATTTCTTATTAGTATAGCCAAAGTATTGTAAAACTTCAGCAGCTTTAGGAAGCTATTTTGTACCTTTGCCCAAAATTTGGGATATGAAGTTAGCATTGTTGACTATTGGTCTTTTAGGGCTTGCATTTGCAGGAATAGCTATTAAAATTTGGTCCAAAAAAGATGGTAAGTTTGCTGGAACATGTGCAAGTCAAAATCCATACCTGAACAAAGAAGGTGAAGCTTGCGGTTTTTGTGGAAAACTGCCCAGCGAACAAGAATGTAAAAAGGATTCTGTCCCAGATTTTAGATAATTCATATTTGAACATCCCACAAAATCAGATTTTTGCTAAAAGCTGAACAATCTATTCAAGAAAACATCAAAAAGGCGAAAGATGGAAATCAAATAGCCTTTAGCATCCTCTTGGATACTTTTTGGAACGATGTCTATGCATTTCAAATGGCACGCACAAAAAATGAAAACGATGCCGAAGACATTACTATCAGAACTTTTTCCAATGCTTTTGACAAGATAGCCTCATACGATGAATCATATGAATTCAAAACCTGGCTCATCACCATATCCAAAAACCTTCATGTAGACCTTATCCGTAAAAGAAAAAGAAGCCTTTTGGATGAAATGGAATCGCATGGAGATGCGGTAAAAAAAGTTTTGGATGAAACCCCTTCTGCAGAGGATCAATTGATTATAGAACAAAATCTGGCGAATTTACTGCAGGACATCAAAAAATTGAAACCGCACTATCAAAAGGTTATCAACCTTCGTTATTTCAACGAATTAAGTTATGCCGAAATAGCCCAACAACTGAATGAACCTGTCAATAATATCAAAGTAAAATTGCTTCGTGCCAAAAAGCTGCTGGCCGAAATCATTACCAAAAAGTAAACAGGGGTTTCCTAACCAGTTTCGTATCTTTGTACCCTAAATTTTTGCTATGGGCACAACCACAGTTGACAACGTCCTACCACCAAAAGGAAAACCAAAATGGTTGAGGGTAAAACTTCCTACGGGAAAAAAATACACCCAGCTCCGTGGACTGGTTGATAAGTACGACCTACATACCATCTGTACCTCCGGAAGCTGCCCAAATATGGGTGAATGTTGGGGAGAAGGAACAGCAACTTTTATGATATTGGGTAATATCTGTACCCGTTCTTGTGGTTTTTGTGGTGTAAAAACAGGCCGTCCCGAAAGTGTGGATTGGGCCGAGCCGGAAAAAGTGGCTAGATCAATAAAGATTATGAGCATTAAACATGCTGTGGTGACCTCTGTGGACAGGGACGACCTTAAAGATATGGGCTCCATTATCTGGTCCGAAACTGTTAAGGCAATCCGGAGAATGAACCCCGAAACCACTTTAGAAACATTAATACCTGATTTTCAAGGAATTGAAACTCATTTAGATAGGATTCTGGAAGCTGCTCCTGAAGTGATTTCTCACAATATGGAAACCGTAAAACGCCTTACCCGCGAAGTGCGAATACAAGCCAAATATGAAAGAAGTTTGGCCGTTTTGGATTATTTAAAGAAAAATGGGGCCAATAGAACCAAATCTGGCATCATGCTAGGTTTGGGTGAAATGGAGGAAGAAGTTATCCAAACCATGCAAGATTTAAGAAATGTTGATGTGGACGTGGTGACTATTGGGCAATATTTGCAACCATCAAAAAAACATTTGCCCGTCAAGGAGTTCATTTTGCCTGAACAGTTCAAAAAATATGAAGAAATCGGTTTGGAAATGGGTTTCAGGCATGTAGAAAGTGGTGCATTGGTACGTTCTTCCTACAAGGCCCACAAACATATCGATTAATCCCACCCTACAACTTCTTTCATGAAACAGCTCAATATTGGTATAAATGGCTTTGGACGTATTGGAAGAACTCTTTTTAGACTTCTTCAAGGTCACCCGCAAATAAAGGTAACCGCAATAAACGACCTAACGGATGCCAAAACTCTCGCCCACCTTTTGAAGTATGACAGTATTCACGGAACCTTTAACTGTAACGTGGATTCCAATGACCTAGGGATTATGGTTGATGGTCAAAAAATTGCCGTTTTCAACCACTCCCATCCCAAGGATATTGATTGGCGGGCCCAAAATGTTGATATGGTTGTTGAGGCGTCGGGAAAATTTAAAGACTCGGAATCTTTGTCTTTTCATATTAAAAATGGGGCCAAAAAAGTTATCCTTTCTGTTCCCCCAGCAGATGATTCCATCAAAATGGTGGTTATGGGAGTCAATGAGACCTCAATTGGTCCTAATGACCATATCGTATCAAATGCCTCATGCACAACAAACAATGCGGCTCCAATGATCAAGGTAATTAATGAGACATGTGGAATTGAGCAGGCCTACATTACCACGGTACATTCTTACACCTCGGACCAAAGTTTGCACGACCGACCCCATCGCGATTTAAGAAGGTCGCGCGCGGCAGGTCAATCTATCATTCCTACCACCACTGGAGCAGCAAAAGCACTAACCAAAATCTTTCCTGAATTATCAGACGTAATTGGTGGTTGTGGGATACGTGTTCCCGTGCCAAATGGATCGTTGACCGATATCACGTTTAATGTAAAAAAAGAGACCTCCATCGCTGAAATAAACCAGGCTTTTGAAGATTACGCCAAAAATGAATTAAAAAATGTACTTTACTATACAAAAGACCCTATAGTTTCTATTGATATAAACAATAGTTGCTATTCTTGTACGTTTGATTCTTTGATGACCTCCGTTATTGGAAAAATGGTGAAAATAATCGGATGGTACGACAATGAAACTGGATATTGCTCGAGAATTATTGATTTAATAGCTTTGTTTATTAAGAAAAACTACGTTTGACGTCTAGCTCAATATATAATCATCTTTGCAAAGCAAGGTGGATGGTTATGTGCATTCTTCTGTGCGCACAGTGGTCTTTTGGTCAAAACAAGGATGATGCCGCTTCAAAAACCCAAGCTGTTTTTGACACCTTTACCAGATATCGGCATCAAAACAAAATTGACAAAGCGCTTGAAATACTTGATAAGGCCGCGGAAATTGCCGAGAACAATGAAGATTCTAAACTTCTGTTGGACACCTTTCACGAATATGCTCGTATTTTTTTGGAAGAAGGAGACAGGGAAACAGCCCTATTTTATTTAGACAGAGCCAACATCCTTTTAAAAGAACCCACTTACTCTTACGGACAGGCCGTTCATAATTATTTGGAAGCCGCTCTTCGATTTGATGAGGGCAACAACTTCCAATCCTTAAAGCTTTTAGAAGAGTCTAGAAAGCTGAGCAACAATAGAAACCTGGGCAATAACATTTTGCTTTTGGAGGCTTATATCTTCACCAATATCGAACGGTATGATGATGCCATCAAAAATCTCCATGCCCTAATAGTAAATTCAGACGATAAAGAAAGGGCTTTTCTTGCCACCAAGGCTAATTTGCAACTTGCAAGCATAAGCCTTGAACTCAACGATTTGGAAGAAGGAATCATTCATTCCAAAGCAGCTCTTGAACTGGCACAAAAACATGATTTCTCCAAGGATATCAAAACAGCCAACGAACGCTTGGCACTCATCTATGAAAAAAGCGGCGATTTTCATGAGTCTTTAGTTTACTCAAAGGCCTTGATACAGGTCAGGGATTCTATTTTCAATGTTGAAAAAGCAAAATTGGAGGCCGAAACAGGTGATGATATTAGATTTAAGCATTTAAATAGTGAGCTGGTCAAAACTACTGCGGAAAGAGACGAGGCTAGAGAGTCCAAAAGTCGTTCGGAGATTACATTGATACTGACCTCTGCCTTTTTGACCATTATCTCTCTTTTGGCAGTTTCTTTATTCAGAAACAACCAAATAAAACTTAAGACCAACGACCTTTTATACACCAAAAACAAGGAATTGGAGCTTGCCAGGGATTCTGCGGTTTCTGCCATGGAAGCAAAAACCAACTTTTTGTCTACGGTAACCCATGAATTGAGAACGCCTTTATATGCCGTAACGGGGCTTACGCACCTCTTGTTGGAAGAAAATCCGGCAGAACATCAGAAAGAGCATCTAAAGTCTCTGAAGTTTTCCGGAGATTACCTGCTTAACTTCATCAATGATATCCTTCAAATCAATAAAATTGATGCTGACAAACTGGAACCCCTGAACATCGAATTCAAGCTCCAAAAAGTTCTAAAAGATGTTGTGGACTCCTTGCAGCAGAATGCCAACGAAAAGAACACCAAACTTATTTTGGATTACGATTCCAAAATACCGCTTCAATTGCTTGGAGACCCCATAAAACTATCGCAGGTCTTTATGAATCTTGTAGGGAACGCCCTTAAGTTTACAAAGGATGGCAAGGTTGAGGTAATCGCCAAAATGCTCAGAAAAGATGAAGAAAACGTTAAACTCTACTTTGAGGTAAAAGACAGCGGAATAGGAATCTCCGAGGAACAACAAAAACACATTTTTGACAGTTTTGAACAGGGCTCCATACAAATCAACCGGGAATATGGTGGTACGGGCCTTGGACTTACCATTGTAAAAAGTTTGCTGGGTCTATTTGATAGCAAAATTCATCTGGAAAGTGAACTTGGGGAAGGAAGCTCTTTCTTCTTTGAAATGGATTTAAAATGTGATACAAAAGCACTTCAAGAAGTTTCATTTGAGTTGGCGTCCGAAGAATTTAACTTTAAAGGATTACACCTATTGGTAGTCGAGGACAACAAAATCAATCAGGTCATTACCAAAAAAATGCTCACCAAAAAAGAAATTACCTGCGATATAGCCAATAATGGAAACGAAGCAATCGACCTAGCCAAATCAAATACCTATAATGCCATTCTTATGGACATTCATATGCCTGGTATCAGTGGAGAGGAAGCCACCCGTCAAATTCGTAAGTTTGATCAAGAAATCCCCATTATTGCCTTAACCGCCATTTCGTTGGACGATAGTTTGGACAGTTTCTACGAAGCGGGATGCAACGATGTGGTCACCAAACCATTTAAACCCGAGGTGTTCTATCAAAAAATAGGGGAAAACATTTTTCGGAAAAAAGAAGAGGGCTTGGTTTAGAACTGACGAACAACCGCCTCCCTTAAAGATTTTAAGTCTTCACTATCAAAATCATGTGAAACCTCCAAATAATACAGGTTTTCTACCCTACCCTGCAATCTCCCGAAATCTTTTTCCGTAGTGAGAACCACTTCAAAATTTGTAAACCGTTCTATTTCGGTATTCGTAAAATAATGATGGTCGCCAAATTCAAAATGTTTAAAATCAAGGCCAACGAAGTCTAAATATGAGACTAAGGGTTCAGGGTTGGCTATTCCCGTGACCAAAGCCATTTTTTTACCTTTAAGCTCGTTAAGCTCAACCTTGTCCCCTGAACTATTCTTTACAGATTCATCATATTTTAAAGCGGAAAACAGCACTTTTTGATGGAATTTTGGCTTAATCTTTCCTGAAATGGCTTCTTTTTCTTCTTTGGAAAGAAGTTTGGGGCATTTGGTCACTATAATCAAATCGGCACGTCTTGCCTCTCTCTTACTATCCCTGAGGTTTCCCGTAGGCAAGTACCAATCTTTGACAAAAAGGTTGTCGCAAGCCGTCAACAAAATGGAAAAACTTGGTTTTACCTTCCTGTGTTGAAAAGCATCATCCAATAGAATTACATCTGGCTTTATTAAACTTTCCAATTTTTGGATTCCATTGCGTCTATCAGAATCAACAGCAACCGTCACATTTGGAAATTTTTTATGAAGCTGGTATGGCTCGTCCCCCAAATCTTTCATGGTGCTTTCCGAGGTGGCCAAAACAAATCCCTTGGATTTTCTTTTATAGCCCCTGCTCAACACCGCAACTTTGCGACCTTCAAATACTCTTACCAAATATTCAATCATTGGGGTTTTTCCCGTACCTCCAACACTTAAATTGCCAACGCAAATGGTCGGGGTATTGTATGATTTGGAGCTGAGAAAACCAATATCAAACAATCTATTTCTAAGGAAAACCACCAAGCCATAGATTAGGGAAAACGGGAAAGCAATTTTACGGAGCAATGCCAGCATAGAGCGAAAATATAATATTTTATCTTTAGCCCTATCAAGAAAGATAAAATGACCGTAAAGGATATCACAAACATACTGGAAGAACTTGCACCACTACCCTATGCAGAAGATTTTGACAATGTTGGCCTATTGGTCGGTAATAACCATATGGAAGTTACTGGTGTTTTGGTCACTTTGGACACTTTGGAAAATGTTGTCGATGAAGCCATTACCAAAGGCCACAATCTAATTGTTAGTTTTCATCCCATAATTTTTAAGGGAATCAAAAAGTTTACCGGCGGCAGCTATGTAGAACGTGTTGTAATGAAGGCCATCTCCAACAATATTGCCATCTATAGCATGCATACCGCACTAGACAATTCACATCTCGGTGTAAATGCCAAAATCTGTGAGGTTTTGGGATTAAAGGCCCCAAAAATTCTAATTCCCAAGTCGGGAACCATTAAAAAACTAACGACCTATGCTCCCACCGCATCGGTTGAGGCCGTTAAAGCGGCTTTGTTCAAAGTTGGGGCCGGTGAAATTGGAAAATATAACAACTGTAGTTTTAGCACAGAAGGGCAGGGCAGTTTTAAACCTACTGAAGGGACAAATCCCACTTTGGGCGAAATCGGTAAAGTTCATTTAGAAAAAGAAATGCAAATCAACATGATATTTTCATTTGAAAAAGAACGAAATGTTCTTAATGCCCTTTTTGAAAGCCATCCTTACGAAGAAGTCGCTTATGAAATTATAACCTTGGAAAACACCAACCAAGATATTGGAATGGGCATGATTGGTTCGTTAGAAAATGGAATGGAAGAAGAAGCCTTTTTAAAATTGGTAAAAAAACGAATGAATGCCTCGGTCGTGCGCCATTCAAAACTGTTAGATAAAAAGGTTAAAAAAGTAGCTGTTTTAGGAGGCAGTGGTGCTTTTGCCATCTCGGCCGCCAAAAAAGCCAAAGCCGATATTTTCATCACTTCGGACATAAAATACCACGAGTTTTATCAGGCCGAAGGGCAATTGGTCATTGCCGATATCGGGCACTTTGAAACAGAGCAGTTTACAAAAGACTTATTGGTTGATTATCTTATCAAAAAAATTCCTAATTTTGCAGTCGCGTTATCCGAAAGCATAACAAATCCCATTAAGTATTTATAAAATTTATGGCGAACAAGAAAGAAAACACCGTGGAAGAAAAACTAAGGGCTCTATATGATCTTCAGTTAATTGATTCCAGGGTTGATGAAATACGCAATGTAAGAGGCGAACTACCGTTGGAAGTGCAAGATTTGGAAGATGAAGTACTTGGTCTTAAGACCCGTATGGACAAATTGAAAACCGATGTTGAAACGGTAAATTTTGAAATTGCTGCAAAAAAGAACCTGATCGAAGAGTCTAAGGCATTGATGAAAAAATATGCCGAGCAGCAAAAAAATGTACGAAACAGCCGTGAATTTAACTCTTTAAGTAAGGAAATTGAGTTTCAAGAGCTTGAAATACAATTGGCCGAAAAGAACATCAAGGAATTTAAGGCCCAAATAGAGCAAAAGAAAGAGGTGGTTTCCGAAACCAAGGAAAAACTATCTGAGCGCGAAGGGCATTTGAAGCACAAAAAAGGTGAATTGGATGCTATTCTTGCCGAAACTGAAAAAGAGGAAAAAGCCCTTTTGAAGAAATCCGAAGAGTTTGAGGACAAAATCGAAGAACGCCTAGTCCAAGCCTATAAACGCATTAGACATAATGTTAAAAACGGTTTGGCCGTTGTTCCGGTAGAGCGTGGTGCTTCTGGGGGTTCTTTCTTTACCATTCCGCCTCAGGTGCAGGTTGAGATTGCCTCGCGTAAAAAAATCATTACCGATGAACACAGTGGTCGAATTTTGGTTGATCCACTTCTTGCCGAGGAAGAACAAGACAAAATGCAAAAACTGTTTTCAAAGATTTAAGCAACAATATGTTTTGAAAATACAAGCCACCTTTTTAGGTGGCTTTTTTATGTTGTTAATGTATTCCTGAGGTTTTTGTCATTCATGCGACCGCGTGCCGCCAAAGCTTTTCAGCCGTCGCAGCCTTGCTGCTTTGGCGAAGATGGCTTGCAGTGGCGCAAAACAGGAATCTAATGTTTTTTTGACACGAATTTCTCGAATTTCGCCAATTGACACGAATACTTTTTTGTTCCTTCCCTATCATACTGAGTAATGTCACACTGAGCGTACGCGTGTCGCTGAAGCTTTAGCGTAAGCACAGTCGGAAGTGAAGATGGTTTGACCCTTTCCGTCCCGTAGTGCGGGACACCTTTCCCTAAAAGGGAAAGGAGCTCTTTCTGCATCAAATGTGGGATGGCGTAGAACCAACAAGAGAGATTTCTCAGTCGTTACACTTCTTCGAAATGACGAAAAATCGACAAGGTTATTCCGAACGAATGTGAAGAATCTTAGCCTTCATGTGGATTCCCACTTTCGTGGGAATGACATGTATGGCACCAATGACCACACAAAGAAAAAAGGAGGGCCTAAAACAAACCCTCCCATTTATTGTTTACGTTTTTTAGTTTTTAAAAACCTATGCAAAAAACTCCTAAATCCCCTATAAAAGTCCAATTGTTGTTCGATAATGTTTCACGGGCAGCTAAAATATCCGGATTATTGTTGCAATAGTCCAGTCCAGCAGCACCAAGTGTCACATTGAGCTGAACCTCCATGGTTGCCCAACCCAATAAAGTTGCACCATAATTGTCCCTTGATAATCCTGGATTGTCCAACATATTTTCCATGAATTGAGCACTGCTAATGTCCCAACCTCCCAAGTTTTGGTCAAAGGCTTTGGCATCTTTGAACATACTGCTCATATCAATCACATTGGATGTTTTTTCTCCCCATGCTCCAATAGGTTGGTTAAATACTGTGGTTGAATGGAACATAGAATTCATGTAAATCACACTGGACACATCCCAGCCACTGATATCATCGTTGAACCCTTCATTTAAGTAAAACATACTATTCATGTCTTCTATTTTGGAAACATCCCAGTTTGCAATGCTCGTTTTAAAATTGACGCTACTTGTCGAGAACATACTGCTTATATCTTTAACCATTGACAGGTCAGGACTGTCCGTTGCATTGTAATCCATACTAGTAAGTACAAATGCTTTTTCTAGAACCCTCCATTGAATGTTACCCCATTGCTCCATACTGGTAAAATAGTCTTCATACCCCGACACCCTGAGCGCAGGGAACTGTCCTGTGATGGCCACGGTATAGGCCCCGGGTTCTTCATAAACATGGATAGGTTTAGCAGTGGTCAATTCTTCAACTTCGGAACCGTCTCCCCAATCGATCACATAATCAAAAGTAAGTCCTTCCAAATTGTTGTCGGATATTTCGGAGTTCAGTTGGATCTCCACCCCTTGTCCATCAGTCGTCCATGTAGTTACGAAGGAGTCGGGGCTTTCTGCAAGTACACCGTCATCGACCACATTTATGGTGATCTCGGCTTCGGTGGTAGCAGCTCCATCCGTTACGATTACGGTCAATATATAGGACGGAGTGCCCTCAAAATCGAGTGTTTTACCCTCGTCCAAGCTCAATATCCCTGTTGCCTTATCAATCACAAAAAGGCCGTTTGCAGGGTCGGTGATATCGGTCACAATCTCAAATTCAAGTGTGTCGCCATCAGGATCGGTCGCATCTACTGTTCCAACCTCGGCGCCTTCCACGTTCTCGGCCACCTCGAACACTTGGTCCGCCGTTATCTCTGGGGCCTTGTTCACATTGCCCACATTAATGGTCACCTGGGCATTGACCGTAGGGTTGTTGTCATCGCTCACCCCAATGGTGATCTCAAATGTCTTGGACTCTTCGTGGATGTCGAAGCTCTTGCCTGCCGCAAGGCTTATGGCACCGCCCTCGTTGGTCTTGACAACCTCGAACAAATCCTCGCTGTTGGCGACCATACTGAACTTTAGTTCATCACCGTCCGCATCGGTCGCTTTCAATGTTCCAATCACATCGGTGTCCGGTATGTTCTCATTGGTGTCAAAAATCAGTGTGCTCTGGTCAATCTTGGGTTCGCTGTTCGTTGGTGGGACAGGGTCTTCTTTTTTGCTACAGGATATGGCCCCGATGAGCAATAGGGCCAGCAATAAAGATCTTTTCAGGGTTTTACGCTCGATGGCGCTCGATGGCGCTCGATGGCGCTCGATGGCGCTCGATGGCGCTCGATGGCGCTCGATGGCGCTCGATGGCGCTCGATGGCGCAATTTTAGCTTATTTCTCATGGTATTTAGTATTTAAGTGAATACCGCTAAGTTAGCCTGCCAATGTATGGCCCATCCCTCCCAATTGACGGATGCCCCGTTTGGGTTGACGGATGGGGTAATTTGGGGAACGGTCCTTCGCCAGCCTTCTTCGCCAAAGTAGCTTGGCTACGACGGCCGAAAGGCCTCGGACTACAAGTGAAGAGTAGAAGGCTTCGGACTATCGGTAAATCCCACGCTAAAGCTTCGGGTTTTGATGAAGGACAAGAAGTGAAGGGTTTCGGTGAAATTTCAACAAAAGCCCGCAGCAAGTTGGGAAGAATTCTTATCACTTGGCTTTATAAACCCGTATTTGGTCGATAGGGAATGTTCATCTGCCAATTCACAGAGGAATATCCACATTTATTTGGCTAGATTGAAGACAACAAATCTTAAATACTAGCGCCATGAAAAAAAACTACACTACTTATTACATCTTTTTGGGGTTATTCTCATTAATGATTTTGACCTCACTTTACAAGCATTTGTTTTTTTACGAAGCTATGGTACAGGAATACGCCAAACTTGGTTACCCTGAACATTTGGTAAAACCACTGGCCATTGCCCAATTTTTAGGGCTCTCCCTAATCATTTACAACAAAAGTAAAAGGTTGCTGGAATGGGCTTATGGGGGGTTTATTTTAAACTTGGTGTTTGCAATTATCGCCCATTATGTTTCTAAATACGGTAATGGTGCCCCCGCAGTGGTTTGTTTGGCGTTATTGTTTATCACCTACTTTTTGGGCAATAGAAGAGATACCGTCCAACAATCGGAGAATTTAGCCATCTCTGTTTAAATCTTTATTGCCCAGAATACCAAAAGCGGCCCGTTGGGCCGCTTTTACATTTTATAGAAGTGATACTATTTTATCTTCAACTTCCTGAGAATCCCAAACATTTTCTATGTTCGGAAGTTTCATGATTTCTTGCATAATCTTTTCCTGCCTATCCCCTATTGCCAATGCTTCCGAATAAGGTTTATCCGAAAACGTGACCCTACTATATACTGGAATCCATTTGTCCGGATGTTTTGTCGAAAATCTTTTTTCTATTTTTTTCTGTAGCAAAAACATTTGGTCGGCCGTTTTACTGCTCATTTCCACAAAGTTCCGGTAGCTCAATTCAGCAATGGCATCTGCGTTGGGCTTGCGTTGTTTTTGGTATTCGTCAAAAATGGTATCCCAATTGTCTCCATAGGTTTCCATAAGCTCGTTCAACACAAAAATATCTTCAAAACCAGCATTCATGCCCTGCCCATAGAAGGGAACAATTGCATGGGCGGAGTCACCAACCAAAGCCACTTTATTCCAATAAGTCCATGGGTAGCACTTCATGGTGACCATTGCGCTTGTAGGGTTCTTGAAAAAATCGCTAGTAAGGTTTTCGATTTCCTTCTGAACATTTGGAAAATAGGCTTTAAAAAAAGTCTTGGCCTCCTTTTCTGTGGCAATGTTTTCAAAAGACACAGGTCCCTCAAAAGGTAAAAATAGAGTACAGGTAAAGCTTCCACCCAAATTGGGCATGGCAATAAGCATAAATTTCCCCCTGGGCCAAATATGAAAAGAATGTTTATCCAACTTATGGGTTCCATCCGCATTAGGGGGAATAGTAAGTTCTTTGTACCCCACATTAATGAATTGCTGCGAGTAATCGAATCGACTTCGGCGTTGCATTTTATGCCGTACTCGTGAAAAAGCCCCGTCGCAGCCAAAAATTAAATCGTATTGATACGCTTTCCACTCACTCTTTTCGGACGCTCCCGTGTACAACTTGGCTTCGGGCAGGTCGATATCCCAAACTTTTTCGTTGAATTTGAACTCGGCTCCCGCTTTTTCGGCCAAGTCTATCATCTTTCTATTTAAAACCCCTCTTGAAATAGACCAAATTGCTTCTCCCTCTTTACCGTATTTTTGAAAGTAGACCGGTTTTTCGTTCACGTGCATTGCTCTTTTGTCCAGAGGAATAGCAATTTCCTTGATTCGCTCTTCCAATCCAACTTTTCTGAGCGAGCGCCACCCTCTATTGCTCATTGCCAAGTTGATGGAGCGCCCAGAAAATTCTACCGTTCGGATATCAGGTCTGCGGTCAAAAACAGTAACCTTGTGTCCTTTTTTCTTTAAATAGATTGCTAAAAGTGAGCCCACCAATCCCGAACCGATGATGGCAATATTTTTGGAAGTCTGTGTCATAAATGCCCTTGGGCCGATTCTCGTTAAACCATAAAATTACGGAATAAAGTAAAAATGCTTCTGCTTTAAAGGTTGCAATTAAGACAAACTCTCCTTTTTTCGCAGTTTCCAGATGATCAGAAACACCATCTTAAATTTATTTTTATATTTTTTAACATTTACCTCAAGACTTTTGGCACTAAGATTGACGTATATAAAGAAAATATTCCGCTCAGGCGTCCATATATATGCAAAAAGTCCTTCATAACTTTTATGAAGGACTTTTTCCCTTTTTAAGGGTTATGCAATAATATCTTATTCTAGAATACCGTCAACAATACCGTATTCAATAGATTCTTCTGCTCCCATCCAATAGTCGCGATCAAAATCCTTCATCACCTTGTCAAAATCTTGGTCACAGTTTTCAGCCAAAATCTTGGCACCGAGTTCTTTTGTCTTTATGATTTCTTTAGCCTGAATCTCGATATTGGAGGCTTGCCCCTGAGCTCCTCCGCTAGGTTGATGAATCATCACCCTCGCATGTGGCTGAATAAAACGTCTTCCCTTTTCCCCAACAGATAACAAAATAGAACCCATTGAAGCGGCCAAACCTGAACAAACGGTCGAAACCGGGCTTTTAATTTGTTTTATGGTATCATAAATCGCAAAACCTGAAGTAACATACCCTCCAGGGCTATTGATAATCAGTTGGATTTCTTTATTATTTTGAAGATCCAAGTAAAGCAGGCGATCTATTACATGTTTTGCTGAATCATCATCTACCATTCCCCACAAAAACACTTTACGTTCTTCCAGTAATTTTTCTTGAATCAACTCTTGAACTTTCCCTTTTTTTGAACTCATTCTTTAGCTTTTGAAAGTTTCAAAATTAATCAAATTCCCTAGAAGTTTCATGTACCTTAAAACGACCTTTTCAAAATCAAGATTTATTAGGATTTAATCTCAACTTTTTTCGACACCACATCTTTAATAGGGATTACAAATTTCCCATCTTTAGTAATCAAAGTCAATGAGTTGTTTTCTATGGCTTCAATAGTTCCTGAATATTTTCCAATGACTACCTTGTCACCCACAGCAAAAGTTCTTCGGGTGTAGAACGACCTTAAAAGGTCAGTGATGATATCCCTTGAACCTAACCCTAGCCCTAATGCAAAGGCCAGCAAGAAAGCTCCCAAAATCATGGTAATGTTATTGGTAATGATAGAAGTGTCTATTCCCGCCTGATTCAATGCCGTAATGGAAATAAAAATTACGATGATGTAAAACAATAGGTTGCTCACTAAATTAGATCCTCCGAATTCGAGGGAATCGAACAGCTTTTTTACTGTCTTTTTTACAAAGTTTCCAATGTATAGTCCTATCATGATCAACGCTAAAGCACTGAATAATCTGGGCAAATAGCGAAGTAGATTTCCTATTTCCGTAGAAATGATCTCCCAGCTTAGAATATCGGCGGCCACGATCAAGAAAACCAACAACAAGAACCATTTGACAAATCCGAGTATGACCTTTATGATATCAATTTTAAAATCACCTCTGCCAAATAAATCCATCTCATTGATTTTTTCGCTCAAGGCATCTGTTTTTGCCAATTTTAGAACTTTACCCAAAATAAAAAGGATAATTCTGGTAACAAGCCAACCGATTAAAAGAACTATCAGTGCGCCGATTATCTTTGGCAAGGCCATGGCAATATCCCTTCCCATGGTGGCAAGGGAATCGAAAGTCAGATTTTTCCATTCGTTAATAGTTTCCATATTCGTAGTTTTTTAAGTGTTCGTTCAGATTAGTTATTTCCAAAAGTTTTAAAGAGTTTCCGCAAAGCAGAGCCCACATTGAAAGAAAACAATGACGCTAGATCGAGGATCAACTTTGCCGCTGCAATGTCGTTCATTACCTTTTTCTTCATACCAGGTGGAACTTCTTTTAATGAAGCTTCCAATTCCCTAAATGGATTTCTTTTCTTCTTTGCCATCTATGGTAAGGTGTTATACATTTCCACTAGTTTTTCTTTTGCTCTCTTGAGACGCATTTTTATTGCGCTCTCCCCTATTTCCATAAGGGCCACAAGGTCTTTTATCGATGCTCCATCTTGATATTTTAACAACAAAATGGATTTATCTTCTGGTGATATCAGTTCCAAGGCCTCCTTTAACTTACTGGCCTTCATTTCAAAAAGGCTATCGTCGGGCACTTCAACGGTCAATTTATATTCTGAATCTTCAACTGGTACCGATTTATCGCTCATTTTTCTTTGCTTATTCCTGTTTACGTAGTTTACACAGAAATTATAGGTAAAAGAGTAAAGCCAAGTTGAAAACTTGGATTTTCCTTTGAACATCTTCAGTTTTATAAACAGCTGCAAAAAAACGTCCTGGGTTAAGTCTTCTGCTTCATCTTGCGACTTTGCAAATCCATAACACTTGTTGTAGACCATTTTTGCATACCGGTCATACAGCTTACCAAACAGCAGTGGATTGTTGTTGGCGACAATCTTTTTTACCAGCTCCTCATCTGTTAAATGGGCATACGGGTCGTCTGTTTCCAATGGTTTCTTATCGAGATTATTTATAAGAATTAGAAACAGTCTTTTTAAAAAAGTCACTCAGAAGGGGTTGTGGTTAGTGAATCAGTTTAGATATGCAACAGATTTATTCCTAATATAAATTAAAATCGAGTTACATTTGAAAAAAAAGCACATGAAAACTGTTTCCTTCTTAGTACTCTCATCACTTTGGCTATTTATCAGTTGTAAAACGGAGCCCAAAAAGGTTGAAAAAGCATTCGACGAACCTACCATAGCTGAAAAAATTGCTTATGCCCATGGTTTCGAAAACTGGAAATCGGTCAAAGAATTCACCTTTACATTTAACGTAGACCGGGATACTACTCACCTTGAACGTACTTGGATATGGAAACCCAAAACTAACGATGTTGTCTCCATTTCGAAAAATGACACATTGGTTTATAATCGGAAATCGATGGACAGCATTGCCACCAAAGCGAATGCAGGTTTTATTAATGATCGTTATTGGGTTTTGGCCCCGTTTAACTTAATATGGGACTCCAATAACTATACTTTTGAGCATTCAGAGAATGAAAAAGCTCCCATCAGTCAAAAACCGATACAAAAATTAACCATTGTTTATGGTAGTGAGGGTGGATACACCCCTGGTGACGCCTATGATTTTTATTTTGGTGATGATCATATCATCCGTGAATGGGTTTTTAGAAAGGCAAATCAACCTGAACCATCTATGACCACAACTTGGGAGGATTATGTAGAAATTGAAGGGCTTCTACTTGCCCAAGACCATAGAATGGCAGAAGGTTCTTTTAGTTTGAATTTCACTGATTTAGAGGTCAAGCAGTGATTTTTTAAGATTTGCTTTTTCTCAATAAGGCTGTTACCCCCAGTACCAAAAGCACGCATCCTGTTAGAGCAAAAAAACTATGTTTTAAAGAAGATTCCTCAGCAATAAACCCTAAAATAACGGGACCCATCAAAAACCCCAAATACCCAGTCCCCGCAATAAAGGAAACCCCTTTGGCGGATTCAACTCCCTTTACATTTCCACCGATACGAAAAAGCTCAGGAATAATCACCGAGAACCCGAGACCGTTAAGTGCAAATCCTAAAATGGCAAGTAACGTGTATTCAGATAATACTAAAACATAACCTACCGTAGCAATAATTGCTCCTAACACGACAATATTTACCGATCCTATTTTTGCACTTATGCCATCTCCTAAAAATCGGCCCAAGGTCATAGCAATTGAAAAGGCCAAAAAACCAGAGCCTATAAAAGCTTCTGGGGCCAATGTAACCTCTTTAAGGTAGAGACCGCTCCAATCAATAATGGCACCTTCACTTCCCATGGTCACAAATGCAATAATTCCCAATAAAAAAAGGGGCTTAAGCAACTTTAGACTGAACTGTTCTTGATCTACCTGTGCCGCGGTTATATTAATATAGTTTTTATAAAAAAACATGTTTATTGCCAAAACCAAAAGAACCGTTACGGCCATGTGCAAGGCCGGATTTCCTATGAACGGTATTAAAAAACTCCCTAGCCCAACAATTACACCACCCAGACTGAAAAACCCATGTGCCGCCGACATAAAATTTTCTTTGTCCTTCTTTTCAATTTCAGTGACCAAAGTGTTCATAGCAATATCTGTGAGTCCATTTGATGCACCAAAAACGAACAACGCCAGCATTAAAAGATAATAGTTAGGGGCCAACAATGGGAATAGTGCAGTAATACTGCAAAGTAAAACGCCATACCATGTTGTTCTGCCTACACCGAATTTGTTAATTATCTTGGAGGCAACGGGAAATATGGTAAATACACCCAATGAAAGGCAAAAAATGGCAATTCCCAGATCAGCCTTATCAATCTCCAGTCTTTCCTTGACCGATGGAATATAAATGGCCCAAGTCCCAAACCAAATGTTTAGGCTTGTGAAAACGAACGCGGGAGCAAAGTAACGCGGATTGGAAAAAATTAGTTGTAATGATTTCATTGGTGACTTATACTGTTGCACGCAAAATAACTAAGGATTTGCCAATGCCCCATATAATAGATTATTCCATAAATAAGTCATTTTATTCATTTATTGTTGTTTAGATGTCATAATTAGATAATTTTACCATATGAAACCTATTCTTGAAGCTATAAATCTGCAAAACGGTGCTTCTTTAAAAGTGGAAAGCTATAATAACTCCAGCTATTGCCAATCTGCTGGATGGCATATTCACCCCGAATTTGAATTGGTTTTTGTTAAAAATGGGGGTGGTTGTTTGCAAGTGGGTTCCAAAAAAATGAATTACACCAAAGGCACCTTGGTTTTTCTAGGTGGAAACATTCCCCATGCCGATTTTGGAAATAAAGACCATGGAGACAACTTAGAGGTAGTCATTCAATTTAGAAAGGAGTTTTTAGCGGATAAACTAAAAGTTTTTCCAGAATTATTGGGGATAAAACGTTTGATACAAGACTCACGACAAGTACTCATCTTTGATTCAAAGACCAAAGATGCGCTGTGGGATAACTTCAGACAATTTAGCACATTGGATAATCAAGGAAAGTTGATCAACCTATTGACTATTTTGGACTATCTAAGTAAATATGGCACGTATGAATGCCTATTTGATTCTTACGAGATCAACAGGTATAAAAAGGCTGATATTGATCACTTAGAGGAAATTTTTGAATATGTAAACAATAACTATTCAAAGCAAATTTCAGTAGAACATATTGCTTCTCAATTGGGTTACACCGCCAATTCTTTTTGCCGCTTTTTCAAAAAAATGACCCATCGAAGGTTTATTGATTTTGTAAATGAATATCGTATTGAAAAGGCCATGGAAGCTTTCAATGAGAGCAATAATGTGATTGCCGAGGTAATGTACAATTCAGGATTTAACGACCCCTCTTACTTCACCAAGCAGTTCAAAAAATACCATGGGGTAACGCCCAGTGCGTATTTAAAATCAAAATATACCCAATCACTTGTTTAGGATTCCACTTTTCAAGATTTGCCCAAACCTATACATATCAGTAAACGAGCAATAAAAGGGAGCTGGGGCCAATCTAATCACATTCGGTTCGCGCCAATCCGTGATTACTCCATTTTTCATTAAATGATCGAACAAAGCCCTGCCTTCTCCATGCAGAAATACCGAAAGCTGGCAACCTCGTTCATTTGGTGTTATAATTTCAAAAGAACTGGCAACTGCCTTATCGATTTCGTGAAGTACAAACTCCAAATAGGATACTATTCTTTGCTGTTTTTGGATTAAAGCTTCCATCCCCACCTCATCAAATAATTCCAACGAAGCTAAGTATGGTGCCAATGAAAGTATGGGAGGATTGCTCAACTGCCATGCATCTGCTGTGTCTATTGGGTCAAACTCTGGCTCCATCAAAAAACGGGTTTCTTTTTTGGTTCCCCACCAACCCTCAAACCGAGGGAGGTTTTTTTTACCTAGATGTTGTTCGTGAACAAAAATCCCAGATGCATTTCCTGGCCCACTGTTCATATATTTATAACTGCACCAAGCGGCAAAGTCCACATCCCAATCATGTAATTTCAAAGCTACATTTCCTGCTGCATGGGCTAAATCCCAACCAACCAAAGCTCCAGCCGCTTTTCCAGCTTTTGTAATGGTTCCCATATCAAATACCTGCCCGTTGTAATAGTTGACACCGCCAATCAGCACCAAGGCTAGTTCATCACCAGTCTCTTCAATTTTTTGTAAGATATCCTCCTTTCTCCAAAAATGTTCGCCTTTTCTTTTTTTGACCTCCACTATGGCATCCTTAGGGTCAAAGCCATGAAACCTTACCTGACTTTGTAGCATATACTGATCTGAGGGAAAGGCTTTTTCCTCGCAAAGAATCTTAAATCTTTTCTGGGTAGGTCTATAAAATGAAACCATCAACAAATGAAGGTTCACGGTGAGGGTATTCATCACAGAAATTTCTCCCGGTTTTGCACCAACAACTTTTGCCAAACCATTGGCCAGACGCTCGTGATAATCCCACCAAGGTTTCTCTGCATAAAAATGCCCTTCAACAGCTAGCTCCCGCCAGTCTTTCATGACCTCATCCACGTATTTTTGAGTCCGTTTAGGTTGTAGTCCCAAAGAGTTTCCTGTAAAATAAATCACCTCTTTACCGGCCACTTGGGGATAATGAAATTCATTTCTGTATTTGGATAGGGAATCTTTGGCATCCAACTGCTGTGCAAACTCCAAAGTGTTTTGAAATGTCATAACTAAAACGGTTTCAAATGAGTATTGGTAAAACTACTTCTTCTGGTCAAATTATTCTAGTCTCATCTCAATAATGTGCTTTTTAAAGCCCACCTTTTCATATGCTTTTATAGCCGGGAAATTTTCATCGTATACGGTAAGGCGCATTTCCTTAAGCCCTTTTTTGGCTGACCAATCTTTAAGAGCTTTTATAATTTCGGAATTCAGTCCCTTTCCTCGAAATTCAGGAAGGGTAAACATAAAACCAAGATAGGAGTAGTATTCATGGTCCAGATAATGCCTTGCGCGTCTTGATTGCGCATAGCCTGATGCTACAATGTTTCCATCATGTTCTACCACCACTACACAAGAATTCTCATCTGGAATCATTTGTCCAATGTCATAATAGCTTACTGGGTCTTCTCTTATAGTGCAATCAAAAGGTCTTTCTGCCTTTATAAGCTCTTGTTCAAAACCAAGGAGCACGGGCAAATCAGCAAGAGTAGCTTCTCTTAAAATAAAATCGGTCAATGCCATATCAAATCATTAAACAAATAGAAATCCAATGTAGTTCTTTTCCATATTTTTACGAAAATTTACGCATGCATTTCCTATCTCCTCTGTTGGAAAATTATATTTCGGACAACTCAGAAGCCGAACCTCCTTTGTTGACAGAGCTTACAAGAGAAACTCATTTAAAGGTTATTCAGCCAAGAATGATCACAGGTCATTTTCAAGGTAGGGTATTGAGTTTGCTATCAAAGTTAATCGCTCCCAAAAATATTCTTGAAATAGGCACCTACACTGGATATTCCGCTATCTGTTTGGCAGAAGGATTGCAAAAGGGCGGGGAACTTCATACCATTGAAATCAACGAAGAACTTCATCAAATGCAGCGTAAATATTTTGATAAAAGCGGTTTTGGGAAACAGATTATTCAGCATACAGGGGATGCTTTGGATATAATTCCATCACTTGATATATGCTTTGACCTTGTGTTTATTGATGCACAAAAAGTAAACTATGACGCCTATTTTGAAGCAGTAATTCAAAAAACAAAATCCGGTAGTACAATTCTTTCGGATAATGTATTGTGGTCGGGAAAAGTGGTTGAACCTGTTGCCAAATCGGATAAGGCCACAGCTGCTCTTTTGGAATACAACGCCAAGTTAAAAAATGATGAAAGAGTTGAAACGGTCCTTCTTCCTATAAGGGATGGACTTACTTTGTCAAGGGTGCTATAAATCGCAGGTAAATCTTGTAAAAAAGTAATGCAGAAAGGCTTCCGACTAGAGCTCCTACTAAAACATCTAACGGAAAGTGGACTCCCACATATATTCTACTATAGGAAAACAGCAAAGGCCAGAGAAAGAAAATCCAAGCCCATTTTACCCTTTCACGAAGTAGTAAGTATGTCAGCATGGCTATGGCAAACGAACTTGCCGCATGTCCTGAGAAGAAACTGTAATCCGAAGGGGTCTTCAATATCCGAATAAAAGAATTCAAGGTCTCATCATTACAGGGACGAGGTCTCTTCACCCAAATTTTGATTAGATGGGTCAAAAATGTAATGAAGAATGCGAACAAAGACAGTAAAACAATTTGAAAAAAAGCTTTTTTCCGAGGAAACTTGAGAATAAATAGCAGTAAAAACAGTAGAAAAAGAGGAATCCAACTTTTGATTTCTGTGGCAATTACCCAGAAAGTATCAAACCTTTCTGTACCAAGGGAATTAAGGTAAACAAAAGTATCTTGATCCCATTGAAGTAATCTTTCGAACATGGTTACTTTGTGCTCCTTTTAACGGCACCAGTAACTTCATCCACATTCTTTTTTACTTCGTTCAATTCATTGCGGATATCCTTTGTAAAGTCAGTATCAATACCCTGTTTTTCTGCACTTTTTTGGATTTCGCGCTTAATATCATCCGTTGCATCACGCAATTGGCGCATACCTTTCCCCAAGCCTTTGGCTATGCCTGGAATTTTATCGGCACCAAATACCATTACCACAACAAAGAGGATGAAAAAAATCTCGCCACCACTGATAAATAGAAAATGCATAAAGCAAATATAATGAGAAGTTGGTTGGAAAATAAAAAAAGCCCCGTGAAATCACGGGGCTTTTTTAGTAATTAGCATGATTTATTTTCCCTTGATATTTTCTTTGAACTTATCAAAATCAGACTTTTCTTCTTTAATTGGCCAAGAATTGTTGGTGGTATCAATATCGGCAGTTTCCAATTTTGGGTCAACCACAATACCGACCAATTCTTTCTGAGATGCCAGTACCCTTCTTACCTCAGCATCGTTCTTTCTCCAAATTTCAGCAGGGTAGGTAATGTTTTCCTTGCTCCCGTCAGCGTAGGTATATTCCACAATCAAAGGCATTGGAATACCTCCCGGCTTATCGAAAGTGATTTCGTAGAAGTATTTTGGTTCTTTTATCTGTCCTCTTTCCGCCTCGGTAAGCTTATCCATCATAAATTCTTTGAGGTTTTGGGATGTTGCACTAGGAAATTTTCCTTTTAAATCAGGGTAGTAATCCTCACTGTCCTCTTCAGCCAAATATACCAATGGGGGCAAATCAGATTCCGTTAAGTTTCTATCGGCCATATATTTTTCCATTTGCTTGGTGGGCTTGCTGGAAACATAGTACTTTTTAACTCCTTTAACACCTATGTCCACATAGTCTGTAGTATAGAACCATCCTCTCCAGTACCAATCCAGATCCACAGCGGAGGCATCTTCCATAGTACGGAAGAAATCCTCAGGTGTAGGGTGTTTAAACTTCCAACGTTGTGCATAGGTTTTAAAGGCATGGTCAAACAATTCCTCTCCCATCACCGTTTCTCTAAGAATGTTCAAAGCTGTAGCTGGTTTGCCATAAGCATTTGGACCCAATTGGTAGACATTCTCTGGGTTGGACATGATTGGAGAAATATAGCTCTGGTCTCCGGCCATATAAGGAACTATTTTCGCCGCTTCACCTCTGCGGGATGGGTACTTTGTATTAGGTGCTATGACTTCTGGGTAGTTTTTACCAAATTCCTGTTCTGCCAGATATTGCATAAAAGTATCCAAACCTTCATCCATCCAACCCCATTGGCGTTCATCGGAATTAACAATCATTGGGAAGAAGTTGTGACCTACTTCGTGAATAATAACACTAATCATTCCGTATTTTGTTCTATCGGAATAAGTTCCATCTTCATTTGGTCGTCCATAATTCCAGCAAATCATAGGATATTCCATTCCTTGATTTTTGGCATGAACAGAGATGGCCTTGTGATAAGGATAATCAAAGGTGTGCTTGGAATACGTCTTTAAGGTTTGTACAACCGCTTTTGTGGATTGCTCTTCCCAAAGTGGGTTTCCTTCTTTCGGATACATGGAAACAGCCATCACATCCTTGCCTCCTATCTTAACAGCCTGCATATCCCATATAAACTTTCTTGAAGTAGCAAAACCATAATCGCGAACATTGGTCGCCTTGAATTTCCATGTTTTCGTTTTATCTGAAAAGCCTTTTTCAGCTGCTTCAGCCTCTTCTTGAGTTACAATAAGAACAGGTTTGTCGTAAGATTTTTTGGCCTGCTTGTAACGCTTCATCATTTCCTTTGAGAAAACATCGTCCCTGTTTTGAAGCACCCCGGTAGCATCCAGAATGTGGTCTGCAGGCACAGTAATGCTTACGTCGTAGTTACCAAATGGAAGCGCGAACTCACCGCTCCCCCAAAATTGATGGTTTTGCCATCCTTCAACATCACTGTAGACTGCCATTCTTGGAAAGAATTGGGCAATTACGTAAGCTCTGTTACCATCTTTTGCAAAATATTCATAGCCAGAACGTGCCCTATTCACGGTATGATCAGGGATGTTGTACCACCACTTGATTGAAAATGAAATCTGTTCACCGCTTTTTAGTGGTTTTGGAATATTCAACCTCATCATGGTCTGATTGATGGTAAAGGATAGTGGTTTGCCATTAGCATCTTTTACATATTCAATATTAAAACCACCGTCGAAAGGTTCCTGAATGTAGGTGCTTGCAAAGTTACTGGCAGTGTAAGCGAAATTCACACCATTACCATCACGTAAGGGGGACTTGGAATCTTTTGCGCGAACGTTCTGATCTAATTGAACCCACAAAAACTCCAAATCATCTGGTGAATTGTTGTAATAGGTGATGGTCTCTACACCATTAATCTTGGCATTTTTGTCATCCAAGACAATATTCATTTTATAATCAGCTCTTTGTTGATAATAATCAGGACCAGGTGCCCCAGAAGCTGAACGATATGTATTGGGAGTTGAGAACTCCTCGTACAATTGTTTGAATTTACTTTGATTATAGTGGCCGGGCTCCCTTTTTTCCTCGCTTTCTTCCTGTGCTATGGCCAAAGCACCAACAAGGAACAGCATGGAAGCTAAACAATACTTGATTTTGAACATTTTATTTCAATTTTTGAACGGTGAAAAATACTTTTTTTTTAACCAATCGTTAAAGAAAGGTTAGAAGTTTAACATTCCTTTATTATTCTCACGAATCAACACAAAACTCTTTTTGTTTCCTTTCCATTTAACATGGACGATGTTCTGCTGTTCTTCGAATAAATCGGTAAGAATTTCATTTTGGATGGATATAGTCTTTAAATCTTCAAGATTTACTTTGGGTATTTCCAAATAGCAAATAACCACATCATTATCATATTGCTTGCCCAAGAAAGTATAATTAGCGTTTTCGCCATCCAATTCAATAGCAAACTTTGTCCTGAAATATTTTTTGATGTACTCATCAGCTATTTTAGATTCTTTCTCAGTGGCAAGTTCAGGGTCTATGCCATAACGCTCCTCCAAAACTTGTTCTAGGTCATCAATAAAAATGCGGGTAGTTATTTGTAATGCTTCATCTTTTTCTGAATAAACTACATTGGTGACACTGACATAAAATTTGTGTACTGTAGAAAATGAGAACATCATCATCACAAAAAGTAACAATGCCATTCCTTTTCCAATTTTCAAACCCATCATATGGTAATTGACCTTATTTTTCAATTCTTGTTACATTTTAATCGTTAAAATTGATATCTAGACTGCGCTCGATATGACATCATCCAACAATCCAAAATTAGCAAACGGCATGCCAAATCATATCAATCCATATTGTTGTTTTGACGATAAACTTTGCTCTTTTCGATTAAAAACTCCCAAAACTTTAATTCATCATCTTGTTTGACCAGATTGTAAAAGTCGGAATCCATTTGGCAATAATACATAAAGTCATGGTACTGGTTTCGAGAAATTTTAAGATGATCGGTAAAAAGTGAATCGATATATTCTTCTTCAACACCTTTGATTACTTCATAGTTTTCATCCAATTGCACCCGCTTCTTCAACATCTTTGTCCTCCCACTTAAGCGATTCAGAATCTTATTGACGTTTATTGCGAATCCAAGACCATATAAATAGACAAATTTTCCATGATCAGCATCATGAAGTTTGTTCTCGCTTTGCGAGATAACACGAACGCTTGCGTTGGGTAAGCCCAAAGCCTCTGCACTTACATCTTTTTCCAACTTTAGACCGTTTAAATCTTGATTGAGGTCACCTGTTAAATTATAAGGTCGAACAACCACCTCGTCCAACTTGTTGACGAACTCTTCTAGGGGAACGACAATAAATCCAGAATTATATATGTCTGTGGTAATATGGATTACCTTCTTCTTGAATTGAACAGCAGAAAATACTAAAGTATCATTGTTCTTAGCTGTAATGGAAAAATTACCGTTGGCATCTGTAATCACTGCTTTGGCAGAATTTATATTCTGTACCGCTATGCCTGCAACATCTTTGTCAGAACTACGAACCCTTCCCTTGATTTCTTTGACCCTTGCTTCTTGGGCATACATTACATTACCAATCGATAAAAGAGCAATAAACGCGGCCTTTGTATTGGAATGGAGCATTACTAATCCAGATTGTTGTTTCGTCTATAGGCCCTACTTTTGACCACCATAAAATCCCATATCTTCAGCTTGTCCTGTGAATCCACTACTGACTGAAATTTTTCATCAACTTCACAGAAGTACATAAAATCCTCTATTTTCTCAACGGGGATTTTCAAGGTGCTTACAAACAAGGAATCTACATAAAACCCCTGCACCCTTTGGGTACGGGCATACGTCTTATCAACCTTAACCCTGTTTTTCAACATTTTGGTGCGACCGGTTATCGCGTTTATCAAGGGATCCAATGGAGGTGTTAAAATCATTCCCACATTAAACTTTCCAGCAGTAGCCTGCTGTAGTTTGCGTTCGCTTTGCGTGGGAATTTTGGCATGGGCATTTGGTAAGCCCAAGGCCTCGGCACTCACATCTTTTTCAAGTTTTAACCCGATTAAATCCTGATTCAAATCTCCGGTAAGGTCATACGGTCTTACCACCACTTCGTCCAATTGATTGACAAATTCTTCCAAGGGAATGGTGACAAATCTTGAATTATAAATCTCCTCGGTAACCTGAAGTACTTTTCTTTTGAACTGAACGGCTGAAAAAACCAAGGTATCATTTCTGTTTACGGTAATGGAAAAGTCTCCATTTAAATCTGTAATAACCGCGTGATTAGCGCTCACGTTTTGTACAACCACACCAACAACATCCTTATTAGGGCTATAAACCCTTCCTTTTAGTTCTTTTTCAGTTTGCTTTTGGGAAAATCCCGAAAATGTAAGCGAACACCATACTAGGAAAAGTAACTTATTCCTCATCCAACTCGGCCAAATAGGTTTTACTGTGGGTGACCAAAAAGTCAATCAATTGGAATTCATTTTGCTTCCGCAAAAGGATTTGTGAAGGCACCTTATCATCGCAATAGTATAGAAATGCATCTATTTTGTCCCTAGGAAGCTTCAAATCCACAACAAAAAATTCATCATCATACACTTGTCTTAATATTTCACTCACCTTTAAAGGCTCTCCACCTCCTTCTTCCTCTTTTTTCTTGGTGAGAGTTTTATATAAGAGTTTAAAAATATTCTTGATATTAAGTCCATCCTGCATTCCTCGCTCCGTTCTGGACAAAGCGATATTTTCCACTTCCGTACCACGATCAATTTCATATTCAAACCCCTTGAAATCCTCATTTTGTATTTGCAAAAACTTTTCTTGGTTTTCCGGTGTCACCACAACCTCATCCAATTCTGTGATTTTTTCGGTCACCTCGACCACCAATCTATTTTTCTGCAGAATTTCAGGAGTAATTTTAATCACTTCCAATTGATAGTTCACGGCTGTAAAAACCAGTTGATCACCATCTTTGACATCAATTAAAAATTCCCCGTCATCGTTTGTGATAGTAGCTGTTTCTGCCGTAGCATTAATAACGTTTTCATTAGGTACATTGGCACCTCTATAAAGCACCTTTCCCCTTAGCGGCCGCCTAGTTTCCTGAGCTAGCGAAACCATAGAAAATATAGCAAAAAACAATAGTGCCATAATCTTTCTCATAACCCACTGAAGTTTAGTTGAAGCTAAAGAAAACCCTTGAAGGCCATATAAAAAAATAAACCTGTTCTAAACTTTTGTTAATTCTGTGGATAGGCAGTCGTAAATACATTTCCATTCACCTTCAAACTAGGGTATTTTGACGGTAATAATTAGAATTATTAAAACATATCGATAGTTTTGCGAATTACGCGTTAAAATCCTCAAACAGCAGACATTGTGAAAAAGCAATTTGTACATCTGATTATTGGCCTACTGATGATTGGTTCCCTTAAAGGGCAAATAAAAATTGGTGATAATCCGCAAACCTTGAATCCCGCTTCCGTTCTTGAGCTGGAAAGCTCTTCGAGGGTGCTTGTGATAACCAGGGTTACCACTGCCCAAATGAATACGATTACCCCTTTACGCGGGGCTTTGGTTTATAATACCGATGCAGATTGTATTCATTACTATAATGGAACGGATTGGATTAATATCTGTGAAGCGCTGGACAATTCTTTTACCGTGAGCACAGAAGCAGTGTTTAACCAGTTTTCACGGGATAGCACTGTGGTAATCACGCAAACTGATGACAACTATAATTTTGAGGTAAACCTTATTTCGGGTATTGATAATATTATACCTTCTACAATTAATGGCACGTTACACATCCAACCATCTTCAATTACTGGAGGTCAAATTCAAAATAAGACGATTACCTTTGATAAACTTGATGATGGCAAAAACTCAGGTCAACTTTTACGTTGGGATGGTGAAACTACAGGTTGGGTCCTGGTCAATCAATCTGACCTTGGCATAACTGAAGATGATGGTATTGTGGGCAACGAGGTCCTTGATGCAACCGCTGGGGGATCACTGGTACGCACCGGGGGAGGAACAGGGCCCGGGGACCCCTTCACCCTTGACGTGGCCGACGATGGAATAGATACGGACGAATTGGCCGACAACGCAGTGACAAACGACAAGATAGCCGACGATGCCGTCAACACCGACGAGATCGTGGACAACGCCGTAACAACGGACAAAATCCTCGATGCGAACGTGACCCTGGCCAAGATAGCCGACGGGACCGTGGACAACAACATCATACAGTGGAACGCGGCAACCTCGCAATGGGAAGAAACCGCTCCGGCCGCAGAGGTCGACGGAATTATCGGCAACGAGGTCCTGGACGCCACCGCCGGGGGATCACTGGTACGCACCGGGGGAGGAACAGGGCCCGGGGACCCCTTCACCCTTGACGTGGCCGACGATGGAATAGATACGGACGAATTGGCCGACAACGCAGTGACAAACGACAAGATAGCCGACGATGCCGTCAACACCGACGAGATCGTGGACAACGCCGTAACAACGGACAAAATCCTCGATGCGAACGTGACCCTGGCCAAG
>NZ_SRXX01000006.1:127107-231448 GCF_004804315.1 Flagellimonas onchidii
GAATAGATACGGACGAATTGGCCGACAACGCAGTGACAAACGACAAGATAGCCGACGATGCCGTCAACACCGACGAGATCGTGGACAACGCCGTAACAACGGACAAAATCCTCGATGCGAACGTGACACCTGCCAAAATTGAACAAGGATTATCTAATCAAATACTAAGGACCAATGCCGCAGGTACAGCTGCCGAATGGGCTAATCCAGTAAGTCTATACCATGCAATTGGAAAAGCCAATGGTTCTTCTCTGACAAATTCTGAGGGAGTCGCTACAATAACACCACTAGGAACTGGCAATTATCAGGTGAATTTTTCATCCAATGCCTCCTCTGCTAATTATGTAATTCAACTAACATTATTAAATGCTGGCGTCAATACAACCATTGAAGTAGTAACTCAAGCAAATAATAATTTTACAGTTCAAATAAGTGATTCAACAGGGTTGGCTGTTGATGTGGAATGGTTCTTTACCGTAACAGATTTCTAAGACTTGAAAAACATCTTTTACATAGTAATATTGCTTATAGGGTTTCCCATGAACGCCCAAACTGCCCTATATAACAGCGGTAATATCCGAATTCATACGGACGGAAATATTGGATTTCATACTAACTTGATCAATAATTCGGCCTTTGACCAAAACCAAGGTTTAACAGGGTTTTATGGCAATAACATCATAGAGATTTCGGGAAGTATTCCACCTATATTCAATGATGCCGAGTTCATGGTCCAAAGCACCGTTTCTTTACAGACTTCGGTCAATGTAATCAACAATACCAACTTTATAGATGGTAACGTTCTCACGCCCCAGAATATCCGTGCAATCAATCTTAATTTTGTGGATATTGGCTTTTTTACGGGAGAAAATGATTTATCTAAAGTAACCGGCTTTGCGGCGATGACAGGCAGAAACCTTTTCTCTTTTCCCGTTGGTGACGTAAACCAATTGCGGCCTTTATTGTTGAACTCGGAGTCTGTAAATCCCATAGCCTTATGCGCTTATTTTTTTGAAGACCCTTCTAGCCCATCCTCCATCCTAGAAAATTTTAATGTTGAACAGAGGGCCAGAGATATTGGTACCGTAAGCGATAAAGAATTCTGGATCATTCAAAGTGAAGTGCCAGGCAAGGTTACAATTAGTTGGAACCCTCGGAGCGATTTGGCCTCCATTCCCAATGCATCTATCGACTCAATAATAATCGTAGGCTGGAGCAAGTCAGCTAATCAATGGGTAATAATTGGCAATACCGCTGTAAGTGGTGATATTGCGCAAGGGTTCGCTACCTCAGAAACCATTGTTCCCAGCGATTATGCTGCCATTACCTTCGGTACAATACCATTACCCAAAGATACTTTTGCCGTGAACAATCCAACCCTAGGAAATTATTTTCTTAGTCCTAATGGAGATGGCACCAACGATGTTTTGATTATCGATGGTTTATCAGAATCTCCCAATAACAGCTTACGTATTTTTAACCGATTTGGGCAAAAGGTGTTTGAAAAAATCAATTATGTAGATGAGTTCAGGGGAGAATCAAATACGGGAAATCTTATCTTAAACCAAGATATCGGCCTACCTGAAGGCGTATATTATTATTTGATTACTCTGGATGACTTGGAACTTGAATATCAAGGCTTTTTGTTTCTAGACAGATAGATTTGAAAGAATTTAGCTTCCAATTTTTGCTCTAATTCACTATAAATCGATAATTTAGGCTTCAATTGCCATTGTTTGCAACACATCTAAGCTGCTTCACAACAATAAATGGCACTTCATCGACCTCCCTTGTAATTTTAACAAGCCATTAATTTAGGTCGTTATGAAGTTTACTAAACACTTTTTTGCCTTTTTTGCCCTATTTGGGCCAATTTTGATGTTTTCCCAAGTCAAGGTTGGCGCTAATCCTAACACAATCGATTCCGCATCCATCATGGAATTGGAAAGTTCCAATAAAGCTTTGGTACTCACTAGGCTTAATACCTCCGAAATGAACAATATCAATCCATTGAATGGAGCGGTAATCTATAATATGGATACCGCTTGTGTTCATTATTTTGATGGTGCCCAATGGATCAATTTGTGTGATGCAACCAATGTCAGTGGATTTTCATTTACAGATAACGGAGATGGAACAATAACCCTGACAGATGGAGAGGGAGATGAAATCACGTTCACAGGAGCACCGGAAACAGTGACTACGTTAACAGATAACCTAGATGGTACTTATACCTACACTAACGAATCTGGGGTACAGACCATAATTGATGCAAACGACTCGGATAACCAAACGCTTGGCACCAATGGAACTGCGGGGCATATCAGTATTTCCAATGGAAATTCAATTCTTTTAAACATTAACGATGCCGATGCTGATGATCAAAATGAAATACAAGACCTGGAATTCAACGCAGGAGTCATTACCCTGACCAACGACCCAAGCAATACCACCATCGATTTAAGCAATTATGACAGCAATGCGCTTGATGACTTTTCTGGCAGTTTTAACGACTTATCAGATTTACCAGTCAATCTAGATACTGATTTTACAGATGATTTTGATGGAGACTGGACATCACTAACCAACATCCCTCCAGATATCGCCGATGGTGATGACAATACTGTAACCAATTTGTCCCAAGACAACGGCACAGGAACAATTACTTATACCAACGAAGCCACAGTGGACCAAACGGCCAATGTGATTGGAGCGGAAGCCAACAACAGCATTTCAGCAGGTGCCAACGGAGGTGCATATTATGAAAGCCCTATAAAGGCTTTTGGTAAAATAGCTAGTGACGGAAGCATTACACGTGCAACAGTAGGAATAACAGTGACAAAACTTGCAGGCAATGGTCATTATCGCGTGGGCCTACCCGTTGGTTTAGTAGCAGATACGGATTATATCATACAATTAGCTCAGCCCAGTAGACAGGGAGCTGGAGCTGATGACCCAGGTATTGCCTACTTAAACCAAACTAGTACCGATTTCGAAGTAATTATTGGTGATAATGATAATGGTGGTACAGATAGGGCAAGGTTTGATTCAGAGTTTATGTTTACCATTTTGGATTTATAATTATGAAAGAACTAAAATCCATTAAGGTCCATCTTTGGGTGTGCTTCATATCACTACAAATTTTAAGTGCCCAAGAAGCTTTTCACAATTTTGGAGAGCTTCAATTTCATAATGATGCTCTAGTGGGTTTTCATTTAGACCTCATCAATGATGGTACTTTTGAAAACAACCAAGGGTTGACAGGGTTCTATTCCACTGACCCATTGCGTATTTCAGGACTTCAAAGCCCCGTTTTCAACGATCTTGAGGTTGTTGCAGATAACAACTTACTGTTAAACATTGGTGTGGGTATAACCAGCAATGTCAACTTTGTTGTGGGAGATATTCAGACCATTAGAAATGTACCCAACAATACACTAAACTTTATCAATTCCGCATTTTATGTTGGAAGCAACGATGATACCCACGTAAACGGGTATGTCAGTGCGACCAACAAGGAGCTGATTAGTTTTCCAGTGGGTGATGGCAACCGATTAAGGCCTTTAACAATTGCTTCGAGTGCTATAAATGCAACGGCAAAATGTGCTTACTTTTACGAAGACCCTAATTCGCCTACTTCCATATTGCAACAATTCAACACTTCAGAAAAGGAAACGGATGAACTACAGATCAGCGAAACAGAGTTTTGGCGATTGGAGGCAGATCAACCCTCTGTAATTACCATCAGTTGGAATTCGGAAAGTAGTGCAACACTACTAGCTGAAGTTGCCACTAATTTACTGGTGGTCGGATGGAGCAAGACCCAAAACCAATGGGTAAGCCTCGGAAATTCCTCTATAACAGGCAATTTGGAATCTGGAAGCATCACGTCTGAAACCTTTATACCAAACGATTATGAAATTGTTACCCTCGGAGGCACAAACGACATTTTGGAACCCTTCACCGTGCTCAATCTAGATAATTACTTTATGACTCCCAACGATGATGGAGTCAATGAATTTTTGTTGATTGATGGTATAGAAAACTTTCCAAACAATGTTTTAAACATTTACGACAGATATGGTGTATTGGTATATTCTAAACTCAATTATGCCAATGGATTCAATGGAGAATCCAATAGCAACGGAAACATTGAACGAAACAAAAAGCTTGCTTCCGGGGTCTATTTTTATGTTCTGACAATATCTGACATCAAAGAAAAACATCAAGGATACCTGTATATTTCCAATTAATAGACATACACAAAAAATACTTCTTAACTTGCCCTACAAATCCACTATATGAAAAGAAGGAATTTCATAAAAAAAGCATCGATAACCGGATTAGCGTGCACCCTTCCACCTGTTTTTCCTTTATATTCCGATGATGAGTATTCAGTGGATGAATTAATGGGAAAAGCCGACATTGAGCTCTTTGGTAAAGGAATCAATCTGCGAAAAGAAGCATTTGAAGCTTTTCAAAAAATGAAGAAAGCTGCTTATGCTGATGGGTTTGACATAAAAATGGTATCCAGTTATCGAGATTTCTACAGACAGGAAGCCATTTGGGAACGAAAATATCTCAGGTTTACCGAAGATGATGGAATGGAGCCTCTTGAAGCCATAGATAAAATAATAGAGTATTCTACCATTCCCGGTACAAGCCGGCATCATTGGGGTACAGATATCGATATTATTGATGGTTATCCAAAGGTCTCTGGCGATGTATTGGTTCCTGAAAAGTTTGAAACTGGCGGACCTTTTGCTGATTTCAAGTTATGGTTGGATGAAAATTCGGAAAAATTCGGGTATTATTTGGTTTATACGGATGAACCCAAACGTAGAGGTTTCAAATACGAGCCTTGGCACTATAGCTACGCACCTATTTCCATTCCTATGTTGACCGCTTATAGAAAATTGAATATTCTAAGACTACTTCAATATGAAGAGTTTTTAGGCTGTGAACACTTTACATCAGGTTTTTTGAGAACCTACATACAAGACAATATTTTGGATATCAACCAAGCCCTTTTATAGGGCTTTTTTTGTATCTTGAATTCTCAAGAACACTAACACCATGAGAAGAGGAAGTTGGAAAATCCGTATCCTAATCGGATTGGCTATTGTGGCCTTTGCCTTTATTCAACGATGTAATAACAAAGAAGAAAACCCCTATACCGGAAGGGTGCAGAATATTAACATGTCCGCCGAGCAAGAAATTGCCATAGGACTGCAAAGTGCTCCGGAAATGGCGCAACAGCACGGTGGATTGTACCCAGATGAAAGAATGCAGGCATTGGTTGATGCCGTTGGTCAAAAATTGGTACAGAACAGTATCGCCAGAGAAACACCATACAAGTATGATTTTCATTTGCTAGCAGATAATAGAACCATAAATGCCTTTGCACTTCCAGGAGGTCAGTGTTTCATTACTTATGCCCTTTTTTCCCAATTGACCGAAGCCCAGCTTGCCGGAGTATTGGGCCATGAAATTGGACATGTAATCGGTAGGCATTCTGCGGAAAGAATTGCCGAGAGCAGCTTTTGGCAAACGTTGACCATGGGAGCCTCCGTTGGAGCCGATATGGGCAATGTTGTCGGCAATATAGGTCAAAATACTTTATTAAAAAATGGAAGAGGCGACGAGTTGGAAAGTGATGATCTAGGGGTTTTATTTATGATTCAAGCAGGTTATGACCCTTATGAAATGATTGAGGTCATGAAAATTTTGAAAGCAGCCGCTGGCCCTAACAGGGTGCCAGAGTTTCAGAGTACCCACCCAGATCCAGAAAATCGCATTGAAAAGATAAGGGAAGCTATAAAAAAATATTCAGGTCGATAGAATCAGCGCTTTATCGAATAAAAATAGCCTTTATTTAGTTTTGACTAACTTTGTGTAACCCAAATCAAACAGACCATATTCTTTAGCCCATTTTTGCTATCTAACGAGAACAGCATATGGGAACACTATTACATTTTAAGCAGCTTTACGTGAATGCGTTTGATAACTGCAAGCCAAATTATTTGGTCGTATTTTTAAAAGGATACACTATTTTTTGTGGTATTCTATTGCTGATGGCATTATACGCCTTTATATACCGGGCCATTACCGGATTCGATTTTTAAAAGACACTCTTTTACACGAACACTATAATTGTAAAATGAAAAAGCCCATCCTTAAGGATGGGCTTTTTAGTTTGGATGAATAAACTCTTTCGCTTATTTCTTCATAGCTGTTTTTAATACCTCTAAAGCATCCGTGGCATTGGATAGCTCTGCATATTTTTTGGCAGTGTATCCTTTGTCACATCGCTTTTTAACATCTGCCCCGTTTTCAATTAGAAGTCCTAAAATTTCAGCTTTGTTATAACGGGCTGCAAAATGAATAGGGGCCATACCCATGGATTTCTTGTTCACATCTTCACCAAGTTCGATTAACTTTTTTACGGTGTCAACATCCCCTTTTAAAATTGCTTTGCAAAATGTGCTCAGCTCATCAGGGATGGATGTAACGATTAATTCTTCTTTAACAGAGGTTTGTGGTTCAGTGGCAAAAGTGCCTGTAACCACTAGCATAAATGCCGTGGCTACGGTTAGGATTGTTTTTCTCATGATGAATAATTTTTGATTAATGATTTAATATGATATAAAAATAGACTGCCTTCGTCATCAAATGTTACAGCATTAACAGTTAAATAACTAAATTTTAACAACGCGGAGTCCTTTTAAGTCGGCTATTAACAAAACCCAAACAGAAATAGAACCTTTTATTGGTGCATCAAAATAGAACACCCTATTTTTGGTGCCTAATTCCAACAGCATGAACAAGAAAGTAATCCTGATGATTTTGGATGGTTGGGGAAAATCTCCTGACCCCAAAGTATCAGCAATAGAGCAAGCAAACACTCCTTTTATAGACTCATTGTACGCTAAATATCCTAATGCCAACCTTTTGACGGATGGGATGAACGTAGGTCTCCCTGAGGGCCAAATGGGCAACAGCGAAGTCGGACATATGAACCTAGGGGCAGGAAGGATTGTTTATCAAGATCTGGCCAAAATCAATAAAGCGGTCAAAGAAAATACCTTGAAGGATGAGCAGGTATTGGCTAATGCTTTTTCCTACGCCAAGGAGAACAACAAAAATGTACACTTTCTAGGTTTAGTTAGTGATGGTGGTGTACACAGTCATTTGAACCACCTTAAAGCATTGATTTCTGCCTTTCAAGGAGGAAGTGGTTTAGGAAATGGCTATGTACATGCATTTACTGACGGAAGGGACGTAGACCCCAAAAGCGGAAAAGTATTTTTGGAAGATTTGATTGATTTTTGCTCGGATAAAAACACCAAAGTAGCATCTGTAATTGGACGATATTATGCTATGGACCGCGATAAGCGTTGGGAACGGGTTAAAGAGGCCTACGACTTGGTTGTGAATGGTAAGGGAGAAATTACAGGCAATATTGTCGGCAGCATGCAAAAAAGCTATGATGAGGGAATTACAGATGAATTCATCAAACCACTGATTGCGTCCGATGAGAAAGGGCAACCTCTAGCAACAATCCAAAAAGGTGACGTTGTGGTTTTCTTCAACTTTAGAACCGACAGAGGTCGCGAACTAACACAAGTTCTGAGTCAAGAAGATTTTCACGAACAGAATATGCACAAACTGGACTTGCATTATGTAACCATGACCAACTACGATGATTCGTTCAAAGGGATTAAGGTGGTATATGATAAAGAAAACATTAAAGATACCTTGGGTGAGGTACTGTCCAGAAATGACAAAAAACAAATTCGAATAGCTGAGACCGAAAAATATCCGCACGTCACCTTTTTCTTTAACGGAGGAAGAGAAGAACCTTTTGAAGGTGAAAAGCGTATTCTATGCCCTTCTCCAAAGGTTGCAACCTATGATTTACAGCCCGAAATGAGCGCTTACGATATCAGAGATGCCATTGTTCCTGAATTGGAAACTGGAGAAGCCGATTTTGTATGCTTGAATTTCGCCAATCCGGACATGGTTGGGCATACCGGTGATATGAATGCAGCCATAAAAGCTTGTGAAACTGTGGATGAATGTGCCAAGGATGTAATCACAGCTGGATTGAAAAATGGCTATTCAACCATTGTTATTGCCGATCACGGAAACTGTGATACGATGATCAATCCCGATGGAAGCCCCAATACGGCACATACGACCAATCCTGTGCCATTGATTTTGGTTGATGAAGAAATCAAGGAAATCAATGATGGAGTTTTAGGCGACATCGCACCGACAGTCTTAAAGCTCTTGGGCATTGAACAACCCGATTTAATGACACAAAAATCACTGGTATAGGCATTTATCAATCTACTTGGAATAATTTCAGTTAATTGATTTCAGCTTATCTTTGCTGCCATGATAAAAATTAAGACCGCGGAACAAATTGAATTAATGCGTGAAAGCGCTTTGGTCGTTTCCAGAACTTTGGGGATGCTCGCCTCGGAAATCAAACCAGGTGCCAACCCATTGCACTTGGATAAACTAGCGGAAGATTTTATTCGGGAACAAGGCGCAGAACCTGGTTTTTTGGGCATGTATGATTTTCCAAATACGTTAAACTGGAGTCCAAACGCCCAAGTCGTCCACGGTATTCCAAACAACGAACCTCTCAAAGACGGAGACGTTATCTCCGTGGATTGCGGTGCCTTGAAAAACGGATATTACGGAGATCATGCTTATACCTTCGAGGTTGGTGAAGTCGCCGAAGAGACGAAAAAACTTCTTCGTATCACCAAAGAATCCCTATATGTTGGCATAAAAGCTTTCAAGGAAGGTAATAGGGTTGGTGATGTAGGGTATGCCATCCAAAATTATTGCGAAAATCATGGTTATGGTGTTGTTCGTGAGTTAGTCGGACATGGATTGGGCACCGAACTGCATGAAGACCCTCAAATGCCTAATTATGGCAAGCGTGGCCGTGGGAAAAAGTTCGTCAATGGAATGGTGGTGGCCATCGAACCCATGATCAACATGGGTACTCGAAGAATAAAACAACTAAAAGACGGTTGGACTATTTTGACCGCAGACGGAAAGCCAAGTGCCCACTTTGAGCATGACGTTGCTTTGGTTGATGGAAAACCAGAACTTTTATCCACCTTCCAATATATCTATGATGCTTTAGGGATTAAAAGCAATGAGGAAGAGGAATTTCGCAATCAAAAATTAGCACTTTAAGCGATTTTTTGACACGAATTCCACAAATTACTTTAAGAAATCAACCTCTTTATAATCACTAAAACAGACATTATATGGTCAAAGAGGTATTTCATAAACATGAATCCTATTTTATTGTTGGACTTTGCATGGACATCCATAAAGAGCTTGGAAAAGGTTTTAGCGAAGCTGTTTATTCCGATGCATTGGAATTTGAGCTAAAACTAAATGGTGTGCCTTACAATAGGGAGATGAAATTTGATATTGTTTACAAAGGAAAAAAACTGAAACATTATTATTTTGCAGACTTTGTAATAGACAACAAAATAATTTTGGAACTAAAGGCCATTGAAAAGCTCACAAACAGCCATATAAAGCAAACTTTGAATTATTTGGCCGCTTCAAAACTAAGATTGGGACTACTTATAAATTTTGGTGAAGACAGTCTGACCTACAGAAGAGTAATTCTGTGAAAATTCGTGTAATTCGTGTCAAAACTTTTTAAGTATATTTTAAATCTGATTCCCAGACCGTTGCTTATTAAACTAAGTTATTGGGTTAGGCCTTTTATTGCCCTGTTTTTAAAGGGAAACAAGTATGTTGACCCAATTGACGGTAAAAGTTTTCGAAAGTTTCTTCCTTACGGTTATGAAAATCCGAGAGAAAATGTGCTGTCTCCCTCTACCCTTTCTTTAGAAAGACATCGACTATTGTGGCTTTTTTTGAAAAACGAAACAGATTTTTTCACCAAAAAACTCAACTTACTTCATTTTGCCCCGGAGCAGGCATTTTATAAAAGGTTCAAAAAATTAAAGAACATTAATTATACCACTACCGATTTAAATTCTCCTTTGGCAGATGTAAAAGCAGATATCTGCAATCTCCCTTTTGACAATGACTCCTTTGATGTAATTCTTTGCAACCATGTCTTGGAACACATACCCGATGATACTAAGGCCATGCAAGAACTGTTTCGTGTCTTAAAACCAAGTGGTTGGGGCGTTTTTCAAATACCACAAGATTTAAAACGAGACAAAACCTTCGAAGACGATTCTATAACCGATAAAAAAGAACGCGCTAAAATTTTTGGTCAATACGACCATGTTCGGATTTATGGGAGGGATTATTTTGACAAATTAAGGAGTATCGGTTTTCAGGTTGAAGAAGTGGATTATACCTCAAAACTTTCTGCAAAGGATATTGAAACCTATCGATTGGCCAAAGGAGAAATCATTCCTCTGGTTTTGAAATAATATCTTTTTGAACCAAAACTCCGAATCCCTGTGTCATAAACTCTTGGGTGTTTCCTTCGTCATCCAAATAAATGATGTACCCTTCCAATAAAGGTTGTTTTTCCAATAACTCCATGGATGCTGACAAATCCATAGCCATAAATGCGGTGGCATAGGCATCAGCTTCAGCACAGGTATTGGCTACCACACTTGTCGCTAAAACATTGGCGTTTTTGGTGTAGCCAGTTTTGGGGTTTATGGTGTGTACGTATTTTTTCCCTGTTTCAGGGTCAACTCTAAATTTTCTGTAGTTCCCTGATGAGGCCATAGCTTTATCCTCTAAGTACACAATTCTCTTTAATTGTCGACCAGTTTCAGCTTGGGGGTCATCTATCCCAACAGACCATTTCTTATTGGAAATCAGGTTTTTGCCCTTAGTCAGTACCTCACCTCCCACTTCAACTAAATAACTTTCAATTCCTTTGGTATTCAACATTGCTCCTAAACGGTCAATAGCGTAACCTTTGGCAACGGCGTTAAAATCGAAGCGAGTTTCCGAATAGTTCTTGGAAATTGTACCGTTCGCATTCAGTTTTACTTTGTTCCACCCAACATATTCTAATAAACTATCAATTTTTTGGCTATCCAATTCCATTCGATTTTCAGGCCCAAAACCCCAAGCGTTGGCCAACACACCAACAGTGGGGTCAAAATAACCGCTAGATGCCTCATAAACCTTTGACGAAGTCTCAAAAACCTCTTTGAACATGTGATCTACAACAACAGAGGAATCGCCTAAATTTATCTTTGAAATATCTGAGGTTGGAAGATATGTGGAAAGCGATTGGTTCAACACCTGAAACACGGAATCAATCTCCTTTTGAAAATCCAGCTTTTGGTTAGTAATATAAATAATCGAATATGTTGTGCCCAAAGCGTTGCCAACGTTTTGATTTTTTATCAATGGTTCATTCGTGACACATTCCAAAAAAAGTACCCCAATAAATACAAAAACTAGTTTTCTCATTTTTAAATTTCAATCAAACCTCGGTAATCCACAAGATATTCTTCGTTCAGATACACAGGTAACTCCCTGTTTGAGGCATTGGAAAGTCCTACACCTGCGAAATAGGTCCTTGCTTCGAATTTTTCGGCATGTTCCTTTACTTTCTGCATAACCTCCACATCATACTTCCTTGGGTCATTGGGAAACTCTACATTTCTGACCACAATAAAATGAAGCACTTTCTCTTTCAGGCAAACATATTGTGGATTCTTTTTGAGCTTACTATTAATGGCCATAAACTCATAACCATCGGCTTCCAATTGTCTGCCCACGATATTCATGGCGAGATTGTGCAGTTCTTGTTCCGTTAACGCTTTTCTTTCTTTCATAAAAAAACCGACACTTTCGCATCGGTTTGGTTTTTATACTTTGACCTCTCGACTGCGCTCGAGGTGACTTAATGAAAATTTATCCACCGAAATCATCGAAACGGATGTTTTCATCCGGAATTCCGAAGTCCTCACCCATTTTTTGAACAGCTTTGTTCATCAATGGAGGTCCACAGAAATACAATTCAATATCTTCTGGAGCATCGTGATGGTTCAAGTAATTGTCAATTACACAATTATGGATGAATCCGACAAAACCATCTCCTTCTGCATCAATATTTTCTTTTACTTTCCAATTATCTTCTTCCAGTGGTTCCGATAAGGCCAAAAAGAACCTAAAGTTTGGAAATTCTTTTTCCAAGGCATAAAAGTGCTCCAAATAGAACAATTCCCTTTTGGAACGGCCACCATACCAATAGGTAACCTTTCTACCCGTTTTTAAGGTCTTGAACAGGTGATATAAATGCGAACGCATTGGGGCCATTCCAGCACCACCACCAACATATAGCATTTCCGCCTCTGACTCATTAATAAAGAATTCACCGTAAGGGCCCGAAATAATCACTTTATCTCCTGGTTTACGTGAAAAGATGTAAGACGAAGCAACACCAGGGTTAACATCCATCCATCCGTTCTTTGAACGATCCCATGGCGGGGTGGCAATACGTACGTTCAACATAATCTCACGACCTTCTGCTGGGTATGAAGCCATGGAATAGGCACGTTCGACTGTTTCTCCATTTTTCATGACTAATGGCCACAATCCAAATTTGTCCCACTCTGCCTGAAACTTATCCGGGGTTTCGTGTTCCTCAGGGTGAGCGGTAATATCAATGTCCTCGTATTTTATTTCGCAAGTAGGAATCTCAATCTGTATATACCCACCTGCTTTGTAGTTCATATCCTCAGGGATTTCAACCACAAATTCCTTAATAAAGGAGGCCACATTATAGTTACGGACAACGGTGGCTTCCCACTTTTTGATACCAAACACTTCTTCAGGAATGGTAATCTCCATATCCTGTTTTACTTTTACCTGGCAGGCCAATCGCGCCCCGTGCTGGAGTTCTTTACGTGAAAAATGCGGAGTTTCTGTAGGCAGTGCCTCTCCACCACCAGACAATACGTGGCATTCGCACTGGATACATGTACCGCCTCCACCACAAGCTGAGGGCAAAAACACCTTTTGGTTCCCCAGTGTAGAAAGTAAAGTACCTCCTGATGGCACTTCAATTTCCTTTTCACCGTTAATGGTCAAGGTCACCGGACCCGATGGAGACAATTTTTCTTTAGTGAACAGTAACAAGGCTACCAACAATAACAATAAAACCAAAAATGCTACAACGGTAATTAGAATAGTACCTCCTGTACTTGTGGCTAAAATCATGCTTATTCGTTTATGATTTCGTTATAAGAGACCGCTTTTTCATCGTCTTTGATCTCTTTTTCAACTTCTTTTTCTTCAATGGTCTTGGCAGTTGTTGTATCCGCACCTTCCGGCGGCTCATTATCGCCAGTCAACATTCCACCAAAACTTTGGAATCCAATGCCCATCAATCCTGTAATGATGAAGGTAATTCCCAATCCACGTAAAGGGGCAGGAACATTGGAGTATCTTATTTTTTCACGGATAGCCGCAATGGCCAATATGGCCAAGAACCAACCTATTCCTGAGCTCACACCATAGTTGAACGCCAATCCCAGAGAAGGGATTTCCCTAGCCTGCATAAACAGCGAACCACCCAAAATAGCACAGTTCACCGCAATCAATGGTAAGAAAATACCCAAAGAGTTATACAGGGATGGTGAAAACTTCTCTACCACAATCTCTACCAACTGTACCATGGTTGCAATGGTTGCAATGAACAGGATAAAGGACAAGAAACTCAAATTATAATCAGCATATTCAGGTCCCAGCCAAACCAAGGCACCATCGCGAAGTAAATATTGATCCAACAACCAGTTCAAAGGAACCGTTACCGCCAATACGAAAATTACCGCTGCACCCAATCCAACTGCAGTGGATACTTTTTTAGATACGGCCAAATAGGAACACATTCCCAAAAAGACCGCAAATACCATATTATCTATGAAGATGGATTTAAAAAACAATTCTACATGCTCTAACATACCCTATCCTTTTTATGCTTCTTCTATTAATGCTTTGTTTCTTGAACGCTGTACCCAGATGATGATTCCGACCACAATCAATGCTGCCGGTGGAATAATCATAAATCCGTTGTTTTCATATCCTGTGGCGTACAATCCAGTTTTTGCAATCGGGTCACCTAAAACAGGAATACCAAAAAGGGTACCTGAACCTAATAGCTCACGGAAGAAACCGACAATTATTAGAATCACTCCGTAACCTAAAGCGTTTCCGATTCCATCCAAAAAGGATTTCCACGGTCCATTACCCAAGGCGAAAGCCTCAAATCGACCCATAATGATACAGTTGGTGATAATCAATCCAACAAACACAGCCAGCGTTTTGCTCAATTCATATGCAAAGGCCTTTAATACTTGGTCAACCACAATAACCAAAGTGGCAACCACTATCAATTGCACGATAATTCGAATTTTGGATGGTATTATGTTCCGCATCAATGAAATAACCATATTACCTACTCCAAGCACGAACAAAACCGAAAGTGACATTACTACGGAGGCCTTTAGTTCTGCTGTAATCGCCAATGCGGAACAGATTCCCAATACCTGAATGGTAATAGGGTTGTTATCCGCTAATGGATCCAATATTAGATTTGCATCTTTTTTTGATAGAAGCCCCATATTATTTGGTTCTAATTGTTTCTAAATAAGGTTTATATAGTTTTAATGTCTCTTTGATCATGGCTGAAACCCCGTTTCCTGTAATGGTAGCCCCGGCCAAGGCATCAACTTCGTTATCATCCTTGTCATTGTTCAAAGGGTCATTATTTCCTTTGACCACAGCGATTCCCGAGATACGGTTTCCGTCCAAAACGGATTCTCCGGTAAAATCATCCATAAAATAGCGCAGCTTGATATTCGCACCCAATCCTGGAGTTTCTCCTTTATGGTCAAAAACAACACCTTGTACCACCATGTTCTCATCCAACGAAATGTAGCCCCAAATGGCATCCCAAAGGCCTTTTCCATACATCGGAATGATGTAAAACTTCTTACCGTCTTTCTCTCCAATGAACAGTGGCAGCTCAGCTTCATCACCATTTTTGATGATATTGAGTTGCTTTTTCATGTCAATTAGGTAAGATTCGTCCTTTTCTTTAGCTTCCGAACCAACTACTACCAATTGTTCTTTGATGTATTTGGAAAACTCATCTTCAACAATATCCGTTGGGATGAAGCTAACACTTCCTGCGTCTTCATTTTGGCTAACGCCCATTGCATAGAGGATGTTCTGTTGCTTTTCAAAACGTTCGTTTTCATCGATACGTGGTCTCAGTCCTGATGCCAAAAAGGCAAGCAAAGAACCCACAATGACCACCATAACGGCTGCAAAAATTACAGTATAGCTGTTTTTCTCTGTATTGATCGCCATAATTAAACTGTTTCCGTTTTTAATGCTTCCACTTCTCCTGATGTTTTTGGATAAATAGTAGCGTTCTTCAATCGCTTCAATCTTCTTTTTACGTTACCTCTTATCACATAGTGATCAATAGTAGGAGCAAATACATTCATTAACAGAATGGCCAAGAATACACCTTCTGGATATCCAGGATTGAACACTCTGATCATCACAGAAAGGAAACCGATCAAGAATCCATAAATCCATTTTCCTCTGTTGGTCTGGGAACCTGTTACGGGGTCGGTAGCCATATACACAATACCAAAGGCCAATCCGCCCACTAACAAATGTTGCCAGAACTCAAAGCTCATCAAGGTGTAGAACTTACTATATTCAGGAATCCAACCAGCAGAAACCACTCCATTAAAAATTAATCCCATGGCCAAAGAGCCAATCACGGCGCTCAACATAATTCTCCAAGAGGCTATTTTCGAAAATATCAGGAACAATCCTCCTAAAAGAATCAATAAAGTAGAAGTTTCACCAACAGACCCTGGAATAAAGCCAAAGAACATATCTGCCAAATCATATTTCTGGGCCAGTGTTTCGGTATTCCCTTGTGCCAAATAACCAAGAACTGTCTCACCGGAAATTGCATCTGTTGAACCCGCCTTGGTGACTCCATCAACAGCACCTTGGACCCATACTTTGTCACCGCTCATCCAAGTTGGGTAAGCAAAGAACAAGAAAGCTCTAATAGTCAATGCGGGGTTTAAGATATTCATCCCGGTACCACCAAAAACCTCTTTTCCGATAACCACCCCAAAAACAATGGCGATGGTCAACATCCAAAGCGGAAGGTCTACAGGAACAATAAGTGGCACCAACATACCGGTCACCAAATAACCTTCTTCAATCTCATGACCTTTTATAACACAGAAAACAAACTCGATTGCCAATCCAACTACGTATGAGACAATCACTAAGGGCAATATTTTAGAGAATCCTAGAATAAAATTATCCCAGGTCCAAAAACCAGAACTGAAAAAGCCGTTGGCAACAGCTTCAATTTCCCCAGTAGCCAAATAATGCTGATATCCTGTATTGAACATTCCAAAAATAAGACATGGGATAAGCGCCATGACTACAGTGTTCATGGTTCTTTTCAAGTCATCGGCCCCTTTAACATGGGTTCCTTTTTTGGTTATCTCGTTGGGTGTGAACAAAAAAGTATGGAATCCACTAAAAACGGGAAACCATTTTTTATCATGATTCTTTACCCTGAACTGATGTAATTTTTCTTTCAATCCCATTTTTTATCCAATTTCTTGATGTAATAAATCCAATCCTTCTCTAATTATCTGCTGATGCGGCTGTTTTGAGATGCAAATGAATTCTGTAAGTGCGAAATCTTCAGGTGCCACTTCATAGAGCCCCAATTGTTCCATTTCGTCCAAATCCTTTACCATACAGGCCTTCAGTAATTGCATTGGATAAATATCCAACGGAAAAACTTCTTCATACTGCCCGGTCACCACAAAAGCTCTATGTTCACCATTGGTATTAGTGTTCAGGTCATATTTCTTTTTAGGCTGCAACCATGAAAAAGTAAGCGCTCTTGTTGTAGAAATTTTATTAAAGACAGGTTTGTTCCATCCGAAGAACTCATAGTCATCTCCTTCCGGAATAGCAGTCACCGTATTATTATAAAATCCTAAATATCCTTCAGGATGCGTTTTGGAACCGGTAAGGACATCACCATTAATCAACCTAAATTTATCTTCGTTTACTCCACTTGCATACAGAAAAGTAGAAATCTCTGCGCCTATTTTAGTGGTATAGTATTTTGGTGCCTTAACAATAGATCCGGCCAATGCCACAGTACGCTCGGGATTGAATTTCCCGGTCAATAGTAACTCACCAATTATTACTAGGTCTTGCGGTGCTATGGTCCAAACCGCCTCTCCTTTATTGACAGGATCAATTTTATTGATTTGAGTACCCACTAATCCAGCAGGATGCGGTCCTGAAACTTTGTGAGGGGTAATCCCTTTCAAACTTGCAAGGGGTGAATTATTCGATTTTCCTACGGAAACATGAATTTGGCCTGGAGTCAACCTACCCAAGGTATCTATCGCCGCCTGAAGCTCCGTCTCTTTACCATTCAATACATAATCTGCTTCTGCGGCCAAAGGAGCTGTTGTATATCCTGATATAAAAATTGCCTTTGGAGTGTCATCAGGATTCGCAATAATATCGTATGGTCTTTGTTTGATAAATGGCCAAACACCAGATTTCAACAACAATTCTTTTATTTCGCCCGCATCTGCACTTTGCGAATCAACTGTTTTGTGCTCTACAAACTCTTGTGACTTATCAGCTAAAATCTTGAGTGTCAATATTCTTCTACGAGCTCCACGGACAATTTCCACCAATTCACCGCTCACAGGAGAAACGAAAAGCATTTCCTCCTTATTCTTGTTATAAAACAAAGGCTCTCCAGCTTTTACCTCAGCACCTTGTTTTACAAGCATTTTTGGTGTTATTCCATGAAAATCATCTAGGTTGAGGGCATATACGTTGCTTAAAACGGCTTTGGAAGTAGTCTGTTCTGCTGCCCCGACAAGGTTGATATTCAACCCTTTTTTAATCCGGATGTCTTTAGACATATTATTGTAGACCTTATGGTTAAATAAATTCGGTGCAAATTTACAGCTTATCATGCAAAATACCTTCCTGAATTCATCAGCCTCTATTTATTTATATTAATTCTAAATAGATGTTAAGCCCAATACAAATTGTAAACCCCTCAAGGCACACTTTTTGTTTACCTTTACGGAAAAATCACGCCTTTAATGCGCTCAATGATCAAACAAATTGTATTCTTATTTTGTATTTCGGGGGCTATTGCCCAGGTTCAGGAAGAAGTCAATCCACCAGAAAATATAAAGACAATAGTTTTTAGAGGACCTACAGAAGATCAGTTTCCGGTAATTCAATTGGGAGAGTCCATGACCTTGGAGTTTGATGATCTTACCGCAAGTGAACAAGACTATTACTACAAAATAATACATTGCGACTATGACTGGACCCCTTCGCAACTTCTAAAATCACAGTACATTATTGGGGCGGATAATCAACGTATTATTGATTACGAAAACAGCTATAATACATTACAACCCTATTCTAACTATAGGCTGACCATTCCCAATGAAAATGTTCGGTTAAAAGTAAGTGGCAATTATCTTATCGAAATATACAATAGCTATAGTGAGCTTCAATTTTCAAGAAGATTCGTGGTTTACAAAGACTTGGTATCGGTAAGAGGCCAGGTCAAACGTTCTAGGGATTTCAATTTTTTGAACGAAAAGCAAGTCGTGCAGTTCAACATCAATACTGCAGGATTTCCTGTTGTAAACCCTAAAAAGGAGATAAAGGTCGCCATTTTACAAAATCATTATTGGCCCACCGCGCTCTACAATATAAAACCTCAGTTTACCATAGGTACTGAATTAGTCTATAAGTACGATAAAGAGACCAGTTTTTACGGTGGCAATGAATTCTTGAACTTTGACACCAAAGACCTTCGCTCACCTACCTTTGCTATCTCAAAAGTTGAATTTAAAGATCTTTACAATCATTATTTGTTCACCAATGATTTCAGATATGATTCCCCTTACACCTATTTTCCGGACATCAATGGAGATTTTGTGGTCAGAACACTTCAAGGTGATGATGTCTCTAGGGAAGCTGAATATACCAACGTACATTTTAGCTTACCCTATACCAATGAAATAGGTTTGGACCAAGTTTATGTGGTAGGGAAATTCAATAATTATGACCTTGGTGAAGAAAACCGAATGACCTTTAACGAGGAATCGGGCAAGTTTGAACTCACTTATCCCATGAAGCAAGGTTTTTATAATTATAAATATGTAGTTGTGGGTGAAGGTGCCGAAACGGACATGAACTTGGTCTCCGGAAATTTTCACTTTACAGAGAACAATTACCTCATTTTGGTCTACTATCGAAATTTTGGAGATTTATATGACAGTGTAATCGGCATAGGTTCTGTCAATTCCAGAAATATCAGCAATTAAATTATCTTTAGCGCCAAACCTGAAAGAAGGAAATGGCCAGCAAACCAAGTTTATTCACCAAAGGACGGTATGAGCTAAAATACAGGGGCACAGAATGTCTTAACTGTGGACTCCCTTTGGATGTTAGCGATAAATACTGCCCTAATTGCTCACAGGCCAATAGCACCAAAAAGCTTATACTAAAGGATTTCTTTGATGAGTTTTTTTCAAATCTTTTCAATTACGACTCCAAGCTTTTAAAAACATTATATACCCTTCTTATAAAACCAGGGACAATCACCAAAGATTATATCAAGGGCAAAAGAGTGGCCTATACCAATCCCTTTCGCTTTTTATTGAGTCTAGCCTTTCTCTATTTTTTAATGTTCACTTACGATGGAAATCTTTCCAACTTAGATGATCTTGGACTAGATGACAGGATTGAGAAAACTGGACCTATCTCCTATAATTTTAGTACTGACGAAACTGCTTCGGACAGTATAAAAATGAAAAAACAAACCGAAGAAGCACTGAAATCACTTGATTCCCTTAAAAATCTGGAAAAAATCCCTATCCCAGGATTTCAAAACATTGACACATTACAAAGCATCATAGGGCAAGGCATACAAGAAGAAGCCCAAAAAGATTCGTTTATGCTGGCAAATCCAAGAAAATATTTCGTGGAACTTCAAAACAACAAAGAGGGTAGCCTTATAAACAGAATGGAGTTTTTCTTTACCTTTCTTCAAAAGGACTCCATAAAAACCTTCGAAGATGCGCAAGAAAAATTCGAGGCAAAAGAAACAACAAAAAACAAAATAGCTTTTAGGGGATCTAAGAGTTTATTGAAGGCCATTGCCCAGCCAGGTACTTATCTAAACGACACTATTGGCAAACTACCTCTTGTAATCTTCTTCTTCCTTCCCGTGTTTACAGTTTTCATTTGGGTGGTGTACATCAGAAAAAAATACACCTACACCGATCATCTGATCTTTAGTTTCCACAACCAATCATTATTCTTTATCTTGCTCATCCTTAGCCTAATAATAGATACCATTTTCAATACGGCTAGTGCAGGTATATTTTTTCTGATTTTCAGTTTTTATCTGTACAAAGCAATGAGAAAGTTCTATGGGCAGGGAAGGGTTAAAACGATTTTAAAATATCTCTTTCTGAACACTATGTTCACTTTATTGGCATTATTTGTGGCCATTGTGTTGTTGACAGGAAGTGTCTTTACCTATTAATATATGTTCACTCAAATCACAAAAGGAATAAAAGTATCGGTGCAGACCACTTTTGAAGGTACTTTCTTTAAAAACTATAAAATGCACTATGCCTTTGGTTACACTGTTACCATTGAAAACCAAAGTCAGGATACTGTGCAGCTCACTGCTAGGCATTGGGATATATTTGATGCACTTAAGGAAATGGAGACGATAGATGGCGAAGGTGTTATCGGTAAAAAACCAGTGATCAAACCAGGTAAATCCCATACGTATAGTTCTGGGTGTCTATTGGCTTCACCCATAGGTGCCATGAGAGGGTATTACCAGATGGTGAATTTTACTTCCACAGAAGAATTTGAGGTTGACATCCCTACTTTTAAGTTTGCCGCTCCTTTTGCGATAAATTGATTTTTTCGCCTTTTAATTTTTGATTATTTAATTACAATATCCAATTATTATTAATCTATAAATCCCTTTTTCTTTTAGTACCTTTGACGGAATTTTTAACATCTAAAATCCGTTATAATGGGAAAAGGTTTTTTTCAAATACCAACAGCGTATAACGAGCCTGTAAAAAGCTACGCCCCTGGCACATCTGAACGCGAAGAAGTACTTAAACAATATAATGAGTACTACAATGCCACAATTGATGTTCCACTCTATATTGGTTCTGAAGAAATCAGAACTGGCAATACCAAGCCATTATCTCCACCACATGAGCACAAGCATATTGTTGGAAATTACCATTTGGCTGAAAAAAGCCATGTTGAAAAAGCAATTGCCAACTGCCTTGAGTCTCGGGAAAAATGGGCCAACCTAACGTGGGAACAAAGGGCTGCCATCTTTTTGAAAGCCGCAGAATTGATTGCAGGTCCATACAGAGCAAAAATCAATGCAGCCACCATGATGGCGCAATCAAAAACCATTCACCAAGCTGAAACTGATGCCGCATGTGAGTTTATCGACTTTCTTCGTTTTAACGTGGAGTTCATGTCCCAAATATATGCTGAGCAACCAGAATCAGATGAAGGTATTTGGAATAGGGTCGAGTATAGGCCGCTGGAAGGTTTCGTTTATGCCGTAACCCCGTTCAACTTTACCGCTATAGCGGGTAACTTGCCTACATGTATGGCCATGATGGGCAACGTGGTGGTCTGGAAACCAAGCGACAGCCAGATTTTTTCCGCAAAAGTCATTATCGATGTCCTAAAAGAAGCTGGTCTGCCAGATGGTGTCATCAATGTTGTTTATGGAGATCCTGTTATGATTACAAATACGGTTCTAGCCAGTCCTGATTTCTCTGGACTTCACTTTACAGGATCCACCTTTGTTTTCAAAGAGCTTTGGAAACAAATCGGAAACAATATCCATCACTACAAAACGTACCCAAGAATAGTGGGCGAAACTGGTGGTAAAGATTTCATCCTAGCGCACCCCACAGCTAAACCTGCACAGGTTGCTACCGCTATCACCAGAGGAGCATTCGAGTTCCAAGGTCAAAAATGCAGTGCGGCCTCAAGGGTTTATCTTCCTAAATCCACGGCCGATCAAATTCTAGAATTGGTAAAAGCGGATATAGCATCCTTCAACAAACCTGGTTCTCCAGCAGATATGAGCAACTTTATTACAGCTGTAATCCACGAAGGTTCTTTTGATAAGCTTGCAAAATATATCGATCAGGCCAAAACGGATAAAAATGTAGAAATTATTGCCGGAGGGGGTCATGATAAATCTGTAGGCTATTTCATTGAGCCTACTGTGATTCTTACGAAAGATCCAAAATACACCACAATGTGTACGGAGCTTTTTGGGCCAGTAGTTACAGTTTATGTATATGACGATAAAGATTGGTCGGATACGTTGACCTTGATAGATGGAACTTCTGAATATGCGCTTACTGGAGCTGTTCTTTCTACCGACAGATATGCAATTGATGAAGCTACAAAAGCTTTACAGAACTCCGCTGGAAACTTCTATATCAACGATAAACCAACAGGTGCTGTTGTAGGGCAACAACCTTTTGGTGGCGCCAGAGCATCTGGAACCAATGACAAAGCGGGCTCAGTGCAAAACTTATTAAGGTGGATTTCCCCAAGATTAATCAAGGAAACCTTTGTAAGCCCAGAGGATTACAGATATCCGTTTTTGGGATAACTTATATCATATACACAAAACTTGGAAAAGCCGTTCTTCACTATATAGTAAAGAACGGTTTTTTTATGATTTTATCTTTCGTATTGAACAAACCTTGACCTTAACAATCTTAAAATTGTATAAATTATCATTCAACCATTTGATTGAATAATAAAAAAGAATACCTTTATTCTGTTTTAAATCAAAATAGACAGCATTATGAAGGCAGTAAAGGTTAAATACACGGTTCAGGACGATTATGTTGAAGAAAACAAAAAGAACATCCAAAAGGTAATGGATGCACTTAGGGTCAATCCGATTGAAGGCATGTTATATTCTTCGTATACCGACCACGAAAATCCGAATACTTTTATTCATATCAATATGGCCAAGGACAGTGAAACCATGGCGAAACTCAACAATGTTCCAGAATTTACCGCCTTTAGAATGGCTTTGAAAGCAAGTAATCCAATATCCCCACCTAAGCAAACTTCGTTGGATAACGTGGCTTCTGCATTCGATATTTAATTCATGGAAAGCATATTTTCGGCATTGGCAGACAGTAACCGAAGACAGGTTGTTGAGTTACTACATGAAAAGAATTCCACATTGTTGGAATTGCATGAAAACTTTTCCATTTCATTTCAGGCGCTTAGCAAGCATATTAAGATTCTTGAAGAAGCACAACTTGTTCAAAAAGAAAAGAAAGGAAAGTATAGAATCCTTTCCCTAAACCGTAGTTCCATGGAACCAGTCCTAAAATGGATTAGTTACTACAGCAATTTTTGGAACGAATCTTTTGATAAATTGGAGCTGTTAATCCAGAAACAAAATCAGGATAATGACCAATAATGTTTACTTGGAACGAATCTTTGACTGCTCCATTGAAGAGCTGTTCCAATGGTTTTCCAAACCCGATTTGATTGCCCAATGGTTTGGCCCCAAACATCTGAAAGTTGGAAAGGTTAACGTTAACTTCAACATTGGTGGAACCTATAGCATTGAACTTCGAAAAGAACATGGAAATTCCTTCCATATTAATGGCATATATACCGAGATACAAAAGCCCATCAAGATTGTTTTCAATCTTAGGTATCAAGGACTTACGAACCCACCACCGGATAGTATTGTCAACATCATGTTTCAGCAGATTAACCCCTACTCCACCAAACTGTTATTTGTACAAAAATTTGATGTACCACCTCCAGATTTCGAAAATAGGACCAAAGCTTGGGAGTCTATGTTCGAAAGGTTATTTCAGCTGGCACAATAGATAATCCCAACTTCAAATAATATTGATTATCAATCCTTTACAGCAAAAAAAGTATATCATTTGCTTCATTTTTAACGAAAAAATTCCTTTTCGGTTGGAAAAGCACAATTTTATATGTAAATTTAACGTTAAGTAATTGTAAAATTAAAGCGATTCAAAATCCATTTCTTATGAAAAAGCGAATCAGTTACTGGATACAGTACATTAAAGAGTACTCCAAAAAATGTAGATTGGTGTACAACAGAATGTTGAGCATTTAAGTAAGACTTTTAGACTTCTGAGGAAGATATACCACTTTTTTAGTTTCGAAAAAATCTTCTTCAAAAAAGGTTTTTAAATCAAAAACTTGGGCGGTTTTATAATCTTTTAGTTCCTCAGTCAAATCTCCACCCTTTAGATAGAGGATTCCATTTTTTCGCTCATGTACTGAATCTTTCTTGATTTTTCCTTTGGTCCAATGCACAAAAGTTGGCATAGCGGCTACGGCTCTGCTTACAATGAAGTCATATTGCCCCTTCAAATCTTCAACTCGTGAATGATATGCTTTGACATTCTTCAACTGTAATCCATCAACAACCTCCTGCACTACCCTGATTTTTTTGCCAATGGCATCGACTAACGTAAACTGCGTCTCAGGAAACAAAATAGCCAAAGGAATACCCGGGAATCCCCCACCAGTTCCAACGTCCAGAACTTCAGCTCCCTTATTAAAGTTGTGAACTTTAGCAATTCCCAAGGAGTGTAGTACATGACGTAAATACAATTCATCGATATCTTTTCTTGAAACAACATTTATTTTTTTGTTCCAATCTTGGTACAGAGCTTCCAAAGAATTAAAACGTTCTTTTTGGGTATCCGTGAGGTTCGGGAAATAGTTAAAAATCAAATCTACTTGCATATAAGGCCTGTTAATTTGGGCAAAATTAATACTTTTGGCATCTTAAAATCGTTTATGTTTGAGGAAAGCAAAATTGGAATGCCGATTTTGTTGGTCTAACAAAAAAGTCAATTTATGGAAAAGGACATCATCCGGTTCTCAAGAAAAGATTCAGCCCAGTTCTTTAGAACGCTGAACAAAAGGGTAAACCAATATTTCAGCGAAAATAAAATCAAGAAAACCGGAAATTGGAAGCTTCACTTAAAGACCGTCATTATGTTTGCGGTTTATTTGGCTCCCTATTTCTTAATCCTAACCTTAAGTTTACCCTTGTGGGCTTACTTACTTTTGACCGTCACCATGGGAGTGGGAATGGCTGGAGTGGGAATGAATGTCATGCACGATGGTAATCACGGCTCATATTCCAATAAAAAATGGGTAAATAAACTCATGGGAGGCAGTATCTATATATTGGCCGGTAATGTATACAACTGGCAAGTTCAGCATAATGTATTACATCATACCTATACAAATATCCAAGATCATGATGAAGATATGGAAGCTGGAAGGGTACTTCGTTTTTCAAGACATGCTGAATGGAGAAAACACCATAAATTTCAGCACTACTATTCCATATTCCTTTACGGGCTTTTGACATTCAATTGGGCTATCACCACCGATTTTCAGCAAATGTACCGCTACATGAAAAGAAAATTGTCTTATGGCAAATTGCCCAACCCTGTAATCAATTGGAGCACTTTGGTCATTACCAAACTTATCTATATCACCATTTGGATTGTTCTTCCTTTGATTTTTGTCAAAGTTGCATGGTGGCAAGTGCTTTTGGGCTTCTTTATCATGCATTACGTGGCAGGAGTAATTTTGAGTGTGGTCTTCCAACTGGCGCATATTGTGGATGAAGCTGAAACCCCATTGCCTGATGAAAATGGGACCATGAAGAACACTTGGGCCATTCATCAATTGGCAACTACTGTGAATTTTGGTACAAAGAACAGAATCGTAAATTGGTTTACAGGTGGTTTGAATCATCAGGTAGAGCATCATATCTTCCCAAACATCAGCCATATTCACTACACAAAAATTTCCAAAATTGTGAAACAGACTGCCAAGGAGTTTAATTTGCCATACAACGAATATAAAACTACCAGAAAAGCTATAATTTCGCACTTCAAACACTTGAAGGAGTTGGGTAAAAATCCTGCCCTTCAATACCAGTAAAATATTTGCATTTATGAGCAACCAACTTTCGGATAGGATTAATAGTTTAGTCCCTTCCGCAACCCTTGAAATGGCTGCAAAAGCCCGTGAACTGAGAGCTGAGGGAAAGGACATTATTGGGTTAAGTCTGGGAGAACCTGATTTTAAAACTCCTGATTATATTAGGGAAGCCGCAATCCAAGCTATAAACGACGGTTACAATTCCTATACCCCTGTTGATGGATATGTTGAATTGAAAGATGCCATTATCACCAAATTTAAAAGGGACAATGACATTGATTATGACCGTTCACAAATTGTTGTTTCAACCGGTGCAAAACAAGCGCTGTACAATGTTGCACAAGCTTGTTTGAACAAAGGTGACGAGGTTATTTTACCATGTCCGTATTGGGTAAGTTATAGCGACATTGTAAAATTAGCGGACGGTGTGCCTGTTGAAGTTGCAACTTCTATCGAAAATGACTTCAAAATGACTCCAGAGCAGTTGGAGGCGGCAATCACTCTGAAGACCAAAATGCTTTGGTACAGTTCACCATGTAACCCAAGTGGCTCTATTTATAGCAAAGAGGAGCTTAGGGCCTTAGCCGATGTGCTCCAAAAACATCCCCAAATTGTTGTAGTAAGTGATGAAATCTACGAACATATCAATTATGGAGTAACAGAGCATGCTTCAATGGGTGCTTTTGAAGATATGTACGATAGAACGGTTACCGTTAATGGAGTAGCCAAAGCGTTTGCCATGACCGGTTGGCGAATTGGATATATCGGTGCTCCTAATTATATAGCAAGAGCTTGTAATAAGCTTCAGGGACAGGTTACCAGTGGTGCCAATTGTATAGCACAACGTGCGGTGATTACTGCGCTTCTGGAGCCACCAAGTCGTGTGCAATACATGGTAGACGAATTCAAGAATAGAAGAAAACTCATTCTTGAGTTACTGAACAACGTTCCTGGTTTCAAATGCAACGAGCCCCAGGGTGCGTTTTACGTCTATCCAGATATTAGTGCCTTCTTTGGAAAAACCTTAAAAGAAAAGAAAATCAATAATGCTTCTGACTTTGCCATGTATTTATTGGAGGAAGCAAATGTTGCCACCGTCACGGGTGATGCCTTTGGGAATGGCAATAGCATACGCATTTCATATGCTGCAAGTGTGGACGAGATTAAAGATGCTATTTCGAGAATTGCTTCGGCAGTTTCATAACGAAATACCTTAACTCAAACGGAGAAAAGGGAACTTTTAGGTTCCCTTTTTTTATCTTAGAATAAAACCTTTCTTCATAGGATCAGTGGGGTCAACGAGAAAAGTATGCATCCCGGTAATAAATGCCGTGCCTTCTACTTGAGGGATTACCGCCTTATATGGGCCATAATTCATTTCAGTTACAACACTTCCTTTAAAAACCGAATCCGTTATACTTTCAATGGTCATGATTTGGTTCAATTCCAACTCCTCTCTTGCCCAATGAATAGCCATTCTACCTGAAACACCTGAACCAGTCGGGCACCTATCCACCTCACCTTCCGCAAAAATGCAGACATTTCTACTATCAACACCCTCTTTGGAAGAGCTATCTATAAAAATGGTTCCATAAAGAAAGCTCAAATCTTCTTCAAAAGGGTGCATTATTTCCGAGTCTTGCCCCATTACCGAATGTTTTATTGCCATTCCATGTGCAATCAAATCTTGATATGAATCAGTCGATAAGTTCAGATTTAGATTGTTCTTTTTTAAATCAACATAAGCATAAAACGCTCCTCCGTAAGCCAAATCATAATTCACTTCTCCCAATCCCTTCACATTGACTTTTCTATCAAGTCCAACTACAAAACTTGGCACACAATGAAAACGAACTCCAGTTACTTCATTGCCTTGTACATTCACGTGGGAGATTATTCTTCCGCACGGAGCATCAATCTTAAGGGTATTTTCCCCTTCTCTCACCGTAATCCATTCCATTTTAACGGCAAGAGTGGAGATCGCAATAATTGCATGACCACACATGGTACTATATCCTTCATTATGCAGAAACAAAATGCCAAAATCGCCTTCTTCATCATTAGGTGGAACCAATATACACCCATACATGTCTGCATGCCCTCTTGGCTCAAACATCAAAGCCGTGCGCAAATCATCATAATTTTCCTTGCAATATCTCCTATACTCAAGCACTGAATCTCCCTTTAACGTAGGAAAACCGTCAACAATAACCCTCAAAGGTTCTCCTCCAGTGTGCATATCAATGGTTTTAATCGCCATCCAATCCCTGGGAGCTAAAAAAGTAGTTTTCTCTAATATATTTTTTAATGTGTTGTTCATTTTTCAAATTTGGAATAGTAATAGGTTGCAGCAATCAAATCCTCCAAGGCATGGCCTACTGATTTAAACAGAGTGATTTCATTCTGGCTGTTTCTTCCCCCATGCTTTCCTGCACAAAGTGCAAATAAATCTGCTCTAATCTCCGACTCATTCAAGATTCCTTCTTTAAGTGGAATCGCTATGTCTCCACTTTCCTTAAGCCCTCCAAATGAATCCAAAAATATCGAGGCTTTTTTTATCGTTTCATCATCTGCCTCACGCATATTCGGTTTATATGCCCCAACTAAATCTATATGTTGGCCAGAAACCAAGCTTTCACCCAAAACCAAGGGTTTTTCTGAAAGTGTTGCACAAGAAATGATATCCACTTCTGAAATTTTATCTTCAATTTCTAAAATTGGAGCTACCCTATATTCCGTATTGGTAAGTGCCTGTCCAATCTTTTCGGCCTTACTGCTGTTCCTACCCCAAATAAAGACCTCTTTGATAGGCCTTACCGAAGCATGCGCTTTTATCAAATTCACTGAAAGTGCACCTGTACCAATCATCAACAAGGTAGAAGCATTTTCTCTTGACAAATAGGACGATGCCAAAGCAGATGCCGCTGCAGTTCGTTTCGCTGTAAGACTTTTGGCCTCCATAATTGCTTTCAAAACACCAGTTACAGCGTCCAAATAGAGATAACTGCCTTGAATGGACGGCAATCCAAATTCTTCATTCCCTGGGTTTACGGTAACCACCTTAACTCCTGATTCTTTGCCAGGGTTCCATGCGGGCATCAGCAACAAAGTAGTCTCTTTATTAGTTCTTGGATTGGGAAGATCGTGATGATGGCGTTGGGGTATCAAAATCTCTTTTGATGCGAATGCGCTCTTTAACTTCTCAACCAACTCCGCGAAATTGGTATTCTCTTCAATAAAAGTCGAATCAATATATAAGGGCTGTTCCAATTTTTGAAAAGTGTTTTAGCATGACATATCCGCCACAATTTTCCATTCACCGTTAATTTTCCGTAGTACAATCATAAATACACCATTTGCGTCCCCTACCTTTCGGGTAAGATGGTATTGCCCCATAACATAGTAGGAATTTGAATCGATTTTGGTAATCGCATCAATGGTAAATTTTAAATTTCCGGTTTCGGCTTTTGTGGGATATCTTTCTTTATAACCTGACAGGGTTTTATCCCAACCCAACGTTAGTCCTCTTGCTCCGTAAAATTGTAAAGCGTCGTTCTTCCAGTAGGTCTGCATGAATCCTTCCAAATCATGGTTGGACCAAGCTTTTTCCTGATTTTTTAGCAGTTGAAGTATTTCGGCCTTATCATTTGCTTCGGAACCGGAGCAACCAAGAAGATAGAGACAGACCCCCAACACAAGGTAAATGTACTTTTTCATGAAATCCCAAGTTATGCTGAAACTATGGGAAAGCTACGCTTTTTTCCAGAAATATGGGGTAAGTATAATCAATACGGTAAACAGTTCCAACCTACCCAGAAGCATCAAAAAGCCACACCACCACTTCCCTATGTTGGGCAGGCTATTGTAATTACTTATAGGGTTAAGGCTTCCAAAGGCCGGACCTACATTTCCCAAAGAAGATGCCGAACCCCCGATTGCAGATACAAAATCGAGTCCTAAAAAGCCCAAAACCAACGAACCAATGATAAAGAGCAGCATATACAGCACAAAAAACGCTATGATGTTATAGACGATATGCTCTGTAACCGTTTTGTTATTATAACGCACAGGGATTATAGCATTGGTATGCAATGTTCGTTTAAACTCCAGAATTCCATTTTTGATAATAAGCAGGTGCCGCATGACTTTAATTCCACCCGCGGTAGAGCCAGCTGAACCTCCCAAAAACATCAACCCAAAAAAGAAAACCGTAAGAAATGGTGTCCAACCTGTAAAATCGGCAGTCACAAATCCTGTGGTAGTGACTACGGCCACTACTTGAAAAAGTGCATGCCTAAAGGCACTTTCACCTTCTCCTAAAACCATGGGATGAAAATCGGATACAGGAACATTAGCTTTAAAATACACTACCAAAGCTGCTGCAATGGTGAAAAGTACTATAAAACTGGCATAATATTTAAACTCCTCATCCTTTAAAATTCGTTGCACTTTTCCCGTAAATGCAAAGTAGCTCAACACAAAGTTGCTACCCGCCAAAAACATGAAAAGAATAATTATATATTGAATCAAAGGTTGATTGTTCCAATAGGCCAAACTGGCATTTTTAGTGGAAAAACCACCTGTAGAAAGGGTTGCAAGCGAATGGTTCATAGCATCAAAAAGCGACATTCCGGCCAGTTTCAACAAAATGGTTTCCGCTACGGTATAACCAAAATAAATTAGCCAAAGACGCTTAGCGGTATCTGTTATCCTAGGGTGTAATTTATCCCCCGCAGGCCCAGGTGCTTCAGCAGCAAATAGCTGCATACCCCCTATTCCCAAAAGTGGAAGAATAGCAATGGCAAGAACGATGATACCCATACCTCCAATCCAATGGGTAAGGCTTCGCCAAAAAAGAATTCCTTCCGGCAGGGCTTCAATGTCATCCAAAATTGAGGCACCAGTAGTCGTATAACCCGATATTGTTTCAAAAAAAGCATCAGTCACAGACGGAATTGCTCCTGAAAAAAGATAGGGAAGTGTACCGGAAATGGACATAATAATCCAGCCAAAGGTTACCACAATGTATCCCTCTTTCCGCTTCACCTCCTTTTTATGGCCGCGGGTACCAAACATGGCCATAATTCCAAAAAGCATAGTTACAATAGCCGAAAGGGTAATATCCAAAGTTGCCCCATCATCATAAATACCACTCACAAAAGCAGCGAGAAGCATAAAAGAGCCATTGCAAAGCAACAACAGCCCCATAATATGTATGATTATTCGGGTATTGAGTCCCATTATAAGAACAGCTTTTCTATTCTAGGAATGGCTTTTGGTAAACTGCAAACCACAACACGGTCTCCTTCCAGAATTTTAAAATCACCAAGTGCAATTATTCCCTTACCATCCCGAATCACTCCTCCAATACTGGCCTCCCTAGGAAAATTCAATTCACGGATAATCTCGCCATTCACCAATGAAGTGGCTTTTACCTCAAATTCCAGAATCTCTGCATTAAGGTTGTTCAATCGTGTCAGTGCCAATACCTCGCCCCTACGGATATATCGGAAAATATTATTGGCTGCCAATAATTTTTTATTGATCAAGGTATCCACTCCAATGGAATGTGAGAGTTGGAAGTAATCCATATTCTCGACCATGGCTATGGTCTTTTTTATCTTTTTGGACTTGGCAACCAGACACGACATAATATTCGTCTCCGAATTTCCAGTAACGGCAATAAAGGCATCCATGGAGTCCAAGCTTTCCTCATCCAACAGCTCCACATTTCTACCATCTCCATTGATAACTAGGGCATGGGGAAGCTCATCTGCAATATCAAAAGCTTTTTCCTTATCCTTTTCAATCAATTTTACATTGAATTTCTTGCCGCATAAGTCTCGTGCTGTTTTGAAGCCAACCTTGCTTCCACCTAGAATCATTACATTTTTGATTTCCTTTTTCTGCATTCCGGTGAGCTTGTAGAGTTCGTCAACACCCCCTGCGGAAGTAATGAAATACACTTGGTCACCTTCTTTAAAAATGGTATCGCCCCTTGGGATTAAGGTATACTGAGTACCCATGCGTTGCAACGCGATGGGCATAAAATGTAGTTCTGGAAATATTTTGGCCGCTTCTTTGACCATTTTGCCAACAAACGGCGCTGATTTAGGCAAGAAGACCCCAATCATGGTCAGTAATCCATCCTCAAACTCATAGGTATCATTAAACGCAGATTGATTCAACAGCAATTGAATCTCAGTTGCCGCAAGTTCTTCAGGGGAAATTAATTCATCAATACCAAGCTCATCAAACTTTATCAATTCCCTATTGTCCATGAATTCCGTGTTGGAAATTCTGGCTATGGTTCTTTCACAACCCAATTGTTTGGCCAAAAGACAAAGGGTTAAGTTAGTGGTCTCAGAAGCGGTAACCCCAATGACCAGGTCAGAACTGTCGACTCTCGCATCACGCAGCACCTCAATGGAAGTAGCATCACCTCTAAGCACCCGTATATCCAAATGGTTATCGGCATAGGACAAACTTTCTTTGTCGGTATCAATCAAAGTAATATCCTGCGCTTCATACGACAACAATTTTGCCAAATGAAATCCCACTTCACCTGCTCCCGCAATAATAATCTTCATTGATTAATAATAAGTTGTTCCTAATGAGTTCAAATTGTGTGCTACATACGGCAAAAAAGAATAAGAGCCGCGGTCCAAAAGACAAATACTTAACATAATACGGAAAAGCTTTCCATGATTGCACGGCAAAATTACATAATTATTTTTGTACGCCTTCCATATGGCTAAGTTGTATATTTGCCAGCAAATTTGATAAATGTCGAAAAAAGTCAAACCCTACAAGGATTCCGACCTGGGAAAAAAGGAACAGGTAAAGCAAATGTTCGACACCATTTCTGATGATTATGATGGATTGAACAGGGTAATTTCTTTTGGTATTGATCTAAAATGGAGAAGAAAGGTCGTGTCTATCCTCAAAAAGAAAGCTCCAAAGAATATTTTGGATATAGCAACCGGAACGGGAGATTTGGCCATTGCCATGACGGCCACTGGAGCGGAAAAGATTATAGGGTTGGATATCTCCCCAGGCATGCTGGAGGTTGGAAAGGCTAAAATTTCATCAAAAAGCCTTCAAGATACGATTGAAATGATTGTGGGTGATAGCGAAAACCTTCCTTTTGATGATAATACGTTCGATGCCATAACAGTAGCTTTTGGGGTGCGAAATTTTGAAAATCTTGAAAAAGGGTTGAGCGAAATACTCAGAGTCCTGAAACCCAGTGGTAGCTTTGTAGTCCTTGAAACTTCCGTACCCATTAAAACTCCTTTTAAACAGGGATATCGCTTTTACACCAAATACATTCTCCCGACTATTGGAAAAATCTTCTCCAAAGATCGGTCGGCTTATGCATACTTAAGTGAATCTGCCTCTGTTTTTCCCCATGGGGAAGCTTTCAACAATATTTTGGGCAAAATCGGGTTTATAGGTATAGAGAACAAACCCCAGACATTTGGGGTGGCATCTATATATGTCGCTACAAAATAATTTGATGAAAAATGTCCTTCTTCTTTTTGGCCTGCTAATATTGGCATGTCCAAACTCCTTGGCACAGTTTAAAAAAGATCCCGTACTTAATCTTCAAAGCGAAGATTTAAGGTTGTTGAACTGGGGCTATTACCTTGGGTTTAACCAATATGATTTCCAATTTGAATATAAGGATGATATTGGTCAGGATGTACTGGTCAACAAGAGTTTTGGTTTTAATGTAGGACTTATTGGAGAAATGCGAATTAACGAATTTTTAGATACAAGGTTTGAGCCAGGCTTACTTTACACGGCGCGTACTTTGGGGTTTCCTGGGTTTGCCTCCGAGGCGGATGCCGTTAGGGAAGTCAAATCGACCTACATTAGATTTCCGTTGTTGCTAAAAGCCAGTGCCAGAAGGTTTGGCAATTGGAAACCTTATATTACCGGTGGAGTTTATACCGCGATAAACCTGGGAAGCAAAGAAGATAGCTTGGACGATAACAGTAGCGGCGAATTTCGAATGAAGAAAAACGTCTATGGATATGAACTTGGCTTTGGGATTGACATATATACGGAATACTTCAAATTTTCTCCGTCCATACGGGGTGTTTTTGCACTAACCAATGAGATTATTCCCGACAATGACCCCAACAGTCCTTGGACCGGAAACATTGATGCCATGCGCACCAGAGGTTTCTTTATCAATTTTACATTTGAGTAAAGGCGTGTTACCTCTCAACACCATCGTTTAGAGTTTAAGAAACGTCGTTTGTCGATTGAGTTTTTTAAATGAAATAGGTTTACTAATTTCATAAAAACTTGTGTATGCGATATTTACTTATTCCCCTACTGCTTTTTTTAGTTGGATGCCATTCTCAAAAGGAAGAACGACCTAATATTTTGTTTATCCTATCCGATGATCATACTTCTCAGTCTTGGGGAATATATGGAGGAAATTTGAAGGATTTTGTAAAAAACGAAAACATTCAAAGATTGGCAAGTGAAGGCGTTGTACTTGACAATGCCTTTTGTACCAACTCCATTTGTAGCCCAAGTAGAGCTGCTATATTGACAGGCCAGTACAGTCATTTGAATCAGGTATATACACTCAGGGAATCTTTACCTGAAGGACACCCCAATATAGCCAAGTCTCTTGGTGAGGCAGGTTATCAAACCGCAATAATTGGAAAGTGGCATTTGGACAAACAACCCGAAGGTTTTGATTATTTTAAAGTACTCCCAGGTCAAGGCGAATACTGGAATCCCGTATTCAAAGTCAAGGAAAACTGGCAAGATGGGTATATTAAAAGGGAAGAAGGAGTTACCCATGAAGGTTTTTCCACGGATATAATCACAGATTTGACCATTGAGCATTTGAAAAAAAGACAAAAAGACCAACCCTTTATGATGGTTTGCAGTTTTAAAGCAACCCATGAGCCATTTGAATATCCAGAGCGTTATAACGACTATCTAAAAGATGTAGAAATTCCCGAGCCCGAATCCTTGTACGATTTTGGAAAAGAAACCACTGGAAGAACATTTAAAGGGCAAAAATTGGAGAATTTGGGTATTCGATGGCAAAAAGCTACCGAAGACCCAGAGAATTTTTGGACTTCTTACCCAGGTCTACCTTACCCTTTAGATGGATTGGACAGTATTCAAAAAAGGAGCAAAATCTTTCAAAAATTGACAAAAGATTTTATTCGTTGTGGAGCCGCAATCGATGATAATATTGGAAAACTGCTTGATTACCTAGAAGAAGAAGGAGTTGCAGACAACACCATTGTGATTTATACTGCGGACCAAGGTTACTTTTTGGGAGAACATGGCTTTTTTGACAAACGGTTGATCTATGAAGAAAGCCTTCGTATGCCTTTTGTTATTCGATATCCAAAGGAAACCATGAAAGGTAAACGATTGGACGACATCATCCTAAATATCGATTTTGCCGCATTGTTGGCAGATTATGCCGGTTTACCTCCTCAAGATTATATTCAAGGTAGAAGTTTTAGGGAAAACCTGAAGGGCAACTCGCCAAACGATTGGAGAGAACAAATGTATTACAGGTATTGGTTACACCATCCGGATAGACCAGCTCATTTTGGTATTAGAAACAAGCGTTACAAGTTGGCGCTGTTTTATGGTCAAGGATTGAAAATATATGGTAGCGACACAACCGCTACCCAACCTGCTTGGGAATTTTATGATCTAGAAGAAGACCCCAAAGAACTTCACAATGCCATAAATGACCCAAAATATGCCGAAATTATTTCGGAAATGAAGGTTGCTTTAAAGAAAGAAAAGGAAAAGTATAAAGATACGGACGAAGGACATCCGCAAATGCAACCCATTTTACAAAGTGAATTGCAATAAGGAACTCACTCCCTTCTTCTAATTTCTCCCAATAAAATTGCAGTGGCTGTTGCTACGTTCAAACTTTCCGTAGTTTGTTGGCCATATTGTGGAATGGATGTACGTTGGTCAATGGTAGCTTCAACTTCTTTAGATATCCCATTGGCTTCATTTCCCATGACCAAAATTCCGTTTTTTTGTATTTTTTGGTCGTAAACCGATTGCCCATCCATAAAAGTGCCATAAATGGTACATTCTGATTTCTCAAAATATTCCATGAGGTTTGTATAAACCACATTTACACGGGTTATGGACCCCATGGTTGCTTGAAGCACCTTTGGATTGTAACAGTCTACGGTATCCAAAGAACAAATCAAATGCTTGATTCCAAACCAGTCACAAAGCCTAATAATTGTCCCCAAATTTCCAGGGTCACGAACGGAATCAAGTGCCACCACCCAACCATTATGGTCAACAGGCATCGTGTCCGCCATATAAAATACTCCTAAAACCCCATTTGGGGTACTTAGACTGCTCATTTGTCTCAATTCAGCACTTGAAATCAATTCAACCCCCTCATAATCAATATGTTTTTCATCTTCAACAAACAATTTATAAGGTTTCAATCCTGATTCCAGAAGTTCTTCAACAACTTTTTTTCCCTCCACCACAAACAGTTTATGTTGACTTCGGTACTTTTTTTGCTGTAAGCTCTTAACTAGTTTAATTTGGTTTTTGGTAACCATCTAAATCGTGTATTTTTGGCTTCTATGAGGACATTTTCAGGTCTATGGCACAACTGGGCAAAAGTAAGATTATTGTTGCTTATACTGACCATGGCGGCCTGTAATACCCTCAAAAAAGTAGATGATGGTGAATTTCTACTCACAAAAAACTCCATTTATGCGGATAGCACCAAGGTAACCAACAGTGAAATACGCAGCTTAATTTCCCAAAAACCCAACAGCACCTTACTAGGATATCCGCTTCGATTGAATTTGTATAATCTTGCCAAAGAAAATCCTGATTCTTCGTTTCAAGATTGGTTGCACCGAAAGGAAAAAAGAGAAAAAAGACTTAACAATCTCCTTTCCCAAAAACAAGTGAACAGACTTCGGGAATCTTTTATGGTAAAGGGTGCCAGTACCTTTTTAAAGAGAGTCGGTGAAGCTCCAGTTATCATAGACACTTCGAAAACCCAAAAATCGGTAGATAGGTTAGAGGCATTTTATAACAGCAAAGGTTATTTCAACAATTCGGGCACCTACGATATCATTAAAGGAAAGCGAAAAAAGAGAGCGGAGATTGAATATCAAATTACACTCAACAAACCATTTTACATTGATACCCTTCAAAAAAACATAAGCTCGCCTGAACTAGATTCTATCTACGACAGTGCGTTTGACAAATCCTTTGTTAAAGATGGAGATCAGTTTGACCTTGCCAATTTTACCTTGGAACGCGAACGCTTAACCACTTTGTTTAGAAACACTGGGGTGTACAATTTTCAGGAAAGCTCCGTTAACTATGACATTTTAAGAGATACAACCAAAACTGCGGATGATCAAAAAATGAGCGTTCAACTCAACGTTCAAAAACCAAGGAATGGGGACAATAGTAATGCCTTTGGTGATTCCTATAAAATCCATCGCTTTAAAAAAGTCAATATCTATGCTGATTATCTTATTGGAGGAAGCACAGATTCTTTAAAATCTGTGGATTTTGAAAACTATACCATTTATTTCAATAATGAGCTGAAATACAAGCCCAAGGCACTTACCAATGCCATTTTTTTTGAAAAAGATAGTATTTATCGCGACTTGGATAGGATTAGAACTTATAGGCAAATTACTAACCTCAATACCTTTAGATATCCAAATATTGAGTTTATTCCTGAATCGGAGGAAGCAATGTTGACTTCCAACATATACCTTGCACCACGCCCAAAATTCTCATTGAACCTAGACTTTGATGTAACACATTCCAATATTCAACAAGTCGGCACAACATTTGGGGCAACGGTCATAACCCGAAACGTTTTTGGTGGAGCAGAAACTTTAAACATTTCTGCAAGGGGGTCCGTAGGTTTACTTAAGAGTCGAACCCCTACTCTGTCCAGCGGAACATTTACCTCTGAAATAGGCGGTGATATAAACATAACGTTTCCCAGAATTTGGTTTCCTTTTAATACCGAAAAGATAATTCCATATTACATGCTTCCTCAAAGTCGGTTTTTGGTTGGAACCAATTTTCAAAAAAATATTGGCCTAGACAAGCAGTCCTTCAATTCTATACTTTCCTATAATTGGTCTCCCTCTACCAGCCTGCGCCATAACATCGAGTTGTTAAATGTAGAATTTGTAAGGAACGTAAATCCTGATAATTTCTACAACGTATATCAAAATACGTTCAGCAATTTGGACAACATTGCAGATGAATTTCAAAATGACCCGCAATACGCCTCTTTTTATAGAACAATCGATAATGATGAAGATCCTTTACAATTGATTGTTCCAACTGGTGCTGATTCCTTGGTCCGAGCAATACTGAACAATGAAATTCCAGTTACTCCAGAACAACTCAGTGAAGTAAACAGTATTGAGGAACGAAGACGGCGCTTAACTGAAAACAATCTCATATTCACCAGTAATTATACTTTCACAAAAAACAGTAAGGTTGATATTAACGATAATGATTTCTACCAATTTCGAATGAAATTGGAAAGTGCGGGCAATCTACTTTCTCTGTTGGAAGGTGTTGTTCCCTACAATAAGAACGACAAAGATCAACTACTGGTTTTTAGTGTACCCTTTTCCCAATACTTTAAAACAGAAATCGATTTTATACGGCATTGGGAAGTTTCAAATTCAAAAGTTTTTGCTTTTCGCAGCTTCTTTGGTCTCGCCATTCCTTATGGCAACTCTGAAAGCATTCCCTTCGTTCGTAGTTATTTTGCAGGGGGTGCCAATGACAATAGAGCTTGGAATCCTTACGAACTTGGGCCGGGAAGAACCAGTAACATCAACGATTTTAATGAAGCTAACTTAAAACTCGCCCTAAATCTGGAATACCGTTTTCCGGTTGCGGGTGATGTCAAAGGCGCTCTTTTTGCTGACGCTGGTAATATTTGGAATGTTTTTGACAATGAAGATAATCCAGATGCCATCTTCAGCGGGTTCAATTCGTTATCAGATTTGGCGTTGGGAACCGGCTTTGGTATACGATACGATTTCAGCTATTTTGTTTTTAGGCTTGACATTGGTTTTAAAACCTATAATCCCGCCGAGGAAGCTTCCAAACGTTGGTTCAGGCAGTATAACTTTAAAAATGCCGCATTTAACATCGGTATAAATTATCCTTTCTAGAGCAAATATTTTATTACTTTTGTAGCTTATTTTAACCAAAAATCGACTCAACATGTCCCACAACATTAAGCCAGGCGTTGCAACTGGCGATGAAGTCCAAGCAATCTTTAAACATGCAAAGGAAAACGGCTACGCGCTTCCAGCGGTAAATGTTATCGGATCCAACACTATAAATTCTGTATTGGAAACTGCCGCCTCCATAAATTCTCCTGTCATTATTCAGTTCTCCAATGGTGGAGCTCAGTTCAATGCTGGAAAAGGATTGTCCAATGAGGGCCAAAAAGCGGCTATTCAAGGAGCTGTTGCTGGAGCTAAGCACGTACATCAACTTGCCGAGGCTTATGGGGCAACCGTAATTCTGCACACTGATCACTGTGCAAAAAAATTATTGCCTTGGGTTGACGGACTTTTAGATGCCAGTGAAGAACACTTTGCAGCTACCGGAAAATCTTTGTTCAGTTCTCATATGATCGACTTGTCTGAAGAACCTATTGAGGAAAACATTGAAATCTGCAAAAGCTATTTGGAGCGCATGAGCAAAATGAACATGACCTTGGAAATTGAGCTTGGCGTTACTGGAGGTGAAGAAGATGGTGTTGACAATACTGATATTGACAGTTCCAAACTATACACGCAACCAGAAGAAGTTGCTTATGCCTACGAAGAATTATCAAAAGTAAGCCACAGATTTACCGTTGCTGCAGCTTTTGGTAATGTTCATGGTGTATACAAACCCGGAAATGTTACCTTGACCCCAAAAATCTTGAAAAACTCCCAAGAGTTTATAGCGGAGAAGTATGGGGTAGAGCACAATCATATTGACTTTGTTTTCCATGGCGGGTCCGGCTCTTCTTTAGAAGAAATTAGAGAATCCATCGGATACGGTGTTATTAAAATGAACATCGACACAGATTTACAATATGCTTTCCTTACTGGTGTGAGGGATTACGTTCAGGAAAAATCTGCTTATCTTCAAGCTCAAATTGGAAATCCTGAAGGTGATGATCAACCTAACAAAAAATTCTACGACCCTCGTGTTTGGCTCCGTGAAGGAGAAAAAACGTTTGTAGATAGGTTGAAAAAGGCATTCGAAGACCTAAACAATATGAATACGCTATAAAGCTATAGCAACGGTTTAACCTAATATATTTGATTCCATGTCGTCTTGGTTTAAAAGAAAGGAAAAAGGAATACAAACTGCTACCGAGGAAAAAAAGGACACTCCCAAAGGCCTCTGGTATAAATCCCCCACCGGGAAAATCGTTGAGTCAGAAGATTTAGCCAAAAATTTTTATGTAAGTCCAGAGAACGATTATCACGTAAGAATTGGAAGCAAAGAATATTTCGAGATTCTTTTTGATGACAATAAATTCAAGGAATTGGATGAAAAATTGTCAGCGAAAGACCCCCTTAAATTCGTGGATACCAAAAAATATTCTGAAAGGCTCAAAGCTGCACAGCAAAAGACCAAACTCAAAGATGCCGTGCGTACTGCAGTGGGCAAATCGATGGGCAAGGAATTGGTGATAGCCTGTATGGATTTCAGCTTTATCGGCGGATCCATGGGAAGTGTTGTCGGTGAAAAGATTTCACGAGCTATCGATGTGGCCAAAAAGAAGAAGGTTCCCTTTTTGATGATTTCAAAATCAGGGGGAGCAAGAATGATGGAAGCTGCTTTATCATTGATGCAATTGGCCAAGACTTCTGCCAAACTCGCTCAGTTGGCAGAGGCTAAGATTCCGTACATTTCGCTTTGCACAGATCCGACAACAGGTGGAACGACCGCCTCTTATGCCATGCTAGGTGATATCAATATTGCCGAACCAGGTGCATTAATAGGTTTTGCAGGTCCGCGTGTGGTTAAAGATACTGTTGGAAAAGATCTTCCAGAAGGTTTCCAAACCTCAGAGTTTTTAAAGGAACATGGGTTTTTGGATTTTATCTCCCACCGAAGGGATTTGAAGAAAAAAATCAATCAGTATATCGATTTGATTACCAATCAACCATTAAGAGCATAAAAAAAGCCCCGAAATCGGGGCTTTTTCTTTTCTACGTTCCAAATCGTTACTTTTTAAAACGTCTCAAGAAAATTTCCTTTTCTGTACCATCTGGCTGGGTTAGAATGCCCTTGGCATCACAAGTACCATCACCAAAATCCAAACTCGCTGTATTGTCGTTTCTGGAGATTTCCAAAACCCCACTTACAATAAATCTACAAGCCATTTCTCTACGCAAAGGGGTAACAACCTCTTTAACAAATACATTGCCTTCACGACCAACATAGGTTCTTTTTCCAGTAATCAAGAAAACATTATCTCCCCAAAAGCCAGAACCGTAGCCTTCTATCCATTCTCTTGTTCGGGTTCCTTCAAAGGAAGCCGTATCCCCTTCAGGCCATGTAGCCGCAAAAGATGCATTGGCCGTTGATTGCGGGTTCTCGTTCTCATTGGAGCGCTCTCGAAGAATATCGGCGCTTCCCTCAATAGCAACACCGTTAAATGTGAAATTCTCCAAGTTCAGTTCCAATGTCTTGGTTGCAGCTTCCATATCCGTTGCGTAGCTCAAATTGATAATTCCGCTTAACACATTTCCATTGGGCAATTCACATCCTTCGCCAAAATCGATTGTTTTTTCTTTGGTGGTATCTGTAACAACCGTAGTTATGGTAACGCAATCGGGAAGAAAATCAGACCTATGTGGAATTTTGGAAACAAAAGATATCTCATCTGAAGCATACACGTCCTCTGCAATCGCAGTAACCTCTTCCGAAATCATTTCGGTTTCGTCACTATATTGTAATTCTGTTGAAGTAATCACTTCAATGCTGGAAGGCTCTTCCGCTGATTCTTCTTCCTTGCTACAAGAAGTTGCCAGCAAAAGAATGGTTCCAAGAAAAAGGGAGGTGGTTTTGATAAAACTGATCTGCTTAAGATTCTTTTTCATAATGATTAAATTTTAGGGTTTGGTGCTTTGACCATTTCAAAACCAAAAGGTTTAATCCATGTCCAAAAATTTTTCATTGAACTCATTTAAACTTTTTATGTTTAAGTGAAAATGAGAGGTTTTTGTTTCTGTTGAAGACTTTTTTGAGTTGCATAGCTGGGCTACGGAAAGAGAAAAAGACAAAAACAGAGGCGAAAACAATGATTTTTTAGCAAATTGAAGAAGTTTAAATAAGTTCATTAAAAAAAAGAGATTATCTTTGCACGCTGATTGAAAGACAATCAATACATAAAAATCATTTAAATAAATATTGGAATGTATTTAACTAAAGAAGTAAAGGCCGAAATTTTCAAGAAACACGGCGGCTCTGAGAGCAACACCGGTTCTACGGAAGGGCAAATCGCATTGTTCACACACCGTATCAACCACTTGACACAACACCTTAAAAAGAACCATAAAGATTTTGCTACTGAGCGTTCTTTGGTGAAATTGGTAGGTAAAAGACGTAGTTTGTTGGATTACCTAAAGAAAAAAGATATTGTAAAATACCGTGAGTTAATAAAAGAACTAGGTATTAGAAAATAAAAATAGAGGGGAGGCTTGGCTTCCCCTTTTATTTTGCCAAACATAGTTTTGGCAGTCAAGTCCCAATTTATAGGTTGGGCAAACACAAAAAGCTGCAAACAGTTTTTCATTGGTCAGTGCCATCGGCACACTCAACAACAACACAACCCGACCGTCCGGAAGGCGGTAGACCAAATGTTTAACGACCCACACCATTATTGTGGGTAAGACTAACTTTTATGATTCCAAAAACTTTTAAAGAGGTCATTGACCTTGGTGACGGTAGAGAAATCTCTATTGAAACCGGAAAATTGGCAAAGCAGGCCCACGGTTCTGTTGTTGTTCAATCGGGCAAGTGTATGCTACTGTGTACTGTTGTCTCAAATTACAAACAAAGCGATGTTGATTTTTTACCCCTTACGGTAGATTATCGCGAAAAATTTGCTGCCGCTGGGCGTTATCCTGGTGGATTTTTCAAACGTGAAGCAAGACCAAGTGATGGTGAAGTACTGACCATGCGTTTGGTAGATAGGGTTTTAAGACCTTTATTTCCTAAAGATTATCATGCCGAAACACAGGTAATGATTCAATTAATGTCCCATGATGAGGACGTTATGCCGGATGCGATGGCCGGACTTGCCGCTTCTGCCGCAATCCAACTTTCAGATTTCCCTTTTGAATGTGCCATTTCTGAAGTTCGTGTTGGTCGAATCAATGGTGAATTGATCATCAACCCAACAAGAGCTCAACTTAAAGAATCGGACATTGATATGGTTATCGGTGCTTCTGCAGATTCTGTGATGATGGTTGAGGGTGAAATGGACGAGATTTCTGAAGAGGAAATGGTAGAGGCCATCAAATTTGCACACGAAGCCATTAAAGTACAGTGTGAAGCACAGCTTAAATTGGCTGAAGCTTTCGGGAAGAAAGAAGTACGTGAGTACGAGCCCGAAGTTGAAGATGAAGAACTTGAAAAGAAAGTTCACGATTTAACTTATGATAAAGTATATGCTATTGCTAAAGCTGGTTCTGCGAAGCATGAACGAAGTGCAGCTTTTGAGGCGATTAAAGAAGAAGTAAAAGCAACATTTTCTGAAGAGGAATTGGAAGAAATTGGAGGCCTTGTCTCAAAATATTTCTACAAAGCCGAAAAAGAAGCCGTTCGAAACCTTACTTTGGAAGAAGGTCTTCGTTTAGATGGACGTAAAACGGATGAAATCAGACCTATCTGGTGTGAAATCGATTATTTACCCTCCGTTCACGGTTCTTCCATCTTTACGAGAGGTGAAACGCAAGCTTTGGCAACAGTTACTTTAGGAACATCTAGAGAAGCTAACCAGATAGACATGCCATCTTACGAAGGTGAAGAGACTTTCTATTTGCACTATAACTTCCCTCCTTTCTCAACAGGAGAAGCTAGACCAATTCGTGGTACTTCACGTAGAGAAGTAGGGCACGGAAACTTGGCACAACGTGCATTAAAAGGGATGGTTCCTGAAGATTGTCCTTATACTGTACGTGTGGTATCTGAGGTATTGGAGTCCAACGGATCGTCTTCCATGGCAACAGTTTGTTCTGGTACTATGGCCTTGATGGATGCTGGTGTACAGTTGAAAAAACCAGTTTCTGGTATTGCTATGGGATTAATTTCCGATGCTGATTCAGGAAAATATGCAGTTCTTTCCGATATTCTAGGTGATGAAGATCACTTGGGAGACATGGACTTTAAAGTAACCGGTACTTCTGACGGTATCACTGCTTGCCAAATGGATATCAAGGTAAAAGGACTTTCTTATGAAATCTTGGTAAAAGCTTTGATGCAAGCCAAAGATGGAAGACTTCATATCCTTGAGAAATTGACCGACACTATTGCTGCTCCTAACGCAGAGGTGAAGTCATACGCTCCAAAAATTGTTACCAAAATTATTCCTGGAGAATACATTGGTGCGGTTATCGGTTCAGGTGGAAAAGTCATCCAAGAATTGCAAAAAGAGACCAACACTACCATTGTTATCAACGAAGATCCTGACACCGAAGAAGGTATTGTGGAAATCTTGGGAACTGACCAAGCGGGTATCGATGCGGTAATCGCCAAAATCGATGCAGTAATGTTCAAACCAGAAGTTGGCAGCGTTTATGAAGTAAAAGTCATTAAAATGCTGGACTTTGGTGCTGTTGTGGAATATAACGAAGCTCCAGGTAACGAAGTTTTACTCCACGTTTCCGAGTTGGCTTGGGAACGCACCGAAAATGTATCCGATGTAGTGAACATGGGAGATGTTTTTGATGTAAAATACTTTGGATTGGATCCAAGAACTAGAAAGGAGAAGGTTTCCAGAAAAGCACTTTTACCAAAACCTGAAGGCTATAAAGAGCGCCCACCAAGAAATGATCGAGGTGGAGATCGCAGAAACAACGACCGTAGGGGTGGTAATCGCGATAGAAAACCAAGAAGAGACTAAAATATAGTCAACATATTGATAATTAAGGGCTCCAGGCATTGCTTGGAGCCTTTTTTACAACAAAAAATCAAATAATTTATAGGAAAATGTAACTTTTTGGGTTTTCCTACGTATAACTTAATGAGCTTCGGTTCACAAATTTAATTTGAAGGGATATAAATGAGACAGTTAAAGATTACAAAACAGGTTACCAATAGGGAAACCGCATCGTTGGACAAATATTTACAGGAAATCGGTAAAGTGGATTTGATCACTGCCGATGAAGAGGTAGAATTGGCCCAGCGAATCAAAGCGGGAGACCAGATAGCCTTGGAAAAATTAACTAAAGCCAACCTCAGATTCGTGGTTTCTGTTGCCAAACAGTATCAAAACCAAGGATTGACCCTTCCTGATTTGATTAATGAGGGAAACCTGGGATTGATCAAAGCGGCACAACGTTTTGATGAAACCCGTGGATTTAAATTTATTTCGTACGCCGTTTGGTGGATTCGTCAATCTATTCTTCAGGCATTGGCAGAGCAATCACGTATTGTTCGTTTACCGTTGAACAAGATTGGTTCCATCAACAAAATCAACAAGACCTTTGCTTTCTTGGAGCAGGCGCATGAGCGTATACCTTCTGCGGAGGAAATTGCCAAGGAATTGGACATGACAGTTGAAGATGTAAAACAATCTTTGAAGAATTCAGGTCGCCATGTATCCATGGACGCTCCCCTGATTGATGGTGAAGATTCCAACCTTTACGACGTATTGCGTAGTGGGGAATCTCCAAATCCTGACAAAGAATTGTTGCATGAGTCATTGCGTACCGAAATAGAACGTGCATTGGAAACTTTGACTCCAAGAGAAGCTGACGTTATTCGTCTATACTTCGGATTGGCTGGTCAACATTCCATGACTTTGGAAGAAATTGGTGAAACATTCGACCTAACAAGAGAGCGTGTTCGCCAAATAAAGGAAAAAGCTATCAGAAGGTTGAAACATACCTCTAGAAGCAAGATTTTAAAGACTTATTTGGGATAATCATAAGATTATCCGCACAAATTACAGTTAAACAAACCTTAAATTTGTTTTTTGGCAAGAAAGTTGTAATTTGTAATCCTACAACAGTTTATCATGACTGTTCGTTTTTTGATTGATGAATAAACTCCGGCTGATTACCGGAGTTTTTTCATTTATGTACCTCTGTCAAAAAAGTTGACACCACTATGGTACATTAGGGTAAGTAAAATGTTCAATAGCACTGTTTGGGAATTATCCTCCTTTTAAAAAAGGATAATGTATCGGTTTAGGATTTTTCACTTTAATGATGTTGACCGTTTTAGAATTTTGGGCAAATCTCCAAACTCTAAAATCCTTAGAAAACCTCCTTTATCTATTAATGATATCCCATTTCCCCGTACTTGAGATATAACTGATGGTTCCACATTTTTGGTACAGCACAGAAATGTTAGGTTTTTAGTTATCTTTTTGGGAACATGGTAGTCCGATTCAATGGCTTTTCGGGTTAATTCCCGTTCTTCATCAGGTGAAAAGCCCGAAAAAAACACTTCTATGTTTTCACTGGTTGGCCCTTCATTTAATTGTCTTAATGCTTGAACGATTCTCCAATAATTGTTCTCTCCAATATTTTCCAATTCAGCTTCGGTCAAATCTGTTTTAGACCGCAGTAGGTTAAGTAATTCTTCTGGTAAGTCCATTGTTTTGTATTTGAGTTATTAAATTGTTTATATCCCATAGAACCATAAAAACTATTCATTTCTATATATGTAATATTCATCAATAGGTCATGCACTTCAAGAGTCTGCTTAATTCTTCTCCCCTTGTTACCACTTCCTCATAAACATGAAACCTGCTTCTTACTATTTTATTCTCAATGATTGTTTTTACTTCATCATTGGTCAATTCTATTAATGTGGAATATTCATACCCGTTACCTATAGTGTTGGTTTTGACATCAACAGTTATATTTGGACGTTGAATTTCCATTCCATTATCCAGTAGCAAGGTCAATCCTTTTTCATCTACACTCCGTTTTGACCTTATTTCCTTTGTAGACAAGTATGTTTTTGATGTATCATTCTCTGTAATCTTCATAAAGGATATGCCATCCAAATAGGCAGTATACATTTTTGTTTTAGTATTGAACTTATCTTGCGTTGTTTTGATTTTTCCGCAATAAAATTCTTCAGGTAATGTTAACCCGCCTATCACCTCAAAAGGAAAGGAGTATTCGAATTCTGGATGGTAATCAAAATATATCCTCCCAGTTTCTGGATTCTCAATCTCCAAAATATGTTTTTCGGTACCTATCGCATTTTTATTCGGTCTTGCCGCCAACACCCTGAACACCTTCCCGACAAGAGCAGAATATTCGGTGTGAAGTGTTTTGTCACAGGCGAAGACCTTTGTTAATCTATCGCTTTCATAAAAGCCTCTGTACCCAAAACGCCGTAACCCTTCTCTCTTTTCCAAAACCCTGATTTCCTTATCAACAAGTAAATCAATGTTCTTTCCCGGGTAGTTTTGACTGTAGGTAATAATTGATTGGCACAACATCGTGAAAAGGAACAATTTCCTCATCTTCAATCCGAATAAAATCAAAAACTAAATGTTGGCGGGAGGTCAGGTCGCCTAAGCGAGGTTGAAGTAATTCGCTATTCTTAGCGACAGTTAAATTATAAAATTAATTTATATGTATGTAAATAAAATCCTTAAAATTTCTGTGTTTTTTCCGAAATCTGTTAAAACCTTATTTTGAGTCCACTTCATATAAGACTTGAATTATCCTAAATTCAAATTTGCGGGTCATGTTAATTCTATCCTTGTACAAAGCACTCTTTAATTGGTGCCGTTCAAAAATATTATAAGGCTGTTCGTCCATAATATCCAACATATCGGCACTTTCCAGTAGTTTGGCATAATGCTCATTGCGTACCTCTGTAATAAAATCAGTCATCTTATTAACCCTTTTGTCCCGCATCTTTGTGATAAGTTGGGATACCTTGGCAATGGCGAATTTGGCCAAATACACGGTCAAAACAAAGAAAATTATAAAAATCAATGTATATAATAGATAATAGTCACCTTGAATCCATTTCTCATCTCTCCAGATGTAAGATATCTGTATAGAGAAAACAATCATTGGGGATATACAAGCCCACTTATATGGTTTAAAAAAGAAGGAAAATGTCAACAACAGAATTGAAATTGTTTGTGTCACCGACCATAGAAAAACATCCAAACCGGGGTAATATTTGAACTGGTATTCGATTTGGATGTTCCAATATTCTATGAACTTATCAGTGTACACCAAAAGCCCAGATAATAGTACCAAAAAAGTACCAAATGACCTAGTTAGGGTTATTTCCAGGCCGGCGGAGGTTCTCTGGTGTGACAACGCCAGTAGGGGCAATCTCTTTAAAAACGTCCTCTTTAAGGACTTTGTTAGTTTCTTCAATTTCTTCAATGGATGGTTTTTGGCAGGAAACCACGGTTAAAGTGATTCCAAAAATTAAAATCAACGATTTAATCGACTTTTTCATGATAATATAGATTTAAGAGTGTTAGGCCGAAAATCTAATTCATGAACGTAGGACTTATGCGAGGTTGAGGAAAGTAATTTTTAAGCACCTAAACATGAAAAAGTTCGGCAAATTAAAAAAATAAATGAACTTATGTTTCAAGAAAACCTCAATAAAACACAAGGTTTTCTGTTGAAATAAAATCTTAATGGTTTCCTTTTAGGGGAAACATCTTTTTTAATGAGGTTGAATTTGACGTGGGTTCTACGTCAAGGAAAATTGTAAATTAATTACAATTTTAAGTGTTTATTCTTACAATGCAATAATACTGAAAAGATTTTAATTGGTAAGAAATATTAGAACCATACCTATCAACTATACTACTCTTCTTGTCGAATCTGACTTTTGCAATAATGTGATCTCGAGTTTCCCTTTATAAGTACCATCGAATTCCTGCTCCCAGCAAGAGCATGGATTTATCCACTTTGCTGTTAAAATGGTAAACTCCATTGATCGGAGCTATGAACGAAAAGGAATCGGAGAGGAAAAAATCCAGCTCAAAAGAGGCAAAAACCCCATAGACCATACCGCTTTCGGGTATCTGAATCTCATGTATGATTTCCGGGCGCCCCTTGTTGATTCTTTCATAACCAGCCGAGGCACCTCCTCCAAAGAAAACAGAGAACCCCCGCGTTGGCCATGTCAAAATTGTGGTAAAGTATCCAAAATTTGCCATATAGTCCTCATAAGGATACTCCACCGCAGCATCGGGCTGTTCCTTTGAAAAGGTAGTCGTTAAGGATAATTGAAAATAATCGGTTACGGTGTGGTAGTAGTTTGCACTTAAACTTATTCCATAGCCATTGGCCCTATAGTTTGGCGCCAAGCCAAAAGATAAATCACTTCTTTGGCAATGCATTTTTTGAAGGGCAACAACAAAGAGCAACAACAAAATGAACCAATTTAGCACGCTTTTTTTCATGACATAGCAGATTTGGTAATCCCTTTCTTTTCAGAAACTAGATAATTCGTTAACTATTTTAGTGAGCTTGAGGCTAAGTGCTCAATGAGGTTGAAGAAATCGGTAATTCTCCTGTCAAACAGAATCGAATGCCTTATGACAATATTAGCCAAAAAAATAGAATTCCATTGTTTGACACTTTACCAATTTTGAAAAAACAAAACTAAGCGCTTCCAACATTGGTCATATTACTGTATTCAAATCGATTCGTGTGCGTTGCTCAAGTCATATCAAGGTTTTGTTGTATTCATGGTCAGATTTAGGTTTATAGCCTTGAAAAACTGTCGTTTACAGCTTTTTGTAATTTACCTAGAGGCTATTTTGTACTTTCATGCCCGATTTCTTCCTGTACACCCAAGGGGTCATCGCTTCAGGAAGCTAGAATTCCGATAAAACGGTATTGGGATGATTGGAAAAGTTTTTAATTCGAAGAGCCGGATAGCCCACCATATCCTCTTTTGGTTGGGGTATATTCTATTCTATACCATTTTCTGGGGAAGTTATGAGGGCAACTATTGGGAACAATTTCTGCAGGTTTCGTTCTTGATGCCGTGGAAAATAATCCCTACCTATATCACGCTTTATTATTTAATGCCCAAATATCTATATCCACAAAAAATGGGTATGTTCATATTGCTCTCGGTGATACTAGCCATAAGTGTATCTATAATCGACCGATATATGACTTGGCGTTTTCTGTATCGCTGGTTTTATTGGGAAGAAGGGCATTGGAAAGACCCAATTTGGTATTTTCCCAAAATTCTCAATTCCCTGTTGAGAATATATACTCCCGTATTCTTGGCCATGGCCATTAAACTACAGCGATTTTACTACAAAAAAGAACAGATAAACAAAACGCTGGAAAAAGAGAAAATCGAAACCGAGCTTAAGTTTTTAAAGGCCCAGATACATCCACATTTTTTGTTCAATACTTTGAACAGCATATATTCCCTTTCATTGAAAAAATCGGCAGAAACCCCGGATGCCGTCTTGGGGCTGTCCAAATTTTTGGATTACATGCTTTATGAGTGCAACGACAAGTTTATCACCGTAGAGCGGGAATGGGAACAGCTCATGAACCTTGTAGAACTGGAAAAGCTTCGTTATGGTGATGATCTTACCATATCCACCAAACTTATTAACGATAACAACGAAAGTTTGATCCCTCCGTTGCTGCTGTTGCCCTTTGTGGAAAACGCCTTTAAACATGGTGCCGATAATTTGATTTCAGACTCTTGGATAAACATTGATTTGCGATTAGAAAATCAAAAGCTCCAGTTTATGGTCGAAAATAGCAAAGCTCCTTCGCAGACCAGTGAAGGACTGGATAGCGATAAGAATATTGGGCTTAAAAATGTAAAACGGAGATTGGTCCTCTTTTTTCCAGATAAACATGAATTGAAAATTCTAGAAGAACCTGACAGTTTTTTGGTTAAATTGGAAATTGATCTAAGCGATTTAAGCACCTAACCCCTATTCCATTGTATGGTTAGAAACATTAAATGCATTATTGTAGATGACGAACCTTTGGCACGAAGTGTCTTGGTCGACCATGCCAATCAAATTGACCAGTTAGAGGTTGTTGCTGTATGCGCCAATGCGGTAGAAGCCTTTGGATATCTGCAAAAAGAAGAAATAGACCTTGTATTTCTAGACATAAAAATGCCCAAAATCAGTGGTTTGGAACTTTTGGAGTCCTTGGATCACCAACCCCTTGTGGTCTTTACCACGGCGTACAGGGAATTTGCCATTAGAGCATTTGAACTTGATGCCATAGATTATTTGTTAAAGCCTATCTCGTTGGGCCGTTTTATGAAAACGGTGGCCAAGGCCAACAAATATCTGATGGGAAGTAGTCTGGCAGAACCTAAAGAATCAATCCCGAAAAAGGATATAACAAATCAGCCTACCGTCGAACCTGAGCTGCTTTATATAAAATCCCAAAGAAAGATTATAAAGCTGGATTTGTCCTCCATCAAATATTTGGAAAGTCTAAACGACAAGGTAATCATCCATACTTGCGATGGTGAGGTGGTTACCACTCAAAGAATCGGTTATCTTGAGGAAAAACTGCCCAAAACCCAGTTTGTCCGTATTCATCGATCCTTTATTATTTCTGCTGAAAAAGTGACGGCTTTTAACAGCATCATGGTGGAAATTAAGGGAAAGGAACTTCCTATTGGCAGAAACTATAGAGCTCAAGCCTTGGGAATACTTCAAAAAAAGTCAAAGTAAACCAAAGACACGGTATTTTACCTTTTTTGTGTTAAGCATTCCTTAAATACGACTTCAACACCACTCAAAATACATTTACAACGTTAATAAACACGTTTTCGGCACCAAACTACCCTCAAACGTCATATCTGAGTTCAGACGCGACATTCCCAAAAACCATTTGATTTTCATACCTAAGTAACGGTACTTTGGGTCATCATCATAATCAAAAAACGAACAGTTCATATAACTGTTTTAATAACCAACTACTAACCTTTATTTCCTCTGCCAATTCTATGGTGGAGGAAATATAAGTATAGGCCAAACCTTTCTTCTGTTCCCAACTAACTTTGATACACATCATTTGTCTATTTTTGTGGTAGTTTTCAAATAACTATAATGCAAGAAAAATTAGTAGCTCCTTCCCTATTGGCAGCAGATTTTGCCAACATTCAACGTGACGTCGAAATGGTTAATCAAAGTGAGGCCGATTGGTTTCATTTAGATGTAATGGATGGCGTATTTGTCCCAAATATTTCCTTTGGGATGCCCGTAATTCAGGCTATTGCAAAACACGCCAAAAAAACGTTGGATGTCCACTTGATGATTGTTGACCCAGACCGATATATCAAAACTTTTGCGGATTTAGGCTCTGATAATCTAACGGTACATTACGAAGCCTGTACACATTTGCACAGGACCTTGCAGGCCATTAAGGCTGAAGGTATGAAAGCGGGAGTAGCGCTAAACCCCCATACTTCAGTTAAACTATTGGAAGATACCATTCAAGACATTGATTTGGTCTGTTTGATGAGTGTAAACCCTGGTTTTGGAGGACAATCCTTTATTGAGAACACTTATCAGAAAGTTTCAGATTTAAAAAATATCATTGAAAGAAAAAATTCCAAGGCCTTAATTGAAATTGATGGAGGGGTAAATGCGACCAATGCCCGAAAGTTGGTGGATGCGGGAGCAGATATTTTGGTAGCTGGAAGTTTTGTTTTCAAAAGTGAAAATCCTACAGGCACCATCAAAAACCTAAAAGAAACCATTGCTTGATGCAAGAATTTGATGTACTGATCATTGGAGGAGGGCCTATTGGCATTGCCTGTGGGCTTGAGGCCAAGAAAAAAGGATTCTCTTACTTGATTGTTGAAAAAGGACCGATAGTGAATTCGCTGTTCAACTATCCCGTCAACATGCAGTTTTTCTCTTCTTCGGAACGATTGGAGATTGATGATATTCCCTTTATCAGTAAAGAAGCCAAGCCTAAACGCAATGAAGCGTTGGAGTACTATCGAAGGATTGTAACCTCTAACCAACTCAACATTCATCTTTTTGAAAAAGTTTTGGAGGTGCAAAGACAGCCCCCGTTGTTCGTTATAAAAACAGACAAGGGACAGTATTCCGCCAAAAATATTATCGTAGCGACCGGATTCTACGACCTACCTAATAAAATTAATGTACCAGGAGAGGATTTACCCAAAGTATCCCACTACTACAAAGACCCTCATTTTTACGCAAGTCAGAAACTGGCTGTTGTTGGGGCAAGTAATTCTGCAATTGATGCTGCTTTGGAATGCTGGCGCAAAGGCTCCGAAGTCACTTTGATCATCCGAGGGCCAGAGGTAGGACAGCGGGTAAAGTATTGGGTTCGACCGGACATTATCAACCGTATTGAAGAAGGAAGCATAAAAGCGTATTATAACTCCAATGTTAAGGAAATTCGACCTACCGAACTCATAATTGATACCCCTAAAGGGGAAGTGACCTTGGAAAATGATTTTGTATTGGCCCTAACCGGTTATATGCCGAATTTTGAATTCTTGGAAAAATTGGGAATCGAATTGTCCAAAGATAATAAACGCCTTCCCAATTATAATCCTGAGACCATGGAAACCAATATCGATGGACTGTTCTTGGCTGGAGTTATCTGTGGAGGTATGGAAACCCATAAATGGTTTATTGAAAATTCGCGAATTCATGCACCTATCATTATGGATGCTATTCTAAAAAAGTAAACTACCACAAAGCCTGATTTCCTTTTTGTAATCATTTGTATTTGACACGACTAAGATTCCATACATTTATAGTATGGACACATTAGCACAAGTACATCTGGCTTCACAATATTTAGCTACAGCGGGTAAAAGCTTTTTGGAACCCAAATCGGACGACAGTCACACCAATGTTGGTTTTTTTACGGAGGACAACACCCTTCGAACTTGGCATTTCGGCGAAACTGGGGCTTACTTGGCCTTTCAATATGATGACTTCTCGCTAAAGTGGGTGTCAAAAGAGAAAAGTGAAACATTTACCCTAAAGGGTAAATCTCATACCGAGATTGTGGAATGGATTTCTAAAATGGCATCCGAGTCGCAATTAGTCAAGCCATATTCCTATGATTTGCATTATGACCTACCCTATACCATAGACAAAGATTTCAAATTTGGACTTCCAGAAACAGATGAGTTACAAGGATTGGTTCACTTGCGGACTATATCCCAAAATGCATTGAAAGCTTTCCTACAAAAAGAAAATCTGGAGTCCGATATCCGAATTTGGCCCCATCATTTTGATACAGGAGCTTTTATAGTGTTGAACAACGGTTCTGGAAAATCCATAGGTATGGGGCTAGCCATTCCAGATGCAATGGTCAACGAACACTACTTTTATATCAGCGGATACCATGGGCATGATGGTATTGATACTTCTTCATTTGAAAACCTTACCCAAGGGGAATGGAAAAATGATGGTTTTAAAGGAGGGGTTTTAAGAGCATCCAATATTTCAGAAAGTACAGCTATCCAATTTTTTCAAGAAGCATTTAAGGCCTATACTTCTTAAAGTGAAAACTGATATTGCAAAGACACACTACCTATAAATCCTTGCTCCACTTCTTCTCCACTGGTTATCGCGTTGATCTCCCTTCCAAAACCAAGGGTAAGTCCAATTTGTGAACGTGTGTTTTTAATCGGCAGAAAATAGCCTCCCTCAAGCCAAGGCTGTAGCACCAAAGTATATGTGCTTCCAGAGATCGGAGCATCGGCAGGACCAATATCCGTCCAATCGATGTTAAGGCTCCATACGTCCAAATTTAATCCTGCGATGAATTTTCCTTTTCCTGATGGGAAATGCCTCCGAAAACCTAATGAACCACCAAACCCTTCTCCTTCTTCTGTAATGTTCACATCGCTAAAATCTTTTCGATCCACAAAATTTCCACCCAACCTCAGCAGTATGGATGATCTTTCACCAATGGCGTGGTCCAAGTTTAGGGTTGGGATAATTCCAGCTGGGTAAAATTGAACAGAAACTCCAAGGTATACCGGGTAGTGAGGTGAATTCGAATCCTGGGCCTTTGCTATTGACCCACTAAGCAGAATCAAAACAGCGCATAACAAACCAACTCGTATTTTCATGCTAAATGATTTTTAACTGGGCTTCCAGTTCCCCGTTGGCCCGTAACATGGCTCTTCCGTCTTTAAAACTCAAATAGGAATGTCCTTCCTTATGATTTGTAATACTAATCTCGTTGAGCATTCCCCAATGACGGGTAATCTCCTTCCATGCAAAAAACAGGGAATGTTTTGGATCGTAAATATGGGTAGCCTCGCCTCCTGCTCCATTGATTTCGATAATACTGAAGTTTTTTCCCTTGGAAAGGTCTTCAAAAGATTTGTGCAAAACATCTAAACGACCATAATGAAAGCCTTCAATTTTAGAACAAATGGTATCAATGACCTCTAAAAGCTCCTCATTCAATCTATGGGTATCATCGATAAACTTAGCTCCTCTGGTATGGCTTCCAAAGGGAACTAGAATAAATTCCTTCCCTTTATCCAAAACCTGGTTCAGCTTAAAACCAAACTTTTTTTGTAGTGCTTTGAGCTGTAGATGACTTCTTGGGTCCTTTTTAATCAATTCCAAGATTGAACTCCTTCCATCACCAATGACGGAAAGGAATTTTTTGGAGACAATACCGGTAATCTTCCCTTTCGGTTCTCCAGGTTTTCTAACATAAAAAATCCCAACCTCATGGGTATAGGGTATCAGTTCCTGAACCAAAAAATTCTCCGGTGTTTTGGTAAAATAATCCTGAAAAGCATCCTTGTCATGGATTTTATCCACTCCAAAAGCTTTCATACCAATGTCTGGTTTTGCTATAAACGGAAAACTAATTCCAGTTGCAAGAACCTTTTCCAAAGCAACTTCTGGTCGTTCTTCTTTTGAAATAAAAACAGTTTTCGGAATATGCTCTTTCGGAATCAGCTTATAAATTTCCATTTTGGATTCCATGGCCATTCCCCCATTCTTCATGGACGGGTTGGCCGCATTAAAAAAGAAGAAAGAGCGTGCTTTTATGGAGTAATAAAGCCAAACCGGAAACAAGGGATAATAAATTAACCAGAAAGGCCAATATTCCCAATGCGTTAGTTTATGCCATTTTAACCTCCAAGTACTCATATCGTAAGCTGATTCGGTGAAAAAGGAATGGTATATTTTTTATCATTCAAAAGGTCCAAATGCTGCAAAACAGATGCGTCGGAGCCCAAAACGACCTGGGTAACACTAAAAGTTTTCAATCCAGACTCCCTATTGATGATAAATCCATTTTCGTAGTCATCATGATTATTCGAATGAAAATCAACAATCTTAGACGCTGTAATATCTTTATCTGCATTGACAAAGTCTGTAAAATGGGAGTTTCTTCTCTGAATGGCATCATCGTCATATAAGGTCACCGATGACCAAATATAATCCTCGGTCTTATCCAAAGGCTTAAAATGTTTCAGCGTTCCATCCCAACGAAGTTCAATCAATGTTTGCCCATCAAACAACACCAAAGTAAATGGTTCAACATTATCCAAATCCATTTCTTTGAGAAAAAGTAAGGGACTTGGAGCACTTATGACCTCCAATACTACTACCCCCCTACTTTTGGCATATTTCCCCGTGGATTTATGCCTTATAAAAGCGCCATTCAACAATACAGCTACCACACCATGCTCATTGAGCGCGAACCAAGTGCCGCCAGCCTTAGGGTCTTTTGGAAAAAGTACCTTGACCGAGTTTATAATCTCCTCTTGGGGTTCAAACGCGTTTGGGCGCGAAACGTGCTCATCACGGTTAGAGGTGATGAAATAGTTGTTATTTCTTGATATAAAGCTTACTGTGCACATGCTTCCCTGTGTTGCATAGTTGATGGTGCCACCCCAAAAGATTCTGGCAATTCTATATTGGTAAAATGATTGATTCCAACTTTGATCAGAGCATGATGGTGTATGGTATGTTCCAGGTTATACATCACCTCCCTATAATAGTTCGATTCCAAACAGGTTTCTGCCCCTCCCAATTCATAGGTCACCTTCAACAATTTATTGGGTCTTTCCAAATTGGATTGTATGCTTTGCAGCTGAGACACGGCATAATCTACATCTTCTTCAATTCTTCGGTTACGCTCGCGCTTATCATAAGACACCTCAGCAGCGGCATAACCTTTGATCAAACATTGGTAAAGTTCAATAATATGTCTGGTGTGCTGCCCAATTGAAGCGTTAAAAAGGACCTCACAGCAATTTGAGTAACACCCTTCGGGGAGTTGCAACAAAATTTTCTTGAATTGCTCAATAGTATCTATCGAAGATTTGAACATAGTAGTTATTGTGTTTTAAATTTAAGCCGCTTTTTGACCAATAGAAACATAAGGTAGATAGAAAATCCAAGGTACAATAGTCCCATCAATAAATTGGTCAACATGCTGTAGCTTTTATAGTTTGAAAAAATATACTTTCCGGCGAAAATGAAGACACCAAGTCCCATCAAGGACCCGATACCAATTCCTAAAATATAAAGTGAGTATGATTTTTTTGAGGTCTCCAATATCCCTTTTGACGCAAGTACTTTGTTCCAGGTCATCCAAAAAGGAATATGCAAAGGATTTAGGGCACTCAATAAAAACCCCAACAAGAATGCCGAACTTATCTTGGGAAGCAGATTTATCCTTGATCCCACTTCAGAGATTTGGGAAGAAGCCATAAAACTGCCAACCGCCAAATACAAAAGCAACAATATCCCAAATGGGATAAGATAGTAAGATAACTTCTCTCCCAGTTCCAACTTTTCATTTCCGAAAAGGGTCAATCTTACAACAATGAGTTCCACCAATACTACCGCTATTGCAAACCATATAGCTGAAACCAAACTTTGAGAGGCGGCAATGTCAAAAGCTGTGATATTAAGAGTTCCCAAGGGCAATGCGCCCAAAAAACTCACCAGCAATCCAGAAAAACCAATCTTTGCGTACTTGTTCATTTTAAGGGTCAAAAACTACTTGTTTTTTATTTTTTCCCAGTTTTTGTCGGCTTTAGCTTGAAGTTTTTTTGGTGATTCCTTTGTCCACAGTTTTAGGGTATTGGTACGCCCGGTGTTATAAAAAAGGTATAATTTCCCATCCCTAATTTCAAATGTTTCTGGGTTGACGCTTACTTTTTTGCCAGATTTCGCTATGGCATAAGCACAGTATCCCCCATATTGTGGAGTAAATTTAGATGGATTTGCCATGAACTTATCCAAGTTTTCCTGTGTTGAAAATTTAAACTTGGCCCCATCATATTCAGTACTAAATTTCTTATCTCCATTACTAGCCTGTCCTTCAAAATAGGCCACTACATCATAGCCATTGACGGCAAACCCTTTTTTTGTGTTATAATCAATGGATTGGGCAAACGTTATGGAGCCCAACATCAAAAACAGTACTACAGTAACTTTTTTCATTCTAATAAATTGACAGTTCCTTTCCATTTTTCAATTTCCCCTTTTTAATAGTGAAAATTCTCCTATATACGATAGTATGTCTTTATGTATTGAATTTCCTTTCAAATCCGCAATAAAAAGTAATTAACAAGGTGGGCATCATTTCCCAAGAAAAGTGACAGCGGTTTTTCAACATCAAATGAGATTTACATCTGCCATAACCTCCAAAACGGCGGGTCCTTTTTCCTCAAACAATGACTTCATGGCATCTTCTAAATCCGTTTTACTTTCAACTCGACTTCCCCATGCACCGCATGATTGAGCAAACTCGGCAAAATTGGGATTATGCAAATCGGTTTTCCAAACATCAAATTCACCCGCTCGCTGTTCCTTGGAGATTTTCCCCAACTCTCCATTGTTGACCACAATCAATTTCACTGGCATTTTGTATTTGACCAAAGTTGTGATTTCAGCCAAATATTGACATAATCCCCCATCACCTGCAACGGCGACAATTGGTCTACTATTCCCAACAGCTGCAAAGGCACCCATGGATGCGGGTAGCGCAAAACCGATAGAACCTAAATATCCCGACATTAAAAAATTGTGTTGTTCCGATTCAAAATAACGCCCAAAGGAATAGGCATTATTCCCCACATCAACGCACATAATGGCATTCTTAGGGGCAAACCTTGTTAAACTGTCAAAAATGGCAATAGAGCTTATTCCATATCCTTCATCTTCCAACAAACGTTTTGCTTTCTCTTCCTTCCAGATTTTAGTACGTGCTTCTATTTCAGGGCGTTGGTCAACAGTATTCATTTGCCCTTTCAAAACATCTGTCAGTTGTGCCATTGTGGTTGAAATCTCTCCCCAAAGCGGAACATCAATGGCATGAAACTTACTCAAAACTAGAGGATCAAAATCTATCTGTATGGTTGGTTTTTTAGGTGTGATTCCTGTGTGGTTAGAAAAAGAGGCCCCAATAACCAATAACGCATCACTTTCATTCATAAACCAAGAAGCTATTGGGGTTCCGCTTCTTCCCAAAACTCCACAACCCAATGGGTGGCTGTCCGCAATTTGTCCTTTTCCTTTGAAAGTGGTCAATACAGGTGCATTTATGCTTTCTGCAAATGAGATTATAGCTTCCATGTTAAAACGCGCACCGTGTCCTACAATGATTACCGGACGCTTTGATGATTTTAGTAAATCGACTGCTTTATCAAAGGCTTCTTTTGGAGATGCAATCGAAAAGGAAGGCATTCTTCCCACCGGTGTCTGCGCCCGCTCTCCTTTAGGAGGCAATTGTGTCTGTATGTCGTCGGGAAACGTAAGGTGAGAAACCTCACGATTGATAATAGCATGTTTCACGGCCAAGCTCATTAATTCGGCATGCTTGCTAGCACCTTCCACCCTATGATTGAAGGGCGCAACAGACTCAAAGGCATTTACAAGGTCCACTTCTTGAAAATTTCCTGTGCCCACAACTTGTGTGGCCACTTGCCCAGTAAGAGCCAATAAGGGTGCACGATCTACCTTGGCATCCCATAAGCCCGTATATAAATTAGTAGCCCCTGGGCCTGCTATGGTAAAGCACGCAGCAGGTTTTCCCGTAAGTTTTCCATAGGCCGAAGCAGCGAACGCCGCTGCTCCTTCATGTCGAATTCCGAAAAATTTCAGGTCACCCTTTTCTTCCTTTCTTCGAAGGGCATCTGCAACACCCAAATTGGAATGTCCTACCATTCCGAAAACACGGTTTACACCCCAATTTACCATGGTTTCCACCATAATATCGGAAATGGTCGCCTCATGCTCCACCTCTTCCTCAACACCAACAAAAACAGCATCGCCTTCTTCCTTCACTTCAAATGTTTTTACGCCATCGTCATATCCTCCCGGAGGCAATCCAGTGCAAGGGTCAAAATCCCATCCATGCCATGGACACCTCAACATTCCATTTTCGATAGAGCCCTCACCCAAAGGCCCTCCCTGATGGGGACATCTGTTATCCAAGGCCGAAAATTTGCCCTTATAATGGGTTAAACAAATCCCTTGATGATTTGCAGTGACTGTTTTAACCCGTCCTTCGGGAAGGTCCTTTTTAGACTCAAGAACCTTATACCATTTAACGTTTTTTGAAGCCATGTTTAGTTATGTTTTTAGTTTGTTATAGTTGCTTTCAATAAAATGAAAGTAGAAGTATACTCCTTATACATTCGTCTGCTCTTTTTCTGCAGATGAATGGATTTCAGTTATTTCCTTTCCCAAAAAATATCCTATCGCAATTCTTATGACGATAACAATCCCCAGTTTGGTAAGTTCATCAATATTTCTATGAATCACGGAATCGATAATATCTGCGGCAATCAAAAAATCCAACGCCAATAATATGTACAGACCTATTTTGGAGCGAACATTTTGAGTGGCCTTAAAGAAATCATCCTTTCTTTTCAAGGTAGTTTCAGTTTTTACCAACTGAATTAACCCCTTAGCAAAACCGTACATTAAAATTACTACACCAATGTAGCTCACAATTTCACTTAAAACAGATAATCCTTCTTTTATATGCTCCATAGTCCTTGTATTACCAATTACTAAGACTTCACCCTACAGGTAGGACACTTGAATCCCGAACCATCTATTTTTAGTCTAATACCGTCAACATGGTTTACAATGAAATCTTGAATAAAAGCATAGTTTTCTTCGTGGTTATTGACATCTACTTGTTTGTCTTTAAATATTTCCCTGAATTGTCCATCATAATCCTGTGTTCCCCAACAGTTGGGACAAACACCATCTGGAGTTTTTAAAGCTTCTCCTTTATCCTTTTTAGAGAAGTAATCTAAAATTGAATTGTATAAGCTCATTATTTAAGGATTTATTCCGGCGTATTGAATACCGGTAAGTTTATGAATGTCAAGATTAAAAGTGCTTAGGTCTTGCTGGTTGAACTTATTTACATCATCGTATCCACAAGAACGGGCCACGACTTTAATTAAATCATTGGTAGCAGTAAAGAAGTTATACAACTGCTTTGCCGAAGCATCGATAATCAATCTACTACGCAAACTTTCCTTCTGGGTTGCAATTCCAACCGGGCAATTATTGGTTCCGCATGCTCGCATACCCAAACACCCTACCGCCTGAATGGCTGCATTTGAAACGGCAATAGCATCAGCACCCAACATCATCGCTTTCGAGAAATCCTCTGCAATACGCAGTCCACCTGTGATAACCAATGTCACATCTTCTGCACCCACTTTATCCAAATAGGTCCTTGCTCTCGCCAACGCTGGTATAGTAGGCACGTTTATATTGTCCCTTAGAACTGTCGGCGCCGAACCTGTTCCTCCCCCTCGGCCATCTAAAATGATATAATCTACACCTACATCCAACGCAAATTGTATATCCTTTTCGATATGACTTGCCGCAATCTTAAATCCTACCGGAATTCCACCAGTACGTTCGCGAACTTTTTGAGCAAAAGATTTAAAATCTTCTACCCCATGAAAATCGGGAAATGTTGCTGGGCTTATAGCCGTTTGTCCTTCTTTCAATCCCCTAACCTCAGCAATTTCCTTGCTTACTTTGCTTCCAGGTAAATGTCCTCCCGTACCCGTTTTGGCACCTTGCCCTCCTTTAAAGTGAAAAGCCTGCACATTGTCGAGTTTATCCCAAGAAAAACCAAATTGGGCCGACGCCAATTCATAAAAATATCTAGAATTATTCTGTTGTTCTTCCGGAAGCATTCCTCCTTCTCCCGAACATATTCCCGTTCCTGCCATCTCGGCTCCTTTGGATAAGGCGATTTTCGCTTCTCTCGACAACGCCCCAAAACTCATATCACTCACAAATAGAGGAATATCCAGAACCAAAGGTTTCTTTGCTTTTGGTCCAATTACAACCTTAGTGGCCACCTCTTCTTCATCCAACAATGGTCTTGTGGCCAATTGCGCTGGTAAAAATTGGATATCGTTCCATTTAGGTAATGTATTTCTATCCACTCCCATGGAAGCCGAGAACCCATGATGTCCCAAATTCTTTAGGCCATTTCTGGCAAGTTCTTTTATATATCCGGTATAGGGTTCCGTTTCTTCTGGATGAGTATCAGCGTAAGTACCCAGATATGCATCTCTCTCAAACGGCTGCGGGTGTACTTTTTCAAAATCAGCCACTTCGTTCTCATCAACTTGAAGTGAATCACCATCAATATATTCTTGGAATTTGTGGAGTTGTTCGTCATTATTGTATTCACTGACTCCAGTATCGTATCGGTAATCCCATCCATGAACTCCACAAATAAGATTGTGCCCCTTAACATGTCCATCTGCCAAAAGGGCTCCACGATGATGGCACCTTCCATACAAAACAGATATCCCTGTTTCATGTTTTATAATCACCAAATCGGTGTTCCTAACTAAGGCGTAAGCAGGTTTTTTTTCTTCAAGATGGGAAACCTTGGCAATCTCAATAAGTTTTTGTGACATTGTTGGTTCAGTATTTAGAGTTAGTAGAATTAGGTTTTAGGTCGAAGAATTTTAACACTCATTACAATAGTAAGTTAAGGTTAAAACCCGTGCTATCCATAAAAACCAGAGTAGTATACCCTCTAAAATCCCTATTATGTCAACTTTAAAAAGAAAACCCAAGAACATTTAGCTCTTGGGTTCCATTAACCAACTAATCTAATCATCAATCCAAAACATGATTTGCTGCTCCACCTATTGCCCCATCATTTCATAAGGTACGAGTCGTAGAGCATATATAACTTTAGATGCAGGTATTCCGAAAAACTTGTGATGAAAATCCAATTTTTGAATACTAATGAGGGGGAGGGGGGCCATGAGGTTTAGGCCCACGTTTCAAGGCCTGCTGTACAATTATCCCCAACTTTATCTTCTGATCTTTGTTACAGATACTTTCTATTCGCTTGAAGTAGCTGAAAACTTCATTTTCTTTGTCAGCACTCAACCTTCCTATTAAATTGGTAATAGAATCCAATTTTTGCTCGGTAAAATTGGTGTCGCCGATTCTGGAGAACAGATATTCCTTCAGGTCTCTTGATCGATTGCTTATTTCTCTCATCTTAAGATGGTGTATTCTATCAATCTCCAAAAACTCCGATTGTTGGCCTTTATCAAATCCAAGCTGGCCGGAGATAAACATTCGAGGAGGACCTTTTCTTTTATCGGGCTTGTTCAGCACCAAAAACAGCAGGACTCCATTCATCACCATTAAAAAAACCAGCAGAATTGTAAGAAGTAAATTTTTTTTCATGACCTCTTAATTTAAAATGGATTCATTTTCAGTGTTTGAAAACCCAAAAGCCTCCGCGAAAGCTGTCATTTGTTCTTGTTGATTTGAGATTCGGTACGAATAAATAGCCCCTATATTTAAAATTGCAAGAAGCAACAGGACAGCCACTTGATACTTTGGCGTAAACCATGATAGTACAAAGTTATGCTCTCCTGGTTGTGCTAAACTGTCCAAACGGTGAAGTACCTTGTCCTTAAAAAATGGAGAAATGTTTACCGACTCAATATGCGAAGCGGCATCCAAAACCCCATCTATTTTCTGTTGCGTATTTTTTTTGCCATCCATGTTTGTTAATGTTGTATTGATTTAGATGTATTTTTTAATCGAACCTTGCGGTCTATAGTTCATTTTTATAATAAACAGTTAAAATCTTTTGCAAATTCCTTCTTGCCCTAAATAATAGAGATTCAATCGAGGACACGCTTTTTTCAGTAATCTCACTCACCTCCTTGTAACTCAACCCTTCTATTTTGTGCAATGTAAACACTACTTTTTGTCCTTCGGGCAATTTGTTTATTGCGTTGAAAAGCGTTTCGGTTCTCTCCTTGTTTTCCAGTTGAATCCCAGGGTGTTTAAATTCGGTAAAGTAGGACGATTTATCTATTGGAATGTCTCCTCCGGTTATCGATTGTATAAAACCAAACCGTTTTTTGGCGTTTTTCTTTCTTATAAATTCCAAACTCTTGTTTACTGAAATCCTATAAATCCAAGTGGAAAGTTTGGAGTTACCTTTGAATTTACCGATGGAATTATACACCTCCACAAAAACTTCTTGGGCTATATCCTCAGCATCCTCTTTATTGGGGACAAATGAGATACAGGTATTGAAGACCTTGGTTTGATACCCATCGAGTAGCCTGCCATAAGCCGACTGTCTTTGATTCTTAAGATCTTCTATAAACTGCTTGTCTTCCAATAAATTACAAGATTAACCTTAATGCAATTTAGAAGGTTTTTAGAAAAAATTTATCCCTCCGCACAAGTTTTTCAAAATATCCACATCTAAAACAAAAAAGCAAAACAATAGTATTATGATGAACAAAACTATAAAGTTAGGTCTCTATTTGGGTATTGTGGGAATGTTAACCACCTGTAACTTATCCGCACAAAAACAAACTGAAAAAAGAGAACGAAAAAGTCCACCTTCTTTTGAAGAGCTTTTGGAAAAACTAGATGAGGATGATGATGGAAAAATCTCAAAAACTGAAGCTAAAGGTCCTTTAGAAAGACATTTTGATAAAATTGATCTTAATGAGGATGGCATTTTAACCAAAGAGGAATTTGAAAAGGCACCCAAACCCAAGAGAGGCAAAAAAAAACAATAATAAAATTTTACACCCTATGAAAAAGTCCAAGATTATTTCGAAGTCATCAACTATTCTAATAGGTATTGCCGTTTTATTTGTGGGATTTATTGCCTGTAGTTCGGACAGTGAAGAAACCGATACAAACATCGTGAACAACGGAGAATTACATGCTGCCTTTGCTGAATTTGATTCAAACAACACAGATATTTACCTTGAAGGTTCCAATGTAGTGATTGAAACCAATGGATTACCAAACCATACCACCATTTATTGGGGAAATGGTTCAAATCTATATATCGAGGAACCTGACGTGGAAACCACACCAAGTATTATTCCGAACTTCAACGCTGACGCTACCTTACGAGTGCCTCAAAACCCAGAACTGGCATCCAGTAGTACCTCCACAAACATGGGTGCCATTGGTATTGCGGTGAGTGGTGCGGCAATCTTTAACGACCAAGAAGGTAGCGGCCCTCTAAACGAAGCCGCCGCATCACTGGATTATACAGGTGGACATATTGGTCCCGCTGAGTATCATTACCATCTTGAGCCAACCGCATGGTCCGAGGATGACGACGAACTTATTGGCATCTTAGCCGATGGATTTTTCATTTATGGAAGAAAATGTGACTCTACGGGAGATTATCCAACTGATCTGGATGCTTCAGGTGGTCATACATCCACAACCCAACATGCAACAGATGCTGAGTATCATTATCATATTGAAAACGAACTCTATTTAAATCAGTATTATGTTATTTTCCCAGGAGATTATCAAGGCACTCCCAATGCCATCAATTAAACAGGCTTTCCTTTGTATGCTTTGCCTTTTTCTTTTGGGAAGTTGTAAACAAAACCATACCAGAAAAAGAAACATCATACAAATAGAGGTACTCAAAAGTAAATTGGTATTGAATCAAACTGAAGGCAAATGGTATCACTTATATCTTCCATTTGACGGATATGCCGTGGAATACCATAAAAACGGAATCCTTGCTAAAAAAACAGGCTATTTAAATGGTAAAAAAGAAGGTGTGGAAAAAAAATGGTTCGATTCCGGGGCATTAAGAAGTCAAGCCTTTTACCGTGCCAATAAATTGGATGGTATCTCAAAATCTTGGTGGCCTAATGGCGTTTTGAGCACAGAGTCAAATTATTCCATGGGCGTTCGTCATGGAAAGCAAAAAAAGTGGTATACGAATGGCCAAATAGCTAGAGTCCTAAATCTTACTGATGGGATAGAAGATGGATTACAGCAAGCTTGGCTCAAGACAGGTAAACTATACGCCAATTATGAAGCCAAAAATGGTCGATTTTTTGGTTTGAAACGTTCAAATCTTTGCTATGAACTTAAGAATGAAGTGGTACAGCAATAATTCAACATGCATTAATTTTGTTTTAGGTATGGCTCTGCTTTTGGGCTGTAAAGAAGTAAACATAGAAAAAAAGGATAGCAGAGTCCACACTTTGCCCTTTTACAATGATCCCTCATTTACCCCAAAATGGATAACACCTGCCAATGATTCCATTTGGGGTATGCATGCCATCCCCAAGTTTTCTTTGGTCAATCAACTAGGTGATACAATTAGTGAAAAAACCTTTGCGAATAAAATTTATGTGGCTGATTTCTTTTTTACCTCTTGTCCAGGCATCTGCCCTAAAATGACTTCCAACATGGCTTTGGTTCAAGAGGAATTCAAAAATGACAGGGAGGTGTTATTACTATCACACTCCGTGACCCCTGAATATGATTCTGTACCCATTTTAAAAAATTATGCAGATGCCAAAGGTGTTTTAGCTGATAAATGGCATCTGGTCACAGGGTCTCGAAAAGAAATCTACAACTTAGGAAGATTCGCTTATTTCGTGGAAGAGGACTTAGGTATTCCCAAAGGGGAAAACGATTTTCTACATACCGAAAATTTTGTGTTGGTCGATAGACAAAGACACATCAGAGGAATCTATAACGGCCTCAACAAAACTGCTATTTCCCAATTGATAGCCGATATTAAAACTTTAAAAAAAGAGTAACAATCCAATGCCCTTTGGCAATAAAGTCTAGAAGTCAGGTTTTTCAATCCCTACCGCACTTCATTTGGAAAGCATGTTGGTACTTGCCACAGTCCTAAACCCTAAATGCCCCATCGATGAGTCCATTGTAGAAGCCATTCTTGCAGAAGCTCGATAACTTGCGCAGTAAGAAGCACTGCATAAATAGGACCCACCTCGAATCACTTTTTCTCTGGCGTAGGGATTGTTCGGATTATAAGGGTTTTCCGCACCTGTTGGGTTGCGCTCAATTCCTTTTGTTAAAAGTTCTTGATAGTAATTGGGGTTATACCAATCGTTGGTCCATTCCCAAACATTTCCTGACATATCGTAAAGCCCAAAACCATTGGCTGGAAAAGCTCCCACCGGTGAACTTCCTTCGAAACCGTCAACCTTTGTATTATTTACCGGAAATTCTCCTTCCCAGGTGTTGGAATATTTGGCAAGTTCCGTTACGTCATTCCCCCAAAAGAAAGTGGTCCCAGATTTCCCCCCGCGAGCTGCATATTCCCATTCAGCTTCTGTAGGCAGCCTACGATTGGCCCATTTGCAGTATGCCAATGCGTCTTCATGCGAAACATGGACCACAGGGTGATCATCTTTTCCTTTAATGGAGCTTCCGGGGCCTTCTGGGTTTTTCCAGTTGGTTCCAATAGACCAAGTCCACCACTGGGAAAAATCGTATAAATTGGGAACGGATGACTTTGTCTTCTTAAAAACCAATGAACCTGGCTGCAAAATTGAATCTGGTGGTTTGGGGGTTCCTTCCGGAAGTTGTTTCCTAAGTTCCTCCCAATCTGGAATACGCTCTGCAACCGTGACGTAACCAGTCTCCTTTACAAATTTTGAAAACTTTGCGTTTGTCACCAATGTGGTGTCCATAAAAAACCCATCTACAGCAACTTTATGAGCTGGTTTCTCATGATGCATGGCTTCATTGTCTTGTGTCACAGCTCCTTGCATAAAGGTACCTCCAGGAATCCAAACCATTCCCTGGGGAATCTTAATACTTGAGGGTAGCTTTTTAATTAAATCCGAAGTATCCAATATGGCTACTTTCTGATCCACAGGAGCCGTAGTTGCCTGTTTGTTTGATTTCTTTTTTTCCCCACATGAGATGATAGCAACTAAAATGATTAAAACTCCTAGATTTCGAAAAGTAGAATCAATAAAGGTTTTTAACAGCATGAAAATTATGGCATTTGTTTCTTAAAAGGGATATCAAAGGTAAATCATAATTATATTCAGATTTTGCAATAATTGTGTTTTTTCTATATACCTTGACTGCAAATCCTTTTACAAGGCCTATCCATAATATATGAGATAATGCAGAGAAGAAAATTTATCAAAAAAAGCACCCTAACCTCTTTATCAACTCTTCTTGGAACAGAAATTGTCTTCGGAAAAATTCTTCCTTCGGGTTACGATCTTCTGGGATTGCAAGATCCCGATCCCTTTAAACTGTTTCATAAAGACAGTCAAATGGTTGTTTTAAATGATAAACCATGGAATATTGAGGCCCAAGCACATTTATTAGATAATAGGATCACCCCGAATAAATACATGTTTATTCGCAACAATGGCATAATTCCATCTGATATTTCTGTTGATGATTGGACATTGACTTTTGATGGAGAATCTGTTTCCCAAAAGAAAACATATACGCTTGAGGAACTCAAGTCAAAATTTAAACACCATACCTATCAACTTACTCTCGAATGTGGAGGAAATGGAAGAAGTGAATTTAATCCTCCTGCAAAAGGAAACCAATGGACAGTTGGAGCAGTTTCATGTGCAGAATGGACTGGTATACGGCTAAGAGATATTCTGGAAGATGTGGGGATTGAAGATAATGCTGTTTATATTGGATACCATGCGATGGACACGCATTTAAGTGGTGACCCCAATAAAGAACCCATTTCAAGGGGGATTCCCATCGCAAAAGCACTTCAGGATGAAACCTTATTGGCTTTTAAAATGAACGGCGAGGATATTCCTTTAGCTCATGGGTATCCACTTCGATTAATAGCAGGAGGATGGCCAGCATCAGCGTCAGGAAAGTGGTTGCAAGGAATCAGTGTTCGAAACAAGGTGCATGATGGCGCAAAAATGACCGGTACTGCTTATCGCGTACCATGCGAACCTGTTGCTCCGGGTGAGAAAGTAGCAGATGAGGATATGTGCATTATTGAATCGATGCCCGTTAAATCCCTAATAACCTATCCCAAAAGTGGAGCGACAATCAATGAGGGAAAGTCTTTGAAGATACGGGGTCATGCATGGGCAGGTGAGTTAAGTGTCTCCAAAGTGGAATATTCCATCGATTTTGGGAGCACATGGAAAAACTGCTCGCTTGAGAAACCAGCAAACCGTTTGGCATGGCAGCACTTTAAGGCAGATGTCCGGTTTCCGAAAAAAGGATATTATGAAGTTTGGGCCAGAGCCACGGATTCGCAAGGAGTTTCACAACCTATGGTTTTACCAGGTTGGAATCCAAAAGGTTATTTAAACAATGCCTGCCATCGTATTGCCGTAAAAGTTAGCTGATGGAGGATCCCGGTAAGTTTAGAAAAAATGTAAGACAGGTATTTAAGCTCATGTACCTGATGTTCTTTGGTTTTATGCTGATTGCTGGGTTTCTGGTATACCTCATGGTTGACCCCTCCCTTTCAGTCTTTAATAAAAATGACCCCAATAATTACGAATCCATTCAAAAACATGATGAAGTTGATTTTGACAAAATTGAAAATGGTGTCCATGTACGAACCGGATTGGTTGAAGGTGATGGTCTAATGTTGGTTGTCAATAATTGCACAAGCTGTCACTCTGCCAAATTGGTCACTCAAAATCGAATGAGCAAAGAGCAATGGTCCGCTACTATAAGATGGATGCAGGAAACCCAAAATTTGTGGGACCTTGGGAAAAATGAGGAACCTATTGTAACCTATTTGGCAACCTACTACGCTCCAGAGAAAGAAGGGAGACGACAAAATCTCCAAAATATTGAGTGGTACGACTTGAAGGAATAACCTGCAATTGCCTCTACGTCAAATTATTCTTTTAAAAGTATCTGCATCATCGCTTTGGCCGAAATGGTTCCTATTTTTTTGATTCTTTCTTTTGGGGTACTATCACCAATTTCATAGGTGATTCCTGTAGCATTGTGTCCATATAAAAACCATCCTTTAGATACGGGTCTAGTGCTGTTTGCTGCGGCTTCGTTTACTTTGTAATCCTCAACATCTCTTTCCAAAACTTCAAACCATTCATCTATAAAATCTGGTAATGTGGTTCCCTCCCGCTTTACATTGGTATAGAACACGTCTTCATAGGTAGAGTGAAAATCCAATCCTAAAATAATCTCCCCTTCATCAGTTTTACTGGTGTTAAGCACATAAGTTACCACATTTCGAACTTCAGGTTGTCGATATTTTGACCAGTCCCGATTCAGGTCTACTCCATTGGCATTGTGCCTCCAATGGCCCAAATCCACTCCATCCGGATTGAGGATGGGAAACGCCAATACCCTGAACTTATTCAAAAAGTTGGTAGAAAGTTCGGATTGGTCCACTATGGTTTCCAGAAAATTTTGAAATGCAAAATAGCCGGTGACCTCCGGTGGGTGCTGCCTAGTTAACAATACTACGATGGGTTTATTTTTAGGACTACCCTGATAAATATCCAAAACAGGAATGTTTTTTCCCATCTTTGATTGGCCCGCACTTCCCAATCGCACAAAATCTTTGGAGTTCTTTATGTGCTGAAGATACCATTGCCGAACATCCGCGGATGCATTGATTTCTTGTGCAGCGACCGTTGTTTGTTCTATATTAATGTTCAGCTTAAGCAATGGTCCTTCTTCAGTTTGAATCACATCCAAAGAATCAATAATGGTCCATTGCCCGTTCATTTTCTTTTTTGGTTTATACCGATGTTTGAAACCCTCTGGATAATCAAAACCAAAATAAATCTGTTTTGGAGTATCTGACCATGCTTTAAAGGCGTAATAAGGACTTTTGTTAATCGGTGTGTTTTCCGGGTCAAATTTGAGCAATATGGTCGAATCGTTAAGTTGCTTGGCCCCACTAAGACGAGCCCCATCAAATTCATTGCTGACCCAAACTCCTGAATCCTTAAACTCATAGTTTTTTTTGATTTGAAAGCTGATAGGTTTATCCTTCGTATCAACGGGCGTTTCAAATTTCACCGTTTTAGGACCAGAACAGCCTGTCAGGCAGATAGCCAATCCGGTGCAACTCAATATGGAGGCCAACCTAATGTGAATCTTATTTGATTTTTCCATTTTTCACTTTTCGTATTATATTTTATCCTCCTCTTTAAGTTCTTCAGTCTTTGAATTTCTTTCATTGAAATTTTGCATCAGTTGATAAACATTCGGAATCTGTTTTTGGAAACGATCCAAGATATCTTCTGAAATGTTTTTTCTACTGAAAGGAACTACTTTGACATACTCTTGGATTTCATGCGCATTTCTTCCGTATTTATAGTCATACGGAAATCTGCCCTGTTTGTCAATAATGTTATTTGTGTTATCCTTATTGGGCACACTAATGTAGAATTCACTTTGTAGCATATCCCCATCAGGATTGAACAATGATTCGTTTTTTAAATGTTCATGCAACTCTTTGGCAGTATCTACTGCGGGGTCAATTAGTTTGATGTCTGCTGCCATTGAGTTTCGATATCGGTATACTCCATCCTTGTCCTTGTAGTTGTATAGTTCTTTGAGAATTTCCGAAATTTCTTGGGTCATATAGGGATAATGGGTACACCCTAAAATGATGGATTTTAATTTGTTGGTAGATTTGGAATGACGGATTTGTTCCATTAAGGTCACTAAATGATAGCGCACATAGTTTTTGGCATCGTTGATTTGAAGAATGGAGCAATCATCTGTTTTTTCACTATCACATAGCATTTTGCTGTTATCAAAATCAAAATTGTAGATGTCGAAAAGTGTTCGGTCTATTTTCACATCGCCATCTAAACTAGGACCTTTGTAGGCATCTCTAGGTTTCTTCAAGTTTCTATCAAAATAATCCGAATCTTCGTCAACAGCTTCAGCTATTCCGACACCTCCTTGCGAGAACACTTCGATATTTCCCTTATATCCCAGTTCATCCTTCATTTTCAACAAGGTATTACTATAGCCTTTTGAAGCTACGGTTCCTGCGGTTGCCAAAACACCGACAATGGCATCTTCGTCTTTTTTTATGCTTTCCAAAGTACCTCTTACTCCCGCGTCGATTACTCCAATAACCTTAATATCCGCATTGGCTTTGGCCAAAAATTCCTCTATATAATCTTTTCCGTAAGCAGTGGCAGTGTTGCACGCAATTACCAAAGCTTTAACCGGTTGTTTATCTGTATTTACATCTTTGTCGAGTCCATCGGAATAATACTTATTCCCTAACAAGAATTGGGCATCCTTGATAATATGCTCGTTTAATAAATCTACTTTGCCCACCCCAGAATAATTCCCATAGGGCATATTGGCCTGATCGCCCAGATAGATAAAGGTCTCCCTGTTAAAATCCAATTCCCCATCACTACCCTTTTCATGTGACTCGTTTTGATTTTGGTCATAATTGACTATGGCTTTTAACACGGTCAGCCCTCCTGTACCTGAATCGAAAACTCCGATAGGGAGTGTTTTATCACCGATTGGATAATTTTTGAAATCGATATGATAGAAACTATCTTCTTTTCCAATAATAGTGTTGACTATATCGGTCGTGGTTTGGTCATCAGTCGCAATTCTTTTTTTATCCTCTTTCTTGCAGCCTATAAGCACCGCCGAGGTCAAAACAAATAGAAAGTATCGTTTCATATTTTTTAGCTTGTTTATCGATTTTATAAAGTTGAACTAGTACGAATCATTCTTTCTCAACACCTTGCCGAACAACCCGTTGGTGTATTCTCCTTTTTCTACGGCCAGTTTTCCATTAATGATGGAATATTCTAATCCTTCGGCATAATCAAAAGCATTTTTATAATCAGCTTTATCTTTAAAAGTTTCCGGATCAAATAGAATTATATCAGCGAAATACCCCTCTTTCAGTTTGCCCCGATACGGAATTTTAAAAATCTCTGCTGTTTTAGCAGAACTCCGATTTATAAATGCTGGCAAATCCAAAACACCTTTTTCTTTCACATACCTGTGATATTTTCTGGGGAAGGAACCGTACTTTCTAGGGTGACCTGTATTGCCATCAGAACCAGTGACCACCCAATTCTGACGCATAAATTTGTGTATATCGTAACTGGACATATTGAATGAAGCCACCCGTATAATTCCCTTTGTCCTCAAAATTTTATACACAGCTTCTTCTGGCGGCAAATTGAGTTCTACAGCAATTTGTTTCAAGGTTTTGTTACGATAGGCTGGATTTGCGGTGACTACAATCAACAAAGATTCTGGACCACCACGGCGTCTGATATTATTCTTGGTTTCTTCTAATATTCGTGGTTTAAGGGTTGGGTCATCGAACCTAATCAACAAGGAATCCTGCCCCCCGCTTTGGGCCCATTTTGGTGTTGTGGCCGCCCTTAAACCGGTCGCTGAAGCTTCGTAGGGATATTGATTCGCAGTAACCTCTATACCTTCTTTATGTGCATTTTCGACCAACGCAATAATTGTATCACTCTGTTTCCAAACATCAACTCCCAAACATTTTATATGCGAAATATGGATGGGCAGTTTAGCCTGCCTTCCAATTTCAATGGCTTCCTCGACAGCAGCAACAAGCCCAACTGTATATGAGCTTTCGTCTCGAAGGTGTGAATCGTATATCCCGCCGTTTTCAGCGCAGGTTTTTGCCAGTTCTATCACTTCTTCAGTTTCCGCATAACTTCCTGGGGCGTAAAACAGACCTGTTGACATGCCAAAATTTCCTGCGTCGTTCATTTCTTTATCAAGAAGTTCCTTCATTTGGGCAATCTCTTCATTTGTGGCCTCTCTATCACTTAAGCCAACGACTTCTTTTCGCATCGTCTCATGGCCTATCAATAGAATAACATTGGTACCAACTCCTTGTTTTTCATATTTGTCCACATAAGTTTTAGCGGGAAAAAAGCTATCTCCATCGTTACCCACAACCACTGTGGTTACTCCTTGCATCAAAAAAGGAAGGTTATACGCCGTTTCGGGCTTGTTCAAATCTCTGTCGGCATGTGTATGTGGGTCTATAAATCCTGGCGAAACGATTAATCCTGTAGCGTCAATTGTTTTTTGGGCGATTATATGATCAGTTTGTTTTCCAACAAAAACAATTTTGTCACCTCTAATTCCTATTGCCGATGTAATAGGTTCTCTATCGATTCCATTATAAACCGTTCCATTTACAATAAGCAAATCGACTTTGAGTTGCTGTTCGGAACATGCAACTCCGAAAACAAATATCAAAATGACAACAAAAGTTTTATTTTTTAAATGCTTCATTTTTTTGTTTTTCCAATAAGGTCTGCATTAAAGTCTCGGCATAGACACTCGCTCTTTTACGAATAGTATCTCTGTCGATTTCATCCCCATCCTCGTAAGTTACCGCTTCTGCATCAAAGACTTTAAAAAAGTAGTTGTAACAATAGGGTAATTCTTGACTTCTGCGCCTTGCTTCCACTTTGAATGAAGATGAAGCTTCAATATTATTGATCCATTCAGGAATAATTCCAGAAGTTTTAGCCTCATTTATAGAATCGAGCACCAAAAGATAAGGCCCGCTATATGAAGTATGAAAATCCAAGGCAAATCGGAGTTTTTTTCCTCGTTTTACCTTTTCCTCCACAAAATGTTTGACCATTTGGGTTTCAGGTTGGGTAAAATCGACCCAATCCCTATTTAAATCCACGCCATTGGCATTGTGCCTCCAATTACCCATATCGGCACCATCGGGATTCAGTAGGGGAAAAGTATAAATGTTAAAGTTCCCTCTAAACTTCTTGGCGGTATCGGTATTGGTAAAAAGAGTCTCGTAAAAGCTTTTGAACCCAATTGTCCCACCAGGTATTTCCGGAGGATGTTGCCTTGCAATCAAAACAATGAAGTCTTCCACCCCTGTTTGCTCGTGAACCAAGACAAAGTTGTTATTATCCAAAACAGTTTTCCCAGCAACAATTTGGTCCGTATCAAATGGTTTGCCAGCAAACTTTTCCATCCAGGCATAAGTGTCTTCTGAAGTTTCAATTTCTTGAGCTGAAACAAACATTTTTTTGGCTGAAATATCCAACTGCAATGTGGCAGTATGTGCAACCGTGTCAATTTTGACCTTATCGGTATCCAGTGCCTTCCAGTTGACTCCATCCCAGCTAACTTTGGGTATATACCTGTGCTGGTATTCGCCATAATCCAGAATCAGCTTGATGTCTCTTTTATCCTTTGCATGCACTGCAAAGGCATACCACGGACTTTTGTTTACAGGTTCTGATTCGGGAAGAACTTTGGCCTTAAATATATTTTTCCCTACTTCTTTAATATCGTTAAGTCTTGCGCTCTTAAATGAGATGTCGAAAAATACCTCTTTCTCCTGCATAGCCTTTTTACTGCCCTCATTTTGCCCACAAGAGAAGAATAATATGCTGACGCTAAAAATTAATATGGAAAGCTTAAAAGACATATGTTTATTCGCTTTGAAGTTTTACCTCTTTTGATTTTGAAACAAAAAAGGCTGTCCACTGCTACATTTGAACAGCCTTTTGCACTCAAACTAATTCAAACTATGTTTAACAATTTAGGGTTTGCTCAATTTGATTTTCCATCTCTTCTAGGGTCTGCTGCTGCTTTCCATTCCCCGTTTTTAAATTCTACGGCATGCACACCACCGAAATACGCATTTCTATCTGAAATAGTTAGACCATAATAGGGAAAGGCAATTTTAAAACCATCATTCCTTAATTGATGCAACCATTCATGGTCCAAGTCAGTATCTTCGAGGTATACTTTATCACGTATCGCATGAATCCTGGGATAAGCTATAATGTCTTGAATACTGTCTTCGCTATCAATCCAAAGTTGAACAAGTTGGGATATAGTGGAAACAATCCGTTTGCTCCCAGGAGTACCAATAACCAGCACATTTTCTCCATCTTTCCTCACCAAACTTCGACTCATTGATGAAGGTATCCGTGTTTTGGGTTGCAAAGATTTTCCAAGTCCAAACCCCATAAGTGATCTTACATAACTGTTGTAAAAAAAACCTAAGCTTTTGGTCGATGCAAAGGCTCCAAAGTATCTCCCAACACTTGAGGTAACACTAACGGCCATTCCTGTTTTGTCGACAATTGAAAAATGCGTCGTTTCTCCTTCTTTGGATGCTTTTGATTTTCCATTTTTACTCTTTGCATCTTCTTGCTGCTGCCAAAGTTCCATCGCATATTCCTTGGATATTTTTTTAGACACTTCTTCGTCATAATTTGAATAATCAACAATGGCATTGTCGAGGCGATCATTGTGACTCTTATTGAGGGCTTTGATAATCAGTTCGCTTCGAAGCTTGCCAATTTTGGCAATTTTAGAAGCATCAACTTGTTCCAATAAGTTAAGAGCTTGCAACACCTGCCACCCCCCACTTGGTGGAACAAATGAGTAAACATCATAACCCCGATATGTAGTGTGTAAAGGTGTCGATTCTTCCGGGTCAGGAAAACTGGCGAGATCTTCATAAGTAATCCATCCCCCGTGCTCTTCAAAATCTTTGGCTATGGTTTTGGCTATTTCGCCTTTATAAAAGTCGTCACCTCCATACTTTGCCAATCGCTTCAGGGTTTTGGCCAAAGTGGGCTGTTTTACCAAATCTCCAACCGACGGAATTTCATTGTCAATCAACAATTCTGAATTATGGTAGGTACTTTCCTTTAAAAACTCCTCCATAGCTTTAAACACATGGTGCCTATGCATTCCAACAATAAATCCATCTTCGGCATATTTTATCGCTGGCTGTAACAGTTCTTCCCATGTAAGTTTACCACTCCCATATTTTTTCCAAGCATATTGCAATATTTTGACTTGAGAAGGAACCGCAACCTGTTTATAATAAGTAAGGTCCGCTTTTTCAATATCTGATTGCAATACCGACGGTGTCAACGCATGGCCACCGATGGTAATAGGTGGTTTATTAGGGGTTGACAATAGAATCATAGTCCTACCTCCTATTCCCGACATCGCTGGTTCGGTCACTCCCAATGTAAATGCAACCGCAACAGCAGCATCAATGGCGTTACCTCCTTTTTCAAGAATTTTGACACCTGTGTCAGTAGCTTCGGGAGTGGCGGATGCTACTAGGTCCTTTCCCTTTTTAAACCCAGGGTTTAACAACAGGGAAGCTCCAAAAGCTACTGAAACAATTAGGTCTCCAAAACCCATCATAATCCAATTATTGGTTTACCGGGGTTTTTATAAAAATGTCAGTAATGTCAGGAACATTATCACCATTGGTATTTTCTTCCGAGAACGGATAAAGAAACCTTTCGGGGTGTTGACTTCCAACATTGAACGGAACTCCCACTTGAATTGCAACGGGATCTTTCTTGGTTCTTCGTAAATCGTTGAAACTTGCCAACTCCGCAAAGAAAGAAACATATCGTTCCTGAATAATTTCCCTTAACAAAGCATCTTCCCTTGATAACGAACCATCTACATTCTCAATTCCCCCTGCGTCAAAATCGGTATCGACATAATCATCATATAGCCCAGTCGTTATTGCAAAGTACTCTCCGTCTCTCAGATTGGCCCGATGCTCATTCAACTTAGCTAGAGCCGTAGCAAAATCGTTTGATCGTATGGCCGCTTCTGCCCATGTCAACAAGTTTTCTTGAAGGGATATCAAATTCATCGGTTCTGCCACTCCTGCAATTCCATTAAGGTTTATCTGGGTTCCATCAAAGTAATATGCCGCCCTATCTACCTCATCGGTCTTGGCATTGTTTCTATTATTGGTACCTGTCATCAATTCAATCAAATATCCGCCCTCCGTTGTCAAGTCATCTGGGAAACTTCCTGTAAAAAATTGGTTCAACAAGTTCGTATCCCCTGTAAGTACCACAGCCGGAGGAGTGTATTGCATAGATTCAGATGGCGAGGAAATTCCATTTTGCGCTGCCGAAATTGCACTGCCATAATCGCCCACTTCAAGAAACAAACGTGCTTTTAGCGTATAAGCAGCTTTTATCCAGTTGCTCGAATTTCCTCCAAAGAACAAATCCTCAGAAATTCCACCGCCCGTTCCAGCAGCTTGCAAATCAGCGATAGCTTCATCCAATAGCGCTTGAACAGCATTGTACACTTCAAGTTGACCATCATACGAAGGAGTAGGGATTTCAGCATTTGCAGCTTCAGTAAAAGGAACATCCCCAAACATACTCGCTGCGGTTCCCAACGCATGTGCTTCCAGAACCTTTGATGCTCCAAAGAAGAAGTCCTTATTGGTTACCGGAATACCGCTACGCAGTTCCCGGGCCTGTTGCACAACTCCTACATAAATGTTGAACCAAGGAGTATTTGAGTTTGTGTTTCCGTATTGATAATCCTGTATTGGGGCAAATCTTCCACTTCCCACAAAATTACCTGTCCAAACACCCGCTGCCCAGTTTAAATACCCCAACTGAGCCGTAACATCGGCCAATTGCATCCCAGTAAACAGCGTTTGACCATCTACCCTACTAATGGTATTCGGGTCATTATCATTTATATCATCAACGATTTCTTGACACGCAAGAAAATTGAAAAGAATTACTATACCTGTTGCTATTTTAAATACTTTCATAACTCTTTTTTAAAATGTTAAACTCAAGTTGAACAAATAAGATTTAGTGGATGGGTTCGTATAGTAATCCAATCCCCTTGAGTTCCCGACTCCAGCAAAGTTTTTATCTGGGTCATTACCGATTACATCCGTCCAAAGCACTAGGTTTCTTCCGGTGAAACTGAGGCTTAAGTCAGATAACTTAAGCTTCTCCACAATCTTTTTACCGAGTGAATAGGTTAGAGTCAATTCCCGTAGACGGGTCCATGTAGCATCTTGAAGCCAAAGCTCGCTAAAGCCCCTGTTACCTGCTCCGTTTCCTCTGTACCAATTTTGCTCCAGAAGTACCGGACCAGCTCCAAAATCGAACAAATTCCCTCGAACCACCTCACCAGCAGTATAGGTCGCTCCAGTGACATCTGTAATACCATCATTTGGAATAGTGACCTTATTCCCCGATTCTCTACTAAAACCTCTTTGGCTATTGATTTGGCGGGTCATGTCATAGAAATCACCTCCTTGGGAATGTTCAAATAATACGTTTAATGATAAATTCTTGAACCCTAAGTTGAACCCAAGACCTCCTGTCCATTCAGGGTTAGGGTCTCCGATAACATCATATTCCGGAGTGCCGACCGGAAATCCGTTAGCATCCAATTCGATGCTTCCGTCTGCATTTCTTGGTAGTTTTCCACCGAAAATGGCACCCATTTGATATCCAACCGCGGCAACGGAATCACCGGTACCGAAACCCGTTAATCTCTGAACATCTGCACCCGCCAAACTTGTCACCTCGTTTTTATTCGTGGCAAAGTTTCCGTACGGAGTGAATGTCCAGTTATCGCTATTTCTTATAAGGTTGGCACTGAACTCAAACTCGAAACCTCTATTTTTCATGGAAGCTCCATTGGTATAGATACTTGAGAAACCACTAGATGGTGACCTATCCAAGGTCAAAAGTATATCCTCTATATCGTTGGTGTAATAAGTGAAGCTTGTATTCAACATGTTATCGAAAAACCTAAACTCAAGTCCTCCTTCTATCTCAGTCTTAATTTCAGGTTTTAAATTGGCATTGCCCAAACGGTTGTCCAGTCTGAAACCCCCACCATGATTGATCGAGGATAGGTTTCCAAAAATCCCATTGCTATAGGTAAAGTCTCCTTCATAATTGGTAGCACTTCTATAAATTGCTGGTTGAATACCCACTTTACCCCAACTCAACCTAGCTTTGGCAAAGCTTATAAAGCTTTCTTCTGGGAAGAAGTCAGCATTTGAAAATTGCCATGCAACACTAGCTGATGGGTAAAAGAACGGATCCTTAATTGTAGAAGCTGCTTCAACCGTACCTGATAGGTCTATATAGAGTTGATCGTACAATCCAAAATTCGCCGTGGCAAAACCTCTATTTGACCTTCTATGGCTGATGAAATTATCCCCTTGGATTATTCTTGAATTAGTCAACGTATAAATCTCATCATTGACTATGAAATCACTACCAACGGTTGTCTCACGATTGAACTTTCTGTCATTTATGTTCCATCCCAAAATGAAGGACGAAGTAATATCTTCCGTGAAATTGGAATCATATTTAGCAATGGCATCAAAATTCAATTCCGTTGCCCCGATGTTTTCAAATGTTAAATTTCCTTCCAATCTTGGAATCAACCCTGTTCGAGCCGAACCTCTTGGATACAGGTACGTTCTGTCATCACTGTATGTATCCACACCACCCCTGAGTTTAATGTTCAATCCTTCAATTGGATACACATCGATCTCAGCGGAATAAATATGCCTGTTCACAACGTTTGGAGCTTTTTGCTCATTGGTTGTCCATAAAGGATTGTTGTAAAATGGACGTTCCGATGCTCCAACTGGATTTCGGTAAGACCTATGGCGATTGCTAAATTCAGCTCCAGTTTCGCTGACGTATGTTCCGGTATAATCTTGAATGTTGAAATCAGATATATTTCTATAAAATCCCAGTAACAGTCCTGCAGTATTTGAATTCTGTTGAATCCTATTGGCGCTTATCCTAGAGTATTTTCCCTTTAATTTTAGATTGATGTACTCGTTAAATCTATGGGAAGCACTAAGATTGACCGTATGGCGTCGATAATCATTGTTTCTAATAATTCCTTCTTGGTCCGTGTTCCCTAAACTGAAGAAAATGTTACTTTTTTCATCACCTCCACTGATACTAACAGATTGTTCCAAAAGAACACCGGTCCTGAATACATGGTTAAAGTTTTCATCCAAAAATGTTTCCCTTGAATTTTTACCACCATGCAGGTTCTCAGTTGTCCCATCTGGAATGGGATAATATCTTTGACCTGTTTGGTCACCAATGAAAAATCCACCAGAAGTATCAAAATCATCTTCACCTCCTGACCTAGAGGATATTTCATCTCCCCATCCATGTAAATAACCAAATCTAAACCTTCCACTAAGTCCTTGACCGTAGTTTGACTGCAAGGGTGCGATAGCATTTACTTCATCCAATGATATGGATGTTTTTAAATTGACCCTGAATCCTCTTCTCCCCGATTTAGTGGTAATAATGACAACACCGTTGGATGCCCTAGACCCCCATAATGCCGCTGCAGATGCGCCTTTAAGAACTTGAAGCGTCTCAATGTCATTCGGATTGATGTCGTTTAAACGAGATTGCTGCGATGTACCATTTCCTGTAGCACTACTGGCTCCACCTTGGGTACTGGAATTGCTAATTGGAATCCCATCTACAATAATCAATGGTTGCGTACTCCCGAAAATGGTATTGGCTCCCCTAATTCTAATGTTGGAACCAGATCCAGGGTCACCGTTGGATCTTGTGATATTTACCCCCGCCATTTTACCCTGAATGGCATTGGCGACCGATGTTTCTCCAGAACGGACCAGAGCTTCCGGTTTTACACTTGAAACCGCGCTTCCCAATTTATCGGTACGCACTTCAAAACCCAAGGCCGTCACTACGACCTCATCTAAAGCTTGAGCATCTTCCTTTAGCACGACATTTATAGTTGATTGCCCATTAACGGGAACCTCAACTGTTGTATATCCGATATAGCTGACCACAAGTATCGCCTCACCGTCAGAGACTTCAATGGTATAATTACCATCAAAATCGGTAGTGGTTCCGGATGTAGTCCCTTTTACAACAATACTGGCCCCAGGAAGTGGTCCCGTGTCATCCGTTACAGTACCCGAAACCGCCATTTGTAATCCTTCGTCCTTGATGGGCGCCTTAGATTGGGTTTCATTTTTCTTTAGCACAATCTGCCTACCATTGATATGGTAATCAATGCTATTGGGCTTGAAGTGTTGCTCAAGTGCATTGTCAATCGTTTGGTTTTTGATTTTAAAATCCCCCTTCTTTTGATTTAAGGTGGTCAGTAAATCTTCACCGTACATAAAAACAAACTCACTCTGTTCTTCAATACTGTAAATGATGTCAAGTAGCGTGGCATCCTTTAGATCGACTTTTAACTTTGTCTTTTGCGAGTAAGCGTCTGTGTAAGAATAAAGTGTGAAGAGCAATAAAAATAGTGTCAGAAACCTCATCACTTTTTTGATTTTGTCCATAAAATTGCCAAAGCAATCATATGGAAACCCCTTTTTTTCCATAATTTAGTTAGTTGTTTGTTTAAACAATTCCTGTTTTTACAGGTTACACGCCAGAGCATGGTGCGAACATGCTCTGGTTTTTTATTTGGTAATCAAATATTCATCGATTCCTTTTTTTTCATATTTGGCTGAAGCCGAAACCGCTAAATTTTCCATGGTTTCTTCAATCGAATCATTAAGATCCAATTTACCCGTCAACCTAAATTGTTGGTCAATATTTTCTCCTAAATCTATTTCAATGTTGTAATAGTGTTCAACACGTTTTACAACATCTTGCAAAGTTTCTCCCTTGAATATTAATAGGCCTCTAATCCAAGAGGTGTAGATTTCAGTATCTACCTCCATTTTATTCTGGATAGTTTTGGAAGACACGCTCCATTCCGCCAATTCACCGGGCTTCATAATGGTGCTTTTTTTCTTTCCGAAAAAACGATTCTTGGGTTGATTAGTCAAATGCACTTCACCTTCGGTTAAAACCGTGGTCACCTCGTCGTTGTTGTTATAGGAGTTTACATTGAACTTTGTTCCGACAGCAGTGATTGAAAATTCACTGTCCTTTAAAACTTGCACAACAAAGGGTTTGTCTGTATTTGATTCCACTTCAAAAAATGCTTCGCCATCCAAATAGACCTCCCTTGAATCACCAATAAACCTTTTAGGAAAAACAAGCCTTGAACCAGAATTTACATGTACTATAGAGCCATCACTCAATGTAATCCTACTATGCTTACCATATGGGACTATTAGTTGGTTCATTTCCATAATGTCAGAAACGTTCTCTTCGCTAATATTCAAGGTGTCCTTTTTATTAATAATCAGATTGTCTTTTCCTGAATAATTGATTTCTGACCTTTTTTGATCTATAGCAATCTGTTGGTTATTATCAAGAATCAATTTTGTGTCGGTAGTAGAATCAATGGAAACCTGTAACAGGGATTCGATATTTGGGGCGTTACTTTTAGGTGTCCCAACACCTAAGTAGATGGCTGTACCGATGACTGCTACCACGATTGCAGCATATTTTAAAATACTAAGGTAAATGGGGCCTCGTTTTGAATTGTTAAAGGTTACCTTGTTATATATTTCATCTAAAATGTGCTTTTTATCGTCCTGAGAGAGTTTGTGGTTGGTAGCTTCCAAAGTTCCAAGACAATCTTTTAAGATTCGGATTTTAGCTTCTTCCTCAGGATTTTCTTTGATATAGGTTTCCCAATAGGCATTCTTTTCATTCGTAGGATTGGTAATCCAATCCACGAATTTTTCATCATCAAGATATTTGGTAAAATCGTCCAATTCTATGCTTATTTATACCATAGGGACAGAAGTTTTCATTTTGTGGACACTTTTTTTTGGGTTTTTTCAAATTTTTATGGAAATCCTTCAATTTTCAAGAAACGAAAATGAGTTTTCAAAGGTCAAGAAATTGGAATTCTATGCTTTTCTCAGCATTGCATAAAATAAAACGATACCCTTATAATCGTCAAAGGCCTTGCTATTTCTAAGTTTTTTTACAGCTCGATAGACCTGTTTTCTCACTGAAGAATGATCAATGCTTACAATTTCAGAAATTTCATTGTAGTTGAGTCCTACACTGAATCTTAAATACATGATTTCCTTTTGCTTCGCGGTCAGTGTTTCCAAAGCTTGGTTGACCAAACGTTTCTTTTCCTCATCCAGTTCGGACAAAATCCGTTTGTCCTCAAAATTATACCCAGCACTAACGTTTAGTTCTTGCTGTTCTTGGAATTTCGCTTTTTTTCTTTCCTTCTTTTGTTTTCTGAAAATGGTGTGCTTAAGAGCTTTAAGAATATAGAATTTGATATTATTGGGTTCGGATATAGCATTTCTATGTTCAAAAATATCAATGAATACTTCTTGAATACAATCTTTGACCAATTCTTGGTCAGGATCAATTTTTAACCCAAAGGCGAACATATCATCAACACATGAATTGTAGACTGATTCAAATGCAGTTTTATCTCCATCTCTAAATTTTGACCATAAATTGCCCTGATCCATATAAAATTGCGTTAGCAAAATTCCTTGATTACCCTTGCTCCTTCTATGCCCTTAAAACAAACTTAAAAAATATATTTAACCTTTACCCAACGCTAAAATTTTGGTGAACATTAGTCCATAAAGATAAATATGCTTAGTCTCTCAGATTGTATTAACACCTAATAGCGCTCTAATGTCTCATCTATTTCCCTAGCATATTGATCAATACCACCGATTAAATTATAAACATCTTGAAATCCAGAAGCAGTTAAAAAGTCTGCTGCCTTTTTACTTCTTCCTCCGTGATGACACATAACAATTATTTTTTTGTCTTTAGGGATTTTGGAAAGATTATCCTTCACCTGCCCCAAGGGAATCAAAACAGCTTGTGGAATATTAGAAAGGTCATGTTCAAAGGGCTCCCGAACATCGAGCAGGAAAAAGTCTTCATCCATTTTCAAAAGATTCGAAAGTTTGGTTACATCAACTTCCCCTAAACTATTCTGTTTGGCTCCCTGCTTTTTTGAAACACCACAAAATTCCTCGTAATCAATCAATTCCGTAATGGTTCTATGCTCACCACAAACAGGGCAGTTTGGATTGGGTTTCAGTTTGATTTCATTGAACCTCATATCAAGGGCATTATAGAGCAACAAGCGCCCAATAAGAGGGTTTCCTTTATCAAGTATTAGTTTGATTACTTCTGTGGCCTGAATCATTCCAATAGTACCTGGCAAGACCCCAAGAACTCCCGCTTGGTCGCATGATGGTACGGAATCCGGTTCGGGAGGGTTTGGGTAAAGACAGCGATAGCAGGGACCACCTTCCACTCCAAAGACGCTGGCTTGGCCTTCGAAACGATATACCGACCCATACACATTTGGCTTGCCCAATAAAACGCAAGTATCGTTAACCAAATATCTTGTTTGAAAATTATCCGTCCCGTCTGCAACGATATCATAGTTTTCAATAATCTGTAATGCATTTTCGGAGGTAAGCGCCTGATTATGGAGTTCTATTTTGATTTCAGGATTGATTTCCTTAAGTCGCTCAAACGCGGATTGATTTTTTGGCCGCCCAATATCCGAAGTTCCATGAACAATCTGTCTTTGTAAATTGGTAACATCCACGGTATCAAAGTCCACCAAACCTAATTTACCGATTCCTGAAGCTGCTAAATACATGACCAATGGAGAACCCAAACCTCCTATACCCACCACTAAAATCGAAGCACTTTTTAGTTTCTCTTGACCGTCAATCCCAACTTCCGATAACAATAAATGCCTAGAATATCTTTTAAGTTCTTCATTCGACAAATGCATTGGCTTTTTTGTTTAAAATTAGGTAAAGTCCTTATATACTCAAACCAAAGGATATAAATCGTCCTTAATTTAAAGCTAAGAGCAGAGAAGCTCAAGTTTTGATATTAATTCACACTAAAATCTATAAATCATTTTTTAAAATCAAAAAAACCATATAAATGGGCTTTCAATTTTATGGCGACATGGATGTCTCAATATACTTTTACTTCATCGAACTGTTTTTTATAGTCCGTAAGTATTTCAAAACCATTAGGAACTTCAACAGATTCATTTTGCTCTATCCAATTTCTTATTTTATCCGTTCCATTAATAACATCTATCGGTTTTTGCGTATAGTTATATTCATACGGAGGGTTTTTCCATTTGAAATCATCACCTAAAAAATGATACAACTCCCGCATTACAAACTGACCAACACGCCATGGCCTGAAAGTTTTCCTATTCGTTACATGAATTTGAAACCCTCCACAAACCGTGTTTCCATGTTTTTGAAAAGTGGGAAGAAAAGTTATGGGTCTTAAAACGAAACCTTCAAGCTTTGAATCCCTAATGCTCTGGTTCAAATGTTTTTCGAAAAACGAATAGGGTTCTATTTTTGGGTGTCCTACAATTTCCAAAGGTTGTGACGTTCCTCTTCCTTCGCTCAAAAGCGTCCCTTCGAAAAAAACAGTTGCAGGAAAAGTAATAGTGCTTTCCGGTTTTGCAAGATTGGGAGAAGGCAAAAACCAAGGTAGTCCTGTATCTTCAAAGTACATTTCCCTTTTCCAGTGTTTCATTTTAATAACTTCAAGCTTTGCTTTTTCCTTCGCCCATAGTTTTTGGTGCATCAGGGCTACTTCACCAATAGTCATTACATGGCGAATAGGCAATGGGTAAAGACCAACGAACGATACAAACTCTTGTTCTACCAGATTACCCTCAATATCAATCCCATTAATGGGATTGGGACGATCTAGTACAATTACCTGAATACCCTTTCCTGCACATTTATCCAATAAATGGGTGAGTGTGTATATGTAGGTATATATCCGGCACCCAACATCTTGTAAATCAACAAAAATCTGGTCAATATCCTCCAACATTTCATCAGTGGGAATGCGTGTTTCGGAATACAAGGAATACACCGGAATGTTAAAGTAAGGATGAACAACATGATCCGTTTCTACCATGTTGTCTTGAACATCTGTAGAAAAACCATGTTGAGGCCCGAAGAGTTTTATAAATCTTGGACCAAACATTACTTTAAATCGAATTGCTGCATGGGTAAGTGTACGGTCTACCGATGCTTTATGGCAAAGCAGGGCAATGTTGCCCTTGTATTTTTTTGAAGGGTTTTATCCTATTGAAGGCTTCCCTGTTTTTGAAGACTTACCCCTTTTCGTACAGCGGTTAAATTAAACAAATTGATGTTCCAAATATTCCTTTGGACTGCTCCTTCCCAATGATTTATGGGGATGGAAACAGTTGTATTGATCCCTGAACCTTTCGGTTTCGGAATTTACCTCTTCAATGTCCCTGAACAGGTGTGCGTCCGGTACCTCCTCCCTGTATGTACGGTTGAACCTTTCGATATATCCGTTCTGGCTCGGTTTGCCAGGTTGGATATACTTTATTTCGATGTCCTCCACCTGGCAATAGTTGGCAAATACCCTGGAGAGGAACCCAGGCCCGTTGTCCACCCGTATCGCCAAAGGTTTGCCGTATACCCCTATGGCCTCCCTGAGATATTCCACGACCCGTATTCCCGGCATGGAGAAGTTGCCCCTCATGCAGAGTGCCTCACGGTTGAAGTCGTCCATCAGCTTGAACACCCGGAAGTCCGGCCTGTCACCAAGCTGTCGGACATGAAGTCGGCACTCCAGACCTTCCTTGGTGCATCGGGGACTTCCAATGGCTCCTTTATCCTTTTGGGCAAGCGTTTCTTGGTCTTCCTCCTTTACGATGCCCTCTGCCAGCTCTCTCCGCCCACAGGGCCTCAGAGCTTTTTTTCGATGATGTCCTTTAGGATACGGTGGTCAAGGCTCAGGTCGGCGTACATCTGCTTGAGCCTGCGGTTTTCTTCCTGTAATGACTTGAGCTCTTTGAGCTGTTGGGCATCCATACCGCCATACTTGCGCTTCCAGCTATAGAATGTCGCCGTGGTGATGCCCTTGTCCCGACAGATGTCGGTCACTTTCATACCTGAATCGTACTGTTGCAACATCGCAACAATCTGTGTCTCGGTAAATCTGCTCTTCTTCATAATCTAAAAACAATTGATTTTTAAACTGTCCGAAAAACAGGGAAGCCTTCACATGTCTGGTAACGTTTGGAAATGAACCAGCGATTGGCACAACACTGCATATTATAGGGAACTGTACAAAATGGGAGGGGCAACGCACAATCCCAAGGGGGCAGCATCTGCTTATAACCCTCCAATCCACTGGTAAGGGAAAGGGTCATCAAAGGTGGTTCGTTCCTCTGCAGTGTCACCTATTGCGCCAGTTATCGTATATCCTCGCGTATGGCCACCACGGAAGATTCACCCCTGGAGCACTTGGGGTTCAGGACCGTGCTTTCATTGGATATAATCGACCAAGGCAAAAATGGAAACTCGCGTCCTAAAAGCTAAAGTTCAAGAACCCTTTAATACGTTCAAATACTATCCGTGTCTTTGTAGGGAGTTTCAGGAGTAAGGAAAAACCTCTCTGAGATTTCAATGTTTAAAAATTCCAAGCCCCAAATTCCAAATATCAAATCGATACCTTGATATAAGGTATTCCATTGGTCCGAAACAGGCTTTCAAAAGAACACCAAAAAATGGACCTAGTCCCGTTTTTAAGGGTTTTCCTAAAAACAGGGTATTTTTTCAGGAGTAGGGGATGCAAAAACACTGTTGTAATTGGATTGTATTCATTCTTGAACATCCCTAATTCAATAGCGCGTATTTAAGCAAAAAATAAATTTTATGTGTAGATGCATTTAGTCCCGCAACCTTTGAAACACCAAGGTTTTGTTCGCCTCTAATCTCAAAAGAAAGTTTTTCAGTTCCAAATCCTACGCCTATAAAATAGCCTAAATCTATATTTCTAATATTTTCAATGGCTTCTCCTTCCCTTGTTATCTGCTGATCTCCTCTTTGATCTACCTCTCCCCATTTATTGGTTTTTACAGATATAAAGTCAGTGGAAATACCTGGATTTACATAGAAAAAAGTACGTTTTCCCATAGGGGATCTCCAGCGAATCATATTATTGATACCCACGTATGAATAACCAAATTCAACATCATTATCCCTAAAGAAGGTATCAATTATCCCAAGATTGGAAAAAAGGCGGGAATTACCGGTAAGTTCAAATGCACCATATTGGGCCTCTAAACTATAATACCATATATTGTTCCTTGATGATAACGGGGCAGTAAGGAATAGCCCTAAAGTAAAATCCGAGGAATTGGAATAATCACTTTGATGAAAGTAATCAAAATCGTTATCTCCGGAAAAATTGGGGCTTGTCAGGGAGACTCCAGAAAGAACCCCTATTTGAATTCTATTTACCGAACTTTTAGGTTGTATTATCCTTTTCCCCGCACATTTTGCGTACGATCTAAATATATACCTCAAACTATTCTCCGTATACCTTACATTTTTCATCTTTTTCCCTATTGTGGAACACTTCTCTTGAAAATAGTATAATAACTGACCTTGAAATGTAGCATCTTCTTTTTCATGTGCAACACCATTTACAACCTTCAAATAACGTTTAAATCCGAGTAGCTTGAAACCTGAATCAACATAAATAAAAAAATGCTCTTCCTTGTTATCATCCATATAACCGTATACTTCCTTATCATAATCAACACTAATTATTCTCCGTAGAAAAACCGTATCCTTTCTTGATTTAAATTCAGAATCATAAATCAATTTATCTCTTTTCCTAGGAGCTTCATCAACTGTTACAATAGCACTCTTAAATACATTGTCCAAAATTGCAAATTCCGAAATATCCAATGGACCGAAAACAGTACTGTTTTCATTATTCCCTTTTTTGAACCTTATTTTTGAAGGAACAATAGTCCTGTTGGATATGTTCTCGATCATTCCATTTAGGGTATCTCCTTTTTTGGTGATTACGTATCCCATAGCGTAATCCTCTTGAGAATGTATTTTTGTGCTGAAAATGATACAAATAAGACTAAAAGAGATTGCATTTAGAGTAAATTTCATATTTTATTTTATTAAGAAAATCCAAAATAGTTTTTTTTGCTCAAGTAATCAACTAAAAAGAAAATCGCAATACAATATTTGGCGTAAAACCCAATGACAATTGGTCTACTGGTGTTATTTCTCCATTGGTACCAATTTCATCAAGTGCAAAAGTGTGCAGATAGTTTCGGTTAAGTATATTTTTCTTATTGTAAAGATTAAGCAGGGAGAACCCGATTTTTCCTTTGGTGGAGGCATCCTTTTTTGATAGCGCAAAATCATAGGCCATTGAAAAATCCAAACGATGGTAATCTGGCAATGTCAATGCATTAACATCGTTAAAAACGATTTCATAGATTCCGTCTTGATTCTGTACTGCTTTTGCTGAAGTATTTGGTATGCCGGTACGGTATTTCCAACCCAAGGAAAATTGAAGGTTCTTCCATTTATAAAAGTGTGACCATGTAAGGGAATGGGCAATATCGTTATTGCCCCTAAAAGGTTTTCCGTTATTCAGCCCATCAAATTCAAAATCGGTTCTGGCATGGGTATAGCCCAACCAGCTCGAATAGTTTCTCCATTTCTTTTTGATCAGCACGTCCAATCCAAGGGAAGTGCTTTCACCAAATGTAAAAATCTCGTTTGTGTTTTCAAATCCACTTACCAAAGAGGTCAGGCCCACAATATCTTTATAATAGGCATCCACGTCAATGTTCCAACCTTTCTTATTCACTAAAAACCCTCCAGAAAATTGTTGGCTTTGAAGTACAGGAACCATAAACTCATTTGCCAATGCCCAAACTTGGTTTTCAAGGCCAAAATCCGCAGTAGCAAATTCAATGATATGGCTTACTGCTTGATTTTTCAGTTCCAAGGTACCTTTTACCCTAAAGGAATCGCTAATGACTTTCTCGATATATGCCCGTGGTTCCAATACAAACTCGTTAACTGCGCCATAAAAGTTACTTCTGAACCCAATATCGAAATACCATTTTCTTTCTTTTTCAAAATTCAATTGAGCATAGAGGGCATAGGTAGGATTGTTATTGTTACTACTTTCATCGAACATTGAATTGCTCAATTCGTATTGCACTTGATTGTTGAAAAATTGATACCCGCCTGACAGTGTAAGTCCTCTTTTCAGAATCCAATCCGTATGCAGTGAGCAACCGACTTCTTTGATATTGTTTGTTTTTTGTGGAACAAACCGTTCCTCAACAAAAGGGTTGGAATTTTCATACTTTAAATCGTATTGTGAGTAATAGAACTGTGCGGTCGATGAAACATTGGTATTCCATTTTTTGTTCCAACGTGCATTGGCCCCAATATTCTCAATATTCAGGTCGTAAGAAAATGGAGTGTCCATCTGGTCAAAATCGAGTGAGTAATCGAGTTGGTTTGATGTATAGAAATTGGAGAAAGTAAATTTATCGCTCTCAGAAACTTGCAAAATCACTTTAAAGTTGACATCCGAAAAATAAAATCGTTCCTCGGCCCCGGAAGCGTCACCTCCCAAGTTATTGTTATTGGCATCGATTCCCGTATTCTGAAACACCCTATCGGAAAAATTGTTGTACGTTGGTGTCTGTAAAAAATCGGTAAACGATCTTCTGGCCGATAGAAAAAAACCTAGTTTTTTGGATATGGGCACTTTTAGAAATCCGTCTACATTAATCATATTGAGCCCAAATCCACCTTGTGTTTTTTTAGGAATTTTCGAATCTGTTTCGATGTCAATAACCCCGGACACACGATCTCCATATTGAGGTTTGGTCCCGCTTCGATAAATCTTCACATTATCCGTAATGTATGGATTGAAAGCAGAAATCAGGCCAAAAAAATGTCCGTAATTATACATTTTGATTCCATCGAGCAATATCAGGTTCTGGTCGGGAACACCACCTCGTACGTACAAACCAGATGCTGTTTCTGTAGGACTTTCAATCCCTGGTAAAAGCTGAATGCTTTGTAGTACATCGGGCTCTGATTGTCCCGAAAGTAGATCCATCTGTAAAGGGTCGATGACAATACCACCATCTTTCGACTTGACCATGCCCGAGACCATATATTCCTGTACCACGACTTCGTTCAACACAAAGTTTGCAAGCACCATGTGATATGTTCCACATTCTTGCCTCTTTATTTTGTCAACAGGAAGAATCAAGGGTTCATATCCCAAATAAGTAATAAAAAGTGTATCTGCCTTATGTGCCTCACCAAAATCAAAATATCCCTTTTCATCTGAGATCGTACCCAATGACCTGTCCTTGACGTCTACTATGGATGCTCCTTGTAACGGTATATTCCCATTGCTATCCCTTACATAACCGCACACCGTGATCAAAGTGTTCTTTTTGAGGATATAGTAGCGGTCATCGATTTTTTCGAAAATGATCTCTGTCTGTTTTTGTAGTTCGTTTATCAAGGATTCCAGTGAAGTATTGGATCGGCTCAATGTAACCGAGACCCCGTCAACAAGGGTGGGATTATATGAAAATTTTACGTCATAAGAAGTCTCTATACCCAGCAAGATTTTATCCAGTGGCACATTGGTATATTGAAAATCACTGGTCTGGGCAATGGCACCAGAGTAACTTAACCCGAAAAAAACAAAACAGAAAAATATCTTCATTTACTCTTGAACAAGTACTACCGTATTCTTGTCCGCAAAAGTAAATTTAATTTCCATGGGTTCAAATACAGTACGTAATGCCAGTCTTACATTGGCATGTGAAAAGCTTCCTGTAAACCGTAATCCGTCAATGGCCACTTTCTTATGATCGACATGAATCCCAAATTGTTTTTCAAGGGTTTTTATGACCTGCAAAAGTGGGGCATTGGTAAAACTGCTCTCTCCTTGTAACCATTGTGGTGAAACATCTTCCATATTCCACTGCTCAAATGATCCGTTGAACATTCGTACAGCTTCTCCCTCGCCAATAATCTCAGTGACATCATTGCTATGGACACTGACCTCGCCCTCATAGCAAATGACTTGAAAGTAATCAGCTCCGGCATTCACGGTAAATTCGGTCCCCAATACGATGACGGATCCTTTCTTGGTGTTCACTGTAAAGGTAGCTCCTTTGTTAACCTTAAAATATGCTTCGCCCTGTAGCGAAATTTCCCTGTTGTTCTCCCAATTCCTCTTTTTATGTTCCAATTGTGATTTGGCATTCAATATCACCTCTGAACCATCTGGGAGAACAATGGCCATTTGTTCTCCAAAAGTGGTGCTGTATTCAAGATCTGAATTGAACACATAGGCAATGCCCAATAGCAAAGCAATGGAAGCGGCAACACCATAGACCCATTTGGGAACGAGAGGTATTACCTTCTTGTTTTTCTCCCTTGAAATCCCTTGCCTTATCCTTGCATAAAGTGCCTCGGAATCATAATCAGAAACCTGCAATAGATCCGTACCGTCCAAAATGGCCTTGAAATGCTCATGTTCCTTGGATTTTTCAAACTCCTCCTGCTCTTTATTGGACAAATTCCCACTCGCCCATTTGGCTAAAAAATCGTCTGTGTACTTATTTTCTTCCATCTTTCGGTCTTTCAAATAATGTCCCCTATCTTTTTCCGTAGCTCCAATAGGGCCAAATGCATCCTACGTTCCACAGCTTTCTGGCTCAACCCAATGATCTCGGCTATTTCTCTATAGGTCTTTTTGTCCTTTCTGCTCAACAAAAATACTTCCCGCTGTTTTTCGGGCAGCTCGGCAATGCTCTTTTGCAACTTATGCATAAACTCCTTTTCTTCAAGCAAGTATTCAGGGCTTTGCCCATCTACCTTACTGGCAAAAGACTGGGAGGCATTATATTTCAGGACCACCTTTTTATGGGCGGTCTCGTTGTAAAATGCGTTCTGTGCTACTTTCAACACAAACGATCTAGCCTTTTTGAACGTTACTTTTTGACAGTTTTTCCATAGCTTTATAAATGCATCTTGCACAATGTCCTCCGCTTGGTCCATATCTCCACATTTGTAATAGATAAAGTTGCGGACCACCTTGGAGTGCTTATCAAAAATTACTTTATAAACTTCTTCGTCGCAAACAGATTTTTCTTGCATTTCAATTGTTCAAATCTCAATTTTCCAAAATTAAGATTAAAGTAGTACAATTGAAACACCCAACAATCATCATATATATACAACAGGTAATATAGTGTTTACCCTATTTATTGAAGTTTTAAAGTACGGTACATTTAAAACCATGTTGTTTGGAAAGGATTTTGGCTAACATGGGAAGAGATTCTTCGGAACGGTATTCTTCATCTCCCGAAATAAGCACAATATGAAACGTATCTTCTTTGTCTTTGCTACCATCATAACTAAGCCATTGTTCTTGAACATTTATAGAAAAAGATAGAAATGCAAACAACGCACTTGCTATTGAAATGAACATATAACTGAAGTGTACCATCTTACTTATTTTCCTTTTCTTCCAACAACCACAACAATCCATTAAGTATCAATTGCTGAAAATGCTTGTTGGTGGCAGCTCCTACGCCATGCCCCAATGAGGTATAAAACACCTTGCCTTTTCCGTATTGGCGTGTCCAGGCTATAGGGGTTGTTTTGTCTTCGTGTTCGGCTTCTATCAATACATTGTTTCCAGCTATATCAGTATTGTAAAAATACATTTCGTCATAGATTTCGAAATTCCCTATGTTTTTGGTGATGGCATGGTCTGCTTGTGCCACCTTTACGGGAAAGGTATGTATGGGAGGATGACTGGTAAAATTAGCACCTAATATGGTATTGTAGCGATTTCGGTCTTCTTCAGTGTCCTGTTGCAAAGCTGCGGTAGCGGCATGCAAGCCCAATAACGGTTTTCCGTTTTTTACAGCTTCTTCCAGACCTTTTAGTTGAGCTTCACTCATCTTATCTGGCATACCGTTAATGAGGATAACATCATAGACATCTAATGACCTAGCAAGTACCCCAAGGTCTTCGGTGTACGTGGTGTGGTATTCATGGCGTATTTCTAAAAATCGTCTTAAAATATCAGCTACCCCTAATAAGTCATGCCAACTACCGCCTCCTAAATAAAGAATATGTACTTTATTTTCGGGGGTTCGTTCACGAAAATCGTAATAGCGGTTTTGTGCAAAAAGTGCATTGCTACTAACTAGTATCAATCCTATAATGAGGGTATATTTTTTTAGTGCTTGCATATTAATCTAATTTTTTAAGGAGAATATCTCTGAAGCGGATATGAAATTCATCTCCTGCATGTATTTGTAAGCCAATTTTTCCTTTCATTCCCACATTTTGTTTTTGGTGAATGGCATCATCTAAAATGCCCTTACCATCATAATCGGTAGTCACTACGCCATTAAGTATAACGGTAATCTGGGAGCCTTTACATATGACATGAAGGTGATTCCATTCTGGTGTATCATCCGCATAATAGTAGGCAGCCCTGTTTTTGCCTTGTTCAGGGGTGATGTTCCAATCGGGTAAACTTGGAGATAGCCAGCGATTGTATTCGTCCGATTCATCGTAGAGCAATCCGGTACGGAATGGTGCCGGAGGATGAATGTCTATCTGGGGGCCGTCTATGTCACCACCTTCATAATAACGACTCCTTACTTGAACACCTCCATTTCCCGACAGCTTGCGTGGTGTTTGAAACGTGAGCTTTAATTCGAAATCGGTGAGTTCTTCTTCATAGAAAAACCATACAGCTCCGTGGTTTTTATTGCCTACGGTGCTTCCGGTGATAGTACCGTTTTCTAATTTCCAGTAGTTTTTCTTTTTGTCGGTTTCACTGGCATAGGTTTTCCAACCGTTGAGGGTTTCACCATCAAAAATGGATTGGAATCCTTCGGGACTTACAGGAATTACTGCTACTTCATCTATCATGGCACCTATGCCTTTATGACCGTAATGGGTGTCTTCAAAAGCAATGGTAAGCGTATTTTCCGCAGCGCGAAGGGTATAAACATATTGCTCCCAAATACCAAGTTTTGGTTGCAGCTTCAATTGAAGCGTACCAGCGGAAAAGGTAAAATGACTTTCTCGAACTTCTACTCCGGGGCGTGCTTGGGCATAAAACGAAATATGATACAGTTGACCTGGTGTTACGTTTACCTTTTGTGACAGTTTGTAACCGCTATCACTAGCTAGTTCGGCATAATATTTGCCATCGTAGGGCCGTGCGCCCAGTATACTTTGGTGGTGGCGTTCCATCTTATCGCCCTTAGCTTGCCAAGAGGTGTCTCCATTTTCAAAACTACTGTTTTTAATAAGGTTTTGTGAAAGGGCACTACTAACACTCAACAGAAGTAGTGCAAAACATGCCATTGTACTTAAATATCTCATATTCTTTTTTTTTGTTTTTGATAAGCTTCTTTAAAACTGGGCCAAAAAGTTTGGTTACGTCTGAACCTATTTTTTCATCTAAACCCGAACAACAGAAACAACACAGACTCCTTAGTTTCGGAATTCAATTTTTCTCTAAGGATTTTGAACGCTTGAGTGATATGCCAATCAACTGTTTTAATTGAAATATTTAGGTATTTGGAAATTTCAATATGTGTCAATCCTTCTTTTTTGTTTAGTAAAAACACCTGTTTGCATTTCGGGGGTAAATTTTCAATTTCAGAATTGACCATTCCAATAAGTGGAGTGATATCTTCAGATTCATCAAGAACCACTTTTTCCAATCTTTCAAAATATTCCTTTTCCAAATAGGTAACATCTCTCTCCTTCCTATACTGGTCAACAAATTCGTTGTAGACAGATTTGTATAGAAAGTTCTTGATTGAAAGATTTGGATTTATACCCTTTCTATTAATCCAAAGACGAACAAAAACGTTTTGCACTATGTCCTCTGTTTTGCTATGATCTTGTACCAATGTATACGCATAGGCACATAATTTTTGGTAAAAAGAATCCATTAAAAAATCATAAGCCTCAACCTTTCCAGATTTTAACTGTTGCGCCAAAAAAAAATCATCTCCCACCTCTTATTAATGATATTTTTAATTAAAAGTTAGGGAAATGTAAAAAAAATTGGTGGAAAACCTAGGAATATGAAAATAATACACGTAATACTAATATAATGTATAAAGGAAATGGACAAAAAATTTAGGCTTATTGCAAAATTTCTTGGAAAGGAAGCCAATGTCCAAGAACTGGAAGAATTTAAACAAAGCCTTAAAAAAGGTAAAGCTGTTAATCTATTTGATCAAATGGTAAAAATCCATTATTTGATTGCATTGGGTATGAAGGACTACGATTTAGAAAAAGCCAAAAAGAACGTCAGAAAAAACATAAAAAAAGATATTGCCAAAAAAAGGGTCGCAATTTATACTAAGTTAGCAGTTGCGGCATCAATTCTGCTCATTGTAGCAGTTTCCTTTATAAAGTCAAAGGATTGGGATACACAGCCCATGGATCCCGGTACAGTCATGACCCAACAAATACAACCTGGAACGGATAAAGCGGTCCTCACTTTGGAAAATGGAAATCAGGTGGTTCTTGAGGAAGGAAAAAGTTATGAATCGGAAAAAGTAAGCGGGAACGGTAAAAAACTTGTTTATTCTAAAAACGATGGAAGGGAAAAACCGGCGTACAATTATTTGACAATACCAAGAGGTGGGCAATTTCATGTACAATTGCCAGATGGCAGTGAGGTATGGCTAAATTCCGACACCCAACTTAAATATCCTGTCAGTTTCACCAATACCGAATCGCGTAAGGTTGAGCTGCTTTATGGAGAAGCCTTTTTTAAGGTATCCCCAAGTGCTTTGCACGACGACGCTCCATTTGTTGTGCTTACCAAAAACCAAGAAGTAAATGTACTAGGAACGGAATTCAATATAAGAGCCTATAATGATGAAGATATAATTACCACCACTTTGGTTGAAGGTGGAGTTGACGTAGCTACTGCTCAAGGTCATAAAAAGAGATTAAAACCGAGCCAACAATCAAGAATTCAAAAAGGACTGGGAGGTATTGATGTCCAAGTGATAGATGTTTTCCATGAAATATCTTGGCGAAGGAATCTTTTTTCATTTGAAGATGAATCCTTGGGCAGGATAATGAAAACTTTATCAAGATGGTATGATGTGGAAGTGGTTTTCGAATCTGCCAATGATAAAGATTTTTTGTTTACGGGTATTTTGGAACGGACCAGCTCGGTGGAAAATATTCTAGAACATATTGAAGCGACTGGAGACGGAGAGATTGTATGTGAAATAACCAATAAAATGATAGTAATAAAATGAAGTAAAACAAACAACTAAAAAAAGAGGGAAAAGACCACTGCACTGCAAATGAGAGGCCCCTTTCCCTTAGTTCTGATTAATTAAACTAATTATTTAACCAAACCACTAATTTATGGAAATTAAATTTATTGGAAGCTATTTCCTATGTTATAGGAAAGTCTTTCTAAAATTAATTATGAAAGCCTTTATCTTTCTATGCTGTACAGTCATGTTCGGGCTAAGTCCAGGTAAGAGTTTTTCTCAAGATGTCGACATTATTATAGACAATAATGTTACGATGACGGTCAAAAAAGTGTTGAAGCTGATTCATAAACAAACTGATTACAAGTTCATTTATAAAAATGCGCTGCTCAAAAATGCATCAGCAATTCAATTTAAAAAAGGAGTCATCAAGACGAGTCATTTATTGAACCAAACACTTTCACCGAATGGGCTCGATTATGAATTTACCGCAAACAAGACTATCCAGGTAAAAAGAAAAGTTGTAAAAAAAGTCCCAAGCCCAAAAGTGGAAATTCAATATCAGGTAAATGGCACAATCACTGATCAAGATGGAATTCCATTAGCGGGTGCCAACGTTGTTGAAAAAGGTACCACAAATGGAATTCAGACCGATTTTGATGGGAACTTCGCTATTTCTGTTGCGGATGAAAATGCAACCTTGGTCATTTCCTATTTGGGCTTTGCCACCAAAGAAATACCTCTTGGGGGACAAACAAATATCTCAGTTACTCTTATTGAGGACGCCGCAGGGTTGGATGAGGTCGTAGTCGTCGGTTACGGACGTCAAACAAGAAAAACAGTTGCCGGTGCCGTTGCCCAGATAGATGGTGAAATCTTGGAAGATAGACCGATTACCAATGCCCTTAACGGATTGCAGGGAGCTGTGGCGGGTTTGACCATAACCCGTAGCAGTGGCCAGCCAGGTAATGAAAATTATCAGTTAAATGTGCGGGGACTTTCCTCATTAAACAGCGGCAATGAACCCTTGGTGCTTATCAATGGGGTGGAAGGTGACATTAACCTAATCAACCCTAATGATATTGCCTCCGTTTCTGTATTGAAAGATGCCTCTGCTGCCATATATGGTGCAAGAGCTGCCGGTGGTGTGGTTTTGATTACCACAAAATCGGGTAGTAGAAACCAAAAACTTGAAGTGGAGTATACCTCCAACGTAAGTATCAATAGACCTGCAAATTTACTTGATCGTGTAAGCTTGAGGGAATGGGTCATATTTGACTGGGAAGCCAAAACCAATGCAGGCGCTAATCCCGCCTTTTTTGCTCCGGCCGTGGGCAATAACACTTTGGAGGACGCTTTGGTCAAGATTGATGCCGGCCACCCTGTCGAGTGGAAAAACAATAACGGACAATCCCCAATATTGAACTATACAGAAACTGGTTGGGAAAACCTTATTTATAAAAAGAGTTCTATCCAACACAACCATAATATCAATATTAGAGGTGGTGGCGAAAGATCTGCGTACAATGCCTCCTTTGGATTTGTTGATTCTGAGGGAATCATTAAAGATGCCTTTAACAATTCCAGACGCTTTAACATGCGTTTGAACTATGATTTTGATCTTTCGGATAGATTTAAGATTAATAGTAACATCAGTTATACCAGTAAAAAGGATGAAAATCCCGCTTATGGTAATGAGACAATTTTTAATCTATTGAACAGGATGTTTTTATGGCACCCCTTACGTACACAGTCCGGTCAATACCTTACCCAATTTGGTTTTGGAAACCCTCGCCAACTAGCGGACAAAGATATAGGTATTCGGACCAATGTTGAAGAGGAAATACGTTTCAACTTGCAGGGGGAATATGAGATTTTTGACGGCCTAAAAGCGCACGGTCAATTGGCCCTTAATCGCAATAAATCGGACTTTGATCGTTTTGGAGATATTGTGCCCAGATACAATTATGATGATACCTCGGCTGGCCTTGCGCCGAATTTGAGAACCTCCGCCCGTTCGTATGGCTTTAGTAACTATATGAACCTAACGGGATATCTTGACTATGCAAAAACCTTTGGCGATCACAATGTTAATCTTACTGCAGGTGCTAGCCATGAGCAGAGGGAATTTGGCGGTTTTTTTGCAACGGACCGTGGATTGACCCAAACAGCAATTACCACTTTGGGTCAAGGAGACCCTGCCCTGGCACAAATAGGAGAACAGAGGGCGCACTGGGCCATAAGATCATTTTTTGCCAGAGGGACTTACATCCTCAAGGATAGATATATTCTCGAGGGGAATTACAGAAGGGATGGTACCTCAGTGTTCTCACCAGAACAGCGTTGGGGAAATTTCTTTGGGGGATCTTTTGCATGGAGGGCCTCGGAAGAGGACTTCATCAAAAAGCTGAACTTCTTTGACAATCTTAAGTTTAGGGTAAGTCATGGTGTTACAGGTAACCAAAGTCTGGACGATAGCTTTGACGATGGCGATGACATCAATCTGTACGATTATATAGCCTTGGTGAATGATGGCAACTTTAACTATCCTTTTGGCGATGGTACGGCACAACCCCAGGCAGCTGTGGAAAGAGGTTTGGTTACGAGCAATAGGACTTGGGAAGATTTAAAGACGACCAATATCGGTATCGATTTTGCCTTGTTCAACTCCAGATTTTCTGGTGCTTTTGATTGGTTCCAGAGAAAAAATGACAATATGTTGTTGGGCGTAGTGGAGTCTTCTGTCTTAGGTGGAAACCCACCCGATCTGAATATTGGGGCATTGGAAACCAAGGGTTTTGAACTCACCCTGACATGGGCGGATAAGTTGGCTTCAGGTTTCTCTTATTCCATTACCGGTATTTTGAGTGATTCGCAGAATACTTTGACCAATTTGGACGGTAACAATACAGTTCGTATTGGGTTGAACGGAAATAGAGAAGGTTATTCCCAGAACACTTGGTTTGGATACGTTTGGGACGGCATATTGACCACTCAGGATGAGGTGGATGCTTACAAAGAATTGGATGGCGTTCCCGGAAATCTTGAAATTGGGGATGCACGATACAAGGATTTGAATGGTGACGGCCGTATATCAACAGTCGATGAAGATGGCAATGATGCCGACATCGTTTCTTATGGCACCAACGCTCCTAGATACCAATATTCATTCAATTTGGGTGCCAGCTACAAAGGATTCGATTTGAGTGTTTTTATGCAAGGGGTTGCAGAAAGGACCATTTTTTATACGGATGACAGGAGATTTCCGTTCACTCAACCTTGGTGGACTCCTTTAAGAAGGTTTTATAATAATACTTGGTCGTCAGATAGACCTAATGCAAGGTATCCTAGGGTAACAACTGGCCCTCAGCGATTTTGGAACTATGATCAGTTTACAGAGAATACCATAGTAAATGGAGCTTACCTAAGGGTAAAGAATATTACTTTGGGATATACCTTACCACAGGATTTGCTTACTGACATTGGAATTGAAAAAATTCGGTTGTTCTTTAGTGGGGAAGACCTGTTCACTTTTGACCATTTAGACGGTGGGTATGATGCCGAAAATACCGATGGAGGAGCTGATTTTTACCCTTACCAGAAACGATATTCTGTTGGTATAACGGTTAATTTTTAAAAAATTGAGAGATGAAGAAAGTTATAATAAAGAATAGTAATCGGATTGTTGCAATATTGGTTTCCATGGTTGTTTTGGGCTGCACCAAAACCTTGGATCTAACTCCATTGGATACCATATCGGATGCCTCCTTTTGGAAAACTCAGAGTGACTTTGAAAAAGCGGCGAATGCTTTTTATGCGAGCATCCCTGCCAATAACAATGGTTTTATAGATTTGAATGCTGACATCGCTTCGGACTTTGGTCAAAATACAACCAGTTCTGGTAATGGTATTGTACCTCAAAATGATGGAGGATATGACAATGCCTATACCACAATTAGAGGGACTTCCAGATTGATAGAGAATTATGAATTAGCCACGGACATCCAGAGTGAGACCGCACGTTATGCCGGTGAAGCTCGATTTTTTAGAGCTTGGGCCTATTTGGGCTTGGTAGGAGGTTATGGTGATGTCCCCTTGATAACCAAGGTGCTAGATATTGATTCAGAGGAACTACAGGCTCCTCGATCTCCAAGGAGCGAGGTAATGGCCTTTGTAATGGCCGATTTGGACTGGGCCATAGCCAATTTACCTGAACAAAACGCTATTTCCGCTACAGAAACAGGTCGTATAAGCAAAGGTGCTGCTAGGGCATTAAAAGTGCGTGCAGGATTGTTTGAGGGTACTTGGGCCAAATTCCATGGTACTGGGGATCCCAATGCTTACTTGAATGCTGCGATTTCTGCTGCGGAAGAAATCATCAGTTCTGGAGAGTATGAACTGTATACAGCAGATGGTACAACGGAAAGTTATCGTAAACTGTTTTTGGATGGAGATGAAAGTTCCGAAATTATCTTATCAAGAAGATATGATGAAGACCTAAACGTATTCAGTAACATAACACGCTGGACCAATGAGGGAATAAACTCACCAACAAAACAGTTGGCCGATATGTATGTGTGCACAGATGGCTTGCCCATTAGCGTGTCCCCATTGTTCGAGGGATATGATACGTAAGCATCTGAGTTTGAAAATCGTGATCCGCGCATGAACAATACTATATTTGTACCTGGAACAGAGCAAAGTTGGTTGGGAGACACTTTTATTGTGGACCCATTTATCGCCGGAGCAAGTGGACAACCAAACACAAGAAGCGGTTATAGAACAAGAAAATATTTTTCAGATGTTTTACAATGCCAGCAAGGTCAATGCTTTATTAATTTTCCGGTAATGCGTTATGCCGAAGTACTTTTAAATTTGGCAGAAGCCTTATATGAAAGGGATGGCTCCATTTCCGATGCTGACTTGGATAGAACCATAAATATGCTTAGGGACAGAGTGGGCGTAACCCATTTGAGCAATATTTTAGTTAGTGGAAACGGGTTGGACATGCGTGCCGAAATACGAAGGGAGCGTACGGTCGAATTGGCCTATGAAGGTTTTAGATTTGACGACTTAAGGAGATGGAAAGAGGCTGAAAACCTGCTTCCTGTGGATTTGTTGGGAGTCAAATTTGTGGGAACTGAATTTGAGACAACAGAACCAAATAATGTTTATACTGCTGGCGTTGATTTGGACGTAAACCCAGATGGCTTTGTAATAGTTGATCCAGCTGGTAATAGAAATTGGGAAGATAAGAACTATTTGTCGCCTCTTCCATTGGATGAGTTGCAGATAAATCCTAATCTAGGACAAAACCCTGGCTGGTAATGTTTTGGCACAAAATAAGTTGAGTTAGTTTGTTTTATTATGCTTTTGAGGCTGTTCAATCTTTAGAACAGCCTCTTTTTTTGATATGGAGGGTAGTAAATCACCAAAGGTCGTAAACGGATTTTCGTGCTATGGATTATTTCCATAATTTGACCAGATAGTTCCAAATGAATTTTGAAGGCTTCTTGCGTAAAAGTTCCTTTAAAAAATAGTACCTGTAAGTGCCCCTTAAATCCGCTAAGATTAAAAATATAATAATTTTAGAGTCATGACAACTTAAGAGGGTTGTTTCTTAGGTTATGTATGATGAATTTATATAAATTTTCGTTTCTATAATTATATCTGAACTCTGTTTCTTTGAGGTGTAGGTAAAATGTGTTTTTGTGCATT
>NZ_SRXX01000007.1 GCF_004804315.1 Flagellimonas onchidii
CTTTGCAGACTTTTGAGGATTCCATACTTTTAGCAAAAGAAAAGCTCATCGAATACAATGAGCTTAAAGGTTCTTTTCAAGTGTCAGATTAACCACAACTGTCAGGTTAAGTAGTGGCTAGTACAGTTCAACCTCTTTTTGGTTTCTAAAGATTTTAAGGTTTAGACCTCCCTTCCAGTTATGTTCTTGGTATACTTTCATAAGATCCTTTATGTTGTTGATTTGAACACCTTCTCCTCCAATAATGACATCGCCAACTTCCAATTCAGAGGTGGACAGGACACTTTCTGGATCTATTTTAGTGATAAGCACGCCAGCGGTCTCGCTAAGTCCGGATGCTGATCTTTCTGCAAGGGTCTCTATGTTTTTCAGATGGCCTCCAAGCCAATTCAGCGTAATGCTTTTAGACTTTTTTGAGCCGGATATAGACCAAAGCACCGGCAGATCTGGTGTTTTGGCGAGTTTTCGTAAAGCAGGAATCTTCACCCCAAAACTATCCATAGAAAAATTGGTAAACCCAAGCTTTAAAGCAGGAGAATCTTCTGAAACAGTATAATTGCCATTTTCGGGATCCACAAAAAGAGGATCTCCGTAGAGACTGTGCTCATCAACACCATCTTTTTGTGCGTCGGCAAGTGCCTCTTGATCCGGGAATAGATTGTAGTCTATCTCTTTCCCCCAATCTTGTAACCGGATGTCTTTATGGTCTGTCAGCACAATATTTCTTCGGAATATATCTCCGCTGTTCTTAAACCATACATGGGGGTGAAAGCCATTGTTCACCATAATGTTGTTTTCAACGGTCCTATGAAATCCTTCACGAAGCTTTAATCCTCCGTTCAAACAAAGATTGTTATAGATTTTATAGTTAGAAGAACCATCATCAAGATCAATGTCCCAACCGTGGTCACACCTAAATCTGTTGTTCTTTATTACGGTAGTATTTATAGCATCCCATAGGGGCATATTTGGGTTTTCGGCAGCCATTTGATCCATGACACCTCGGTTGGGGTGCCAGAAACGATCTCTTCCCCAAGAATTGAAAGATCCGTGGTCCCCGGATTCCAAAACGGTGTTAAAGACATCATTATAGGCAATCATATGCCCTCCCCAGGTTCCTTCACTGATATTGATTCCGGCTCGGGGCACATCGTAAATACTGTTATTGCTCACGGTAATATCCATAGCCATCGAAATTTGGACTCCTGCGGTTTGCTTTTCCAACCTTCCCGTGCGATAAATCAAATTGTTATCGACCAAACCACCTTTGGGATAAAGGTCATTCGCAGGTCCTTTAATGGTATCCATTTCTTCAAGAGTCACAAACTCTCCATATTGAAATGCCGGCGAACGTACTGCTGATGAATTACCGACAAAACTAACGGCCGATGCCGCGGTATTATGGATATGATTTCCAACAATTTTAGTGTCTCTATTGTAATCACTCACAAAAATTACATTTCCACCTAAATTGGTGAACTCGCAGTCTTTTATGGTAATATGTTCTGTACCTTCAATAAATAACGCACCCCCTCGATAAATGGTCCAATCACTCCTCAGCAAGGGCTCGTATGATTCCATTATGGTTCTTTGAGCATGTTCAAACGTTATTCCCTCAATTAAAATATCTCTTACAGGATTGTCCATACTTCCTTTTATATCAATCAAATGTTTTAAGTGAACACCTTCAAAAAGCGCATTTTGTATATCGAGATTCTTTTCTGGCCAGTAATAGAGTGTATGGGTGTCATCGTCGAGATACCATTCACCGGGTGAATCAAGTTCTTCGAACACATTTTCCACCATCCGATATCTTTGATGTATTCCGGCACTTGGACGGTTATTTTGATGCCCTCCTTTTAAAATGGCTTCACCATTTTCATCAATTCCGGAGATTTCGTAATGAAAATCACCCCACTCTCCGGCATGCATGGCATGTACTATGGCGCCAATGGGTTTGGACCAGTTTTTTATACGTTCGGGAGCAAAGGCATCCTCAGCATGACCTTGCCAATGACCCCCGTTTTCGTCATAATTGGGGTATCTGGCCAAAACTTGTCTTTTACCATTCACAAATAATTGGTCAAATACTACATCTGATGGAACTTTTGTCATCCACAAAGTATCAGAATGTTTTTCCCAGTTCAATGCCAACTCATGTGAACCCTTTACCACTGCCGAACCGTCTTCCGTTCCTACAATACTCAGCCCATTGAGCTCAGGAGTAATTGATAAAGAGGATTCCAAATAATGATTTCCTTTCATTAGGTGAATGGTTACTTCAGAGTTTTCATTCTCTGCATAAAGCTGTTCTGCCTTTTTTAGAGCATCCTGAATTTTATCAAAGGTCATTTCAGTAGATTCCGATGGGCTATCACCAACATATAGATGAAATTCTTTTGTTTGGCAACTTATTAAAAGGAAGGCCCATAAAACGGTGAGGGTTAAAAAAATTGGTTTCATTTGACTTGGTATTGAAGGCTTATACGTTGATTCATAATCATTTATATGCGATAGCGGCAAAATATGATACCAAATTAGGGGGACGGTCGACATTTGGCAAGAAGTTATTTTGCCCATGCCAGTATTATTCTTGCTAAGCTTTGATTTAGAGGTGAGGAATTATCTAACCCACATATTTCTTTTTACATTTATAAAAATGGATTGGATATGAAATTGGAAAACAAAGTGGCCTACATCACCGGAGGGAGCAAAGGAATTGGCTTTGGAGTTGCAAAATGTTTGTTGCAACAGGGAATGAAGGTGGCTATTAGCGGTAGAAGCCAAGAAAGTATTAAAAAAGCGATTCAGGAATTAGGTTCGAATGAAAACACTATTGGACTTTGTTCCGATGTGACTGTTCTTGAAGATGAGAGAAATGCTGTGGAACAAATCATGGATAAATGGGGTAGGTTGGATTTGGTTCTGGCAAACGCAGGTGTGGGACATTTTGCTCCAATTGATGAAATGGGGGAGCATGAATGGCACCAGATGGTCAATACCAATCTAAATGGTGTTTTTCATACGTTGAAGGCTTCTGTTGATGCATTAAAGGCTTCGGAAGGATACTATATGACCTTGGCCAGCTTGGCAGGAACCAATTTTTTTGCCCAAGGAGCGGGTTATAACGCTACTAAGTTTGGAGTGGTAGGTTTTACCCAAGCGGCAATGTTGGATTTACGCAAATACAACATTAAGGTCACAATCATTATGCCGGGTTCTGTAGCTACACATTTTAATGGTAACGAGCCTTCAGAAAAAGATGCGTGGAAAATTCAATCTGAGGACATTGGGAAACTTGTGGTTGATTTATTGCAAATGCACCCGCGTACCTTACCGAGTAAGATTGAGGTCCGTCCGTCTCGTCCTGATTTAAAGTAATCATACTTGCTTCTCCAAAAAGGGAATTTGTGGATTGTAAATTTCCAGTATCAATTTTTCTAGATACGTTTTGAAGGTGTTTAATGTTTCTTGGTTAATTAAAGGGTTTCCGGAATTAAAGGATAAAAAGCCTTGTCTAAGGTTTTTAAAGGAATAAATGCCTGCCTGTATAGTGTGGGAATCATTACATTGATTATACAAATAGGCGTAGCACAATAATTGAAATGCCTTACTCTTTTCATAATCGGAAATCAAATCGTCCCAGTCAATTACTTTTACGTTTTTGGGTTCGACTTTTCCGGTTTTGTAGTCAACTACCCTTACAACTCCATCAAATTCATCAATTCTATCTAGCGTTCCCTTTAAAACAATAGGGAAATCCAAATCTGGAATATTGAATTCGGTTTCCAATTTTTGTTCCAATCCTAGAATCCTTATTTGATGTTTTTTCAGCAATTTTTTTTCTAACTCGATAAAATTCTTCAAGTATTTGACAATGACATTATAAACGAGCAAAAACCTCCCTTTTTTTATGCTTACTCCGGGTAGAAGTCTCTCAAAATGTTGCTCAACAACGCTTGGAAGAATGGAAATGGCCTCCGAAAGACTGGTTTCGGTCAAAAACATACCAAGCATTGGAGTGTATAATTGCTCTAGGCTATCGTGAACAATGGTTCCAAAGGTGTTGGCGGCTATGGATTCTTCGACTTCGTCATGTTCGTTTATTTTAAGGATGCTTTTTTTATAAAAATCTATCGGATTTCGTACATAGTTGGTCAAAGAGGTAGGGGAATACCCTTTTTTAGCCAAGCTGTCTAACTCTCTTAGTAGTAATGGGGTTTTGGATATTTGGACGGGCTCAGTGGGTGAAATCCTAACTTTTGGGGATGCAATTTCATGTGAAATAAATGGCGATATGTTTTCATCTGTCAATAATTGGGAAATGAGCCTACTTTTTTCACCGCCTTCAAGTACATCAGGTTCGGTATTATAGATAATGTGGACGTTTTTCGCTCTTTGTATAAGACGATAAAAGTGATAGGTATAGATGGCATCTTTTTCTTTATAAGTGGGCAATCCGTACTCCCGTTTTACATCGAAAGGAATAAACGAACTGTTCGATTTTCCAGCGGGCAGAATACCCTCATTTATAGAGGTAAGGATAACAGTTTCAAAGTCGAGGTTTCTACTTTCGAGCATTCCCATAATTTGCAGACCTGTCAAAGGTTCTCCTATAAAATCCAATGTTTCCGTTGAAGCGAGTTGTGTGAAGAAGCTTTTGAGTGATTTTAAATTAGTGATAAAATCTTCATAGGCGACATGCGTATTCAGTTGATTGAATAACGTGTAAAAGCGATAAAGATATTCAAGCTCCAGGTTATTCCCTGTTTTTTGGAAATGCTCTTTTAAATTTTGGATAAGCTCTAGACAGTGGCTTATCCATTGAGAGGGTATAAGGGCATTTTCTGGAAATATTAGTTGTAAATGATGTTCTGGAAGTGATTGTTTAAACAGTAGGGATTGATTGAGATAAATCCAATTGTTTTTCTTGATTTCTCTTGAAAGAGTTGCCAAAAAGGAGAAATTGGGCACACTTGAAATATGTTGGGAATATGGGTTTGCCAAAAAGGTTAAAACATCATTATAAAACCAGCCTTTATTTGATTTGGCGATATGGAGATCCAAAAATGATAGAAAAAACGAGTATAGAATTGTTTTGTTGAGTGGAAGTCCCATGGTAATGTTCGCCTCTCCAATATCGGAAGGAACCGCTTTTAGGATAGGGTCTAGTAGGGATTCGTCAGCAAGAACAACGGCTGTATTGTGGAGTTTTTGGCTTGCCTCAGGAGTAATCTGTTCGAGTAAGCTCCCGACATATTTTGCTTGGGATATGTTTTTTGGAACTCCGGTTACAGTTATGTTTTTTGGATTAAGGAAGCTGCTATGGATACCTGGAAATTCATTTCTTTGGTAATAATGCCAATTCTTTTTGTAATCCCTGATAAAAAGCCCAGCATCATGCAAAGGGTCATCAAGAAAATAAGAGTCAATGTCCCAATACGCTGAACAGTCCGAGGTTTCTAAAAAATGCTGGATAATTTTAGATTCCGCAGTATTTAGAGCATTAAACCCTATAAAAACAATATGTTGGACCTTGTTTTTTTCGGAATAACTGGGTAAGTTTTCTACAGCCGTTTTATATATAAGACCCTGATAGCCTTTTTTTTCTTGAAGTAAGGCATTAGTAAAACGGTTATAAAAAAATTCAAGATTGGTCCATAACTGCAAGTAATTTTGAATTAATGCCGTTTTTTCTTTTTTGAGGGACCAATGAGTTACGTCTTTGATTACAGACAGATAGTTTAAAATATCGTCGGCTGGGATGAGATAGCGGTCTATTTCGTTAAAATCTTGAAGTAAGGTTTGCCCCCATTTTAAAAAGGAGTCAAAGTCATCATGATTTTCCAAATCAGCGTGCTGATAAGTCTTAAAAAGAACTAACAGTAATTCTATGGAAGAAGTCCTAGATAAGCCTGCAATGTCCTCAATGAACTCTTCAATAGATAATATGGGAGGGGCGAATATGTTTCTGGAAAGCTTTTCTGATAGATATTTTTTTAGAAAAGTTCCAGACCGTTTACTGGGAAGAACAAAGGTACATTCTTCAAAAGCGATTTTCTTTTGTTCTAAATCATCCAGTACATATTCCAGAAAGCTTTGGTGCATGCATTAAAAATAAAAAAGGCTCTGCATTTGCAGAGCCTTTTTCTAAAAGAAAACGTTGTTTCCTTATTATTTTACCAAGTTGATTTCAACTCTTCTGTTTTCTTTTCTACCAGCTCTTGTGTTGTTGGTAGCGATAGGCTTGTCTTCACCATAACCGATTGCAGTCAATCTACTAGCAGAAATTCCTTCTTTGATTAAGAAATCTCTAACTGAGTTAGCTCTCTTTTCAGAAAGGGATTGATTCAATTTAGCACTACCTACACTATCGGTGTGACCTTCAACAGTAAATTTAGCTGTTGGGTACTCACCTAGGATTTTGATGATGTCAACAAAAACAGGTACTGATTCAGACTTAAGAGAAGCTTTACCTGTGTCAAACAAGATAGTTTTAGCATAGTCGTTCAATTTCTTTTGAACCTCTATAGTTACTTCAGGACATCCGTTGTTAGCAACAGTACCAGCTACTTGAGGACACTGATCGTCTTTGTCTAGAACGCTGTCACCATCGCTATCTGGCCATGGGCATCCGTTGTTTTCAGCAGGACCAGCTTCGTTAGGACACTGATCATCTTTGTCAGCAACACCGTCACCGTCAGCATCAGGACAACCATTCAAAGCAGCAAGACCAGCTTCGCTAGGACAAGCATCATCTTTATCGGCAATTCCGTCACCGTCAGCATCAGGACAACCGTTCAATTCTTTAGAACCAGCTTCGTTAGGGCAGCTATCTTTACTATCCTCAATTCCATCACCGTCAGCGTCAGGACAACCATTGAAAGCTTCCAATCCAGCAACTTCTGGACAAGCATCGTCTTTATCGTAAATACCATCACCGTCAGTATCAGTTCCACCAAATTTGATGCTAATACCCGCTAAGTGCTGGAAGTGTTGAGCTAAATAATCTTCGAATGCATGCTTGTACTGAGTTTGTAGCGTAAGGCCGATGTTTTCGGAAAACCAAATGTTAAGACCGACACCTCCATTTACTGTACCAGCACCGATTTCATCAACCCAAGTATAACCACCACCAATTTCAACAAATGGATCAAGTGTAGTGTTTTTTACAAAGTTGTACTTGATAGTACCATCTACAGCGTAGTGCGAAAGATCATCAACTGAAAGATCACCGTTGTTTTCGATTCTGTTCAAAGAACCTCTTGCTCCAATTGAGAAGCCATCGCCAATGTATTTAGATACACCAACGTAAGAAACAGATGGCAAGATGTTCCAGTGGTCAGAAACATTGAAGTACTCATCAAATAGAGTAGTACTAGAGGCAATATTGTCAGCATCGTTTGTTGGGTAAAAATCAATTGCGTTTACCCCGAAACTAATTTGCCATGGATTATTCTCGTCTTGCGCTTGTATATTGTTAGCCCCTAAAAATACTAGGGCAACAATCAATAATTTGCTAAGATGTTTCATGCTCAAAATTTTAAGTTTAAGTGTTTATCAGCAGCAAATGTAAGTTGTTAAGACTTATTAACAAAATCAAATTTTCTTTTTTTTTGGTGCATTACGTAGAAGATTTACTGCATTTCAACGATTTTAAGCGCTTTTCCCACCTTGATAAATGCATTAATGGCTTTATCCAAATGATGTTTTTCATGAGCTGCGGACAACTGCACCCTTATTCTTGCTTTGCCCTTAGGAACTACGGGATAGAAGAAACCAATAACATATATGCCTTCCTGCAGTAGCAAATCTGCCATTTGTTGGGAAAGTTTGGCATCATACAACATTACGGGAACAATGGCAGAATCTCCATCAATAATATCAAACCCGGCTTTTTTCATCCCTGCCTTAAAATATGTTGTGTTCTTTTGAAGTTTGTCGCGCAAAGAGGTATCATTTTCCAACATATCAAAAACCTTGATGGATGCTCCTACGATAGCAGGAGCCAAAGAGTTCGAGAACAGATAAGGCCGGGATCTTTGACGTAATATTTCAACAATCTCCTTTTTTCCTGTGGTATATCCGCCCATGGCCCCGCCAAGAGCTTTTCCGAGAGTGCCCGTAATGATATCAATGCGGTCCATCACACCTTTTTCTTCCAAAGTGCCTCTTCCGGTCTCACCGATAAACCCTGCAGAATGACACTCATCAATCATTACCAGCGCTTCGTATTTGTCGGCCAAATCACAGATTTTGTCCAAAGGGGCTAGTAGTCCATCCATTGAGAAGACACCGTCGGTTACAATAATGGTAAATCGAGCGCCATCCTTTTGACTTTGTTTTAATTGGGCCTCAAGGTCGTTCATATCATTGTTTGCATAACGATATCTTTTTGCTTTGCACAAACGAACACCATCTATTATTGAGGCATGATTTAAAGAGTCGGAGATTATGGCATCTTCAGCGGTCAACAAAGGTTCAAAAACTCCTCCATTGGCATCGAAAGCCGCGGCATATAGAATGGTATCCTCTGTGCCATAGAAAGTGGCAATTTTTTGCTCAAGCTCTTTGTGAATATCTTGAGTTCCACAGATGAATCGAACTGAGGACATTCCAAAACCGTGAGAATCCAATGTTTCTTTGGCTGCTTGGATTACATCTGGATGTGATGAAAGGCCCAAATAATTATTGGCGCAAAAATTTACGACTTCTTGCCCGGTTGAAGTTTTTATTACGGCATCCTGCGGAGAGGTGATGATGCGTTCTTTTTTAAACAAACCAGCCTCTTGAATGGACTGTAGTTCGTTGGTTAGGTGTTCCTTGATTTTTCCGTACATAGTTTTCGTTTATAGAAAAAGAGGTTTTATTTCGGGGCCAATGTAGACAATTATAGCGTCTTTTATAACAAAATCCATAGTCTTCAAGAGTTGGGCGTATGTTAAAATTTGCTCTTGGTGCGATGGTGCAGGTTTTCCCGTTTTATAGTCGATAATGGATACCTCGTTATTTGAAACCATCAACCTATCTGGTCTAAAAGAAATGCCTTCAGGGGTTAAAACTTCCTGCTCGTTGAATACCTTATATATATTGGTATAATACTTTTTCAGGCTAGGATGGTTGACCACTGCGCTCACCACTTCTTGAACTTCATCTGAATTATCATCATTTAGGTGTCCTTGTGATTTAAGGTTTTTGATAACATTCGAAACATCATCTGCAACGTGTACAAGACTTAGGGCATAATGAATTAGATTACCTGTTTCAATAGCTGTTCTTGTTTCTTCGTCCCATAATCTGCTGGATTTTGTAGAAATTGTAAAGGGTGTTCCCTTTTTCTGTCTTGTGATATAGGGAATGGTCCGATTTTCAGATGCTGGACTTTCGGCTCGTAAATTTTCGGTCAACTCGCCAAGAGCGTATTTTCCTGAACTACATGGCTCAAGTTTTTGTGCCTGCAAATAATATTGAAACAAATCGGAATAAGAAGAAACTGATTCCAAAGTGCCGGCTTCTTTAGGGTTTTCTGAAACAACATATAGCGCCTTTTCGGCCCTGGTCAGTGCTACATAAAGAACGTTTAGGGCATCCAATTCGGTTTTCTGGGCTTCATCATTAAAAACTGCCGCCGACAATTCATTATAATATTGCATATCCTTGTTCCTGTTGACCAAAAATTCTTCCATATGCAAATCTTTTTCTGCGTCTGTTCTACCAACCCAAGATTTTTTTCGTAAACCCCCGCCGTTAATGGACATGTTGGCAAATGGAAATATGACTATTGGAAATTCAAGCCCCTTAGCCTTGTGAATGGTCATGATTTTTATGGCATTAATACCATCTGGAGCGGTCAACGAGAGGCTTTCTTTTTTTGATTCCCAGTATTTGAGAAAGGAATGAACATCCGGCCCCATTCTTTTTTCTACGTCCAGAACCTCATCCATTAAAAAAGTGATATGGGCTGAAGTCGAAGTGTCCAAATCAAACTTGATAATGGCCTTTTCCAGAATTGTAGATGTGGATTGGTTTTTTAATTCGTTAAGATGGATACCATAGGTTTCGGAAAACAATCCGCTTAGATTGTTGATATATGAATGAATAAAATCATGCAAAAGATTATTATCTGGACTTAAAAAAGAAAGCACTTCGTAAATTGCTTCGTTGTTATTCTCATTTTCAACCAGCTTCAACAATGAAATAAGGAAGACAACGGCGGTATCGTTTTTCAGCAAAAGCGCTTCAGAAGAAACAATTGGGAAATTCTTTTCGGAAAGGAAATTGGCCAAGACGGTTCCCTCATTATTTTTTCGGACCAGAATACTGATGTCAGAATACGAATACCCTTTCGATGTTACTTCGGCTAGAATGTCCAAAACCTGAAAGCAGTGTGCTTCTGTCTTATTTTCAACTGATTGGTCAATAAAATTCAGCTGTACATAGCCTCCGGATTTATCGGTAGTTTTTTGACTGCTTTCCAAGAACAGTTTTTGATAATCCGTATTCTTTAAGAAAGGGGCTATGGTTGTAAAAAACCCGTTGTTGAACTTTACAATCTCGTTATAACTTCTCCAATTCGTATCCAACGTCCTAACTGTAGGCTCAATTACGAAGGGATTCGATTTTAGGGTTAAAAGGTTCAAGAATTGTTCAGCTCTTCCTCCACGCCATCGATAAATCGCCTGCTTCACATCACCGACAAGAAAAAGGGTGCCTCGCTCATTCTTTTCGTTTTCACTTTCCAGTGCATTGCCAATCAGAGGGACGAGATTTTGCCATTGCATTTGGGAAGTATCCTGGAACTCATCAATAAAATAATGACGGTATTTTTCACCTAGACGCTCATAGATGAACGGAACGGGTTGATTCCTGATTTCTTTTGACAATAGTGTGTTTAAATGTGAAATGGGGATGGTATCCTGTTCAATTTCTATGTTTTTGACCTCTTTGGCAATTTCATTCAGCACCGTTAAAGGAACAATATTGGTATAAATGTTCTGGAGATAGCTTCTTCGATAAAGCATTTTTTTGATGTGCAAATAGTGCTCAAGAATACTTTGGGAAAGTTGGGAGGCATCTCTCTTGTCATTTGCTTTCAAAATCTTATTCTCATTAAGGTTTTGTTCAAGTTTGTTACTGTACAATACCTTAATGCTAAATTCTTTTTCGATGATTTTTTTAAAATGATTGGGTAAGGTTTGCCTTGGAAAATCAATGTGCTCAAAACCTTTATCAAGAATTTCTTTTAAAACCTTTTGCGCTTCATCAACAGCATTGTCTTCAACTTTCTTGATATGGGAAGCAATACTGCCTTTGATTTTTTCAAATTCTGAAACTGATTTTGAACGAAGTTTTTCTAAATGAGCGGCATGATTCTCCTGAAAAAGGAGCTTGCCAATTTCCATTAGATCATAGGTTATGTCCCAACTTTTGTTGTCATCTATTTTTGATAAAGAGTAGGCAACCAGTACATCGGTAAGCTCTTTGTCAGAGCCAGCCCTTTCCAACAACGCCCCTACGGCTTGCTCCAATAACAAGTCTGTATCCAATTCTACCTCAAAATTTTGCGCCAATTGAAGATCGCGGGCAAAAGTTTTGATGACTTTATGGTTGAATTTGTCAATGGTTGAGATTTCAAAAAAAGAGTAATTATGCAGAATCCTTTTTAAAACTAGTTTGGAACGTTGTTGTAGCTGTACTGGATTTAATGAAAGCTCTTTGCAGAGATCTCTGAACAACCCTCTTTCATTATGGTGGTTTGATAGGGCAAAAGAAGCAAGATTTTCCAGGATGCGATTTTTCATTTCCGCCACCGCTTTATTGGTAAAGGTGATGGCTAAAATTTGTCTGAACTTTAATTGGGAGTCACTGGACAATAATAATTTAAGATATTCCTTGGTCAAGATATAGGTCTTTCCTGAACCTGCTGATGCACCATAAATTTCAAAACCAGAAGTTTTCAAAAAGTTTTTATGGCAAATTACATATTACAACGCTGAACTTGGCAAGAATTTGAAGGAATTATATATCTTAAAGCTGTATTTTTACAAGACAATTAATAACTAAAAATAAATACGATTATGGCTTTTGAATTACCAAAATTACCCTATGCATATGATGCCTTGGAGCCACATATAGATGCTAGAACCATGGAAATACACCACACCAAGCATCATAATGGATATACCACTAAGTTAAACGGAGCTATCGCTGGAACTGATTTGGAAGGAAAAGAGATTTCGGACATCCTTTCCAATTTGGATATGAACAATGGAGCGGTTAGAAACAATGGAGGAGGGTTTTATAACCATTCCTTATTTTGGGAAGTAATGTCACCAAATGGAGGAGGAACTCCAAGTGGAGATTTGGCGACTGCCATTGAAGATGCTTTTGGTTCGTTTGACGCATTCAAGGAGAAATTCAGTGCTGCTGCCGGAACCAGATTTGGATCCGGATGGGCATGGCTTTGTGTTCATAAAGGAGGGAAGCTTGAGATTTGCTCAACGCCAAACCAAGACAACCCAATAATGCCCGATGTGGGATGTGAGGGACATCCTATTTTGGGATTGGATGTTTGGGAACATGCTTATTATTTAAACTATCAGAACAGAAGACCAGACTATGTTTCTGCGTTTTTTAATGTGATTAATTGGGACAAAGTGGCTGAAAATTACGCAGCTGGCAAATAAGAGTAAGAGTACTCAATAATAAAAGGGCCCGGCATCTTTACATGCTGGGCCCTTTTATTTTATAAAGTATATGTAATAGAAAAGGGCGGGGAAGCCCCCACCCTTTTCGTCCCAAATCTTACCATAAACTTAACCTACTTATGCTATGGCAAAACTAAATTACTGGTATTGTGAGAAATAACAAAGGTTTTTGAGGAAATTTTTGATTTTGGCGATAAAAACTTGAAGAGTTTTTACAGTGGATTTTGGTAATTCGTTGGTGTTCAAACATAAAGAAGGCGGAGTTAACTCCGCCTTCTTTCCCCAAATCTTACCATGAACTTAACCTACTTATGCTATGGTCCTCCAAATGTAAGCCAAGGCGGTACTTGTGCGAAAAGCTTTTAGATGAAACCCCTGTTATTTGGTTGAATTACCAAACTTGTTAGCTGGGAGTACTATTGTTAAAGAAAAGGATTACGATGAAGAGAAGTAGGACTACCTGCAAATAAAAAAGGTGGAATAGCTTCCACCTTTTTTGCCCCAAATCTTACCATGAACTTAACCTACTTATGCTATGGCAATACTAAAGTAGGCGGGACACGTACCCATTGTACAAAAACACGATAATCTACATATTTCATCGACGAAATGCACGTATCGTTTTTACAAAAAATGGGATAAATCAATATGCCCTTTGGTTTTTACCTTCATAAAAGTTGATAAAAGCTCTGTTGACAACCCTATTACCACCTGGTGTTGGATAATTACCAGTAAAATACCAATCTCCAAGATTATGAGGGCATGCAGCGTGTAAGCTTTCAACACTTTGATAAATAATGTCAACCTCTGCTTTAATTCCTTTTGGACTTAGTATTTCGGCGATTTTTTTTGAAATCTGTTCAGCAGTAAAGGGTTTATAAAATTCTTTGACGTAATTGACAACTTCACCGTCGGCCGTATCAGTCTGGGTCAAGCACTTTTCGTAGATTTCCTTTATAAGGTGAGTTGAACCATGATCTTCATGAAGTGCTTGAGTTGCTTTAAAAGCAACGAAATCCTCCAATTTGGCCATATCTATTCCGTAGCAATCGGGATATCTAATTTGTGGGGCTGATGATACCACAATGATTTTTTTAGGTGATAGCCTATCAAGTATTTTTAGAATACTCTTTTTTAAGGTTGTTCCCCTTACAATACTATCATCAATGATGACGAGGTTGTCACCTTTTTTTACAGAACCATATGAAATGTCGTAGACGTGGGCCACTAAATCATCTCTGCTACTGTCCTGAGTAATGAAGGTTCGTAGTTTGGCGTCTTTGATTGCAACTTTTTCAATTCGAGGCCGGACATCCAAAATCTTGTGGAGTTCTTCCCCAGTAATGTTTGGCCCCATCGCTAAGATTTGTTCTTCCTTTAGCTTATTAAGGTAATTTTGGGCCTCCTTGACCATACCAAAGAACGAAGTTTCTGCAGTGTTGGGAATATAAGAGAATACCGTATTGCTCAAATTGCCGTCGATAGCCTTCAAAATTTGAGGGAATGCCAACTTACCCAATTGTTTTCGTTCTTGATAGATTTCCTTGTCACTTCCTCTTGAAAAATAGATGCGCTCAAAAGAACATGCTTTTCTTTCGGTAGGTTCCTTAATTTCTTCAAGATGAACAGTTCCTTTTTTCTTTATAATAATGGCATTGCCAGGATCAAGTTCTTTGATTTCTTCAAAAGGAACATTGAAAACAGTCTGGATGACGGGGCGCTCTGAAGCAATTACCACCACTTCATCATCCTTATAAAAATATGCCGGGCGTATACCTGCGGGATCCCTTACTACAAAAGCATCACCATGACCTAGTAATCCTCCCATGGTGTAACCTCCATCCCAGTTTTTGGAAGATTTTCTAAGAATTTTGGCAACGTTCAAACGTTCAGCAATCAGGGGCGAAGCCTCCCTCTTATTGTAGCCTTCCTTTTTGATCTGTTTGTAGAGCTTGGCCACAGCATCATCCAAAAAGTGGCCTATTTTTTCCATTACGGTAACGGTATCTGCCAATTCCTTTGGATGTTGTCCAAGGTTTATCAAGTTGTCAAAGAGTTCGTGTACATTGGTTAGGTTAAAATTGCCCGCGACAATCAAATTCCGATGCATCCAATTGTTTTGCCTTAAAAACGGGTGTACACTTTCGATACTATTCTTTCCGAATGTACCGTAACGAACGTGCCCCATTAACAATTCCCCAATGTATGGGATATTCTTTTTTTGAAGTGCCACATTGTTTTCGTACTCCGGATTTTCAGCTAGTGCCGTGTTGATACGTTCATTGATCTGGGCAAAAATATCTTGAATAGGCTGCTGTTGGGCGGAACGTACTCTGCTCATGTAGCGTTCTCCTGGATTCATGTCCAGTTTTATACTTGCAAAACCGGCACCATCTTGACCTCGGTTATGCTGCTTCTCCATCATCAGGTACATTTTATTTACCCCATAAAAAGCTGTACCATACTTTTCTTTGTAGTATTCTAGAGGTTTAAGCAAACGGATCATCGATATTCCGCATTCGTGCTTAATCGCATCACTCATAACAAACCAAAATAAAAAAGCCCCGAATTTTTTCAGGGCGTGTGTCTATGTTAACTCTATATTGAATTGTGTCAATTCTTTAAACTGCAATAAGCGGTCCTCCACTTCATGCTTTTCTAACGTCAGCATACGTTCCGTGCCAAATTTTTCAACACAGAACGAAGCCAAATTAGAACCGTGTATAATTGCATTTTTCATGCTCTCGAACGATATGTTCTTGGTTTCTGCCAAATAACCGGCAAACCCACCAGCAAATGTGTCTCCGGCACCTGTTGGGTCAAAAACCTCTTCCAATGGTAAGGCTGGAGCAAAGAAAATCTGTTCTTTATGAAACAATAGTGCTCCATGTTCGCCCTTTTTAATGACCACATATTTTGGTCCCATTTCCTGAATTTTAGCAGCAGCCTTGAGCAAAGAGTATTCGTTTGTCAATTGTCTTGCCTCTTCGTCATTTATGGTTATCACATCAATCCGTTCAATCATCTTCATCAACTCATCCCAAGTGTTGTCCATCCAAAAATTCATAGTGTCCGCTATGATTAATTTTGGTCGTTTTTTCATTTGATTGATTACACTGGTCTGTGTATCAGGATGCAGGTTGCCCAACATAACCACATCGGCATCCTTGAAATCTTCGGGAACAATGGGATTAAACTCTCCTAAGGTATTCAATTCAGTGATTAAGGTATCCCTAGAGTTGAGGTCATTGTGGTACTTGCCTTTCCAATAGAAGGTTTTTCCACCATTTACAATCTCGATTCCGGAAACATCAATATCGCGTTCTTTAAGAAGGTCGATATAACTTTGAGGAAAATCATCACCGACTACTGAGACAACCGCCGATTTTACATTAAACTGTGAAGCTGCCAAGCCAATAAAAGTACCGGCTCCTCCTAAAATCTTATCGCTCTTGCCAAAAGGAGTTTCGATATCATCAAAGGCCACACTTCCAACAATCAACAATTTACCCATTCATTCAAATTTGCTGCAAATATACGCTTTCACAATTCCTTTTGTGGCAAGTATTGTATTTTTAAAATCAAAGCATTAAAAATACGTTGTTTATAAGCTATTTTCGTCCAAAATCAGCAGGAATTTCACCCCAAGCTCCAGTCTCCCATTTTACAATTGGAGTGTTGTATCGGTTTTTTCGTAACCAATCTTCCGCTCTCTCAATAAGTTCAAATAACTGAGCATTTTTTGCATTTTTTTGCAATTTAGTGCCGCACTTCTTTTTTCGAACCCAGCCAATTGCAATTCTTGAATCGGAATAAATGATTCGGTTACTTCTTTTCTGTTTTAAAAAGGCTAATCCATGAACTAGGGCCAAAAACTCACCTACATTGCTGGTTCCCTGTTCAAAAGGACCCTGCTTAAAAAGAACTTTCATTGATTTTGTATCTACGCCTTGATATTCCATTCTTCCTGGGTTTCCACTGGATGCGGCATCCACAGAAATGGAATCGTAATTGGGGTTGCCTATTTTTAAAAGTTCTTCGGGAGAAAGCTCTTTCTTCTTTTTAGACTTGCCTTTGTACTCCTCATAATTACTGTTGAAGGCTTTTTTGGCTTCGCTGAATTCAGAAAACGATTTGTATTGCGCTCCTTTGAAACCTTCGATTTGAGATTTACAGTCTGCCCAGGTTTCATAAATTCCTGGACGCTTTCCCTTCCAAACTACATAAAACTTTTTCTTGGCGGCCATTTTATAAAAGCAATTTTTCTATCTCCTTAGGGAAATACTCGTACTCCAACTGGTGTACCTTTTTGGCGATATCTTCAACACTGTCAGAAGGCTCAATAGCTGTTTTGGCTTGAAAGATAATGGCACCTTCATCGTAGTTTTCATTTACATAATGTATGGTTATCCCCGTTTCTACATCAGAATTGTCCTTTACGGCCTTGTGTACTTTTGCTCCATACATTCCTTTTCCACCATATTTAGGCAACAGTGCAGGGTGTATGTTGATGATTTTATCAGGAAAGGCCAAAATAAGTTGAGAGGGGATTTTCCATAGAAAACCTGCTAGGACGATAAGGTCTGGGTTGAATCCTTTCAGCATGTCAAGGAAGGCTTCAGAACCAGAGAATGCTTCCCTATTAAAGTAAAAAGCCGGGACTCCAAGTCTTTCACACCTTTGCAATACCGCGGCATTTTGCTTATTGGTCAATACAGCAGTCACTTTAATGGTGCCATTTTTTTTAAACTGGGAGATAATATTTTCCGCATTCGAACCACTTCCAGAAGCAAGAATTACAATGCTTTTCATTTAAAATAACAGATTAGATTTGGATTTGGGTTTACAGGGCTAAAGTAAGGTACAGAGGGTTAAGATGCTTAATTTAAAACACATTTTATCGACAAATGGTGTATTTAATCCAAAGTTTTATATTTTTGCCAACGATTAAATTTTTAAAACCGATATAATTATGTCAGACATTGCATCAAGAGTAAAGGCTATCATCGTTGATAAACTAGGTGTTGATGAGAATGAAGTTGTAGCTGAGGCGAGCTTTACCAACGATTTAGGGGCGGATTCCTTGGATACTGTTGAGCTTATCATGGAGTTTGAAAAAGAATTCGATATTCAAATCCCTGATGATCAAGCAGAGAACATTGCAACTGTTGGTCAGGCCATTAGCTATATAGAAGAAGCGAAGTAATATTTATGATATTTTACTAAAGAGTTTAAATTATCCATGTGATGATCATCACATGGATAATTTTTTTTTAATTTAGGTTCTAAAGGGTAAAAAATAGTTCAATGCAGTTAAAGCGAGTAGTAGTTACCGGAATGGGCGCGCTTACACCCATTGGTAACAATTTAGAGGCTTATTGGGAAGGACTTAAGAATGGAAAGAGCGGTTGTGCTCCCATTACTTACTTCGATACCGAAAAGTTCAAGACCAAGTTTGCTTGTGAGTTAAAAGGCTATAACGCCCAGGACTTTTTTGATAGAAAAGAAGCTCGAAAACTTGACCCCTTTGCTCAATACGCCTTGGTTTCTTCGGATGAAGCAATTAAAAATTCAGGACTTGACTTGGAAAAAGTTGATAAGTTCAGGGTTGGTGTTGTTTGGGGCGCTGGGATAGGAGGTCTCGAAACGTTCCAAAATGAAATGATAGGGTATGCCGGAGGTGACGGAACACCAAGGTTTAACCCTTTCTTTATCCCTAAAATGATTGCGGATATCGCTCCGGGCAATATTTCTATAAAACATGGATTTATGGGTCCCAACTATACCACGGTTTCTGCTTGTGCTTCATCTGCGAATGCAATGATTGACGCACTTAACTATATAAGACTGGGACATTGTGATGTTATTGTTACCGGAGGTAGCGAAGCAGCAGTAACAATTGCTGGGATGGGAGGTTTTAATGCTATGCATGCACTTTCTACACGTAACGATAGCCCTGAATCAGCTTCAAGACCTTTTGATGCCACTAGAGATGGTTTTGTTTTAGGAGAAGGAGCTGGAGCTTTGATTCTTGAAGAATATGAACATGCAAAAGCCAGGGGGGCAAAAATCTATGCTGAAGTTTTAGGAGGAGGCCTTTCTAGTGATGCACACCATATGACTGCACCACATCCTGAAGGAATAGGTGTTGTTAAGGTGATGGAAAACTGTTTGCAGAATGCGGGATTGAACCCTGAAGATGTTGACGCCATAAATACGCATGGAACATCCACTCCACTTGGAGATGTTGCAGAACTTAAGGCAATTTCGAAAGTATTTGGATTACATGCGCCCAACATCAATATCAATTCTACGAAATCCATGACTGGGCATTTATTGGGAGCAGCTGGTGCCATTGAAGCAATCGCATCGATTTTGGCGATGGAACACAGTTTGGTGCCTCCAACAATTAACCATAGCGTCGTGGACGAGAACATTGATCAATCACTTAACTTGACGCTAAACAAAGCCCAAGAACGTGAGGTCAATGTGGCAATGAGCAACACCTTTGGTTTTGGCGGACACAATGCTTGTATTTTGTTTCGTAAAATAAAATAGGATAGCTTTGTAAAACATGAAATTCCCCTCGAAAATATTCAATTCCCATCCGAAGACGGATGGGGATTTTTTTTGGGGTATCAAGAAGATTCTTGGTTTCAAACCCAAGGATATTGCCATTTACAAAAAAGCTTTTCTACATCGTTCAATGAATAAAAGGGATTCTGATGGCAATCCCTTGAACTATGAGCGATTGGAATTTCTGGGTGATGCCATGTTGGGGACCATTATATCAAAGCACCTGTACAAGGAAGTCCCAGAAGGAGATGAAGGCTATCTTACCAAAATGCGCTCAAAAGTTGTAAGTAGAAAACACTTGAACGAATTGGGAAAAGACCTGAACCTTCTTCGTTATGTTGAAAGCAGAATTCCTAAATCTCATTTTGGTGAAAACATTCATGGAAACGTGTTTGAGGCTCTTGTGGGAGCTATCTATTTGGACAGAGGGTACCTATATTGTGAAAAATTCATCAACGCCCGGGTAATAAAACCTTACGTGGACATTGAGCAATTGGAGGGTAAGGTAATCAGCTATAAAAGCCTGGTTATAGAGTGGTGCCAGAAACAAAAGAAAACTTTCCATTATGATGTTTACGAAGATACCGGCAATGATGAACTCAAACATTTTGCGGTCAAACTTACGATTGGAGAAAGAATGACGGCAAAAGCCAGGGCAACTTCAAAAAAGAAAGCAGAAGAAAAGGCATCAAAAAGAGCATACTTTGCTTTGCAGAACAAAATTGAAAATCGATAGCATTAAATAAGTGTAAATTCAAACGTTTTCGTTTAGTTTAAGACGGTATTGTTGCTTATCAACTAGGCTAGAATGCGTATTAAGAGTATATTTACGGTTCGCTTTTGAAACATGTTGACAACACACAAGATATCGGCTGACTTTTACGATGATAATTTTCAGCTTATAGCCATTCATAGCGGTCTGGAGGATTATGCAATCGGTTATGCAATAAATTCTAGATGTAGTTTACATCTTAAACGCATGAAAAGTGACCTTCAGTTTAGCCAAAACCTTTCGTTTTCCGTTTTTGAATGGGAAGATGGTTTGCAAGATAATTATTGGACCTTGTTAACCAATAAATGTTCAGTTATGGAGGTTATGCCTTCCAGTGGACTATTTGAAAACAATGTTTCCATCCGAACAGATTATTTGATCAAGGAAAAGAGAGAAGTAGATTATTTTTTGAAAGTTGATGCGGGAAATGGGTTGTCAATTAATCAATATGTTAAATCAATAAATAAGATTCCCAAGGTCGTAACGGCCTATGAGGTTCAAGTACAGACTTTAAAATCAAAAAGAAACCTAATCTTTTAGAAATGCCGACTAGAAAAAAGACCAAAATTGTAGCCACTTTAGGGCCTGCCACAAGTAGCAAGGACACACTTGAGAAACTGATTAAGGCAGGAGTGGATGTTTTCCGTATAAATTTCTCGCATGCATCTCATGATGATGTGGCCAAAAGAATTCAGATTATTCGAGAACTCAATGATGAAATGGAAGTCAACACTTCCATACTTGCCGATCTTCAAGGCCCGAAATTAAGGGTTGGCGTTATGGGAGGGGAAGCTGTTGTAGCCCCCGGAGATGAAATTACATTTGCAACAGGAGAGCCTTTTGAGGGTACGGCGAAGAAGGTTTATATGAACTACGCCAACTTCCCCAAAGATGTAAAACCGGGCGAAAGGATTTTGCTGGATGATGGTAAGTTGATTTTTGAAGTGAAGTCAACCAATGGAAAAGATGAAGTTCTGGCTAAGGTGATACAAGGAGGGCCACTAAAGTCAAAAAAAGGAGTTAACCTTCCAAATACAGCCATTTCATTGCCGGCCTTAACGGAAAAGGATGTTAAGGATGCCATATTCGCCATTGAACAAGAAGTTGATTGGATTGCGCTCTCGTTTGTGAGACATAGCCAAGACCTAATGGATCTTCAGAACCTTATAGGGCAACATTCTGAGCACAAGATTCCGATTATCGCAAAGATTGAAAAACCCGAAGCGGTAGATAACATTGATAAAATTGTTGCCTATTGTGATGGATTAATGGTTGCTAGGGGTGATCTTGGTGTTGAAGTGGCAGCACACGAGGTACCACTGATTCAAAAACAATTGGTACTTAGGGCCAAAAAAGCTAGAATTCCTGTAATCATAGCAACGCAAATGATGGAAACCATGATTACAAGCCTAACCCCAACTAGGGCTGAGGTAAATGATGTTGCTAATTCGGTCATGGACGGAGCCGACGCTGTGATGCTATCCGGAGAAACTTCAGTTGGAAATTATCCAGTCCAAGTAATTGAAAAAATGTCAAGCATTCTTGTTAGTGTGGAGGGGTCTAATCTAATAAGTGTACCACAAACACCGCCTCATATCCGAACCAAGCGATATATCACAAAATCAGTCTGCTATCATGCGGCTATCATGGCCAATGAGATTGAAGCAAAGGCGATTTCCACACTCACCAATAGTGGGTATACGGCCTTTCAGATTTCTGCATGGAGGCCAAGTGCCCATATTTTGGTATTTACTTCCAACAAAAGAATCCTAACACAGCTGAACCTGCTTTGGGGAGTGAAAGCTTTCTTTTATGATAGATATGTTTCTACTGACGAAACTATTGATGATGTAAACCAAATTGCCTGTAAGAAGGGATTTTTGGATGTGGGAGATATGTTGATAAGCCTTGCCGCTATGCCAATTAAGGATAAAGGGATGGTAAATACGCTTAGGGTAACAGAAATAGAGACCTGTAATTTTTAGGCCACCTCTTTTTCAAACGCGATAAAATTGACCAGCTTTCCAGTATTGTCGAAAACAGGAGATCCTTGAATGGCACATTTATAGGTAGAACCATCTTTTCGATAGTTTATCAACACCTCTTTAAAGGGTTTTCGTTGCTTAACGGCTAGAGAAACCCTTTTTTTGGTTTCTTCACTGGTTAGTTCTCCTTGAAACATTCGTGGAGTTTTCCCTAAGACTTCTTCAGCTTTGTAACCGTTCATTTGGGTCATGTTTTGACTGGCAAACGTAATGTTCAAATCAGGGTCTGTGACCACCACAACATTTTCCTTGTCCAAAATTTGATGACGAAGGTTAAACTTGTCCTGCCACTTTTCCTGTTTGGCAAGTTGGTAAAGTTGCTTGACATCATTTAAATTGTCGCAGAATTTGTCAAACTGTTCCGCATAGATGTCCAAGGAGCTTACAGGAAAACCTTTTATTTCGGAATTCTCATAAAAATTACTGACCGCTTCATCGTAATGTTTCAAACTTTTCATGCCCAATACTAAAAAAAGTTCTGTCGGCATTAAAATTTAAGGGCAGTATTAACATTCTTGTTTAGGATTATGCCCTAAATCTTGGTTGTTAGAGGGTGTAAGTATCAACAAAATATGAGGACTAAAAGCACAAAACTGCTCGTTTTAAAGCATTAATCAAGAAGACATAGTCTGATGAGATACGAATACAAAGACCCAAAATTAGGATCTATACTTGGCCTGACAGATGATATAAAAAACGATAACCAACGATTTACCTCCACTGCCAATACCATTAAATTTCTTTGGAATAGGAACCAGGAACCTTTGACCATTATAGTGGATGATTTGGAATTGGAACTCAATCCAAATCAATTGGTAACAGTTACCTATTTACAACATGTTTCATTCTCGAAAACAAAATTGCCCCTTGCGGCGATTCTTTTTAATAGGGAGTTTTATTGTATCTCTGACCATGATAGCGAGGTTTCGTGCAATGGGATTCTTTTCTTTGGAACCCAAGATTTACCCATAATCACTGTTCCAGATGAGCAAATGAACCGATTCAACCTATGGTTTGATGTTTTTGTGGAGGAATTTTCAACTCCTGATAACATCCAAGGAGATATGCTTCAAATGTTATTGAAGCGATTGATTATTATGAGCACACGTCTGGCGAAGGAACAGCTGATAGTAAAATCATTGAAAAACGACCAGGTAGATGTAATTAGAAAATTCAATTATTTGGTGGACATGCACTACAAGACCAAACGAAAGGTTAGTGATTATGCCGAAATGCTTTTCAAATCGCCCAAGACCCTTTCCAATTTGTTTTCTATTTACAATCAGAAGCCACCACAGCAGATTATTTTGGAACGACTTGCTTTGGAAGCGAAGCGCCTAATCCATTTTACTGATAAACAGAATCAAGAAATTGCCTTTGATCTCGGCTTCAACGACCCTGCCCATTTTAGTCGATTCTTCAAAAAAATGACGCAAATGACACCTTCGGAATACCGTGAAAACACGCTGGAAATGGCCTAAAGGAAATTTTGGCAAGCCATCGGGAAATTCCTGCTAACACCTCCCCTTCCTTTCACTGCATCTTTGTACTGTAATTAAAAACAAGATAAAGATGAAAGCTAAGGAAAAATCAATTTTTAATCTCATAGAGATTTTTAGAGCGGTCAAAAGACCGGCACCTCAACCCATCGTATCTGAAACACATTGCGAGCAAAAGCATCATCACGATTTCTATTGTGATGCAGAAAAACCCTTTGTAAAGAATTTTTAATCCATATAACAACACAATAAAATTTTTATAATTATGAGCACATTCAATGTACCTAAAAGAGAAGAAGTAAGCGAAGCCAATCAGGCTATATTCGATAATTTGGAGAAAGCCGTAGGTTTTGTGCCAAATTTGTATGCAACCTATGCGTATTCCGAAAATGCGTTGGGCAACTATTTGACCTTTGCAAACGCAAAAACTTCTTTAAAAGCAAAAGAAAAAGAAGCGGTAAACTTAGCCGTGAGTGAAGTAAATGGTTGTTTGTACTGTTTGTCCGCGCACACTGCTATAGGAAAGATGAATGGATATTCGGATGAACAAATTTTGGAATTAAGAGCAGGAAAAGCATCTTTCGACAACAAGTTGGATGCCTTGGCAAGATTGGCAAAGAATATTACCGAAAACAGAGGTGCTACGGATGAGGCCGTGGTGGAAAATTTCTTCACTGCAGGATGGACCAAGGAAAACCTGATCGACACAATAGTTTTGGTAGGTGACAAGACTATATCCAATTATATCAACAATACCACTGAAATTCCTGTTGATTTTCCCGTGGCACAACCTTTAGATGCTGTTGAAGCATAACAAAAATGATTAACCCAAATAATTTAATTTAAATAGAAATGAGAAAAGTAATTGCAGTTTTAGTATTGACCGTCGGAGTAATTTTTTCAACCAATGCGCAGGATAAAATGATGAAGGATGCTTCGATTAAGACCTTGGCATTGGAACAAACATCAGGTGAGTTTACACAAAAACAAATCACCGTTTCAGAAGGAACATATGTGTTTGATATTACCAATAACGGTGTTGGACATGATGTAGGTTTTGTTTTAGTGAAGAAAGGGAAAGACATCAGCAAGCCCGAAAATCACATTCAAACAGCCTATGTTACAAAACCGGTTAAAACAGGAGCATCGCAAACTTCAAAACCCACAAAGTTGGAAAAAGGAGAGTACGTGTACTTCTGTCCATTGAATCCAACATCAACTGATAATATTTTGGTTGTTAAGTAAGTAAAATAGTTTTGTGAAAAGAGCTCCTTTTGTTAGGGGCTCTTTTTGTTTTACACCAGCTCCGAATCGGCAAAAAGGGAAGGCGCAATACTTCTAGACATATAAATGGGCCAATCATTTTTAAAAAGATAACTCTCTGTAATGGCACTGTCATATAAAAGATAGAGTCCTCCCGAAATTTTTTCAGTTTCTGCTTTCGAGATGTTAATGATGTTTTCACCGACTACCTCTCCTAAATACAACAACAGATCTTTCTTTTGTTTTTGAATTACCCCGAGCAATCTTTTTTGTTTCGGAGAAAGTTCACCCAAGGTTTTGAGTGCCCAACATCCATAAAAATCTTCTTCCCGGTACATGTCCCTTAAGAAATCGAAGATGGCCAACAACTGATTTTTTCCTTTCTTCCTTTTTGAAACATAACCTTTAAGAGAGGTCAAAAAAACTTCATGTCGTTGTGTCAAATAAGCAATACAGATATCTTCTTTTGATTTAAAATGGCTGTAAAGAGTGGCTTTCGCAATACTACACTTATCAATGATTTCGTTAATGCCTGTGGAATTATATCCATTTGAGTAGAAAAGCTCACCAGCAGTACGGATGATTTTTTCGCGAAGTGTAATTTTTTCCATTGATCAAATATAAAAAAGACTGTTTTATCCCGAAGGGTTGTCTTAATACATACTTATAGGTTTAATGATTTTTTAACTGGTAGGAATGTTGTTTTAGTCTAATTTTGCAGATTTAGAAATTGCTATGTTGGATTTATTGACCTCAATGCTTTGGAGTTTGTCTCCATTTGGCGAAGCCAAAGTCGGGATACCGTATGGCATAATGAAAGGCCTTAACAGCTATGTGGTCTTTGTTGTCTGTTTTTTGGCAAATGTTGCAGTATTTCCATTAATGCTATTTTTTCTAGAACATGTTAATCGCTACCTAATAAAATGGCGGTTTTATAAGAAGTCTGCCATATATATTGCCAAAAGAGCCAAAACAGGATCTGGAAAGAAAATTGAAAAATTTGGGTTTTTTGGCCTAATGTTTTTTGTGATGATACCTTTACCGGGTACTGGGGTATATGCCGGTAGTATAGCCTCTTATTTGTTTAGGATTGAAAAAAAGAAGGCATTTTTAGCCAATACCATAGGTATTTTCATCTCATCAGTTTTTGTTTGGACGGTTGCCATTTCCATGAACAAAATATGATTGTTTCTTAAGAAGAGATGTTTGAGGTGTCTTTCAAAAATCGAACTTTAACTGCACCGATACGGACTCATCCTGTTCTTTTGTCTCTTTTTTCTCTGTGTTGAGGTTTGCCAATGAGATACCCAGCAAGCGAACAGAGTTTTCCAAGATGGATTGATACAATAATTCTTTTGCTGTTTCCAAGATTAGTTCCTTGTCAGCTATATAATAGGGGAGTGTCTTGCTCCTGGTCTGTAAGGTAAAATCGCTGTATTTGATTTTTAGAGTAATGGTTTTTCCTGCTATTTTGGATTTTTTGAGCCTTCTTTCGAGTTCGTTGGCGATGTTTTCAAGTTTTTCCAACATAAAGATTTCACTGCTTAAATTTTCGGAAAAAGTACGTTCGGCGCCCACAGATTTTGGGGTACGGTGCGGTTTTACCTCACTATTATGGATTCCGCGAACAACATAATAATAGTATTTTCCACTTTTCCCAAAATGGCCATCCAAAAACTCGATGGATTTTTGTTTTAGATCAATCCCGGTAAAAATGCCCAATTTGTACATTTTCTCGGCAGTGACTTTTCCCACACCATAAAATTTTCGAATATCTAAATTTTCCAAAAACTGAATTACCTCTTCAGGATTGACCGTTTTTTGACCATTGGGCTTGTTGTAATCACTCGCGACTTTTGCAATGAACTTGTTTATTGAAATACCCGCGGAAGCAGTTAAACCCGTAACATCCAATATTTTTTGACGGATTTCCTTGGCGACAAGGGTGGCGGAGGGATTTCCCTTTTTGTTTTCGGTAACATCTAAGTATGCCTCATCCAACGAAAGGGGTTCCACAAGGTCGGTATATTCAAAAAAGATACTTCGTACTTGTTGGGAAACCTCTTTATAACGATCAAATCGAGGTTTTACAAAAATGAGGTCAGGGCAGTTTTTTCTAGCGATATATCCAGCCATGGCGCTTCGTACCCCAAACTTTCGAGCTTCGTAACTCGCTGCAGATACCACTCCCCGTTTTGAACCTCCACCAACAGCAATCGGTTTTCCTTTCAATTCAGGATTATCATGCTGCTCCACGGAAGCATAGAAAGCGTCCATGTCTACATGAATGATTTTTCGTAAAGGAAAATCAAAGTCCATACTCAAATTTAGGGTATATTTAGTTTGATGGAACACTTGGAAATTGAACGAAAGTTTTTGGTCAAATCTGAAGCATACAAGCATGAAGCTAGCTCTCAAATCCGCATTCTTCAAGGATTTTTGAATACACATCCCGACCGTACTGTCAGGGTTCGAATAAAAGGGAATAAAGCGTTTTTGACCGTAAAAGGTAGGAGCAGTGCATCTGGTACCACTCGATTTGAATGGGAGACGGAAATAAACACCGCCGAGGCGGTTAACTTAATTGACCTTTGTGAAGACGTGGTTTTGGAGAAAATTCGATATCATGTGTCAAGGGGGAACCATGTTTTTGAGGTGGATGAATTTTTGGGAGAAAACAAAGGTTTGGTCGTGGCCGAAATAGAACTTCGTCATGAGGATGAGGCATTTGAAAGACCAGAATGGCTGGGAAAGGAAGTTACAGGAGAAATCAAATACTATAATTCCCAATTAAGCAAAAAACCTTTTAAGGAATGGTAAACGAAACCAGATTAAGAAAGATAATAAATATATTGAGTGCTGTTTCGGCAATTACTGCAATTATGTTTGATTTTTTTAATGAAGCATTGTTGTACGCTATCTTCAAGCCCTTGACCACAGTCTTAATTTTGTCGCTTTTGTTTTTTGTTCAAAGAACTAACTTATCAGGGTTTAGGAACATTATGATTTCTGCATTGGTGTTTTGTTTGATAGGAGATATATTTCTATTACGAGAAGAATATTTTGTTTTGGGATTGTGTTCGTTTTTGATTGGGCATGTTTTGTTTACCACAGGCTTTGTTAAACTGGGAGGGTTTCAGTTTCGGTGGACATCCCTTATTGTTTTGATCGGGATAGGAGCTGGCTTGTTTTTTTGGTTACGACCAGGTTTGGGCCCTTTTGAACTGCCTGTTGGCATCTACGTTATCGTAATTGTTCTTATGGCATGGCAAGGAACAAGCTTATTTCTGAAGCAGGGACAAAAAGCTTATGCATTAATTGGCATCGCGGTATTATTATTTATGTTCTCTGATGCTATTATTGCCATAAACAAATTCAAATCTTCAATTGAGCTAGGAGGTTTGCTAATATTAAGCACGTATTGGTTGAGCATTGGATTGATTTCCAACGCTACCTACCTAATTTTGAAGAAAAGAGATTAAAAAGCAGATTTGAACTGTTCCAAAAACCTTACGTCGTTTTCGCTTAATAATCGAATGTCCGGAATTTGGTGCAATAACAATGCAATTCGGTCAATTCCCATTCCAAATGCAAAACCTGAATATACTTCGGGGTCTATATCACAATTTTTAAGCACGTTGGGGTCTATCATTCCGCAGCCCATAATCTCTAACCAGCCAGTCCCTTTGGTCATCCGATAATCTGCTTCAGTTTCCAGTCCCCAATATACATCGACCTCAGCGCTGGGTTCGGTGAAGGGAAAATAGGAGGGACGCAGTCTGATTTTCGACTTACCAAACATTTGCGTAGTGAAATATTGTAAAGTTTGTTTTAGGTCGGCAAAAGAAACATTCTTATCCACATATAGCCCCTCTACTTGATGGAAAAAACAATGAGACCTTGCAGAGATGGCCTCGTTGCGGTATACTCTTCCTGGAGAAATGGTTCGAATAGGAGGTTTGTTTTCTTCCATGTATCGCACTTGAACGGAAGAAGTATGGGTACGCAAAAGAACATCAGGGTCGGTTTGGATAAAAAAGGTATCCTGCATATCCCTGGCCGGGTGATATTCCGGTAAATTCAACGCCGTAAAGTTATGCCAATCATCCTCTATTTCAGGCCCTTCGGAAACATTGAAACCAATTCTGGAAAAAATATCAATGATTTGATTTTTAACAATGGAAATAGGGTGTCTTGCCCCAAGGGTAATAGGTTCACCGGGTCTGGTTAAATCTCCGAACTTTCCTTCAACATCAGCTTGGTTTTCAAGTGAAGTTTTAAGTGTGTTCACCTTCTCTGTCGCAGCATTCTTGAGTTGGTTGATAACTTGACCAAATTCTTTTTTTTGCTCATTGGGAACATTTTTGAATTCAGCAAAAAAAGTGTTCAAAAGCCCTTTCTTTCCCAAATACTTAATTCGAAAAGCTTCAATTTCAGCCGTTGAGGTTGAGACGAATTTTTCAACTTCTGCCAAGTGTTCTTTAATGTTCTCTATCATGGTCAGTTACGATATTGGCCGACAAATTTAGCAAATTGTCTTTGAATATGTATGCAATCAAGAAATGGACAGCCACTCCTCCAAAAAAATGCCACAGCCAATGTGTTCCCATTGGGAAATATGTTTGATTTAAATCGATGCTTCTAAAGTAAATTGCAATTCCAAAAGTTGTAAACGCAAGGAGTACCCAAATTGTATTTTTCCCCTTGGTCTGTATCAGATACCAAACTATGGGAACCAAAATTGTGAACGCTGTTATGACATATCCCAGCGAGATTCGTATTTCATTGGGAATGGGAAGAATACGCAACAAAAAAGAAGTGCCAAATATATGGGGCCGGAATCGTTGGGAAATTTTAAAAAGACGTCAAAGACGGCTGCTAGAAACAATTAGGTTGTTTTTACATCTTCGACATTTTCAATTATCCAATCCAAACAAGGCTGAAAATCTTCGAAAATACTTTCTCTAGGAACCAGATCAGGTATAATGTCAATTCTTTCCATCATGTATTTAGGTTGATCTAGGAGCCCTACCAGTAAAACCTTAATGTCCTTTTTATTTAAATCTTGAAGAATGTCTTCCATGGCATATAGGCCGGATTGGTCCATATATTGCATACGATCCAATCGAAGGACCACCGTAGATGCGGTATCAGGAATCTGTTCTGCCAATTGCTGAAAATCGCTTGTAGAGCCAAAAAACAAAGGTCCTTTGATGTGCTTGATAAAAACCTCTTCTTTAAGCTTGGCGGGGAAATCTTTTTCATCTGCCCAAGGCTGTTCTTTCAGTGGTTTGACATTGGATCTTGTAGCGGTAAGGTCTCCGATTTTTTTCATGAACATCAAAGATGCAATCACTAAACCGATACCCACGGCATAAACAAGGTTCCAAATAGAAGATAGCACCAAAACAGTCAGCATAATGATGACTTCAGAACTTAATTTTAATGGCCCCAACTTTATATCTTTTGGAAGATAAGGAATGGCTTTTAGGCCTTTATAGTCCATAACCCCAATACCTACCGTGACCAAAATACCAGCCAAAACTGCTGCTGGAATCTGTGAAGCAACTGGCCCCAATGCCAAAAGAATCACCAACAAAAGCAACCCGGCAATCATACCCGACAAGCGGGTTTTACCTCCAGAATTAATATTTACTACGGTTCTAATAGTAGCACCAGCTCCTGGAATTCCACCAAAAACTGCAGCAATACTGTTTCCAATACCTTGACCTACCAGCTCCTTGTTTGGTTTGTGCTTGGTCTGTGTCATATTATCTGCTACAACCGAGGTTAGCAAAGAATCAATGGCTCCTAGAAGAGAAAGGGTTAGTGCCGTAAATATATATGGAGTCAGAGCTGATAGTTTAAACTCCGTGAAAATTCCAAGTTGCGGAATAGGGAGTCCTTCAGGGATTTTTTCAATGGGGCGATAATCCCATCCAAGGCCATAAGCAAGCCCAGATACCACAATCAAGGCAACAAGCGTGCTGGGAACAGCGGTGGTAATCCGTTTGAAACCATAAATGATTATGATTGTGGCCAAAGCGAGACCTAATTCAAGCCAATTGATACTTTGAAGTGCACGAGGAAGAACCTTTATGGTTCCCAAAACCCCGGATGCATCTTTTGCTGCCAGAGTCTTGGCTTCTTTTTGCATTTCTTCGGGAGTAATTCCATTGGCCCTACGAATGGTTTCTTCAAAATCTTCGAGCACCAAAATACCCTCTCCAGCTTCTTCTTTCAAGATATTCTCTAGAATCTCTTCTTCGGCGGCAGCTTTATACTGGCTTACATATTCCGCATCTTCTTTAGGGTAATAACCTACAGCGGGCAAAATTTGTGTGACCAAAATAATGACACCGATAGCCGTCATAAATCCGGAGACCACGGGATAGGGAATATATTTAATATATTTTCCCAAACCAATCAGGCCAAGTCCAATCTGCATTAACCCCGCCAAGAGGAATACCGCCAAAATTATTGGTAGTGCTTTGGATACATCACCATCGTTAACCGCCAAAATTCCGGCAATAATTACCATACTTACAGCCGTCATAGGTGCAGTTGGCCCTGAAATCTGTGTATTGGTCCCTCCAAAAAGCGCGGCAAAAAAACTAATGAAAATTGCACCATACAGCCCGGCACTAGGACCTAGGCCTGAGCTTACACCAAATGCAAGAGCTAAAGGCAATGCAACGATACCTGCGGTGATTCCACCGAACAAATCTCCTCTAAAATGTTTGAACATGACGACGGTTTATGTGGTTTATTTATTGTAGCACAGGTAAGATACTAATTTTAGGAAATTAAAAAAGGCCAATGAAATGTTAAACACTGGCCTTAATTAACTGATATGTTGTATTTCGAGGTCTACATATAGCTTACTTTTCCGTTGGAAATATCATACATGCCCCCAACAATCAAGATTTCGCCGTTGTCCTCCATTTCCTTAAGCACAGGGCTTTGGGTTCTAATGTTATCAATGGTCATTTGAACATTTTTTTCCGCTACTGTATTTACAAAACCAATATTGCCTGAATTTCTTTGTGAAGCATCGGCAGGTTCAGGTACAGCGTCAACGGCGGGCTTTATTTTGCTTAACAATTCTGTTAGGTTGCCCATTTTTGCATCGTCACAAGCACCTTTTACTGCACCGCATGCCGTATGTCCTAAAACCACAATAATCTTGGTCCCTGCTAATTTGCAGGCAAATTCCATACTACCAAGAATGTCTTCGTTAACAATATTACCAGCAACCCGAGCACTGAATATATCACCTACCCCTTGATCAAAAATTAATTCTGCTGAAACTCTTGAGTCAATACAGCTAAGGATAGTTGCAAAAGGGTATTGACCAGATGCGGTTTGAGCAACTTGTTGCAACAAGTCCCTATCAGCGGAATCTTTTTCAACAAATCTTTTATTGCCTTCCTTTAAAAGTTCAAGAGCATTTTGTGGTGATATTGCAGCCTGTGTTTCTTTGGTATGTGCATTCATCATTGTTTCTAGTTTAAAGAGTTATTAAGTTTTGCTTTGCGTTTTCCTGCTAATAGGAAAGGCACATTAAATTTACCAATTACATTTTTAATTTTGATATTGGCATTGGCTGCATCATCTAAATCCATGAACAATAAATCTACATTAGTTCTGGTAAGATAGGCTGACATATTTTGAATTGCATTGTCTTGGGGTTCAAAGACGTATTCTACCATGTGTTTATCAATAGGTGTTTCTTGAGTTGCCTCATTTTTACCATGTTTGATTTTGAAGGATTTTAAAGGTTGTGAACTTTGTTTCATCAATTGCTCCAACAGCCCCACTTTCATCAAGTTCTGAGAACCGTTTAGCGTTCCTAGGGAAAGCTCTTTGCCACTCCCGATAACTTGCTCATGTGACGAAATTAGAACTAATCCATCGAAGGTTGACATTACATGCTTTGTAATATTATCACCTAATAACTTGAAAGGAGTTGATTTACGTTGGCCAAGAACAACGATATCTGGGCGAAATTCTTGAATTTTTCTATTTATTTCTTCTTTAACATTTCCTACCTTGAAAAAGGTGTCAACACCGATTCCGTATTCTGAAGTAACCGGTTTTACCAGCTGATTTATTTCGTTTTTGGTGGATGTATAAGTGTCATTAATAGATCTAACAGCCGATAGCTGATTATCCTGTTTCACAACACCTAAAGGCTGTTTAACATGCAGCAACGCAATCTCTCCACCAATCATTTTGGCCAAACTGGCCGTATTCTTCAATATTACTTCAGTTGTTTTCCTTAAGTCGGAAAGTACCAGTATTCTATAATTTTTATTTTCCATGATTTTATTTTTTTAACTTAAACTTAGTTTTGATTTTGGGCGAGTTCTAAAGAACTCAATAAAGCTTGATGGATTTTCTTCCACGCCACGTTTTGAGACCAATTGAATATCTATATTCCGTTGCTTTGCCTTTAAGGCAAAATCTTCTAGAATTTCAATGATATCATTATCAAGAAATCTTGTGTTTAAAAGATTTAGTTCCAGATAAGTGTCGTTAGGAAGGCTATCCAACTCTTTTAGAATAGCACCCTTGTTAAAAAAGGTTACTTCCTCGGCCAAGGTCATTTTAATTCTGTGCTTGCCATTGCTTTTATCTTCAATATGAAGAAAATGGGAGTTTTGATAGCTTTTTAGCAAAATCACTACAATTCCTACCATGAGCCCCAATCCGATGCCTATCAATAAATCGGTAAAAACGATACCGAAAACCGTAACGGTAAAAGGAATAAACTGTTTCCAACCCAAATCGTACATTTTTTTGAAAAGAGCTGGTTTGGCCAGTTTGTATCCAACAATGAATAAAATGGAGGCCAATACGGATAATGGAATCATATTGAGTAGCCTTGGTATCAAAATGACGGAAATCAATAGTAAGAAACCATGTATAATAGCTGATGCCTTTGTCCTCCCGCCAGACTGGATATTAGCAGAGCTACGCACAATAACTTGGGTAACGGGCAATCCTCCCAAAAGACCGGAGATGCTATTACCCACCCCTTGGGCCAAAAGTTCTTTGTTCGTAGGAGTAGTTCTTTTATGTGGGTCTAACTTGTCCGTGGCCTCCACACAAAGAAGGGTTTCCAAACTTGCCACTAGGGCTATGGTAAAAGCAGTAATCCATACCTCAGAATTGCCGATTACAGCAAAATTTGGAAAGCTTAACAAGTTACCCAAAGACTCAATACTTTCTGGAATGGGTACACTTACCAAAAGTTTCTGGTCTATTCCCCATGTCGAACCGTCTTTGGTGAAAACAAAATACAGTATTCCAACTACTACCGCCACCAAAGGGCCTTGTATCAACTGAAATATTTTCGATTTTTTACTCAAAACCTTATCCCATAAAATAAGGATGGCAAGAGCAATCACAGCAATTAAGGTAGCTCCTGGACTTATGAAGTTCAGGGCATTGAAGATACCGCTAACAGTACTTTCTCCATCTGTTTGAAAAAAGGAAAAGTTTGAGTTATACCCAAAGAAATGGGGGATTTGTTTTAGAATAATGATAATCCCGATACCCGTAAGCATTCCCTTAATCACAGAAGATGGGAAATAATATGCGATAACACCGGCTTTTAGAATACCGAATAGGATTTGGATAAGACCACCCAATACAACAGCGACCAAAAAATTTTCGAAGCCACCCAAAGTTCCAATGGCAGTTAGGACTATGGCTGCCAAACCTGCAGCTGGTCCGCTGACCCCAATATGGGATCCACTAAGGGAACCAACGATGATTCCGCCAATAATACCAGCAATAAGCCCTGAGAACAAAGGTGCTCCACTGGCAAGGGCAATGCCTAAACATAGAGGGAGTGCCACAAAAAATACAACGATACTTGCAGGCAAGTCGTTTTTAACATACTTGAACATAAAAATAAATACATTGTGCCCCAACGTCGTTTTTAGGTTGGAGACGATTAGAAATTGATTGATAAATAAAGAGGGTTAAACCAATTTCTTGGGAGGAGGTAGGATAATCTCTACTTTAAAATCCGTATTAAAAAGTAGATACTCGGTGCTTTCAACTTCGGTAAGTTGAAAAAACAATCCATTGTTCGTGTCAAAAGGCCCCGTAAACAGATTCTTTTCGCCGAATTTTTTTTCAGAGTCCTTTTCTTTTTTTTCTTCCTCGTTAGTATCCAAAAGAACAGCAACCGGACAATCCTTGTCCAATAATGGAATAACGGATGGAGCCAATATGGAGAATATCAGCATAAGGCAAATTAAAGGATGTGCAATGGTTTTAAGCATTTGGCCACTTTGCGACAAAAATAAGGTGAAACAACAACTTTTTCGTTAAAGAAACTTTAAAAGTCCTTTAACAATTTTAAATCTTTTTTAGGAAGCCATCCTGTTTGGCCATCGGCGATTTTTATTTTTTGCCAATCATTGAAGGTTTCCAAGATATTTACTTTGGTTCCTTCATGTAGTGTAAAAACAGCTTTACTATTTTTATTGGGTTCAGAAGTAACCTTGACTTCTTGGCTAAATATTATGCCGGGGTTGTCATTTTTAAAATCTTGATACTGCAAATAGGCCAATAGGACACTCAAAATACCAGCAACAAGGAAAAGCATACTTGAAATAAAAGCAATTCGCTTTTGGGACGCAAAACGCAAGAAAAAATAGGCCAGATATCCTAAAACAAATAGTACTATTAACACAATTGCCAAATACGACCATTGGTCAAACGACATTATATCCATTAAACTTTCATATAGCTTTGCTATCTCAGTCTTGGGCATTTCTTCAACAGCATCTAGCCTCATGTTTTGCGCGTAACCCAGGTTGTTCAATATTTCGCGATCATTTGGTTTTAATAACAGCGCTTTTTCGTAATTATAAATACTTGGACCGATGGCATTCAATTTATAATGACAGTTTCCAATATTAAAATAGAGTTCAGCGGAATGTTCTCCGTTTTCCAAGATGCTTTCATACTTTTCTATGGCCTTACTATATTCACCATTGTTGTAATCTTCCGTAGCTTGGTCAAAAAGGGAAGCATTGTTTTGCCCTAGTCCAATGAAGGCCGAGAAAAAACAAATTAAGGGGATTAACTTTGTTATGCTCATAATTGCTTGTCCAATTTAGAGATTACATCACTTGCCTTTTCATAATCCTTTTGCATCTGTACATCCGAAAATGGACTGTACCTTGCCATTTCACAATTTGTAAGAAGGTCTATAAAGCCCTCTGTGTCTTCTTGCGCTACATTCTTTTCAGATAAAATGGATGTTATTTTTTCCTTGCTAAACTCTGATGTCTCAATTTTTAGCTTGGCTTTCAGATAATTATGAAGCCCTTTCTCTAAGGCAACATAAAATGCCTCTTTATGACCAAGTTCCTTTTTGGCGGTAGAAAGGTATTTTCTTGCAAGTTTGTTGGCACGTTTTATTTTATTCCCAACCACATCACTTGCTATGGCCTCTCTTTTCTTAAATGAGAAAACTGCAATTGGAATTAATAGTAACGGAGCAAACAACCATAAGTAAAATGAACTCGAACCAAAGAAATAGTTGGCGCCTATCTTGGTGAGATTAGGCTTGATTTTTATAAAATGGAACTGTTTACTTGTAGGAACCACAAATTGCTTGTTGGATCTGGTGGCAGCGGTTTCTTGATTTGAAGAACCTTCGGGCCCCTCCAAAACCTCGATGTTGATTTCTTCAGAATTGAGGGTTACATATTTTTTGGTTTTTGGATTGAAGTAACTGAACGAAATACTTGGGATAGGGTATTTGCCACGATAGGCTGGCACTACAGTGTAATTATTGGCGACTGAACCTTCCATTCCAGAAATTAAAGTCCGTACTTTTTCATCATATTCAGGCTCGTAGACTTCAAGAGCACTGGGGAGTTCGGGCTCCGGAAGTTGAAATAATTTTAGGTTTCCTTTTCCTTTTATTTCTACCTTGGCCTGTAACGATTCGGAAGCGTTCAATTGTGTTTTGCTAGCAGATACGGAAAACTCAAAATCACCTACAGCACCTCCAAAATTGGAAGGTTTGCCCGCTTCGGGCAAGGCTTTTACATTTAGCGTACGTCTTCCAGCAGAAACTGTCTTGCTTGCTTGCTTGTATATGCGCCCCCCAAAAAAGTCTCGTCGATTCGTAGGAACATCAACAAAAATTTCCAATGAAAGAGGTTCTATTTCCAGTTTACCTGCTTTTTGGGGATAGAGCACTACCCTCTTTAAAACAACAAAACGATAAGGTTTTCCTTGATAGGTGCCATTTTGGGCCGTGTGCTTTGTGACCGGTATATCCTGACTCCAAAAATTATTGTACTTAGGATTATCAAGCGGGCGATAATTGGTCACGCTAATGTTCGGACTTACATAGAGTTTATAGATGACCGTTACAGCCTCGTTAAGATAGGGATTGGATTTGGATACCTCGGCGACCAGATGCAAATTCTCATCAGCCACATCGTCAACCGTTTTTGCATCGTTTGGCTTATCCACCGCAGCAGTGACCTCGACTGACTTTGGTAAAGTTTTATAGGTTTCACCATCAATTTCTATGATAGCTTGTTTGATGGAGAACTTGCCCCTAGCCGTGGGCACAAGAATATAAGAATAGGATTTTGAATAGGTTCGTTTTCCATTGATCCAAGAGGAACTTATAGATTGTGATGGTCCCATGACCACTTTAAACCCTACGAAGGGAGGCGGATTAAAATTGTCTCCATCCTTGTTCATGGTAAACTCCACACGAAGCCTTTCGTTTATACCCAGCTTTTGCTTGCTCAGTTTCATTTCGAACGAGACCTCTTCTTTTTGTTCTTCTTGTGCATGGGAAAAGTTCCCTGCCAAAAGGAATATGTGAAAGAATATTAAAAATTTGCTCCACAACCTATCCATCACCAATCTTTCTCGTTTTTGATTTTTTTGCCCCTTACTTTTCTTGCTTCCATCTTTTCCTGTACTTTCTTCTCTTCATTTTGCATTGCCTCTAACAGATTTTGAATCTGCTGTTTTGAAAGCTGGTTGGGTCTTGGTTGCTGTTTTGGCTCTTCAGGTTCGTCGCCCTCACCTGGTTTTTTCTCTTGTTCTTTCTTTTTATCTCCGTCTCCTTCTTGGTTTTCCTCAGGTTTATTCTCTCCATTATCTCCTTCATCACCCTTGTCCTTATTTTCATCTTCATTTTGTTCTCCTTCATCCTGCTTGTCATTATCACCTTCGTTGTTCTGGTCTTGGTTTTGGTCTTTCTGATCTTGTTGGTCCTGGTTGTCCTTATTGTCTTGGTTTTGATCGTTCTGCTCGTTTTGTTGTTTTTCGAGCATTTTTTTGGCCAAGGCTAGATTGTAGCGTGTCTCATCATCTGAAGGATTGTTTCTAAGTGCTTCTTTATAGGCATCAACAGCCTGTTGGTATTCCTTCTTTTTCATAAACACATTGCCCATATTATGGTAAGCCTTGTGTTTATTTGGTTTTTCGGCAGCTTTTTCACCAGCTTGCTTGAACCTCCCAAAAGCTTCACCATAACTTTCCCTGTTGTAATAAGCTGTTCCTAAATTAAAGGGGGCAACAGTATTTTCATCACTTTTGGATATGGCTCTTCGATAATCTGATTCGGCAGTGGGGAAATCATTCGCAGTCAGTTCTTTGTTGGCTTCCCAAGTTAGGTTTGTGGAGGTTTTCAATGCTTTTTGTGCCTCTTTGGCCGCATCTTCATCTTGGGCGGACAGTATTCCACCAACAAGTACTAACAAGGTAAACGTCAATCTTATCTTATGCATCATCATGTTCATTAAAAAGATTTAGTTTTTTTAACCATTTTGTTTTTCTATCCAGAAAGAAGATGTCCAAAAATAAAAAGAAAAGACCTATGCCCAAGAACCACTGAAATTGGTCTTTGTATTCGGCAAATTGTTTGGCCTCAAATTCTTTTTTGTCCATTTGGTCTAACAGTTCCTTGATATATTCCACAGCCGCTTCGGTATTTGAACCGTCAATGTACTCGCCATTGCCTTCACTGGCAATTTCGGAAAGTACAGCTTCGTTGAGCCGTGTTATCACTACTTCACCTTGATTGTCCTTTTTCAAGCTTTCAACTACGCCGTTTCTTTTAATGGGTATTGGAGCTCCTTTTGGTTTCCCCACACCTATTGTAAATACTCGAATGCCATTTTGTTTGGCGTATTCAACAGCATCTATGGTGGAACCTTCTGAATGGTCCTCACCATCTGAAACTATGAACAGAACCCTGTTGGTCTGCTCGTCATCATCAAAATAGGTGCTGGCTAGATCAATGGCCGCATTTATTGCCGTTCCCTGTGAAGATAGCATGTTGGTATTCATGCCCTGCAAAAACATTTTGGCCGCACCATAGTCGGTAGTGATGGGTAATTGAGGATAAGCTTGACCGGCATAGGCTATAATTCCGATGCGGTCGCTAGCCAACTGGTTGATGATTTCCGAGACCAATCTTTTTGCTTTTTCCAAGCGATTTGGTGCAATGTCCTCGGCCAACATACTTTTGGAAACATCTATTGCGAATACAATATCAACCCCTTCGCGCTTAACGGTCTCCAGTTTTGTTCCGATTTTGGGATTGACCAGTGCTAAAATGAGAAAGGTTAGTCCCAACAACAGAAAAATCAACTTTAATGCGGGCTTGAAGATGGATTTATTGGGCGCCAATCTTCGCAACAACTTGGCATCAGCAAATTGTCGTTGCGTCTTTTTCTTCCAAACTTGAAGAAAGAAGAAAGCCAGGGCCATTACTGGAATGATGGGCAAAAGATAGAAATATGCTTTTTCGTCAAGTTGAATCATTGTGCTAAATAAAACTTTTAAAAATAGAGTTGCGTAATCCCCATTCTAACAATAGCAAAACTCCGGCCAAGAATATAAGGGGTCTAAACTTTTCCTCGTATTTATAATATTTGAATTCTTCTATTTCGGTTTTTTCAAGTTTATTGATTTCATCATAGATTTCCTCCAATTTTTCATTATCGGTGGCCCTAAAGTATTCTCCCCCGGTTACTTTCGCAATCTCTTTAAGTAATTCTTCATCAATTTCCACCTGGCGCATACCGTATCGAAAAGAACCATCTCTGTTATAGGCAATTGGAGACAAGGCATTTCCATTGGTTCCCAATCCAATAGTATAGGTTTTTATGCCAAACTCAACAGCTAGGTCAGCTGCAGTTTTTGGTTCGATAAAACCGGAATTGTTTACACCATCTGTCAAAAGAATAATGACCTTGCTAATAGCTTTGCTCTCCTTTAACCTGTTTACAGAGGTGGCCAGACCCATACCTATTGCCGTTCCATCTTCAAGTTCCCCATATGACATCTCCCTAAGGGCATTCAAAACGATTGATTTATCACTGGTAATAGGGGTTTTAGTATAACTTTCCCCAGCATAGCCAACCAAGCCGATACGGTCATTAGGTCGCTGTTTGATGAAGTCACCTGCAACATCCTTAAGCGCCGAAAGTCTATTGGGCTTTAGGTCACGCGCGAGCATACTTGAGGAAACATCAATGGCCATTACAATATCAATTCCCTTAGTGGTCTTGGTTCTAGTAGAGATGTCCTCCGTTTGTGGTCGGGCTAAAGCTGTAATAATTGCTGCCAAAGCCAATAAGCGCAAAATAAATAGCAATGGCTTTAGCTTGGAAGCTAGGCTTTGAATGGTAAAACCTTTTATGCTTGATATTTTCAAGGAAGCAACTTCTTCTTTTCGTTTGAAAAAATACCATAGCAAAGCCAAAGGAAGCAGTAAGAGCAACCAAAAGAACTGTGGATTTGCGAATTCTATATTTTCAAACATTCTATACCTGTGTTTTTACGTCCAACGTACTTAAAATCTTTGCGACGATTTCCTCAGCATATTCATCGCCGTCCTCCCAAGTCATAACCACTTGCTGAACAAACCCCTTGCCTCCGAATAGAAGAATATTGTATTTCAGTCTTTTGGATTCATCGGATATTGGACTCTTAAAGTTTCCTGACCCGTAGATTTTAAGTCCAGCTACACCTGATTTTGTATTGAATTCTTCTTGCTTGGTAATAATATTTCTAATGCCTACTTGTTCAAAAATACCAAGAGCAGCGCCCACCGTACCCTCAAAATCGGGATCTCCTGGATTCTTGAAGGTTACAGAAGTACTGCTGATGGAAAAATGCTGAATGTAACTACCGTATGCAAAAGTTTGAATGTCCTGTATACTGTCCAAGATTTGTTGGGGCAAATTAGTCTCTTGTCTTAGAAGAACATCGGGGGTTTCTAAATCTACAGGAGGGAAACCATAGGAGCTTGTCACCCATTCTCCTTCTAACAGTTCTTTTGTAGGATGGCCAAAAACAGTGTCCTTAACTTCCTTAAAGCCATAATAGGCAACGGAGAATGCACCTAGTCCAAATATAAAACCTATAAATAGACCAACTGCCCAATAGATTTTTTTGCGTTGTTTTTTCTTGGCGAGTTCTTCAAGATATTCCTCGGTCAGCAATAACTCCTCCTCTGTTGGCTCTGGAAGTGCGTCATGGGTTTTCACCACAATTTGCTCAACCATTTTTCTATCTTGCTCAGCCGTGGAACTTAGGGGTTTGGATTTAGCGAATTTGACCAAATCTGCTGTTTCCAATATTTTCTGAAATTGAGTAATGGTCTCCTCTTGAAGGTTAAGCTCTCCAGCATCTTTGAGCATTTCGAGCTTTGCGATCAATTGTCCCGTCGTGCTTTCCAAGGCAGAAACGTGCACGTCTTCTTCTAGGTAAGACCTAACAATATCGGTAAGTTCTGAATAATATTTTTTGTATTCGTCTTGGATGAGGTATCTGGAGTTCTCTAATTTTTTCAGTTCCAACAACGCGCGATCATAGGGTGGGAGCAGGGCCTCTTTCTCTTCTTCTGTCAATGGTTTTTTTCTTAGGAAAAACCAATACACCAATCCTCCTATAATTGAAAGTACAATGAGAATGATAAGAATCCACTTCCAGATTTTTGCATAGCTTTTCTCTACCTGGATCAGTGGTTTTATATCGAACATTTTCTGCTTGGTGGTATCAACAACCACATCGGCTACTTTGACCTGGAAAGAATCGGTAAAGAAAGGTTGCTCGTTTATAGCAATACGTTGAGATGGAATCGTATAGGTACCACTATCAAATTGGGTAAGCGCATATACCTTTTGAAGGATGACCCTATTTTTGTTCTTAACGGTATCCTGCATTATGGCCTCAACGGTTTCCAAGGGTGAAAATGTTTGTCCTTCGGGGAAATGAACAATGTCCAAGGAATCTGCTTCAACCGTTATGGTATATTGAATCTGCTCACCAATTTTGATTGATGTGGTATCAATCTTGGAAGACACCTTCGCTTCATTTTGGGAAAATGATACAAAAGGAAGTATCAACAACAATACAGTACAAGCAAAAAGATGTTTCTCTTTGCTATTTCGCACTTCTAACTTCTTCCTTCCAACTTTTTCCATCACCCCCTTCGTTTAAAATAGCCTAATAACTTTTTTACATAGCTTTCATCTACCCTGCAATTGATTACTCCCGAACCAGATTTGGTAAACGATTCTTGAAAATACCCCACTTTTTCCTGATGAAACTTTCCATACGCATTGCGTACTTTTTTGGAGCGTGTATTTACCAGTTGCAGCAATCCAGTTTCCGCATCCAGCATTTGAACCATGCCCAAGTTTGGGATGGATTCCTCTCGCTCATCAAAAACCCTAATTCCGGTGACATCATGTTTATTGCCTACAATACGCAGCGTATTATCGTAGTCATCTGCTATAAAATCGGACAATACAAACACGATGGCTTTTTTCTTCATCACATTGGTCAAGAATTTTAGTGCTTCGGCAATGTTGGTCTCACTGCTTTTTGGAGAAAATTCCAAAAGCTCCCTAATAATCCGTAGCACATGGCTTTTCCCTTTTTTCGGAGGAATAAAAAGTTCGACCTCGTCCGAGAACAAAATCAATCCGACTTTATCATTGTTCTGCAAGGCAGAAAAAGCCAAAGTTGCCGAAATTTCGGTAATGACCTCCTTTTTAAACTGATTTGCGGTTCCGAAAAGCTCTGATCCACTCACATCGACCATGAGCATCATGGTAAGTTCGCGTTCCTCCTCGAATACTTTTACATAAGGTTCGTTATATCGCGCGGTAACATTCCAATCAATGTTTCGCACATCATCACCAAATTGATATTGTCTGACTTCACTAAAAGTCATACCCCTACCTTTAAAGGTAGAGTGATATTCCCCACCAAAAATATGGTCGGAAAGACGCCTTGTCTTTATCTCAATTTTACGAACCTTCTTAAGTAGCTCTTTTGTATCCATTTGGTCCAAGGAATATTATATTCTTGTTATAGTTTTTAGCTGGTTAGCCTTAACAAGAAATGTTGAACCCTAAGGTACTTCTACCTCGTTTACAATCTTATTGATAATTTCCTCTGAAGTAATATTCTCAGCTTCAGCTTCATAAGTTATTCCAATACGATGCCTTAGCACATCGTGAACTACAGCTCTTACATCTTCCGGAACAACATAGCCTCTTCTTTTTATAAAGGCATAGCATTTTGAGGCATTGGCCAAATTGATACTTCCCCGTGGAGATGCACCAAAGCTGATAAGGGGTTTAAGGTTTTCAAGATTGTATTTTTCTGGATATCGGGTAGCAAACACCAAATTCAAAATATATTTTTCAATTTTTTCATCCATGTACACATCTTGAACGGCTTCTTGACCACTCAAAATCTGCTTTAAGGTTACAACCGGTTTAATGGGTTCATTCGATTTTCCAAGATTTTGTCGAATAATGAGTTGTTCTTCATTCAATTTTGGATAGTCGATGACGGTTTTCAACATAAAACGGTCTACTTGGGCTTCCGGTAAAGGATAGGTTCCTTCTTGCTCTACTGGGTTTTGGGTAGCCATAACCAAGAAAGGAGCATCCAACCTAAAAGTTTCATCACCAATGGTAACCTGTTTTTCCTGCATTGCTTCTAGCAAGGCTGATTGTACTTTGGCCGGGGCTCTATTTATTTCATCCGCCAACACAAAGTTTGCGAAAATGGGCCCTTTTTTAATAGAAAAATCATTTTCCTTAATGTTGTAGATCAAGGTTCCTACAACATCAGCAGGCAAAAGATCTGGGGTAAATTGAATTCGGCTAAAATCACCTTTTACGGCTTTGGCCAAAGTGTTTATAGCTAATGTCTTTGCTAGCCCGGGAACACCCTCTAACAAGATGTGTCCTTTTCCCAAAAGACCAATCAAGAGGCGTTCTACCATATGTTTCTGGCCAACAATAGCCTTGTTCATTTCATGTGTAAGGAGGTCAATAAAAGCACTTTCTTTAGCAATTTTCTCATTCACAGCACTAATATCAATAGTAGTGTTTTCTTCCATAGAAACTTTAATTGTAACGCGTTAATGGTAGTGTTTTTCTAAGGAGTGCAAAATGAAAATTAATTTAAAATCCACCTGTTAATTAATGGTTAAAAAAAACGCTGAACCCCTAGTTTTATGAAGGATTTAAGGGTTTAATTTTATAATTTCAGCCTTCATACCACTTACAAAACAAACATGGAAGGATTCGGATAGGGTAATCTTTCATGGAAAAGAAACGATGAAAAACACAAAAACTGTATTTATTACCGGGGCAACTAGCGGTATAGGAAAATCCACGGCAGAGCTGTTGGCTGTGCATGGATTTAATCTGATTCTTTGTGGAAGAAGACAAAACAGACTGGTTGTTCTTAAGGAAAATTTAGCAAAGACCGCTAATGTGCATACCCTGAGTTTTGATGTGAGGGATAAAGAAGAGGTTCGTAAGGCGGTTGAAGGACTTCCCAGGGAGTTTTCGCAAATCGATGTTTTAATCAACAATGCTGGAAATGCGCATGGCTTGGATTTTATAGATCAAGGAAGTATTGACGATTGGGATGCCATGTTGGATATAAACGTAAAGGGTTTGTTATATGTGTCCAATGCCATATTGCCTCAAATGGTTGAACGAAAGGAGGGGCACATTATCAATATTGGCTCTACAGCTGGTAAAGAAGTTTACCCAAAGGGTAATGTCTATTGTGCAAGCAAGCATGCTGTTGACGCTATTAATCAAGGTATGCGAATTGACTTAAATGAACATGGAATTCGTGTAGGAGCCATAAACCCGGGATTAGTGGAAACTGAATTCAGTGATGTACGTTTTAAGGGAGATTCCAATAAAGCCGATAAAGTATATCAAGGATATCAACCACTTAAACCTGAAGATATTGCAGAAATCATCCACTTTGCCATTACCAGACCAAATCATGTAAATATTGCGGACCTAGTTGTAATGCCAACGGCCCAAGCTAGTAGTACCATTGTAAAAAAGGATTAGGGTTAGTGGTTTCGAGATAAAAGTTAATATACTAATAAATGGGTGGTTTTGAAAATTTGGAAGTATGGATTCTCTCGAGAGAGATTTGCAATGAGATATGGGGATTTATTGAGTCAACACCTTTAAATAAAGATTTCGGTCTTAAAAATCAAATGAATACTTCTTCAGGTTCCGTTATGGACAATATAGCCGAAGGGTATGAGCGAAATGGGAATAGAGAATTTATTCAATTTCTGAGTATTGCTAAAGCTTCTTGTGGAGAGCTACGGTCTCAGTTGTATAGATGTTCGGATAGAAAACATATTTCCCAAAAACAGTTTGATGAAATCTTGCCAAAAACTATCATCTTAAGTAAGAAAATAGGTGCTTTAATGTCATATTTGAAGAAATCCGAAAGAAAAGGTTCAAAATTTGAATGAAAATGCAAAGCACCCGTAACTCATTTCACTTAACTCGAATCTTCCTGCTATGATCAACAAACGTTTATTGGTCAAGAACCTTTTAGCGCATAATGACGAAAATAGCTTTTATGATAAAAAGCGCTTTATATCCATTGGGGAAAAAGAAGGAAAGGCTAAATTTTTAAAACATGTTTGTGCTTTGGCCAATAGCAACCCCAAGAATAACTCCTTTATAGTCATCGGTGTTGAGGATTCTGATAATGAAATTGTTGGAGTCGACTTTTTTGATGACAGTAAAATTCAAAACCTTGTTAATGCATATTTAGATAATCCCCCGATAATCTCTTATGAAAACATTCCTTTTCCTCATTTACCTGAAGGAAAAGTAGTGGGATTGGTTACAATTCGGTCCAACGGAAAGGTTTGTGCGCTTCGTAAGAATATTTGGAAGTACTACGGGGGTGCTGTCTTTTTTAGGGAAGGAAGCATTAGCTTGCCCAAAGCATTCGATATAGAGCTTCAGGATATCAATTCGGAAGCCGTTGCTACCATAGAGCAACATGCTCGCAATAATATTGAACTTACCTTGGATGCCGTAATCAATTTTATCAATACCCGTCATGCAGATTTGACGAGTGACTATAAAGTATTTAAAGAGCAATTTGTGGTCTGTTGGGCAGGAAATAAAAAGGTAGTAAACAACAAAACATATTATTCCAGAGTCGATATTGAACTGATCAATGAGCAAGTAAAGTTGTTTTATTCCGCGTTGGATGAAATTACCATTACGTATGGTGAAGATTCTTTCAATACAGTCGAATTTGTTCAACTTGGATTGGGCTCTGAGCAAAAGTATTATCCCTTGGAAAAAATGGTGATCACTTTTTCAGAGAATGGAAGCTATTCCATTAATAGTGAGCTGATTTTTGAACCACCAGAATATGACAAGAAAACCTTGCATCATGTACTGAATTCCAATAACTCCCTGCTTCAGAAATTGGAAAAACAAGTAACCTTGAATAAATCTGAATTAGAAGACTTGACCCATCTTCCCGCTACCTATCTCATTTGTTATTTAAATGGTTTTGATGAGGCAAGGGAACAAATGGAACGCGCAAGGCCATTACTCAAATCCGAAGACAAAAATGTTTACAGATCTTTGAAAGAGTCGCTAAGAATTCTTCGAAAGGTAAGATACAATTAAGGGCGATTGTACTTATTGGATTTCTAGATCAGATTTTGAAGGAAGTGCTACAATAGCTCCATAATTAGTTGTTGTGATTGCACCCGCCTTGTTGGCGACACCTACCATTTTTGACAGCAACTCAAAATCGTCCAAAATTTGATTAAAATTGTCCAAATTGGCTATTTGATATAAAAGACAACCAATGAACGCATCTCCCGCCCCTGTGGTATCAACTGGTTTAACTGAAATACTGGGCACTAATGATCTAGTGGTTCCCATGCTCAACAGAGTGCCTTCCTTGCCAAGGGTCACAGTAATTATTCTTGCTCCAACATTATGCAGAAAATCACAAGCTTCGTGAACGTCATTTTTTCCAGATAATATCTGAGCCTCTTCCAAACTAAATTTACATAAGTGCGATTTTTCAATGAAGGGCATGCATTTTTTAACAAACTGCTGTTCGTTTTCTTTCCAAAGGTCTTGCCTAAAATTGGGGTCAAAACTGATGAACATTTCTTTTGTTAGTCCATCGAACAAGTATTTCCCATAGGATTTTTCCAAATCCCCTCCCAAAAGTGCTGTCGCAGCTCCTAAATGCAATAGATTTCCTTTAAAACTCTTGCGAAGTGTTGGGTCGTAAGCCAATTCTTTATCTGCTCCTCGACTAAAAACAAAATCCCGTTCACCATCTTCTGCCAAAGAAACAAAAGCCAATGTGGTAAAAGTATCAGAGGTTTGTGCCATAGAAACGTCGACACGCTCGTTTTTGAGTACATCGAGCAAGAAGTTTCCAAAAGAGTCCTTTCCGACACTTCCAACAAAGAGGCTTTTTCCGCCAAGTTTGGCTATCGCACAAGCTACATTTGCCGGAGCTCCTCCAGCTTTTTTCGTAAAAACTGTTGCTTTCGATAAATCACTTCCTTGTTTTTCAGCTACAAAATCTATCAATAACTCTCCTACGCAGAATACTTTTTTCATTTTCTTTCTTGGAATGGCACAATGTACACAGAAATTTATACCATCACCAAACCGAAACGCATTTAATGGATTTCAAAGCCGAAGCATTTTAAACTTTACATTAATTTATAGTGCTTCATATCTTTTGTGCGTATCATTGCCAAAAATTTGAGCATGCGAACATTGGTTGTGGGAGATATACACTCAGGATTGAGGGCATTGGAGCAGCTCATGGAAAGAGCAAATGTTAACTCAACCGACCATCTTATTTTTTTGGGAGATTATGTAGATAGTTGGAGTACCGCCGTGGAGACTGTTGACTTTTTGATCAATTTGAAAAAAACCCATAACTGTACTTTTATAAGAGGTAATCATGATGAGTTGTGCAGGAACTGGTTGTTGACAAAGGAAGAGAACCCACAATGGCTTGCCCATGGTGGTACGGCAACACGAGATTCCTATATCAATGTCAAAAGAGAAAATTGGAATGACCATCTTGATTTTTATGCGGGATTGGAGAATTATTTTTTGGACAGCGACAACAGGCTTTACCTTCATGCCGGCTACACCAACTTAAAAGGTGTTGATTTTGAATATTTTGACCAGTTGTTTTATTGGGACCGTACCCTTTGGGAATTAGCAAGGGCCTTAGACCCTCAATTGAAACCAGCAGACCCAAATTTTCCTCTTCGGTTAACACATTACAAAGAAATCTTTATTGGGCACACCCCGATTTCAAAAACAACAACAGCCGTTCCCCAAAAAGGAGCAAACGTTTGGAATGTCGATACTGGTGCTGCGTTCAAAGGGCAGTTGACGATGATGGATGTTGAAACAAAAGAATTTTGGCAAAGTGACCCTGTTCACACATTTTATCCAGGAGAAAGGGGTAGAAATTAAAACTTTCCAGATTTGTGTTTTAGTTGCCATTTAGCGAGTTCTTCCCATTGTCCCATGTAGGCCATTTTGGCTTGCATTGGCCAAGAAGCTGGGTCATGAATGCGATATCTTTTGCCTGCTGAAGTCAATACTTCTTGACATTTTATGGTTGAAGTTTCTGAAAGGGCTTTCCAAGTCTTGATGCCGTGATCATGGAACAATCCCTGAATCTTTGGGCCTATTCCTTCCACCAAAGTAAGGTCATTCTCTTTTATTCTTTTTCCGAAAGCGGCTTTTGCGGCTGCAGCACTGAACCCATTATCTGCTAATGCCGGGGCTGCTTCCGTTTTCGACGGAACATCCACAGTGAATTTCTCTTTTTGAAGAGCTACCAATTGATTTTTGAGTGATTCGTTCTCATTTTGAAGAAGCTCCATTTCTTTGGGACTTGTACGTTTTGCCTTGCCCCAATAGGAGCCAATAATGCCCCCAAACAATCCTACTACGATTACAAGGGCCCAATACCAAATGTTTAAGTGATCAAAATCCATTGGCGAGTTGTTTTAGCTGAGTAGCTACAAAGTATTAAAAAAACACTAAAAAAATGATTTTAACCGTAAGAATATGAGCTGCTTAGGGTAAAATGTTTTTTAGCCCTGGAAAGAAGATGAACTAGTAATGAATAAAAAGGAGCCAGTTATACAATTTTTCTTACCAGTGATACCATTCCCCGTTTAGAATAAATGAATAATACAGAAATTTGGGATATATATTAGGTAAGGAACCCTATTTCTCCCAACAAAGTTCTGGCATTGAAGTAGGGTTTAATTTTAACATTTGAGTTAGTTAAGTTGGTTTATAAAACCGCCTATTTCATCTTGGTCGTAAAATAGGCGGCTTTTCTTTTTATAGGTCAAACTTTATTCCTTGTGCCAAAGGAAGTTCAGTTGTATAGTTTATTGTGTTGGTCTGCCTCCGCATATAAACTTTCCAAGCATCAGAGCCACTTTCACGTCCACCTCCGGTTTCTTTTTCGCCACCAAAGGCTCCGCCAATTTCTGCTCCTGAAGTCCCAATATTTACGTTGGCAATACCACAATCGCTACCAGAAGCTGATAAAAAGCGTTCGGCTTCTCTAAGGTTGTTGGTCATTATGGCAGAGGACAAGCCTTGAACCACCCCATTTTGTTGGGCAATGGCACTTTCCACATCGCCGGAATACTTCAATAAATATAAAATGGGAGCAAAAGTCTCCTCTTGGACAATTTTGAAAGAGTTTTCTGCTTCAACAATGGCTGGCTTTACATAGCATCCACTTTCATAACCCTCGCCAGTTAGCACGCCACCTTCAACCAAAATGTTTCCGCCTTCTTTTTTGGCCTCTTCAAGTGCATTGGCGTACATATTTGCGGCATCCGTATCGATTAGTGGTCCAACATGGTTGTTTTCATCAAGTGGGTTGCCAATACGCAGTTGTTTGTAGGCGTCCGTAATAGCATCCTTTACTTGGTCATATATTGATTCATGAATTATTAGCCTACGGGTAGATGTACAGCGTTGCCCGGCCGTACCTACAGCTCCGAAGACAGCACCGATTACTGTCATTTTAATATCTGCGTCCGGAGTTACTATAATGGCATTGTTGCCTCCAAGTTCCAAAAGTGATTTTCCCAATCTGGCAGCTACCGCTTGTGCCACAATTTTTCCCATACGGATGGAGCCTGTAGCAGAGACCAGAGGAATTCTTTTATCGTTGGTCAAATACTCGCCAACTCTGTAATCTCCATTGATAAGACAAGAAATCCCTTCAGGTAGATTGTTGTTCTTTAAGATTTCCGCTATTATGTTTTGACAGGCCACTCCACACATTGGAGTTTTTTCCGAAGGTTTCCAAACACAAACATCTCCACATATCCACGCCAAAGCGGTATTCCAGGCCCATACAGCGACCGGAAAGTTGAATGCGGATATGATCCCGACTATACCAAGAGGATGATATTGCTCATACATTCTATGCCCCGGTCTTTCGGAGTGCATGGTCAAACCGTGTAGCTGTCTGGAAAGGCCAACTGCAAAATCACAGATGTCTATCATTTCCTGAACTTCGCCCAATCCTTCTTGATATGATTTTCCCATTTCATAGGAAACCAATTTTCCAAGAGGTTCTTTAAGTTCACGTAGTCTTTCGCCGAATTGTCGAACAATTTCTCCCCTTTGCGGAGCTGGCATCAAACGCCATTCCGAGAAGGCCGAAGATGCTGAATCCATCACTTTTTCGTAATCCGCTTCGGTAGTAGTGCTGACTTTTCCGATAAGAGCACCATCCACAGGAGAAAACGATTCGATAGTTTCCCCAGAACCAAAGTTTTCCGAACCGGTTGAGGTACCGTGGTTTATCTCCGTTAGCCCAAGTTGTTTTAGGGCTTCTGCCATTCCAAAGGCTTTTGCAACTTTTGACATTTATAACTTTTTAAGTATGAATTGTTATATTTTTCAAAAATACTAATAAAGAAAGAGAGTGTAACTACTTTTTTACAGCAAATGATTGAGCATTAAAAGCAAAATTCCAATAAGGGCAGGAAGCGCTTGTACCACAAATATTTTTTTGGAAGCAGTAAGGGCGCCATAAATTCCGGCCACGGTAACACATCCCAAAAAAAACAGGGCAGTATAGAACTGCCATTCCTGATTTTGAATAAGTAAGGACCATACTAATCCTGCCGCCAAAAACCCATTGTACAAACCTTGATTAGCAGCCAGCGCTTTTGTCGGCTCAAACAAGTGTTCGGGAAAAGAGCGAAATACTTTCTTTGCCTTGGTGGTCCAGGCAAACATCTCTAACCATAAAAAATACAGATGTAAAATTGCAACAAGCAGTATAAAAATTTTTGCAGCTATAAGCATAATCAATCTTTTGCTATAAAACGTTCGTCAACAGGCATTACTGTGCCACAATTATCACAGGTACGCAATTCTTCGGAACCATAAAAATGTTCAAAATGTCCCAGAAAATCTTTCTCGATATCATGAAGAGTAAAATAGGCTTCGTATAATTTATGATTGCAGTTGTCACAGAACCAGAGTAGACCATCATCAACGTTCATGTCAGCCCTTTTCCGCTCAACAACCAAACCAATGGACCCTTTATGGCGAACTGGGGAATGAGGGACTTTAGCAGGATGCAAATACATATCACCGGGCCCCAGCTGCATAGTTTTCTTTTGACCATCTTCCTGAATATGCACCTCTATATTCCCTTCCAGTTGATAAAACAACTCTTCAGTTTCATTATAATGGTAATCCTTTCGGGCATTAGGCCCGGCTACGATCATAACAATATAATCCCCCGCATCTTTATACAGGTTTCTGTTGCCCACAGGAGGTTTTAGGGTATCACGGTTTTCCTCAATCCATTTATTGAGATTAAAAGGTGGGTGTATCGCCATTCTACTATGATTTTGTGAAAGGTATAAAAAACCTTCAATGCAGCATAGGCTTTAACAAAAAAGGCCTGCAATTTGCAGGCCTTCTTTCACTAATATTAAAACTAAGATATTAATCGTTCGATTCCACCTTCATGAATATCTGGGTGAAATACGGCCGTCCCTCCTTATCCAATTGTACGCTCAGTGCTGTATGTGTAAATGGTTTTTCAAGGGTTTTTTTATGCGATTCGCTATTGAGCCATCCATCTACAACCAATTCTGCTGATGTATAATATCGAGCAACATTTTCACCGACTTCAACTGCGTCGATTTCTGAAGCAATGTTGGAAGCTCTGGTATCAAAATTATCATGACTTAATTTGTTTTTAGAAATCATGTAAGCGTTGTGATCTTTTGCATATTTATAGGAGGAAGAACTTGAAATCAATGCTTTTGCACCAATGAAGGTGCGGTGTTTATTGACTTTTTCAAGGACTTCATGCTCCATTTCCGAAGCATCAATAACAATTTTTTGATTTCCATAAGACCCGGTAAGGTCTATTTCTTCTTCTACAGTGGGGGATTCACTGCACATGCTTAGCACTATGACGGAGGCCACAGCTAAAAAAGCGTAACATATTTTTTTCATTTTCGGGGTGTTGATTGGGACTTGTTCTCTAATCCCACTTGTTCTCAAAGGCTAATCTATAAGGTGCTTGTCCATAAGCCATAGATTATCCATAGGATGATGAATTTAACCGATGAGAAGTAAAAATATTATTGTAGGCCTACAAGTGTTTGGAATACAGGTTCATTCATCGAAGAAAATGCACATTTTATACAAGGAAGAAAAGGAATATTGAATACAACAAGGTCTCCGAACTCAGATTTCAATATTATGGTCAGGCCTTATAGTTTTCTTTTCTTTCTTTAGGACCATTGAAAAAACAAAAGCGCCTATTTCCTTTACCGGTTCATAAAAGATGGATTCTTTCTTGGTTTCTTCATTTATAAAATTGAAGGAGGACGTAAGACGTTCAAAAAAAACAAGTAATGCCCCGATAATGATGGCTACCTTTAAAACACCGAAGACTCCCCCTGCAAGCTTGTTTAAAAACCCTAACATGGCAAAATCAGCTATTTTAGTCAGGAATTTTCCAGCAAAATGCACAGTTAAAACAATGGCAAAAAAGGTAATGAGAAAAGCGGTGATGTTCACATAAGATGCGCTCCAGTCCATTCGCTCTGTAATATAATCCCCAGCAATGTAAGAAAAGTGAATAGCGCCATATATCCCTGCGATCAGTGCTATCAGCGAGGCAATTTCAACAAAAAGCCCATTTTTGAGTCCTTTGAATAACCCCCAAACCAAAAGAATACCGATAACAATATCCAAAAAGCTCATAATGCTGTTTTTGACAAATATAGGATATTGATTTGTACCTTTGAGATACCTAAACGCGCATATGTCCAGGGACGAAAAACTCAAAGAACGATGGCAATTTTTGGTCGAAAAACTATCAACACAATTTTCTGATGGAGACCCTTTGGATTTGGACGGAATCATTTATTTGGTGGGTGTTCAGGAACTGGGAAAATTACATGTGAATTTTAAAAAGGATGAAAAGGTCAATTTAATGCATATAGCTATTTGCAGGTTATTGGAACCCTATGGGTATTATGATTTTGACTTTTTTGATGAAGATGGATGGCCCCACTACAAAATAAAAGAACAGCTTCCACCTTTAAAGGCTGGTGAACAGGCGGTTTTGATGAAAGAAGCTTTGGTCAATTACTTTATGGAAAAGGAATATATAGATTAATGGAACTACAAAAGCCTTATTACGCGGTTATTTTCACCAATACTCGGACCAAAGGAAATAATGGATACAACCAAATGGCCATTGACATGGAGGAACTGGCCCGGAAGCAGCCAGGGTTTATCGATTTTGAAAGCGCAAGAGATGATATCGGAATTTCCATTAGCTATTGGGAAAGTTTGGAAGCCATTGCCAATTGGAAGGCCAATATAGACCACAAAGTAGCACAACAGAATGGAATCAAAAAATGGTATTCTTGGTATAAGGTTAGGGTTTGTCGAGTAGAACGGGAATATGAGTTCACCAAGCGAAATTAATGGAAACTTAATTTAAGACCCTTCCCCAAGCAAGTACTTTTGTTTATCTTTTCATTTTGCTGTTTTTCAAATCAATGTGTATGAAGGAGCATTTTAGATTTTCCAACCTAGATAGAAAAAAGACGCTAGATCGAGTTTCGAAAATCGACTTTGATATAGTGGTCATTGGAGGAGGCATAACTGGCGGAGGAATTGCTTTGGATGCCGCCTCAAGAGGTATGAAAGTACTGCTCTTGGAAAAAGGTGATTTTGCTTCGGGAACGAGTAGTAAATCCACCAAATTGATTCATGGTGGGTTGCGTTATTTGAAACAGTTCGATTTTTGGCTGGTGAAAGAAGTAGGCTCGGAGCGGGCTATTGTACACAAATTGGCACCCCATTTGGTTTTACCCGAGAAAATGTTGTTGCCTTTGATTGAAGGGGGGTCTTATGGCAAGTGGTTGACTTCAATTGGGTTAAAGGTTTATGATATTCTGGCTCAAGTAACAGGCGATGACAAACGGCAAATGTTGGAGAAAAAAGAGGCGCTCAAATTGGAACCGCTTTTACCTAAGAAGATTTTGAACGGGGCAGGCTATTATGCTGAATATCGCACCGATGACGCTCGACTTACCATAGAAAATATTAAGACCAGTCTTCAATTTGGTGCGGAGGCACTAAACTATATCAAGGTTGTCGATTTTATTTATAATGAAGAAAAAGTAGCTGGTGTTAAAGTGAAGGATGAGGTTTCAGGAGATGAATTCCAGATAAAATCGAAATATGTGATCAGTGCAGCAGGACCATGGGTAGATGAGCTTCGAAGCATAAACAAATCCAAAAAAGGAAAACGATTACATCTGACCAAAGGGGTACATTTGGTGTTTCCAAAGGAAAAACTACCCGTAAAACAGTCTGTATATTTTGATATTCCAGATGGCAGAATGATGTTCGCTATCCCCAGAGGTAGGGTCACTTATGTCGGCACTACGGATACCAATTATGATTCGGACAAGGACAATATTCAAGTGGATTTGGCCGATGCCATCTATTTGATTTCTGCTGTAAACAATATGTTTCCTTCCATTAATCTCGAAATGGAAGATATTATTTCGTCTTGGGCGGGATTGCGTCCTTTGATTCATGAAGAAGGTAGGTCTGCGTCGGAGTTGTCAAGAAAGGATGAGATTTTCACTTCCGATTCTGGTTTGGTCAGCATAGCTGGTGGTAAACTCACAGGATACCGAAAAATGGCTGAGCGGGTGGTCAATCGTATTACTAAAAAAATGGAAGAGGATTATGGGGTTGAAGTTGAACCGTGCGTAACCGATAAGATTCCACTTTGTGGAAGTGACTTTAAAAAGTACAAGCAGGTAAAAAAATACATAGCCCAAGTGTTTGAACGTATTCAAGCAGATGGGTTTACGGAGCATGATGCGTGGTACTTGGTGACAACCTATGGCAAACAGACCGATAGCATCTTGGAGGACTATTCCTCCGAGAAAAATGAGGATGTTTATGCCAGCATGATATTAGCTGAGACACGATTCACTATTGCAAACGAAATGGCAGCTAGCCCCTTGGACTTCTTTATAAGAAGAACGGGGCGCCTGTACTTCGATATTGATAGTGTTCGTAAATACATGGACCCCGTTTTAGCTGAATTCAAAAAAGCGTATGGATACGACAAAAAGCAAATACAATCCTTTAAGGAAAAACTGTTAGTCGAGTTGGATTCACATTCCAATTTTTCATTGGAACGTGCTTAAGATTTTAAACCTGCCATTTCTTGCGCCCATTCAATAATAAGATTAATGGTTCCCTCATCCCACTTTCCTGGTTTTCCTTCGAAAGAATTTTTTGGGCTTTCGTGAATGGTATTCCAATGGTCTAAGCCAGGATATTCGTAAAGGATATGGTCTTTGTGTCCATTTCTTTTTAGAACGTCAATAATCATTTTATTGTCATACGAGGACATGATCCAATCGTTGGTACCCCGCAAAATTCGAACAGGAACTTTTAGTTTTTCCCATTGCCCAGCAAGGTCAAAGTCTTGCAGTTGTTGATAATAGGCTACAGGTCTACCATACATATGTGCTGCGGAGTGGTAATTGTACGCTTCTAAAGCAGGATAAGCATCAACTATTTCCTGATACGTCTTTTTTTCAATGAGCATACCATAATATAAAGGGATGTAGTATTTGTTCATCTTTTCTACAATTTCAGATTCTGTATTGCCTCTAAATTGCAGAAGCCTGCGTTCTATTTCCAGCATATGCTCGTACCATGTTTTAAAGAAAGTGCCATCGGAAATGACTCCGGCCAAATCAAATTCATTAGCAAAAAGTGGAGCTAGGGCGCTTCCCATGCTTGAACCGTAAACTATGATTCTGGAAGAATCCACGTAAGGTTTGGTCTTTAGTTTTTTGATGGCGGTTCGAAAACCTTCAATGTCAGTTTTGAAGTCGGATTGACTGCAATCTCCTTCACTATCGCCAACCCCAGGTTTTTCGATGCGCATGACCACCATACCCGATTTTTCAACCAAATCTTTAATGGTTTGTACCCAATTTCCCCTTCTTTCAGGGTAGGTTTCAATACTGGAGCAACTGAGTCCCCCGATCAATACAATGGCGGGTTGTTTGCCGGCCTTTTTTGGTTTGGTGATAATGATGCGTTGGGTGATACCATATGGACTAGTGATTTCTTCGTAATAGGTATCCAGTCCGGGGTGGTTTTCTTTTTCCAACGGATTGAACTGCGTGGTATTTTCAATCAATTCCCCATTTCTAATGGCCTTAATTTTTGTGGGTTTGTTTGCCCGAAGACCATAAGAAACTTCACTCCAAATTTCTCCATCTGAAATTGGGATTCCATCAACCTCAATAATAACATCATTAACCAAGAAACCTGCTTTTCCCAGAGGAGAATTAGCTTTTACCTCTATGATTTTAGAGCCTGGGAGCCCTCCTTCCGGACCTTTGATACTGGCTTCCCAGGAACTTCTCCTTCCTAAAATTTGGGAGCTAAGGGAAAAAGTTGAAAATAGGAAAAGGATACCTAATATATATAGTTCGTTTTTTGATTTCATGCTGATGATTTAAGTTTTCCTTAAAATTAGATTGCCTATTTTTAGATGAAGGACAATTTATACGAAGGCAGCCTATTTTTATGTCAATGCAAGCCTTGCCATGATTTGAAATTTGATTTACGTGAAATCAACCAACAATTTTTATCTATTTAACTCCAGAGTAGCGACCCATGCCATTTTCTGGATGCTATATTATGTGCTTTTTGGATTGATATGGGTAGGTGAAGAAGGATATTTGGCTTCGTTTTATTTGGAGTTTATTTTATTGCCCATTCGCATATTGGCGGTTTATTTTACCATTTACTTTCTTCTGCCCCGTTTTTTGTTGAAACGAAAGTTCAAGGAGTTTTTTGCGGGATATGCCATCGCATTGCTTATAGGTGGAATATTGCAGCGAATTTTTATCCATCTATTTTATGAGGAATTATTGTTGAATGATTCAAGTTCGGGACTGTTTAGTATAATGATGTTGGTAAGGGCCATTGTTTTAATAAATACTACCGTTCTATTGGTGTTGGGCGCAAAATTGTTTCAACTGTGGGCCATTGAGCATGATAAAAACGAGAGCTTGGAAACCGAGATTTTGGAGATTCGCTCAAATAGAAAGACCCATCGTGTACCTTTTGAAAGCATACTTTTTGTTGAAGGCCTTGGAAATTATGTGACCTATCACTTGGCCGACAAATCAAAGATTACCAGTTATGGCAGCATAAAATCCGCGTTGCAGGTGCTGCCTGATAATTTTCGAAGGGTTCATAAATCATACATCGTCAACAAATCGCATATAAAATCATACGATGCCATGACCATAGACATTCAGGACAATTCCATTCCTCGAGGGAAAAGCATAAGCGATGAGGTGCTATTGAACTGACTTTAATCCAGTTTTTCAGTTAGCTTTTTAAACACCTTTTTAGGATTTTTCTCTTGGTAGAGAATCTGATAGACCGCATTAATAATGGGGATTTTGGACTTTTTTTCCAACTTTTCCATAAGCAAATGGGCACTTTTAGTGGCGTAGTAACCTTCGGCGACCATATTCATTTCCATCATAGCACTTTTTACCGTATAGCCTCTGCCAATCATATTTCCGAACATACGATTGCGGCTAAATGTGGAATAGCCTGTAACCAATAAATCTCCCAAATAAGCGGAGTTGTTTATGTTGCGTTTCATTTTATACACTTTGCCAATAAAACGCTTCATCTCTCGAATGGCATTGCTCATCAAGACACTTTGGAAATTGTCCCCGTATCGAAGCCCATGGGCAATTCCTGCAGCTATGGCATAAATGTTTTTGAGCATGGCTGCGTATTCGGTGCCAATAATATCATCGGAAATCTTTGTGCGGATATAATGACTCTTAAGGTTGTTAGCTACCATTTCGGCCTTGGCAGCATCGGCACAGGCTATGGTGAGGTAGGACAACCGCTCCAGGGCAACCTCTTCGGCATGGCATGGTCCGGTAATGACACCAATGTTTTCAAAAGGGATTTGGTAAATGTCATGAAAATGTTCTCCGACAATCAATCCACTCTCTGGAACAATTCCTTTAATGGCCGAGAAAATAATTTTGCCTTCTAGCGAACTGGTCAGTTTTTCGAGTTCCCCTTCCAAAAAAGCGGAAGGAATGGCAAAAATGAGCACATCCGAATTTTCAACCACTTCGTTGATTTCATTATTCAGTTGGAGTTTTGAAACATCAAACTCCGCAGAACTAATATAATTAGGGTTATGTCCTTCGTTTTTTAGGTGCTCAATTACATATACACTCCGCATATACCACGCTACATTATCTAAATTTTCGGAGAGCATTTTTACTATGGCAGTTCCCCAACTACCTCCTCCCAAAACACCAAATCGAGGTTTTTCAGTCATCAACAAAAATTATGGCGTAAAGCTAAACAATCTAATTTTTAATATGTAAAACATTGATTATTAATACATTATGACTTTGGCACAATGCTTGGTCCTAACCTATTGAATCAAAAGCCCAGAACTATGAGAATTGGAAAACTACTATTTGGAACATTATTTATAGGATTATTGGTGAGCTCATGCTATACCGAAGTAGTTATTGAGGACGATTTTATTGAAGAATCCCCTATCAATACCGCTCTGGCACTTGAGTCGTTTGACCTTTGGTATGTTGATATAAATGCTACAAAGGGAAATGGAGAGGTGCCTTTTTTGCAACGTGCTTTTACCATATCATTTGATAGAGGAACTGTCTACGCCAACAACAATATGGTAGGAATTGGAAAAACCGGGGGTGGATTAGGGATTGATGTTGGAGTTTATGATACCCTCACAGGAGCTGTGGAAATCGACCATGATGTGGACGGCCTTTGGTTACTGGAAGTATATGCCATCAATGGTAGTACTATAGAATTGCTTGATACCCGTTCCAATACTTCCTATGTGCTTCGCGGATATCAAAAAAGCAACTTTGATTACGACATGGTCTTTTATGACAATATCCATTATTTCTTGCAGGAATATGAGGTCTGGGAAAAAACATATACCAGTGAGGTAGGGGCAGTGAATGAGTTTGATAATGAAAACTACCTTCAGTTTTTCTCTGATGAAAGCTTTAGGTCATCTGTAGATGGAATAGGCACATCGCTTGCCAATTTGGTTTGGGATTACGAGGGCAATTTTGAGGTTTTTGATGTGGCTAACGATGCATCACTCAAAACTTTAACATTGGATTACGACTTTTTGGGCAATGATTATTTTGAGGTTTACGTTATTAATGATAGTACTATTGAATTGTATCATGTGGCCAGTGAAACGGTTTATGAATTCAAGGGAAGGGGATACATTCAATATTTGAAATCTGGAAAAACAACGGGCAAGAAACGTTCAAAAGTTAAAAATTCTATAAAAAACGTGTCCCGACAAAGAAAAATGTAAGTAAAAAATAGAGTAGTCGACTACTTAGACAAGTTTTTTGGTTGGTTATTTAGTTAAAAACCGCTTCAGATACCTCAATCTGCGGCGGTTTTTTTATTTGAAACAATTAGCTTTTCACTTTTTGATATTTCGAATACTGCTTTTTAAAATCTGAAGGATTTTCTCCACTTATCTTTTTGAAGGTCCTATTAAAGTAAGATAGACTTTCAAAACCGCATTCGTAACAGGTTTCCCCTACATTTTTACCTATCAATAAAAGTCTCTTGGCCTGACTGATTCTATATTGGTTCAAAAAGTTGGTAAATGTATTTCCAGTGGTTTTTTTAAAATACCTGCAAAAGGCCTCTTTCCCCAAATTGCACAGTTGTGCCACTTCTTCAACAGCAATTTTTCGTTGGTAATGCTTATCCACAAACTCATGTATATTTCTAAGTCGATCCTGTTCCTTTTTGCTATATCTATTGACAAAAGGTTGATCGTGCAACAAAAAATAATCATTGCTATGGGCCAATTCCTTTAATATTTGAATGTTTTCCATAAACAACTCAAAAGGAGAGAGCCTATATAACTTTTTTAGTCGCTCACCAATCAGCCTTTTGGTTTCCCCGGTAAAAACAATTCCGTGTTTAGACCTTTCAAAAAGTTCACGAATGTTCGCTAGCTCGGGAATATTGAGTAATAAGTTTTCCTTAAAATTGGGTTTTATGTGCAGGACTTCCTTAATGTAATCAGTTTGTACCCCATAGTCGAAATTCAGGTGTGGGATGTTGGACCCGATAAAGACCAAGTCACTCTCTTCATAGTTCGAGATATTATCCCCCACATGTCTGGTAGCACTGGCACCTTCAATGTAGACCAATTCATATTCGGGATGAAAATGCCAATAGAAAAGGTGATTCAATCGAGGAAGGTGCAAAAGCTGGAAAGGGCTCTTGGTATTGGGCGCTATGGTCTCTAACTGAATCTTCAATTTTCACTTGAATATCCAATAAAGTACAAAAAATGACATAATATATCAATATAATTCAAATTTATATCAATATGAAGGTGGAGACCACTACTTTAACGTACTAGTTTTATTCCATAGAATTTAGAATCAAAAAGTATAGTCATGGAGAAAGAAGAAAAACTTGAGATGGCCAACAAGGCACATGAAGAGCTTCCCGGCAATCCATCCACAGCGACCAGCAGTAAACTACGATTGAATGATAGGTCCAACGGTAAGCCACTTCGCGTGCTTTCGGAAGAAGACTGGAATTTCTGGATACACAATGGATACATCATTATAAAAAATGCAGTTCCTCTTGAACAGGCGCGGGCCACAGCAGATTTTCTATGGGAATTTGAAGAGAAAGACCCAGCTAATCCCGAAACTTGGTATGCCCCTCCCAGAGCAGAAATGAAAATGAAGGAGTTGACCGGAACGGGAATGGTTGAAGTCTATAACCATCAACATTTATGGAACAACAGGCAAGAGCAGAGGGTTTATGATGCCTTTGTAGACATTTGGGGGACCGAGAAGTTATGGGCAACTATAGATCGCGCCAATCTTAATTTTCCGAATCGACCAGGTTTTGAACAAAAGGGCTTCATTCACTGGGATTATGACCCTGAAACCCGACCACAAAATGTACAAGGGGTGTTGGCGTTGGCTGATCAGACCGACGAAAATATGGGTGGATTTCAATGCATTCCGTGGCTTTATCGTAATTACGACACCTGGAAATTGACCCAACCTGAAGACCGTGACAGGTTTCAACCTAATACTGATGGCTTGGAAGATAAGATTGTGAAAGTAAAAATGAATGCCGGTGATTTGCTGATTTTCAACAGCACGGAACCCCATGGCATCCGTCCCAATAAATCAAAGGATAAGGTGCGGATTGCGCAGTACATTTCAATGATGCCTGCCGAAGAAGACAATGAAGAACTTAAATCATGGCGAGTAAATTCCTGGAAGAATAGAATCGCTCCAGAGGGTTACGCTTTTCCAGGTGACCCAAGAAACTGGGAACGAGACAAGTACGAAACTGCCAAATTAAGTCCACTAGGAGAACGATTATTAGGGCTAAAGCAGTGGTGAGATTACTAAATCCTTAAAAATTAAGGGAGTTATGGCCTACTAAAGGAATATTGGTATTTTTGCCGGCTTCAAACCAAAAGAGATGAAACGAGCATTAATAAATTTTAGACATTTTTTTATTAAAGGGGATGTTTAAAATTTTTAATGTGAGAGCGTAGCGGTTGCAGACGTTCTCAATTTCATAATTAATTTATTATTAGATAATTATTGAAATTTAAACGGATGAAAAAGTACCTCAATCTTTTTGATTTTTCACAGAAAGTAAATTATCGTACTGAAATATTATCTGGACTTACCGTTGCCCTAGCTTTAGTGCCCGAGGCGATAGCTTTTGCATTGATTCCCGGATTTTCCCCATTAACGGGGTTATACGCTGCTTTTGTATTGGCTTTGGTCACTTCCATTTTGGGAGGTCGACCTGGGATGATCTCCGGAGCCACAGGAGCCGTAGCGGTTATTTTTGTTGGGTTGATTTTGGAGCTTAAACAGACCTTTCCCGGTATAGAACCAACAACGATTCTAAACTATGTTTTTGCTACGGTAATCATTGCTGGTATCATCCAAATTTTGGCAGGGGTGCTTCGATTGGGAAAATTCATCCGTTTGGTTCCCCACCCTGTTATGTTTGGGTTTGTAAACGGATTGGCCATTATTATTTTTATGGCGCAATTCCCCAATTTTTATGAAAAGGGAACGGGAGAATTACTGTCTGGTGCTTCATTGTATACCATGTTAGGCCTTACCCTTTTGACCATGGTCATTATTTGGGGATTTCCAAAAATTACCAAAGCAGTTCCTTCATCTTTATTGGCCATTGTGGTGGTATCGATAATTGTTCTTGGATTTGGAATAGATACCTTGACCGTTGCAGATACTATGCAAGAGGGGGAGAGTATCAAAGGAAGTTTCCCTCCCTTATCAATCCCAACAGTTCCGTTTACTCTGGAGACTTTTATGATAATCATCCCATATGCAGGAATAGTCGCTGGAGTTGGGTTGATTGAAAGCTTACTTACCCTTAATATTATTGATGAAATTACTGAGACAAGGGGTAGTGGAAATAAAGAATGTGTTGCCCAAGGTACAGCAAATATCCTTTCTGGATTTCTTTCGGGAATGGGTGGTTGTGCCATGATCGGGCAAAGTTTGATCAATACCTCATCAGGTGCCCGTGCAAGATTATCTGGAATAACGGCTGCAGTGATGCTGTTGGTTTTTATCATGTTCGGGAGTAACCTTATTGAGCAGTTGCCGATGGCTGCCCTAGTTGGATTAATGTTTATGGTAGCTATTGGAACTTTTGAATGGGCTAGCTTTAAAACTTTCAGAAAAATGCCCAATTCGGATGTGATTGTGATGGTTTTGGTGACCTTGATCACAGCCATCACCCATAATTTGGCTGTTGCTGTTTTGTTAGGGGTCATTATTTCTGCCTTGGCCTATTCTTGGGAAAATGCAAAACGGATTCGCGCCAGAAAACATGTAGATGAAAATGGCGTAAAACATTATGAGATATACGGGCCTTTGTTTTTTGGGTCGACCACATTGTTTGCTGAAAAATTTGATGTCCAAAATGACCCCTCCGAAGTAATCATCGATTTTAAAGAGAGCCGTGTCGCCGATATGTCCGGGATTGAAGCACTAAATAAAATTACCGAACGCTATGCAAAGGCAGGTAAAAAGGTACATTTAAGACATTTGAGCAAAGACTGTATTCGCTTGCTAAAAAACGCTCAGGATATCATCGAGGTCAATGTACTTGAAGACCCAACCTATAAGGTGGTTGTGGATAGCATTAAGTAAGTAGTTAGGGTTTATTCCCTTAATCTACCATTAAACACACTTACTTTAGGATTGATAGGATTGCCTGATGCCCGTCGCATCATGGTGATTTGGCCTGCATGGTAAATACAATCTGAGAGCATGCCGTTGATTATGTTCCAATAGGGATACGCAGTTTGCTTTTCCCCACGCTGAAAAATGACTTTGAAGCCATCAAAATCTTTAGCTTTTTTACTGTTCATTAAACCGCTGGCTTCTTTAAGGTTTTCCAATGTTCTCTTGCGAAGTTGCTCGTAAGAATAATCAGAAAGCCCATCTATGCCTGTATTGGGTGTTGCAGTGGGAGCATTTTTGATCATTTCAGACATTCCGCAGATATGTCGCATGGTTTCAATGATGGTTCTTCCATCCTTTGAGGGTTTGTACTCCAAATCTTTTGGAGTCAATCCTTCCGTCGCCCAGTAATACCGAAACCCAAGCCCATCAATCATTCTCGCAACCACATTACCGGGGCTGAAATCTTCTGGATATTCTGGAATTTGATAATACGGAAGTTCCTCGTTTTGTGCTTGCATACTGAATGTCAAAATGAAAATAAGACCAAAGAATATGTTTTTTCTCATATATAGTTATTCTAAACAACCTTTGTAAAAGGCATTAAAGTGATGGATTTCTACATTAAAAAGTTTTTGTTGCAAAGCAATGTCCTCAAACAGCATACTTTTTGCAGCTTCGAGATTGTCTGCCAATATTATGATCATTCCCGTATCGGCATAACGAGCTCCCATTACAATTTTTTTCTCCTTCCGCAACTTGGATAAAAAACCTGAATGTTCCTTAAAATATTCCTGCTCATGAGGTTGTTTTTCGGAATCCCAATGCTCGCCAATCGTGTATAATGCAATGAATTGTGATTTTTGTTTTGTGTCCTCTTGGGAGAAAACAAAACAAGGAAGTAAAAACAGCAACAAAAGAAACAATCTCATGTCTTTAAATTTAGCAACGGGGCTATAATCTCTTACAAGATAAAAATAGCGGTTGTAAATAAACCTTCCTTGTTCAGAGTTATTTTTTAACATTGTGTTAGGGATCAATGAGTAAGGAGGTGTCAATAAAAAAGTGCTGTCACCTGAACAGGTGACAGCACTGCATGAAACATGTATGCTCTTATTTCTTACTAAAGAGTACGCAAGTACTCAGCGACATCGCGAGCTTCTTCTTCGGTCAGATTTTGGTTGAGCATAATAGCATTATTGTATTCTTTGAGCAATGCTTTGGCAATAGGATCTTCTTTGAGCATTACGTCAGGGTTAAGAATCATGTTCATTACCCAGGCAGGATTACGTCTTTCATAAACACCTTTCATTGCTGGGCCAATCATTTTTTGATCCACCATATGGCAAGCCACACAAATAGAATTGAATGTGGATTCTCCGCGTGCCGCCATTTCAGAATCTATATCATCAGGAAAGGTCAATTCTTTAATTGGACCAACCCCTGTATTGTCCAAATCAACAGGAACCCCTTCTTTTGCCTGAACTTTTTTCTCTTCTTTTTTGGTTCTGTTTACTTCAAAACCATCCTTTTTTTCTTCCTTTTTTCCACCGCAGCTTGCCACAAAGGCGCCAAGGGCGATTAATAAAATCAGTCTTTTCATTTCAATAAATTATCAGTGGTATGGGCAACTAATATAAAGAAATATTGTTTGTAAAAGGACTTATACAGACTTCGAACCGTGCATTTGTGCAGCGAAAACCTTTGCGTTTAACAATTCTGAACAAATGTTTTAGAATTTACCTTCCTGTGAAAAAGGTAAGTGCTCTTTGTTCTGTATAGGTAGTATTATGTTTACCCCAAAATCCGACATGTCCACCATACTTGGGAATTTCCAAAAACAAACGCTTGTTTTTTTCCGCTTCCGCCTTTGGATAGCAATCTTGACCTAGGAAAGAATCATTTTCAGCATTGACAATCAAACTTGGAATGGAAATGTTTGGTAAGAATTGAAGGGAACTGCATTTGGCATAATAGTCTAGGGCATCCCTAAAATTATGGGCCTTACTGGTGTAGATGTCATCAAAATCCTTGAGGGTTTTAATGGCTTTGATATCGGTATCGGAAATCGAATCGGGAAAAAGAAGTTGTTTTTGCCTCAACTTTGTGATTAAATGTCTTTTGAACCGATCAGCATAAAGGATGTTCTCGAAAGAAAGCAATTGGTCACACGAATCTTTTAAACTACAAGGAACCGAAATAGCTACCGCACCTTTGATTTCTTTTGGAATATCATTTCCTTCACCCAAATATTTCAGTAGTAGATTTCCGCCTAAGCTAAATCCTTTAACAAAAACCTCCGAATATTTTTTGGTGGATAAAATATGATTAATAATCTCTTCTAAGTCTTCCGTGACACCAGAGTGGTAAGAGCGATATAAAGTGTTTGGTTCCCCGCTACAACCTCGGTAATTTACCGCACATGCGTCAAAACCATTTTGATTGAACAATTTTGCGCTTCCGGTAATGTATGGTCTTTGCGCATCACCTTCCAAACCGTGTAAAAGCACAACCAATTTTTTAGTTGGGGTGTCAGATTTGCTCCAATCCAAATCCAAGAAATCGCCATCGGAAAGTGTCAAGCGTTCCTTTGCTTGGACCAGACCGTTTACCGTTCTGAACAAACCGCAATAAATTGTGGATAGATGCCCACCTTTAAAAAAAAGTGGCGGCGAATAATTTGAAGGAATCAATGGCATTGGAAAAAGAACAGAACCGCTTATGGTTCATTTTTGATGAAAATTTGTCAATTCGAGTGGTTTTTCGGTGCATCTGTCTGAAAAATTGTATCGAGAATCAGAATTTTCATGGCGCAAACCTTGTTCTCGATACTTTTTCCTTTTGATTTCGACCGCCCCTTCGACAAGTTCAGGGTGACAGCTCAATCTGACAGTTTTTGCTACAATAAAATTCTAAATATACCACGGTTAAAACCAGATTATCCTTTCGGAAAGACTTCCAATAGTTTGCTTTGTTCTTCAATGGCTTCCTTAAATTCAGACTTTAGGGTGTTGACCAATTCGGAAATGGGCATTACATTTTCGATAGTGGTCACCCCTTGTCCGGCCGACCAAATAGTTTTCCATGCTTTGACTTCGGTATCCAGTTCCTTTCCAAAATCTACCTTGTGCTCCTTTTTTAAATCTTCTTCGGTAATTCCGGCCGCTTGCAGGCTTGCGGCTAAGAAATTGGCATGGACGCCAGAAATTGCTGCTGTGTAAACAATATCGTTTGCTCCAGCTTCAATAATCATTTTGCGGTATTCTTCGGGGGCCTTACTTTCCTCAGTATTTATAAAACGTGTTCCCATATAAGCCATGTCAGCTCCCATTTGCATGGCAGCGGCAATATCTCTTCCGGTACTGATACAGCCAGATAGCAAAATGGTCTTATTAAAAATTTTTTTCACTTCGGCAATCAAGCTCATTGGGTTTAGATTTCCTCCGTGTCCTCCTGCGCCTGCCGACACTAAGATAAGTCCGTCAACTCCAGCTTCGGCCGCTTTTTCAGCATGCCTTTTTTTGATGATGTCATGAAAAACCAATCCTCCATAACTATGTATCGCGTCAACTACCATGCTGACAGCCCCCAGAGAAGTTATGACCAACGGAACTTTGTGTTTCATGCAAAGCTTCACATCGGCCTCCAATCTTGGGTTGGTAGGGTGAACAATAAGGTTAACACCAAAAGGAGCAGGTTTTTTTCCGGTCTCTTTTTCAAACTGTTCCAATTCCGTTTTTATTTGGATAAGCCATTCCTCAAAACCTTCACTGGTTCGCTGGTTGAGTGCCGGAAAGGTGCCGACAATTCCATTTTTGCAACATTCGATAACCAATTTGGGTCCGGAAATAAGAAACATTGGAGCAGCAACTGCGGGCAATGCAAGGTCTTTGATGAATTCGGCTTTTTCGCTCATGGAGTTGATGTTAAAGTATCTCTAAAAATAAAATTATTTATAACACTTGATAGGAATCAATTTTCAAAACTATGTAATTTTACAACTATTATGCATGCATAACAAATATTAGAATATGTTTTTTAAGGAATTTGAGATTCGCTGGAGCGATTTAGACTCCAACAGGCATTTGGCCAATTCAGCCTATATCAATTTTGCAAGCCATACCCGAATGGCGTTTTTGGGGGAACTTGGGTTTAATCACAAAACCATGGCCGAATATAATATTGGTCCTGTGGTGTTTTATGAGCACATATATTATTTTAAAGAGGTGTTTCCAGGAAAACCTGTAAAGGTTTCATTAGGATTTAAAGGGATGAGCGAGGATGGAATGTTTTTTGAATTTCAGCATGATTTTTACGACAGCGAGGGCAAAAACTTTGCCCGCTGCGAAATGATGGGGGCATGGATCGATTTGAAGAATCGAAAATTGATTCCCTTGCCTCAAATATTCATTGATGCCTTCAATAAAATGGAAAGGACGGATGATTTTACGGTCTTGACCAAAGCGGATACCCGAAAGCATGTACAATTTCCACAGGATTTGTATTTAACGGGTTGATTTTTTTTGTCAAAAAAACATAAAGTTAACTTCTCTTATTGGTGCAAGATGGTCATCTTGAATTTTATAAGGAATAACCCTATAGCTTAGTTTGCTCATTGATTTTATTGTGCATTACAAAGCGTTTTGTTTTCATTTACATCTACTATCCTCCATATAATCAGCATCTATTATCGGTGTTGCGTAAGGTAATTCCAATTTCTCAGGAGGACGTAATCTTTCAAATTCTTTTCTATATTCATCTTTCAGATCAAAAAGATCGTAATAGTTGTTTTTTTCAAACTCGTGGTAGTAACAGGAGTCCTTATCGCCTATAACTGTATGTATAATGATTTTGGGTTCTATATCATTTCGTTTTATGTGAGATATTAAATATGCAAGTATTCTAGCTCTTTCAGAAAATTTTACATGTTGAATATGGTAGCTTGTCCTTCCCAAAAAAGAGGAATACTTAACTAGGGATTTATAGTACATGCCCTTACGGACTTTAATTATATCTAAATTTTCTTGGTTAATAATAATTGTACCATCATCGCTTTTTGACCAAATAAATGAGCCAAACCTATCTAAGTTTTCAGATGTGGATTGGTACAATAAATCATCTTTTGTAAGGATCATCTTTTGTGCTTCACAGTACATAGCTGAAAGTAAGAGTAGTAAAAAATATGTCTTTTTATTTCTCATGAAAATCTGTAATTTCTTTTCTCAAATTGTAGCTCAAAATCTGTAACCCTTGGTCATAAGATTCACTGTGTTCCAAATGCCATTTTACAGAAGTCTTGGAATTACCAAAGAGCGGAGTTCCATTTCCAAGAACTATGGGGTTAAGCTTAAGTTTTAGTTCATCGATAAGGCCATGATTTAAAAGCCAACCGGCAAATGCCCCTCCTCCACATAGATAAATGTCGGATGAAGAATGTAATTTGATTTCTTTGACATTGTCTAGTGAGGGCCTTACGATATGGACTGATGATGCCAAATCGGCGATTTCCAGAGAGTCGGAAAAAATAAAATGCTCCATATTCGGATAGGCAGGTTGGCCTGGAACCAATCCAAATTGATATCCGAACTCATAGGTTTTGCGACCCATGATCACAGTTTTGAAATTCAAAAGGTCTTGCTGATATTTTTCTACACCGTTGCCCGAGTGTATAAATCGGCTTACATCTTCGTTTGGACCTGCGATATAACCGTCAAGGGAAGCGGCGACATAGTAAATGATTTTTTGCATGGGTTTTAGATTGATTTAATTGAAAGCGCAAAGTAGAACTTGAGTTTGACTTTGCGGGCTTAAATTGATGAATGGGCCATATGAGTTAATGAAACACTGTTTACAATTAACGTAGGACATTTAGCAGATAGATTTCCAATCACCATCTTTAGCCCTAGTTCTCATAAAGATGAAAAAAAATGGCATATTTTAGGAAACCGGTTTCGGTTTTTTACTGGCCAGATATACGCCCAATAAAACCAAAGTGGTTGCCAAAACCTTTACCAAAGTAAGATGATCTTTACCTGAAGAAAGAGCAAACAAAATACCTATCAGGGGTTGCAAATACATAAAAACCCCTAAAGTTGATGCTTTTAGTTGTGTCAGGGCAAACACATTGAATAAATAGGTAAAAAAGGTAGTTCCGATAACTACAAAAGCGATTGCCCCATAGGCCCATAGTGGCATATTGTACCAGTCGATTTCTGAAAATTCGGGATAGGTTACGGGAAAGGCAATGACCAATCCGATGGTAAATAGCCATTTCATCAATGTAAAAGGATGATATTTTTCAACCAACTTTTTTACAAGAATTAGATAGGACCCATATACAGTGGCATTAAGTACGAAAAGCATGTTGCCCAGTGGAATGTTTGGGGCATCTTGCCGTATTTCCGCGCCAAACAATATCAACCCCAGAACACCAACAAAGCCCATGAAAACCCCAAGTCCTTTATTCCATGTAATGCGCTCCTTTATAAAAAATGCGGACAGTACCACCACGATTATCGGAGTAATGGTGACCAGTACAGCGCTGTTTATGGGAGTTGACAGTTCCAAACCTTTAAAAAAGGCCAACATGTTTATGGCCATTCCCAGTAGTGAGCAGAGGAAAATTCGACCCCAATCTTTTTTTTCGATTTTTTCTTTTGGGCCGAAAATCGAAATTACCCAAAACAATAATGTGGCACCTCCCAAACGCAGCATAATAACGCCAAAGGCCCCCACATAATGGGGCATTATGCCCTTGGCAATCGTGTGGTTTATGGCATAAATGGTAGTCGCGCCCAGCGCTGCAAGTATGGCAAGGGTACGTTTGCTCATGCGTGAAGTGCCTCTTTTGCCGCCTCAACAATTTTTTTTGAGTTTCCTACGAAAATTTGACCATCAATTATTGCTACAGGCCTTTTGAGAAAAGTATAATGCTCGAGAATCAAGTTTTTGTAATCGTCCTCAGATAATTGTTGTTCATGCAGGCCGCGTTGTCTAAAGAGCATGGCTCTTCTACTGAACAAAGCCTCGTAGCTTCCAGCCAAATTTTTCATCTCTTCGAGTTGTTCCGGGGTAATGGATTCTGTCTTTATTTCTTGTAATTCAACCCCATTCAAGGGTTCCAATTCCTTCAAAATACGGATGCAGGTAGAGCAACTACCTAGGTGATATATTTTTTTCATTTACTATTGAATTTATTTCAGTGATTTTATTCGACTTCAACATACTCTGAAGTCCCTTTTTTTGTTGAATCATTTAACCATTGCCAGTCAAGGAGCAAACGGATTTTGTTGTTTTCATCCATTCGGATATGGGCCTCGGCCTTTCCAGCTTTAAGCTCTCCATCTTCAGTTAGGCATTGATAAAGCATTTCGAGTTTGTCTTCATCGAGTTTGGCGATAATTTTTCCATATCGAATTGTTCCACCTTCGTAATCCGCTGTGACGAGATTTCCTTCTTGTCGATATCTAAAAATGGTGTCTGAACTTACCTTTCCATTTTCGGAATTTTCAAGTAGCGAAAAGGTTTTGTTATTAAAATCAAAGCGTGGCATGAGCGAAATAATTATAGTCAAGATTTAGCAATGCAAAGAAACTTAATTTTAACAAGCAACGAACAAACATAGAAATTGAATTTACTTTACGATAGGGCAAAATCCACAGCTTTTTGCGCATGTATTTTTGCAGTATCAAAAGTTGGAATGTCCACTTCTTCGGCAGGAATCAAAATAGGTAATTCGGTACAACCCAAAATGGCACCTTCAGCCCCTTGCTCTTTCAATTTTTTGATGATTTTAATGCAAGTTTCTTTGGCCTCTGACGTGAACACACCTTGAACCAGTTGATTGTAGATAATATCTTGTAGAACATCCATGTCCTCATCATTGGGAACCAAAATCTCCAGCCCGAACTGATCTTCCAGTATTTTCGTGTAGAAATCTTTTTCCATGGTGAATTTGGTGCCTAATAGTGCCACTTTTTTCAATCCTTTTTGTTGAATGGCCTCTCCCGTGGCATTGACTATATGTAGAAAAGGAATGTCCACAGCATTGGTTATGGCGTCGCTGACCAAATGAATGGTATTGGTACAAAGTACCACCATATCTGCACCAGCTCTTTCCAGGTTTTTGGAGTGGGAAGCCATAGACTTTCCAATTTTGTCCCAGTCCCCTGAAAAGGAATAACGTTCAATTTCTTCAAAATCCACCGAAGAAAGAACACTTTTAGCAGAATGAGAGCCACCCAACTTTTGCCGAACCATTTCATTAATATGCTGATAATATATTTTTGAGGATTCCCAGCTCATTCCTCCTATTAAACCTATGGTTTTCATATCCTTATTATTTAATTTTTGATAATTCTTCCGCTCCTTCGATTGTAAAATTGGTCAACCATTTTGTTACGCGTTGTAAAAAAATAGTGTTGACTCTTCGAGGTGTCTCGACTTCTTCAATACAGATACAGTTGATACAATTTTCCATAATAATTCAAATTTATATTTCGCTAAATATCGATATGTTTGTTCAAAAAATTACAAATCCTGTTTTAAGCTTTCAACATAAGCTTTTATCACTTCTTCGTTCCTTCTATAATACGTCCATTTCCCATGCCGCGTAGGAATCACCAAATTGGCATTTTGCATGGAGTTCAAATAGGTTGAAATCGTAGATTGGGATAATCCGGTCTTATCTTGTATGTATCCTACACAAACACCGTCATCAAAATGGTCAATATCTTGGTGTGGCGGAAAATTTGCCTCCGGTTCTTTTAACCACTGTAAGATTTTGACCCGGGTCTGGTTTGATAATACTTTACTGATTTCAATGATATCCATGGCACAAATATATAAATATTTATATATCTAAAAAAATAGATATGATAGTTTAACAAATGCATTTTTAAATTGCCGAAAATTTATCAAGGATTTTATATCCATATTGAAAGTTTGATTCTAGTTTTGTTTTTCAATAAGATTACATTTTTTTTCATGGAAGAACTATTCGATATTACACTGCAAACAAGAAAAACATTACACGGACATTTATTGAACACACCAAAAGAGGATTTGTTCAAAATACCAAAAGGATTCAATAATAATATCTGGTGGAACATAGCTCATGTTGTTGTCACAGAGCAATTACTAGTGTACAAATTGAGTGGTGAATCCGTGAATATGCCCGAAGAAATAATTGAAAAATACAGAAAAGGGACTTTTCCAGAGGGTATTCCCAGTGATGAGGAGATAGATTTAATATCCAGCTTAATGTTCTCCCTGCCCGAACAAACTGCTAACGATTACGAAAAAGGAATTTTCAAGGATTTTAAACCCTACATGACTTCTGCAAAAATTGAACTGAAATCTGTTGAAGATGCAATTGTCTATAATACCTACCACGAAGGAATCCATTTAGGTTCGGTCTTGGCGTTAAAACGAGCTTTGAGCGCAGAGAGTTAAAGTTTTACCTTCCGTTTTAGATATTTGTTGATCTCGGCATAAGGTAAAACCAAAGTAATCGGCCCATCTGCATAGGAAGCTATCTCATATTGATTATAAATCAATACAATGCCCTTTTCTGAATACCCTACATTTTCCGGCAGATGAAAAATGTCACCTTCAAACATAAACCCAGTGGCGTTGATGTTGTCATCTTGTGGAATGTCCTCTTGAATCCGGAATTTGGTTTCGGTAAACCTTAGAAAACCTTCCAAGTCATCAAAAAGTTCCCAAGTGTCGAGCTCGGAACCTTTTCGCTTATCAAAATTTAAATAAGAAGTGGAACTGTAGCCATGTGCCCCACCAGTGAAGGAATATGCCCTGAATTCCAGCGTGAGCATATCCCTATCTTCATAAGAGATCTTGCTCTCTACGTTGGCCTCCCAACCCACAGTCTCATCAGGAAATCTAGATTTTAATTCCTTAAAACTATTGGTGAATGAATCAATAGCATTTTCCATTGTATTGATTTCCTGTTCTTCATCAAACGAGAGAAGTGATATAACCTCTTCTTCGAGCGAACTGTTAATCTGATTGGATACGATGGTTTCATCCAAAGCATGTAAAATATTTATTTCAATTTTTGGGCACTCGTCACAGGCCTTGTTGGACACATGAAGAGGCTCAAAAGTAAGTTTATCAGCATTTTCGCAACCAAGGAGGAGCACAAATACAGGGAGTAGGCAGAATGCTTTTTTCATAAGCTGAGTGTTTAGGGTCTTCAAAAATAAGACATGATTGATTACTCCAAAAGATAACGATACATTTGTATGTAGATTAAGAAAGAGATGAGCAAAAAAGATTTAAAATTCAATAGTAAGACGATTCACGGCGGACAACACCCAGACAAGGCGTATGGTGCTGTAATGCCTCCCATTTATCAAACCTCTACCTATGCCCAAACTACACCTGGCGGGCATAAAGGTTTCGAATATTCGCGTAGCGCCAACCCAACCAGAACGGCATTGGAAAATGCCTTGGCAAGCATCGAAAATGGTACTTACGGTTTGGCCTTTGCCAGTGGACTTTCGGCAATGGATGCGGTAATCAAATTATTGAATCCAGGTGATGAAGTAATCTCCACTAATGATCTTTATGGAGGAAGTTATCGGTTGTTCAAACAGGTTTTTGAGAAATATGGAATCGTCTTTCACTTTGTTGGAATGCAAAGCACAGAGGCCATAGAAAAACTGGTTAATGACAAAACTAAGCTCATTTGGGTAGAGACACCTACAAACCCAATGATGAATGTGATTGACATAAAAGCCGTATCCAGTTTGGCCAAGAAACATCAGTTGTTGTTGGCTGTTGATAATACTTTTGCCACTCCTTATTTACAACGCCCATTGGATCTAGGTGCCGACATCGTAATGCATTCAGCTACCAAATATTTGGGCGGACATAGTGATGTTGTTGTTGGAGCGCTTGTGGTCAAGGACAAAGAGATAGCGGATAAATTATACTTTATTCAAAACGCCAGTGGAGCTGTTTGTGGCCCCATGGATAGCTTTTTGACCTTACGAGGAATCAAGACACTTCATGTGCGTATGCAACGGCATTGCGAGAATGGAGAGGCCATTGCCAAATATTTGAATAATCACCCAAAGATTGAAAAAGTATATTGGCCAGGATTTGAAGATCATCCGAATCATGATGTGGCCAAAAACCAAATGGATGGTTTTGGAGGAATGATATCCTTTGTTCCCAAAGGGAGCAGTTATGATGACGCCATCAAAATTGTTGAAAAGCTTGAAGTTTTTACACTTGCAGAATCTTTAGGTGGAGTGGAGAGCTTGGCAGGTCACCCAGCTAGTATGACGCACGCAAGTATTCCCAAAGAAGAACGCGAAAAAAGTGGAGTGGTCGATTCCCTTATTCGACTTAGTGTAGGAATTGAAGATGTTGATGATTTGATTGCCGACCTTGAGCAGGCCATCGGATAATTGTTTTTTGAAAAATTTTTAAAAAACAAGGGTTGAAATTATGTAAATAATATAATTTTGCCGTCTAATTCATAATTCAACAAAATTGGCCCCTATTGGAAAACGAAGGGGTGTTAAACCACTAATCCGTTTTATGGAAGCAAAAATCAAAGTATTTATGGATGAGATCATTGCCAGAAATGGCCATGAACCAGAGTTCATCCAAGCGGTACAGGAAGTAGCAGAAACCGTTATTCCGTACATTGTAAAAAATGATATCTATCACGGGAAAAACATTCTTTTGAGAATGGTGGAGCCAGAACGATTGCTATCATTTCGCGTAGCATGGGTAGATGACTCAGGAGAGATTCATGTGAACCGAGGATATCGTATACAAATGAATTCCGCTATCGGACCCTATAAAGGAGGTCTTCGTTTTCACCCAACAGTGAATGCCAGTGTATTGAAATTTTTGGCATTTGAACAAGTATTCAAAAATAGTTTGACAACCTTACCCATGGGTGGCGGAAAAGGTGGTTCCGATTTTGACCCCAAAGGAAAGTCAGATGATGAGGTAATGCGCTTTTGCCATGCCTTTATGACGGAATTGTGCCGACATATTGGTCCAAACACTGATGTTCCCGCAGGAGATATAGGCGTAGGTTCTCGTGAAATTGGCTTCCTTTTCGGGATGTACAAAAAGATTAGAAACGAGTTTACCGGGGTGTTGACAGGAAAAGGTCGTTCCTGGGGAGGCTCATTGATTCGACCAGAAGCAACTGGCTATGGAACCGTTTATTTTGCGGATAGCATGCTAAAGACCAATAATGATTCTTTTGAAGGTAAGAATGTGGTGATTTCCGGTTCTGGAAACGTGGCCCAATATGCTGCTGAAAAAGTCATGCATTTGGGAGGAAAAGTATTGACGCTTTCCGATTCAGGAGGGTATATTTATGACAAGGACGGTATCGATGAAGAGAAACTGGCATTTGTCATGGACCTCAAGAACAACAAAAGAGGAAGAGTTTCCGAATATGTGGACAAATACCCTTCTGCTGAATATCATAAGGGAAAAACACCTTGGGAAGTTGCCTGCGATGTTGCCTTACCATGTGCCACACAGAATGAGCTTAATGGTGATAATGCCGCTACATTGATTAAGAACGGCTGTATAGCTGTGGCTGAAGGCGCAAATATGCCTTCAACTCCTGAGGCTATCCATGCGTTCCATGATGCTAAAATATTGTTCGCACCTGGTAAAGCATCCAATGCAGGTGGTGTTGCCACTTCAGGATTGGAAATGTCCCAGAACTCGCTCCGCATTAGTTGGACAAGAGAGGAAGTTGATGAAAGATTAAAGGGTATTATGGAAGATATCCATGATTCCTGTATCGAATATGGAAAAGAAGAAGATGGTTATTGCAACTATGTTAAAGGAGCGAATATCGCTGGCTTTGTAAAGGTTGCCGATGCCATGTTGGCACAGGGAGTTATTTAAACCTTGTCCAAATATTCAAGTTATAAAGTGGACGATTGAATTACAATCGTCCACTTTTTTTATCTTCAGCGATAAGAGGTCCAAGAATTATAAACTTTAGAAAATGCAGGTTACCACTAAGGCGATTATATTTTCATCTTTAAAATATGGAGACACAAGCCTTATTGTAAAAGCGTTTACGGAATCGGATGGATTAAAATCATACTTGCTCAAGGGAGTGCTTTCTTCTAAAAAAGGAAAACTAAAAGCCGCTTATTTTTTGCCTTTGATGCAATTAGAAATTGTTGCTGTGCATAAAAACAAAGGAACCTTGGAAAGCATTAGGGAAGCAAAAGTGACGGTTCCTTATAAAACAGTCCATACAGACATCGTAAAGAACAGTATAGTGCTTTTTTTGGCAGAGATGTTGGGGAATAGCATTCAAGAAGGGGAACAGGACGAAGCTTTGTTCAATTATCTGGAGTATGCTTTGTGTTGCCTGGATGAGTTTGAGTCAAACCCAAACTTCCACACCCTCTTTTTGCTCAATTTGACTAAGTATTTGGGCTTCTATCCAGATGCATCCTTTCAAGACGAACCTTATTTTGACTTGTTGGAAGGAAGTTTTTGCAAGAAACCGTCGTTAAACCCATTGATTCAAGGCGAAAATTTAGAGTGTTTTAAGAAGCTTTTGGGCATAAATTTTGATGCATTTCCAACAGTACGAATGAACAAGCTCCAAAGACAAGAACTCCTAAAGAATGTTATTCTGTATTTTGAACTACATTTGCACGGATTCAGAAAACCCAAGTCCTTGGCGGTTTTAAACGCAGTTTTTGAGTAGTATGCGAACCATTGGTTTTGTCTTCTTTTTTTTGTTGACATATGTAACGACACAGGCACAGGAAATCATAGTGTTGGATGCCGATACAGGTACGCCAATTGCGAATATGGCCATTTACAATAAGGACAAATCCAGAACTGCCGTCACTGATATTGAAGGGAAAAGCGAATTGGATATTTTTTCCAGAAATGAACGAATTACCCTCCATCACATCAGTTATGAAATATATAGTACAACAAAAGCCCAGATAGGACGAAAAGGTAACCGTGTATATCTTGATCTTAAGCCCGAAGAACTGCAAGAGGTGGTAATGTCGGTTTCCAAATGGGAGCAGCAGAAAAAAGATATTCCTCAAAAAATCGAGTCCATAGACGCTAGGGCGATTACATTTTCTACCCCTCAAACTTCTGCAGATGTATTACAGAACAGCGGAAAAGTGTTTATGCAAAAAAGTCAGTTGGGAGGAGGAAGCCCAATGATCAGAGGCTTTGCAACAAACAGATTATTGCTCTCTGTAGATGGAGTTCGAATGAACAATGCCATTTTCAGGGGAGGAAACATTCAAAATGTAATTTCCATAGATCCTTTTACCATAAAAAATACAGAAGTGATTTTTGGCCCAGGGTCAGTTATTTATGGGAGTGATGCCATAGGAGGTGTGATGAATTTTTTCACCCAAAAACCACGTTTTTCTTTTACGGACAGCCTTACCTTTTCGGGAAATGTAAATTATCGGTTTGCTTCTGCCAATAAAGAAAACACTACTCATATTGATTTTAATCTTGGTCAACAGAAATGGGCGTCTTATACGAGCTTCAGTTACAACGACTTTGATGATTTGATTATGGGGGAAAACGGCCCCGATTCGTATTTGCGAAACAATTACGTTATTAGGGAAAATGGGACAGATGTTTTGGTGGAAAACGAAGATTTGAGAAAACAAGTAATCTCTGGGTATGATCAAATCAATTTTCTTCAGAAGTTTACGTATCGGCCCAATACCACTTGGAACTATGATTTAGGGCTGTATTATTCCGAGACTTCAGATTATTCAAGATACGACAGATTGATTCGTCCAAATAGCTCAGGCGATGGACTTCGTTCGGCCGAATGGTTTTACGGCCCCCAAAAATGGTTCATGGGGAATTTTCAGGTAATCAAGCAGGGGAAGAATAAATTCTATGACGGTGTAAAACTAACCACGGCCTACCAACATTTTGAAGAAAGCCGAAACGATAGAAGGTTTCAAGACCCAAACCGTTTCACAACTATTGAAAAAGTTGATGCTCTTTCGATAAATCTTGATTTTGAGAACAAAAAAATAGGTGATTTACGACTTTACTATGGAGCAGAGTACATTTTTAACAAGGTAAATTCTGAGGGCCTTCAAACCAATATAGAAACCAATACCGTGACCGAAGCAGCTTCGCGATATCCGGATGGAGCCACTTGGCAAACCTTTGCGGGATATATTAATGGAGAGTATAAGTTAAAGCCGAATTTTACGCTATTATCGGGTGCTCGATATAGTCAGGTTTGGGTCGATGCCAAGTTCGATAAAACCTTTTATCCCTTCCCTTTTGACGAAGCCGACCTTATTACCGGAGCCTTTACAGGAAGCATGGGATTTAGTTGGTTCCCAAAGGCCAATTTGCAGATAACATTAAATGGTTCTACCGGATTTCGTGCGCCTAATATTGATGATATCGGGAAAATTTTTGATTCCGAACCAGGCTCGGTGGTAGTGCCAAACCCAGATTTGGAACCAGAATACGCATATAATGCCGAGATTGGAATACGAAAAAATTTTAATGATAAAGTAGTTTTAAAAGGAACAACCTTCTATACCTATTTGGTGGATGCTTTGGTACGAAGGGATTTCACCTTCAATGGTGAAAAGGAAATTTTGTACAATGGAGAACTGAGCAATGTACAGGCCATTCAAAATGCTGCAAAAGCTTATGTGTACGGTTTTGAATTTGGATTGGAAGCTTTTTTGACTGAAAACTTGTCGGTGACTTCAAACCTGACCATTACCGAAGGAACCGAAGAGGATGGAAATGGAAATGATTCTCCCGCTAGGCACGCAGCGCCCACTTTTGGCGATTTTCATATAATCTGGCAAAACCAAAAACTGAAAACAGATTTGTTTCTAAACTACAATGGGGAGATTAGCTATAAGAATTTGGCCCTTTCAGAACGGAGCAAAGACTATATTTATCACTTAGATTCTAATGGCAATCCATTTTCCCCGTCATGGTATACTTTGAACTTTAGGTCACAGTTCCAGATATCCAATGCCTTTAAGGCAAACGTAAACCTAGAAAATATTACCAACCAGCGGTACCGAACGTATTCATCTGGTATATCTGCTCCAGGAACAAATCTTATTTTGGGGTTAGGGTATAGTTTTTAAATAAAAAAGGCCTGGAACGCTCCAAGCCTTTTTAATTCTGTTAACGGAATCTGAAGTCTAATGGTCTAGTTCCTCAGCTGCTTTTTTAAGGTCATCGGCGGTTTCTTTAACCGCGTCCTTTGCATCTTCGCCCATTTCTTTGGCCTTATCCATGGCGTCCTCACCAGCTTTTTTGATACTGTCCAAGGCTTGTTCTCCGGCATCTTTCATTTCATCACCTGCCTCTTTTACCGCATCCATGGCATCATTCGCTGCATCTTTTAAATCTTCACTTGCCTCCTCAAGCGATTTTCCAGCTTCTTTGGCTTTGTCGGCTGTTTGTTTGCAAGAAGTCATTGTAGACATGGAAAAACCTAATGCAACAGCTATAATCAATACTCTTTTCATTATAAAATGGTTTAGTGTTAAAGAACACAAGTTACTGAATTTAACAGAAAGCATCATTTTTGTGATATCATATTTTTGTTAAGCAATTTGTATTCACGCAAATACCTTGTTTACAGGGGGATTATTCCATCTTAAATTTATAATTTTGCAAACTTGGAAATCTAGAAGAAGTAGCAGTATATATGAAGTTTGCGGAATATAAGGGATTGGACTTACCCACCATGTCAGAAGAGATTCTTGACTTCTGGAAAAACAACCAGATTTTTGAGAAAAGTGTCTCTACCCGGGAAGGCGGGGAAAGCTACGTATTTTATGAAGGACCACCTTCTGCCAATGGCATGCCTGGAATACACCATGTAATGGCGCGTACCATAAAAGATATTTTTCCTAGGTACAAGACCATGAAAGGATACCAGGTAAAGCGTAAGGCTGGATGGGATACCCATGGATTGCCTATTGAAATTGGTGTTGAAAAGGAACTGGGCATTACCAAGGAAGATATTGGTAAAAAGATTTCTGTTGAGGAGTACAACGCGGCTTGTAAAAAAGCGGTAATGCGTTATACAGATGTCTGGAATGAGATGACCGAAAAAGTAGGGTATTGGGTGGATATGGATGACCCTTACATCACCTACAAACCCAAATATATGGAGTCGGTTTGGTGGTTGCTTAAGCAGATTTATAATAAAGGGCTCCTATATAAAGGATACACCATACAGCCCTACTCACCAAAGGCGGGAACTGGGTTGAGCTCGCATGAGTTGAACCAACCAGGTACGTATCAAGATGTGACGGATACCACGGTTACGGCTCAGTTCAAAGCGAAAAAGGATTCGCTTCCAGATTTTTTAAAAAATATTGAAGGAGATATCCATTTCTTGGCCTGGACGACCACTCCATGGACCTTGCCTTCAAACACAGCATTGACGGTTGGGCCCAAGATTGAGTATGTGCTTGTAAAGACCTTCAATCAATATACGTTTGAATCTATTCAAGTAGTGCTTGCGAAGCCATTGGTGGGCAAACAATTTTCAGGCAAGTTTTTTGAAGCTGAAACCGAAGAAGATTTTAATGGTTATCAACCCGGAGATAAAAAGATTCCGTATCAAGTAATCCAAAGTTTTATTGGGAAGGATTTGGTGGGAATCCAGTACGAACAATTAATCGACTATGTTCAGCCGTATCAAAATCCAGAAAACGCTTTCCGAGTGATTTCTGGAGATTTCGTAACCACCGAAGACGGTACAGGTATTGTGCATACGGCACCTACTTTTGGTGCAGATGATGCCTTGGTGGCCAAACAGGCAAAGCCCGAAGTTCCTCCAATGTTGGTGTTGGATGAAAACAATAACCCTGTCCCTTTGGTGGATTTACAGGGAAGGTTCAGACCGGAAATGAAGGAATTTGGAGGCAAGTATGTCAAGAACGAATATTACGCAGATGATGAAATTCCCGAAAAATCTGTTGATGTTGAAATTGCCATCAAACTAAAAACGGAGAACAAAGCCTTTAAGGTTGAAAAGTATGTCCATAGCTATCCCAACTGCTGGCGTACGGACAAACCCATTTTATATTATCCTTTGGACTCTTGGTTTGTTAAGGTTACGGATATTAAGGATAGAATGTTCGAACTCAACCAGAGTATCAATTGGAAGCCAAAGGCTACTGGAGAGGGTCGTTTTGGTAACTGGTTGGCCAATGCGAATGACTGGAACCTTTCTCGCTCTCGATATTGGGGTATTCCATTACCTATATGGCGTACCGCCGATGGAAAGGAAGAAATGATTATAGGTTCTGTTGAAGAACTAAAATCAGAGATGGCCAAAGCAGTTGCAGCTGGAGTTCTTGAAAAGGATGTTTTCGAGGATTTTGTAGTTGGGGATATGAGCGAGGCCAATTATGATAAAATTGATTTGCACAAGAATATCGTGGATCAAATTACCTTGGTTTCTGCTTCAGGTCAGCCCATGAAACGCGAATCAGATCTTATCGATGTTTGGTTCGATAGTGGTTCCATGCCTTATGCCCAATGGCACTATCCTTTTGAAAATAAGGAACTGATAGATGGTGGTGTGGCTTTTCCGGCGAACTTTATTGCGGAAGGTGTGGATCAAACAAGAGGATGGTTCTATACTTTGCATGCTATTGCAACCATGGTTTTCGACACCATTTCATACAAAAACGTAGTTTCAAATGGGCTTGTTCTGGACAAAGAAGGAAAGAAAATGTCCAAACGTTTGGGGAATGCTGTAGATCCGTTTGAGGTGCTTCCCAAACATGGAGCAGATGCGACCAGATGGTATATGATTTCCAATGCCAACCCATGGGACAACCTGAAATTTGATATTGAAGGTGTAGTTGAGGTAAAGCGCAAGTTCTTTGGAACACTTTACAACACCTATTCCTTTATGGCACTATATGCCAATATCGATGAATTCAGCTATGCTGAAGCAGATATTCCTTTAAAGGAAAGACCGGAGATTGACCAATGGATTCTGTCCGAATTGCATTCATTGATTCAAAGAGTGGATGAGGCCTATGCCGATTATGAGGCTACAAAGGCTGCTCGAATGATTTCTGATTACGTTCAGGAAAATCTGAGCAATTGGTATGTGCGTTTGAGTAGAAGACGTTTCTGGAAAGGCGATTATCAGCAGGATAAAATTTCTGCCTATCAAACCTTATATACCTGTTTGGTAACCGTAGCAAAACTTTCCGCACCCATTGCACCGTTTTATATGGAGCGATTGTACAAAGATTTGGATGCAATCACCCAAAAAGAAGGTTTTGAAAGTGTGCATTTGGCCAAATTCCCAACTTTTGATGGGAAAATGGTCAATGAAAAACTGGAACGTAAAATGCAGCTGGCGCAAAAAGTATCCTCATTGGTATTGTCCATCCGCCAAAAGGAAAAAATAAAAGTGCGTCAACCCTTGCAGAAAATTATGATTCCTGTGTTGGACGATGCACAAAAAGAAGATATCGAGGCAGTTTCCAGTTTGATTAAATCCGAAGTGAATGTAAAGGAGATTGAATTATTGGATGATGCTTCTGGAATCTTGGTAAAACAAATAAAACCTAATTTTAAGGTTTTGGGTCCAAGATTTGGCAAGGATATGAAAGAAATTGCCGCAGTTGTAGGTCAGTTGGAGCAAGAGGATATACAAAAAATTGAGCAGCAAGGCGAATTAATGCTTCAATTGAAAAATAAAAGTATTATTTTACAGTTAACTGATGTAGAAATCAGTTCCCAAGACATCGAGGGTTGGTTGGTTGCCAGTTCAGGCTCCCTAACAGTAGCATTGGATGTTACCATCGATGAAAACCTAAAAAAAGAAGGTATTGCAAGGGAATTGGTGAACAGAATCCAGAACATAAGAAAAGAATCTGGATTTGAGGTAACTGACAAAATTGACATTAAAATTTTGAAGGATGGCTTGGTAGAAAATGCGGTTTCGAGCAATGAAGAATATATAAAAAATGAAACCTTGACCGCCGAACTGAACTTCGAAGAAAATTTAGATGAAGGTATTGCAATTACCTTTGATGACGTGAACACTAAATTGTTTATTCAAAAACATTAAAAAATGGCACAAGACTTAAAAGTAAGATATTCAGATAAAGACTTGGAGGAATTCAGAGCCTTAATAGAGGAAAAAATAGAAAAGGCCCAAAGCCATTTGGAGCTTCTAAAGAGTTCATATATGAACGATGGAAATAATGGAACCGATGACACTTCTCCAACCTTTAAGGCATTTGAAGAAGGCTCAGAAACTATGAGCAAGGAAGCCAATACCCAATTGGCCATCCGTCAAGAAAAATTCATTAGGGATTTGAAAAATGCCCTACTTCGAATAGAAAACAAAACCTATGGTATTTGCCGTGTTACCGGTAAACTTATCAATAAGGAAAGACTTAAGTTGGTTCCCCATGCTACTTTGAGCATTGAGGCAAAGAATATGCAGAAGTAAATCAAACGCCTCAGGGCGTTTTTTTGTTCATGAAGGCACTGTGGTTTTTTCTAGGATTTTTTGCGTTTGTACATCTGCAAGGTCAAAAACTTGTAAAAAAAGCTTTGATCAATACGAAAACGGAGTATATTCAGATAGATTCTGAATTTTGCTATCAAGTGAACCTTTTTACTTCCAAAACGCAAGAAGTTGTTGTTGAAGCCAGCATTGAAGGAGAGTATGCCAAGGATTTGATTATTGCCATAGAAGAGCAGGGAGCTACAATTTTAATCAGTGCTCGATTTCAACCTAACTTTACCAATCCCAACGATAAGTTAAGCGCCCACAAAGTTATTTCCATTGCTTTGGATGTTGAACTTCCAGAATATAAGGACGTATTTGTATATGGTGCCAATAGCAATGTCGATGTTACCGGAAAGTATAAAAAGCTGAAGGTGAAACTTTCCGATGGAAGATGCAGCCTTAATAATGTGGGGGAAACCATAGAGGTTATAACACAAAAGGGAGATATCGTACTAACAACACCCTCAGGTAATATTATGGCAAAAAGTACTTATGGCGAGGTGCTAAAGGAAGACATTCCGCTTGGGGATAATCAATTTACATTGAATACAATAGAGGGGAAAATCCATCTTAAGAAAACAAAATAATATCCATACTTTTGCGCAATCTCTTTTTGAAAGCATGAAATTACAGAAGTCGCTATTGATCATTGTTTTGATCCTGTTAATAGATCAGGTCAGTAAAATTTACGTAAAGACCCATTTTGAATTAGAAGAATCTGTAAAAGTTTTCTCATGGTTTTGGATTTACTTTATAGAAAACTCTGGTGCAGCTTGGGGTACCAAGTTGAATGACTTCTTACCTGTATCCGAGACTACAGGAAAATTGATATTGACCATTTTTAGACTTTTTGCAATTGCGGGCATTGGGTATTGGCTTTGGGATAATATCAAAAAACAATCAACGAAAACTTTGATTTTAGCTGTTTCACTAATTTTTGCCGGAGCACTAGGAAATATCATTGACTCTGTTTTTTATGGAATACTCTTTGATCATAGTGAACGCCAAGTTGCAACGTTATTTACTGAAAACCCCTATGGAAATATTTTTCATGGCAAAGTTGTGGATATGCTATACTTTCCTTTAATCGATACAACATGGCCAGATTGGACTCCTTTTGTTGGTGGCAATCGATTTAAATTTTTTGCCCCTATTTTTAATATAGCGGACACTGCAATTAGCACAGGAGTTGGAATATTGATTGTCTTCAATAAAAAGGCGTTTCCAAAACCTCTTCAAAAGGAAGAAGCCAAAAATTAAAATGCATATATCTTTTTAGGAGTTACACAGTAGTCGAGTTTTACATCGTTGACGTGTGTATCTAAAATAGTTTCTTCAGCTTCAAAAAGAGACAGACCTATTTTTACGGTCTCTTTTTTGCATTTACCTAAAAAAGCGTCATAATAACCCTTACCGTAACCAACACGATTGCCTAGCTTATCGAAAGCCAGTAATGGCAAAAAGACAACATCAATTTTTTCTTCAGGAACTTGGAGTCCATCTACTGGTTCGGGAATGTGCCATTTGTTTTTTATGAGAACAGTATTGTCCGTAAGCAGATAATTCTCCATGGTGTGCTCCCCACTTACTTTTGGAACAACTACATTTTTGTCTTTCCCTTGAAGAATCGTTATTAGGGGGAGGGTGTCGATTTCTTTGTTTTCTTCGATACTAAGGAAAACATGGAAACAAAAAAAATCCCAAATAGGGATTTGAAGTACATGATTCGCTAAATCAATACTCAAATCTGAAATGTAGGAACTTTCAAGTTCTAATCTCAGATTTTTGTATTTTTTTCTTAGTTCATGTTTCAACATTTAAATGTTGAAATTTTTTGGGGTTGCTTTGGGAAACTGCTTACTCTCTTGTTGAAACGGAGAAAAAAATCTTGAAGAAAAGCATCAAGATTAAATACATTCCCAAAACGATAATATAGTTCTCCATAGAATTGTATTTATACGGTTAAAAATAAGTAAAAGAATTGGAAATTTTACTATGAAATGCATTTTTAATCGACGAAAAGCACAAATTTGGCAGCAGTTTAACAAAAAAGGCAGTTTTTGAAACTTTTTTTAAGGAAGTATTCAAATATCAAACCATAGTTTGCATCGATCAAAGCAATGACAGCACAGGTCAATTTTAACAAAAAAACAGTATTATTAAGGTATACCTTTGTAAAAGCTTCAATTTTTGGAAAATATATGCCCAATATTCCTTCGATTAGTGTTCAAATAAGTGTATTGCCAGACAATCCTGGCGTATATCAATTTTATGATGAAAAGGGTAAAATTCTTTATGTGGGCAAGGCCAAAAATTTAAAAAAACGTGTTTCCTCTTATTTTAATAAAAAACAGGAATATGGTAAGACCAGGGTACTCATAAAAAAAATACGAAGTGTAAGGCACATAGTTGTGCCCACCGAGTCAGATGCACTTTTGTTGGAGAACAACTTGATTAAAAAATTCCAGCCACGCTACAATGTGTTATTAAGAGATGATAAGTCTTACCCATGGATTTGTATCAAAAATGAGCTTTTTCCTCGCATATTCATGACCAGAAATGTCATAAAGGACGGCTCAGAATATTTTGGCCCATATACTAGTGTGAAGACGGTAAAGACGTTGCTTGAATTAATAAAGAATGTTCATCCCCTTCGTACATGTAAACATAAACTTACCAAAGAAAAAATTGAAGCTGGAAAGTTTAAGTTTTCGTTGGAATACCATTTGGGTTTTTGTCAAGGTGCTTGTCAGGGTTTGATAAATGAGGAAGATTACAAGGAAAGAATCGATAAGGTCAAGGAGATTATCAAAGGAAATTTTAAAAGTTCACTAATCTATTTTAAACAACAGATGCAAGCTTTGGCCGATGATATGGAATTTGAAAAGGCCCAACATGTCAAAGAAAAGATTGAAATTCTTGAGAATTATCAAGCCAAATCCACTATAGTAAATCCGAAAATCAATAATGTGGATGTATTCACCATAATTTCTGACGAAACTCACGCATACGTCAATTTCTTGCAGCTCGCCCATGGTTCCATTATACGGTCGCATACTTTGGAGATGAAAAAGAAACTAAAAGAAACCGATGAGGAGTTATTGCCCTTGGCCATCACCGAAATACGACAGCGGTTCGCTTCACAATCCAAAGAAATTTATCTGCCATTTCCGGTTGCTGTGGAAGAAGGGCTTAAAATCACCTTGCCCAAATTGGGAGATAAAAAACGTATTCTGGAACTTTCTGAACGCAATGCCAGATTTTATAGGCAGGATCGTTTTAAACAGATTAAGATAACCGACCCGGACAGGCATACCAAACGCATTATGGCCCAAATGAAAGCAGATCTTAGGCTTTCGGAAGAACCCACCCATATCGAGTGTTTTGACAACTCTAATATACAAGGGAGTAACCCTGTGGCCGCTTGCGTGGTTTTTAAAAATGGAAAACCTTCAAAGAAGGATTATCGACATTTCAACATTAAAACTGTTGAGGGTCCCGATGATTTTGCCAGCATGGAAGAAGTGGTGTACAGAAGGTACAGAAGACTACTCGATGAAGATGAGTCTTTACCACAGCTTATAGTTATTGATGGAGGCAAAGGGCAACTCTCGAGTGCATTAAAAAGTTTGGATGCTTTGGAACTACGCGGGAAAATAGCCATAATTGGTATTGCGAAGCGCTTGGAGGAAATTTACTTTCCAGAAGATCCAATTCCCTTGTATTTGGACAAAAAATCGGAGAGTTTAAAGATTATCCAGCAATTACGCAACGAAGCGCATCGATTTGGAATTACCCATCACAGAAACAAAAGAAGTAAGGCGGCTATTGATTCCGAACTTGAAAATATTGAAGGTATCGGCAAAAAAACGGCAGAACAACTTTTGCAACAATTTAAATCAGTAAAACGGATTAGAGAAGCAACCATTGAGAGCCTTGCTGAATCTATAGGTATGGTCAAAGCAAAAAAAATCTATAAATCGTTCCACTAAAAAATGGGGTATAAAAAGGTAATAATTGGTAGTGTATTTATTTTGTTTGGAATGCTGTGTTGGTCCCAGACATCAAAAATCGACAACGACCTAAAGGTGGGATTGGTACTGAGTGGTGGTGGCGCCAAGGGATTGGCCCATATAGGAGTGCTTAAAATTATTGATGAAGCGGGTATAAAGATAGATTACATTGGAGGCACAAGCATGGGTGCCATTGTGGGCGCGCTATATGCTTCAGGATATTCTGGAAAAGAATTAGACTCTATTTTCAGGGTAACCGACTTTACCGAGCTCATTCAGGACAATGTCCCTCGAGGTGCTAAAACCTTTTACGAAAAAGAAGATTCCGAACGCTATGCATTAAGCTTGCCTTTTACCAATTTTAGTGTCTCCTTCCCCCAAGCGATTTCTGGAGGGCAGAATATTTATAACGAACTGGTAAGACTGCTTTTCCATGTCAAAGATGTCCAAGACTTTAAAAAACTGCCAATACCCTTTTTGTGTATTGCGACCAATGTGGAAACCGGGGAAGAAGTTTTATTAGATTCGGGCTATTTGCCAGAAGCTATTATGGCCAGCGGCACTTTTCCTTCTTTGTTTGAGCCGGGCGAGATAGAAGGAGAGATTTTGATTGATGGAGGTGTCGTCAACAACTATCCGATAAATGAAGTAAGAGCTTTGGGAGCTAACCTCATTATAGGTGTAGATGTACAGCATGGATTGTCTACGCGAGAGTCCCTTTCCTCTGCAACCGAGATACTATTGCAGATAAACAATTATAGAACGGTCAATGACATGAAGAAAAAAGTTGAAAAAACCGACATTTACGTTAGACCTGATATTGATGACTTTTCTGTGATTGATTTTGATCGTAGCAATGAGATTATGGACAGTGGTAGCGATGCGGCTTTGAAAACCAACTCAAAGCTTGAAGAGGTAGCCCAACGACAAAATCAACTTCCTAAAACAAAGAAAAATATAAAACCTCTTGACAGTTTGACTATTAATCGATTGGTCATAAAGGGGAATGACGCTTACACACGAGGCTACATTAAAGGGAAGCTACGATTTAATCTAGCAGAGAAAATCTCGTTCGACCAACTCAAGCAAGGAATAAACAACCTTTCCGCCACAGGAAATTTCAAGGCTATTCGATACGAATTGGTATCCAACGGATTGGGTACAGACCTTGTCTTGAAGTTACAAGAGAATCCCACCAAGATGTTCTTAAAAATGGCAGCGCATTACGATGACCTTTACAAAAGTTCCGCACTGATAAATTTGACCAAAAAGAATTTTTTGATGAAAGATGATGTGGCTTCGTTCGATTTTATTCTGGGAGATAATATACGATATAACATGCAGTATTATCTTGATAAAGGCTTCTATTGGAGTTTTGGTGTTAATTCAAGGTTTACCCATTTCGATGAAGACATAGATTTTGGCCTTATTCAGTCAAATTTTGAAGTGCCTAACGACCCAAACATCAGAGAAATTAGTCTCGATGTAACTGATTTGACCAATCAGATATACCTTCAAACAGTGTTACGCGAAGAATTTGCATTCACAGTTGGTGCAGAACATAAGCTTTTACGATATAGCACAAGAACCCTCAATCAGTTCAATGACGAAATTGAAAATGAACTACCCGTAGCCACTAGTGATAGGACCTTTTTTGATGATTCCAACTATTACAGTGCCTATGGAAAAATAACACTGGACACATATAATGATAAGTACTTCCCGACCAAGGGCCTATTTTTCGACAGTGATTTTCACCTATACCTATTTTCTTCCGATTTTAATGACAACTTCAAGGAATTTTCAATTGGAAAAGCTAAGCTGGGGTCGGCTTTTTCGATATTGAACAATTTAACATTTAATATTGAGGCCGAAGGAGGTTTTAAACTAGGAACGTCCGGGGTGACTTCATTCGATTTTGTTTTGGGTGGATTTGGAAATGATTTTGTGAACAATTTCATTCCATTTATGGGGTATGACTTTTTAAAGTTAGCCGGAAATAGTTTTGTTAAGGCTTATAGTAGATTGGACTATGAGTTTGCGGAAAAGAATCATTTCCTGTTTTCTGCAAATTTTGCTAATGTGGATGATGATTTGTTTAGAACCGGAGATTGGTTTTCAGAACCAAGTTTTTCCGGCTATGGAATAGGATACGGACTAGAATCTTTTTTGGGTCCAGTGCAAATATATTATTCATGGTCCCCGGAAAGTGACGAGGGTAATATTTTCTTTAGTGTCGGATATTGGTTTTAGTGTCTTTTGAAAACTGTAAAATAACCTCAGTTTTTGTAGGGGAAATATGGAATAAAGCTCACCCAAAACCCCCAACATCTCTTAATTAAATGCCAAATATTCGGTTTTTGGTAAAAAGATAGTTAAAGTACGTTAAAACTTACATACACTAAAGGTCTTGATGTATCTTTGTATCACATAAGGGGTGGTTCCCTTATAACTTTAAGTATTGGTTTTTCATAATTTAAAGTTTGGTTGGTTATTTAGGAAAAGCCCAGTTTCTGAACTGGGCTTTTTTTTATATATAATATTTTGGAACAAGATTTGTTTAAGTAAATGTAAACAGCGTAACCCATGAAGTGATTTTAGTAATTTTATACCAATTGTAAAAGATTATGAAAAAGATTGTTACCATATTTGCCCTCTTACTTGTTCTGCCCGTTATGGCACAAAATCATTACCCTGCCTATAAAGCAGGTGAATGGTTGAAATTTCGAATTCACTATGGGTTTTTAAATGCAAGTTATGCCACGCTTCAACTGACTAATGATACTATTGATAGTATTCCGGTTTACCACGTTGTAGGCCGAGGTAAGACGACAGGGTTTGCCAGTATATTTTTTAAGGTAGATGACACCTATGAAAGCTATTTCGGCAAAAAAGACGGAAAACCATACCGCTTTATCCGAAAAATAAATGAAGGGGGATACACAAAGGATATTGAAATAGATTTTCAGTATAATGAGGATAAGGCAATTCTAAAAGACAACAAAAATGGCAAACAAATGGATATTCCTGTGCACGAGGGCGTCCAGGATTTATTGTCCGCATCTTATTACCTAAGAAATGAATATGCCCTAGAAGATTTCAAGGTTGGCGAATCTATAGAAATGGATATGCTATATGATGACGATGGTGTTTATAAATTTCAACTGAAATTTTTGGGAAAAGAAGTCATTAGAACCAAGTTTGGCAAGGTAGAATGTCTTAAATTTAGACCCTTGGTTCAATCAGGAAGGGTTTTTAAGGAACAAGAAAGTCTAACACTTTGGGTTTCCAATGATTTGAACAAAATTCCGATTAGAATCAAGGCCGACTTAGCCGTTGGTTCATTAAAAGCTGATCTTGACGGTTACAACGGTTTAAAAAACCAGTTTAAAATTATAATGTAGCAGCTTCAATGAAGAATGATGAGCGAATTGAGTCCCAAATCAATAAGCTTGAAGAAAAGTACAAGAACTCCGGACAAGACCTAAGCTCTTACCTTGATGGACTCCTTTATCAACGTTATCTAACTTATTGGGACTATATCCATTTAGATACATTACTGAGCATTCAAGTTCCTCGTACGCATTTCCCTGATGAGGAAATCTTTATCATGTACCATCAAATTACTGAGCTTTACTTCAAGCTCATTTTACATGAGCAAAAACAGATAGTGGAAGATAAGTCTCAAGACCTTTCTTTTTTTATTGAAAAAGTGAATAGAATCAACAATTACTTTAAGGCGTTGATTTCATCTTTCAGTATAATGATCAAAGGAATGGAGCGTGAACAATTTTTACGATATCGAATGGCGTTGCTTCCTGCCAGTGGTTTTCAGTCGGCACAGTACAGAATGATCGAGATTTATTCCACTCCCTTGGAGAATATGGTACATCTTTCTGAACGCGGTCAATTTTCCGAAAAACATGATATTGAAGAACTTTTTGAGCATATCTATTGGAAAAAGGGAGCAACAGACCTTACTACTGGCGAAAAAACCCTGACTCTAAAACAATTTGAGTTCAGATACACCCCCAGACTCCTAAGAATTGCCAATCAAGTCAAGAATAACACCATTTATCACAAATACCTTCAATTGCCCGAATCATCTCGAAAAGATACAGCACTGATTAAATCCCTTAAGGATTTGGACCTTAACGCTAACGTTAATTGGCCATTGATGCATATGGGGTCGGCATATCGATATTTGGCAAAAGAAAATAAGCAGGTAGATGCTACAGGAGGTACCAATTGGAAGGACTTTTTACCACCAAGTTTCCAGAAAATAATATTTTTCCCAACTTTGTATACGGAAGAAGAGTTGGATTCGTGGGGAAAACAATGGGTTGATCATATTTTTAACCCTGAAAAGAAACAATAAAATGCAAAGATTTTTTGGGGCAATCTTGGCACTGTTGATATTGGTGTCTTGTAAGGAAAAGAAAGAATTGGTACAACAGTTGGAACCCAAGGGCACTGTTCAAAAACCTATCGTAAAACATTTTGGCTTCAACCTTGAAGATTATCAAGTTGTTTATGATACCATAAAAAAGGGAGAGACTTTTGGTGAGCTTATGCTCAAAAACAAGGTTGATTACCCCAAAATCATCAAAATAGCCGAAGAATACAAGGACACCTTTGATATTCGACGAATTGATAGAAAACCATATGTTTTACTAAAATCTAAAGACACTGCAGAGGCAGCCCAAGTCTTTATTTATCAAAACGACAAAATCAATTACACCGTTTTCGATTTCAGGGATAGTACGGCCAATGCCTATAAAGGGAAAAGAAACGTGAAATCGGTAGAACGTGAAGTTGCCGGTATTATTGAAAACAATCTTTCCGAAACACTTGATAATCTGGGTGTTGATTACAATGTTACCATTGACCTCTCGGAAATTTATGCATGGACAATCGACTTCTTCAGATTAGAAAAGGGAGATAAGTTCAAACTGATATATGACGAACGGTTTATAAACGATTCCGTATATGCTGGGCGAGGGCCCATAAAAGCAGCTTTGTTTGAACACAAGGGGACGCCCATTTATGCATTCCCATATGTCACCGACTCGTTGAAAAACATTCTAGATTACTACGATCAAGATGCCAATAACTTACGAAGTACTTTCTTAAGAGCTCCCATTAAATTTGGGTACCGACTTTCTTCTCGGTATAATTTAAAAAGAAGAATTGCCTATTATGGATACAAAGTGCGTCCCCATAAAGGTACCGATTATGCCGCGCCCATAGGCACCCCGATAATTGCAACCGCCGATGGAACAGTAACGGAGTCCACTCGAAGAGGAGGCAACGGAAAATATGTGAAGATTAGACACAATGGCACCTACAGCACACAATATCTTCATATGAAAAAGCAAAAAGTAAAGCGCGGAGAATTTGTAAGGCAAGGAGACGTAATCGGATGGGTTGGAATGACGGGAAATACAGGAGGCCCCCATGTCTGTTACCGTTTTTGGAAAAATGGTAGGCAGGTAGACCCTTTAAGAGAAAAATTGCCCTCTGCAGAGCCTATTGCCGATTCTCTTAAAACGGATTTTTTAGCACACATCAAACCTTTAAAAAGCCAGTTGGATTGTATAGAACTTATTATTCCCGAACCTGAGCTCCAACCAGAAGAGGATCAACTAACCCTTAACCCATAAAATGGCATTACCCAAAATTGACCCAACGATTACCAAAGCCTGGAACGAACTCTTAGACCACTACAATAAAATAAAGGACGAGCATTTAAAAGAACTATTCAACTCTAATACCGATAGAGGAGAAAAGTTTTCATTGCTGTGGAATGATTTCTTGGTGGATTTCTCTAAAAACAGAATTAACGAAGAAACACTTTCGTTGCTGGTTCAATTAGCAGAACAAGTCGGACTTCAAGAGGCTATTTCTGGGTATTTTGCTGGAGAAAATATAAATCAAACCGAGGGAAGGGCCGTTTTGCACACAGCCCTAAGAGCCAAAAAAGAAGATGAGATTTATGTAGATGGAAAAAATATTGTTCCAGAAGTCTATGAAGTTCGAGAACACATAAAGACATTTTCCCACGCCATAATATCTGGCGAGAAAAAAGGATATACAAACAAACCCTTTACCGATGTTGTCAATATTGGTATCGGGGGATCCGACTTGGGGCCGGTAATGGTTACTGAGGCGCTCAAGTTTTATAAGAACCATCTGAAAATGCACTTTGTGAGCAATGTGGATGGGGACCATGTGCACGAAGTGTTAAAAGAACTTGACCCAGAGACTACTTTGTTTGTGGTGGTTTCCAAAACCTTTACTACACAAGAGACGCTTTCAAATGCATTGACCATTAAAAAATGGTTCTTGAAACATGCTCCTGAACCTGCTATAGCACAACACTTCGCTGCAGTCTCTACAAATGCCGAAAAAATTGATGAATTTGGAATTTCACAAGAAAACGTATTCCCGATGTGGGATTGGGTAGGAGGTCGCTTTTCATTGTGGAGCGCTGTCGGACTTTCAATAGCACTGTCCTTGGGGTATGAAAAATTTGAAGAATTTCAAGAAGGCGCCAATGAAATGGATATACATTTTAAAGAGGCTGCTTTTTCGGAGAACATTCCGGTAGTATTGGCTTTGATCAGCGTATGGTATAATAATTTCTTTGGAGCAGAGACCGAAGCGATTATTCCTTACACACAATATTTGCACCGATTTTCTGCCTATTTACAGCAAGGAATCATGGAAAGCAATGGGAAAAGTGTCGATAGGGCTGGTAATAGGGCCAATTACGAAACTGGGACCATTATTTGGGGAGAACCTGGGACCAATTCCCAACACGCTTTTTTTCAGTTGATTCACCAAGGAACAAAATTGATACCAACGGATTTTATAGGATTCAAAGAATCACTTCACGGCGATATGGACCACCATAACAAACTGATGGCGAACTTTTTTGCACAGACCGAAGCTTTGATGAACGGAAAAACTTCCGAAGAGGTAAGATTGGAGCTCGAATCGCAAGGTTTGACCGAAGATGGGATTGCCACTCTGCTTCCCTTTAAAGTCTTTGAAGGGAACAAACCTACCAACACCCTTTTAATTAAAAAATTGACATCAAAAAGTCTTGGGTCTTTGATTGCGCTATACGAGCATAAGATTTTTGTTCAGGGTATTATCTGGAATATTTTTAGCTACGATCAATGGGGCGTGGAACTTGGCAAACAACTTGCCAAAAACATACTTCAAGACATCGAAAGCTCTGAAATCGGCAAACACGATAGCTCAACTTTAAACCTTTTGCAGTTTTTTAAGAAATGATTTAAGGTTTCTTAAAACTTAGATTGAGTTTAACCCATTGCTTCTCAACAACGTATAGGTTATTTTGTCATATGTGGCAGAAGTTTTCTTAACGTTAAATTAACATTGCAAAGGTTGAAAAAGGCAACATTTGCAGAGCTATTCGAATAACTTAAACATGACTGAAATGAAAAAACTGCATTTGTTGATTGCGGCACTGTTTAGTTCCGCGATCATGTTATCACAGGGAACGGTTTCTGGAACCGTAATTGATGGTGACCTTGGAGGTCCACTTCCGGGCACAAGTATTGTATTACAAGGTACCGATAGTGGTACTACTACGGATTTTGATGGAAAATTTACAATTGAGGTTTCTGAAAACTCAGGAACTTTGGTAGTCTCTTACATAGGATTCGTAACCAAGAGAGTTTCTTTCAGTTCTTACGGAGATTTAGGGTCTATTACTTTAGATCCTGATGCGCAAGAACTTGAAGGAGTTGTTGTAACTGGAATTTTGGATATTGCCAAGGATAGGGAAACCCCTGTGGCAGTTTCAACAATTACAGCGACTGAGATTCAGGAAAAAATTGGTTCACAAGAACTACCTGAAGTATTGAAGTCCACACCTTCCATTTATGCCACAAAAACTGGTGGAGGATTTGGTGACGGAAGAATCAATGTAAGAGGTTTTGATTCTCAGAACACTGCGATCATGATCAACGGAATTCCAGTGAACGATATGGAAAACGGTAGGGTTTTCTGGAGTAACTGGGCAGGACTTAGTGATGTTACTACTGCCATGCAAGTACAAAGAGGATTAGGTTCGTCCAAATTGGCGATTAGCTCTGTTGGTGGCACCATTAATGTATTAACAAAATCCACGGATAAAGAAGAAGGTGGGTCTGTTCGTTTTGGTGGGGGTAATGATGGTTACTTGAAGACTACCGCTTCATATAATACTGGTAAAAATGAAAATGGTTTTGCAGCTTCGATTTTATTGGGAAGAACTGCGGGGGACGGATATGTCCAAGGCACCAAGTTTGAAGGTTATAACTACTTCGTGGGATTAGGATATGAACCAAACGATAAAAACAACTTCCAGTTTATTTTTACTGGCGCCCCACAAGTACACGATCAAAGAACATCGAGCTTTTTTAATGTAGCAACATTGGAAGATCATTTGGAATTTGGAGACAAATATAATTTCAACCATGGTACTTTGGATGGACAAGATTTTGGATGGAGAAGAAATTTCTACCACAAGCCAATAGCTTCGTTGAATTGGGATCATAAGTTCAACAATAAAACTACCCTTTCAACTTCTGCATACCTTTCTTTTGGTAGAGGAGGAGGAACCGGTGATATAGGCCGTTTGGGTGGCAGTTTCGCAAGTTCCAGTAGGTTTAGGAGCCGAGAGACAGGTGAGGTGTTATGGAATCAGATTGTTGCATCGAACTCAGGTGCAGGAGGAACTTTCTCTGATGGGTCTACTTTTGCCAATGAGCCTGATTTTCAAACAGGAACCTTCATTGTAAACGATGCTGACCTGTATAGTGGTTTTAGTGATTTTAGAGACCCAGAAGACAGACTGGATGGTGTTCAAAGGAGAAACGGGGCAATTCGTAGAGCTTCCATAAATTCACACAACTGGTTTGGTCTTATTGCGAACCTGCACACTGACATCAATAGTGAGTGGAGCTGGGATGTTGGTATTGACGCCAGAAGTTATAAAGGTATTCATTACAGAAGGGTTGATGATCTACTTGGAGCGGATGGGTACAGAGATAATGACGACGTTAACAACCGATTCAATGTTGTGACCCAAGAAGTTGCATCTGACCTGTCTGGTGTTTGGAATGTATTTAGAAGCATCGATGCTGACGAAAAAATTGATTATTACAATGATGGAATAGTAAGATGGATAGGTACTTTTGGTCAAGTTGAATATTCAAATGGCACTGTTTCCGCTTTCTTGCAAGGTGGAGTTTCACAACAAGGATTTAAGCGTATTGATTACTTCACTTATTTGGATTCCGATCCACTACAAGAAACCGATTTTGTTAATCGTTGGGGAGGTAATATCAAAGGTGGTCTTAATTATAATATCAATGAAGAACACAATGTATTCTTTAATTCGGGATACTATTCAAAGCAACCTTTGTTTGATGCCGTTTTCTTAAACTTTGTCAATGAGATCAACCCAGATTTGACCAATGAAAAAATATTCGGTCTAGAAGCAGGTTATGGAATCAATCTTGGTGACTTTAGAGCCAAGATCAACATCTATAGAACCTCTTGGAAAGATCGATTTGAAGACTTGGATGTTGAGACATCCGAAGGAGACGAGGGAACCGCAAACATTAATGGTGTTGAACAAATCCACTCAGGATTTGAGCTCGAAGCAAATTATAGAGCCTCTGAAGTTGTTCAGTTCAGAGGAATGCTTTCCATGGGTAATTGGGAATATGGAGGTAACGCCTCCGGAGCTGCCTTGGATGAGGACAGAAACGTAATCGATCCAGAAGTTACATTGTATTTGGATAATGTAAAAGTTGGTGATGCTGCACAGTTCACCACTAATTTGGAAATGATTGTTAGACCAACCGAAAACTTAAAGTTGAGTACTAACCTTTATTCTGCATCCAGATTGTTCGCACAGATAAATGCCGAGGATTTTGATTCTCCAGACCATCAGGGATCCTTGAGGTTACCAAGTTATACCTTGTTTGATTTTGGAGCATACTATAAGTTTAACCTTGGTGGCAATAATGCAATTAGTATTGCAGGTAACATAAACAATGTTTTTAATACAGAATATATTGCCGAGTCATTGACCAACACTTTTCCTGAAACTGGAAATGCACCAACCTATAAGGGATTGGATGTTAGAAACAAAGTGTTCTTTGGTTTCGGTAGAACATGGAATATTAGTATGAGATATAACTTCTAAAGATTTATATATCTTAAGTTGTGAAAAACCTCGCCAACGGCGGGGTTTTTTTATTGCCAAAATCCTTACTTTTAAGGTTCAAACTAAACCAATGGAAATTTTACGTACACTACATTCTTACTTTGCCTATGTTGTTTTGGCCCTACTGATTTTTGCCGTTTTTAACGCCGTAACAGGCTGGCTCGGTAAAAAAGAATTTACCATGAACAAAGATTTAAGAATAAGCCTCTTTGCGTTGATTTTGACCCATATGCAGTTGTTGGTGGGACTGATTCTGTATTTTGTTTCGGCCAATGGCCTTAAGGCCATCCAAACTTTGGGTATGGGAGGGCTTAATTCGGCAGCACGCCTTTTGGCTGTTGAGCATCCTTTTACCAATATTTTGGCCGTGGCCCTGATTACCATAGGTTGGTCTCGCCATAAGAAAAAGAACGATAGCACCGCAAAATTTAAGAGCATTGCTATCTTTTATGGTATTGGGTTGCTATTGATTCTTAGCCGTATTCCTTGGGGGCAATGGTTTAACTAATCCTGTTTTGTCGTTCCTGCGACGCGTGCCGCCATAGCTTTAGCGATGGCGCAAAGCGAGAATCTCATTCCGCTTCCTTTATCAAAAACAGATAGACGGGGAAATGGTTTCTACTTTATAGTGACCATTATTCTATGGTCACGTAGTCCATCTCGTCAATGATGATATGGTCAAGTAATTTAATTTCCATAATCTCAGTGGCAAGTTGCATTCGAGCAGTAAAATCAATATCCGCTTTGCTCGGGGTAAGGTCTCCTGACGGATGGTTGTGACAAAATATTACTTTGGTACATTTTTTAGAAACAGCGTAGCTTAATACTTCAACAGGGGATAAAATCATCCTGTTTTTAGACCCGATTGAGACCAGTTCAATATATTCTATGTCGTTTTTGGTATTAAGACCAACGGTCCAAAAATATTCTTTGTTTCTATGAAGCTTATTCTGTCTCCAGAGAATCTTCTGCATTATTCGTGCAATGTCATCTGTGCCTGAAATACGTTTGTCCTCGTCTTTTGGTAATCTTACAGTCATGGCTTAAAGATAGAAAAAGCGTTCTAGTTTTAATTTTGGGCAATGTTTTATTGTCATTCCTGGATTGGTCACTGAGCTAAGTCAAAGTGAAAGCGGGAATCTCATTCTGCCTCCTTTATTAAAAAAAGATAGACAGGGAAATGGTCACTGTACCCCCCAATATAAGAGGTACCCGAATACGTGCGCAGTGGATAACCTTTGTATTTTCCTGTTAGCGTCTTTAAATATGAAGGAGCATATACTTTTGCTTTCCAAAAACTAAAACTACCATTGTTTTTTTGAACAAGATTAGGTGTCATAAAAAACTGGTCAAAAAGGTTCCATTTGTCTCGGTAAGCAAGGGTCCCAATTCCCTTTTTGTAAAGTTTTTCCATGGGGTTAAAAAGAGAGATGCTATCAGAATTGTTGATTTCCCCTTTGGTCTTCAGGATCTTTTTGAGGCTATCATCACGGGGATCATCATTCAGATCACCCATACTGATTATTTTCGCGTCTGGGTTCAGTTTTTGTATGGAATCAATTATCCGCTTGTTCAACAGAGCTGCCCTTATCCGATTTGGTTTGCTCTTGGTGGGTCCACCTCTGCGCGAGGGCCAGTGATTCACCAAAAAATAAAACGCTTCGTTATCCAACATACCTCCTACTACAAGCTGATCACGAGTGTAGTTTCTTTCTCCTTCGTCATCAAATAATAGCAATCGATGACTTGCAAAAGATGTGGGCAAAAAAACGGATTTCTTAAAAAGGAGCGCTACATCTATACCGCGTTCATCGGGAGAGTCAAAATGGACAATTCCATATGCTTTCTTTTGTAGATTGGGATGCTGAACCAAATCTTGGACAACCTGCTTGTTTTCCACCTCGCATAATCCGATAATATCGGGAGAAACTTTGATGGTTTCTTCACCAATTTTAGAAAGCACTTTTGAAATGCTTTCAATTTTCCTTTGATAGCGGTCTGTAGTCCAGTTATAGTTGCCTTGTGGAGTACGTTCATCATCAAAAATCAAGGTGTCGTTAATAGTATCGAAAAGGTTTTCCACATTATAAAAAGCCACTGTTCGAATCTTGTATGTTTTTGATGCCTGAGAGTACAATGATAAAGTACAAAGGACAAAAAAGTAGGTTAAAAGTTTCATTTGGGTTTTGAATTTTAATCGAAAATAAGTAAGATTGTCTACAATACTTACAAAGGTAAGAAGATAATAACCCCAAATACTTATTGATTAACCTACTAATGCAAGCATATGCGAACAGTTTTGTTCATTGCTATGTGGTGTTGCGCTTATATGCAATACGGTCAGCAGAACACTTTGATATCTGGAACCATAAAGGATGCGGTCACAAAGAGACCGATTCAAAATGTAACACTTCAAATTGATGGTTCTTCCAAAGAATTTTTATCGGATACTAATGGTGGTTTTTCTATTTGGATTGATGTAGAAGGAGAGCAAATTCTTAATGCGGTCAGTTCGGATTATGTATTGAAGCGTATCCCATTTTTTTTGACTGGCGAAACAATCGAACTAGGTATAATTTTTCTAGAAAAAGATGTTGTTGTCGAAAGAAGTGACAACCTGATAACTTTGACCGAGAATGATATCTCCAACGATGATGAAACTATTTCGGGTTCTTCAGGATTGCTTCAGGCCACAAGGGATATTTTTTTGAGCAGGGCGGCCTTCGATTTTGGACAGGCCTTTTTTAGGGTAAGGGGCTATGATTCCCACAATGGAGTCGTCATGCTCAATGGTATACCTATGAACAAATTTTTTAATGGTCGTCCGCAATGGAATAATTGGGGAGGGCTTAATGATGTAACCCGGAACCAAGAATTTACCCATGCACTAACCCTCAATCCATACATCTTTGGTGGTGTTTTGGGAAATACCAATGTGGATATGAGACCTTCGGGACTAAGGCCCGGGATTCGTATTTCTACTTCTGCTTCAAACAGGACATATGCTTGGCGTACCATGGGGACTTATAACTCTGGTATCCTTAAAAATGGATTGGCCTACACCGTTTCTTCTTCAAAAAGATGGTCAAATTCTGGGTATGTAGAAGGGACATTGTATGATACGTATTCTTTTTTTGGAGCGTTGGAATATCAACTGAATTCAAAGAATAGCCTTGTACTGACTTCTATTTTGGCCAAAAACCGAAGGGGTAGTTCAGCAGCAATTACAGAAGAAGTTTTTGAATTAAGAGGAAGTACGTACAATCCATATTGGGGACAGCAAAACGGAAAAGTTAGGACCACAAGGGAGCGACAGGTCTTTGAACCAATTTTTATGCTAAACCATAATTCCAAGTTTAAAAAATGGAACTGGAACACGGGCATTGCTTATCAATTTGGGACAAATTCAAGAAGCAGATTGGGGTATTACAATGCCCCTAGTCCCGATCCAACTTATTATAGGTATTTGCCCAGTTTTTATCTTAACAGTCCCATAGGGGCAGATTTCGTAAATGCTTCGTTGGCCAAAGAAGGGTTCTTGGAGAATCCGCAGGTAAATTGGAATGCTTTATATACTGCCAATACCAATAATAATGGAAAAGCAAGCTACCTATTCTATGATGACGTAGTCAAAGACAATCAGATAACGGTATCGAGTAATTTCAACTACACCATTAATAAACGTTTGAAAGTTGGAGGAGGGCTTCGTTATCAGTCATTGTCCTCAGAAAACTACGCGGAAATACAAGACCTTTTGGGTGCCGAATTCCATGAAGATGTTGATACATTTTCAAACACACAAAATGACTTGAACGGAAGCCTCATCAAAACAAAGGAAGAGGCATTCAATTACCATTATAATATTTTTGCCTCTGAGTGGGAAGGTTTCGGGCAGGTAAGTATTGATTTTGATAAAATCCGTGGATTTGTTTCGGCGGCAGTGGGTGGTTTTAATGCCCAACGGGATGGAGTTTTTCAAAATGAACGCTTTAGTGATAACTCACTTGGAAAAAGCGAAAAAGTTACTTTTTCCAACACAAAACTAAAAGGCGGCGCAACATACGTTCTTACGGGGAGGCATTGGTTTACCGCTAATGGAGCATTGATTCAAAGGCCGCCAACCTTGCAGCAAATTTTCATCAACCCAAGAGAGAACAATCAGATAGTTAGTGATATTTTAAGCGAAACCATTACTAGTGTAGATCTTAATTATTATGTCCGTTTACCAGATTTGACTGGGAGAGTAAGCGCTTTCTATACTCGTTTTATGGATACTACCGACATCAATTTTTATTATGTGGATTCGGGATTGGGTTCAGACTTTGTCCAAGAAGTAGTTTCAGGATTGGACAAACTCCATAAAGGCATCGAATTTGGGCTACAATATGAAGCTTCTTCAAGTGTGAAGCTTTCGTTCGCCGGCAACTTTGGCGAGTACGTTTATGCCAGTGACCCTTTCGTCCAAATAAATTTTGACACTTCATTGGCTGACGATAACCCTATAAGTTTAGAAGGGAACAGTGATTTGGGGATTGCAAAGCTGAAGGGGTTAAAATTGCCCCAAGGCCCCCAATGGGCATATGGAGTTGGGGTTGAATACCGAAGCCCTAAATATTGGTGGTTGGGAGCGACCGCAAATCATTTATCCAAAAGTTATATCGATGTGTCAGCAATTCGGCACACGGATAGTTTTCTTCTAAACCCAGAAACAGGTCAACGCTTTCCAAACGCAACCGATGAAAATGTTGCTACCATTCTTGAACAAAAACCTTTGGACGAGTTTTACTTGTTCAATTTGGTTGGAGGGAAGTCTTGGCTGGTCAATAAAAAATATATAAGCGCATTTATAAGTGTGAACAATTTGTTCAATGAAATCTACAGAAGCGGAGGTTATGAGCAAGGTAGAAATGGTAATTATGGACAGCTTTATCAAGATAATTTAAGTGGTTCACCTTCTTTCGGTCCAAAATATTGGTACGGATACGGGCGCACATATTTTTTAAATCTGGCGGTGAGCTTTTAGCAAAAATTCCAATAATAAATTAGAAAAGATGAACATATATAATATGATTATGAGTTTTTGCATGCTTATGTTGCTAGTGTCCTGTGTTAAAGGACCTGATTTTGATGCTCCGCGACAAGACTGTAACGACAATTTAATTGCTAATATTAGTTTTCAGGAATTAGAAGCTCTTTTTGAAGAAGAAACCATTCAAATTCAAGAGGATTTGGTAATTGAAGGTTATGTGATTTCATCGGACAAATCCAGAAACCTTTATGGTGTTCTTGTTGTTCAAGATAAACCCATGAATCCAAGTTTTGGTATCCACTTCGAAATCGATTTAAGAGAGTCCCATTTAAGGTATAAGATAGGGGATAAAGTATTTGTTAAACTAAAAGGATTGTACTTGGGCAAAAGCGATGAAACACTTAAGCTGGGAGGTTCCTTTACCTCGTTTGGCAATGTTTCGGTAGGAAGACTTCCAGCCCATAAGGTGGGGCAACATATTTTTTCGGCTTGTGATAATAAAGAAGTGCTTCAAGCTACGGAAACTTCCATATCCGAATTGGACAATGTTGGCTTAAACACCTTGATAAGACTTGTTGATATTGAAGTTGTGGATGCAGAACTTGGTGAAACATTTGCCATAGGAAAAGAGGAGACGGAGCGAATACTAAAAGACTGTAGTGAAAATGAGATTATATTGTTAAATAGTGGTTTTTCAGACTTTCAAGATGAGCGTTTGCCAGATGGTAACGGTTCTGTAACGGGTATTTTGCAGAGGGGTGGAGGACAATACCAAATAATTATTCGTGACATGGATGATATTAATTTTTCGAATGAGCGCTGTCCAGAAATCATCACCGAATTTACTTCCGACCAAATCCTTATTTCAGAATTGGCAGACCCCGATAACAATTCAGGAGCCCGATTTATCGAATTGTACAATGTCGGTCAAGTTCCTTTGGATTTGAATAAATGGACATTAAGGCGCTACACCAATGAGAAGACCGAGATAAGCTCCTCAATAGATCTTTCTGGTTTTATCCTAGAATCAAAAAGTACTTTGGTGATATCGCCGAACGCTATTGAATTTGAGTTGGTATATGGCTTTACACCTGATATGGGAGTGTCTACCAACAGTCCTGCAGATTCCAACGGGGACGACAATCTAGAACTGGTAGACCCTTTTGGAGTCATCATTGATGTATTTGGTGTTGTTGGCGAAGATGGCTCTGGAACCAACCATGAGTTTGAAGACGGAAGGGCGATACGAAAATCAGAAGTTGCTGAAGCCAATCCCACTTACACTTTTTCTGAATGGATAATTTTTAACGATACAGGGGAATCTGGAACCACAAAACAACCCCAAAACGCACCTGAAGGTTTTACCCCGGGAAACTTGGATTAACCTTAAACACTTTTTTTAAGCTGTTTCCCTCCTTTTATTTGCAGAATGGGTAATTAAACTACCGAGAAGATAGACAATACTGACAAGAGGCATCATCAACATTGCAATGGTCCATAAAAATTTGGAGATTCCCTGCTCTTTTTTAAAAACAAAATAAATAGCCGTAGCTGTAACAATCAAATAGAGGATAACCACTGCTATAAGATGATAAGGGCCATAAAATGTACGTAGGAATATCATATTCAAAATTTAAATTAACAAGTAAAGGCCTCAGGAAGTTGAAGTATTTGCCTCCAACGCAATCAAAGTTATCAAATTTGTGATAGGTGTCAAATAGGTTTTATTGAATATATATCGTTATGTTTCCTGGTTTTGAAAAACGGACATCAGTATAGTGTTAAAACATCCATTTTTTAATTGGGGACGTAAATTATAACAAGTAACAAAATAACCATAACTATGAAACAAGTAGTATTGACATTAGTTTTTGGCCTAGCATTGGTGTTTCAGTGCCAGGCACAGCAAATTTCTAAACACGCATTGGGGCTCCGCCTTGGTGATGACGATGGGTTTGATTCCCTTGGTGGTGAGATTAGTTACCAGTTAGGGCTTACCGAAAATAACAGATTGGAATTTGCCCTCGGAATCAGAAGTGGCGATGCTTATGACGCCTTTAAGGCGGTGGGTCTTTATCAATGGGTGATGCCTTTAGATCGATCTTTCCATTGGTACGTTGGCGCCGGTGCAGGAGTTGGAAGTGTTGATGTGGATGGAGCAGGGTCCAGCACCTTTGCCCTATTGGCTGGGGATATTGGAATTGAATACAATTTCGAGATACCATTGCTGATATCGTTGGATGTTAGACCCGAAATAGGCTTCGGGGATGAGGGGTATGGCAGCGATTTTGATTTTGACTTGGGACTTGGTATTCGTTATCAATTCTAACCAGATTCCAGATAAAAAAGAAAATCCCAAGTAGTTCACTTGGGATTTTTTTATTCGGCGGGCTTATTTTAAAACGGTTTGTAACTAAACTTCTGTCCACCAACAGAAGCATCGGCCATTAAGCCAGCTTTGGGTAGGGCAAAAACAGCAACACCATCTTTATATTTTGCGTTAAAGGCAATTCCAGATTTTAGGGCTACTGCAGAAGTCTCGGCAGCAAAGGCAAATTTCCCTTCCTTAAAACGTTGCAAGTCTACATCGGTTTCAAAGAAAATGACCTCGATTATGGCCTGTCCACCGGCTTGCAGTCCAATATTTAGTTTCTTAAGGCCGGCCATTCCAACCATTTCACCACCTTCGTAGACCACGCCATTTCCAGAAGCACCACCGATTATGAATCCGCCTTTGCCCACATTGGGAAAAATGACATAGCCAGCGGAGTTGTTAAAAAAGCGTTCAAGTCCAGAATCGGCTTTTAAAAGGGTCTTTTTTGCCTTTTTGGCATCGTTTATAATCTTTCTGTCCTTTTTATTTTGAGCTAAAGTAGCAGTGGCGACCAGCACTAAGCAAACCAAGATTAAGGGTCTAACAATTTTCATATTTCTGTCTTTATAAAGTATAAGTTAAAGGTAAAAAATAAACCCCTTCCGAAACGGAAAGGGTTTGCTAATAAGTGTTAATGCTGCCTATTTTCCTTTTGGAAAAAGTTTGTGCGCCATTACTTCTTTCATTTGGTCTGTATGCCTTTTGGTATGTCCCGACATAAAGAGTACAATTTGTAGGCCGTCTATAGTGCCAAAAGGAAGTTCTCCATAATGGTTTCTCAAATCGTCCTCGGTATTTTCAACATAAGAAATGTGCTGGTTTCTTTTTGTCAAAAATTCATTTAAGGTAGCCTCGTACGAACCAAATTTATCCGTGGGCTCAAAAGGCTCTCGAGTTTTTACTCGCTTTTCCCTACTTTCGATAATTCCCAAAAGTTCTTCGTCCGATAATTTTACATCAGTCCGTTTAGAAGGATCTGCCGCTGTCTGCAACGCCGCTTGCAACATTCCAAAAATCATGTTTTCCGAAATAGCTACGTGTTCAACGCACTGTGCGATTGACCAAGTGTCTTCTTCTGGGATGAAGTTTAATTGTTCCTCGGTAAGTCCATGAAGCAATTTAGACATTTCGTCACGGGTCTTGATCAAGTGGTCCACGGCCAGTTTGCGGTCTTCATCTGATAGTTTTAAAGTATCAGTGCTGAAACTGAAAAGTAACAATGTAACTAGGGGTAAAATCAGTTTTTTCATTTGTGAATACGTTAAATTTAATTTTATGATTTCAATGCTTTTATACATAGACGTTTAACACGAATCAAAATGGACATCGCAAAAAATGAATGCGAGTCTTTTATCAAAGTTAATGTAAATCAACACCATTTATAGGGGTGAATGCGCCAAAATAAAACCGTATTTCGACAAGTTGCTTGATTATACAAATAATGTATAGAAAACATTTATGATTTAATAATGTTTTAATATTAATTATCTATTATTCAGGCAAAAGATTGCCTAATTTTAATGAGGTTTAAGTAACATTCTAAAACACTATACAATCATGAGTAAAAAACCCACAACACCGACCAATGGCGAAAGCAAATGCCCTTTTTTGACAGGGGCGTTAAAGCATGGCGCAGGTGGGGGCACATCAAACAGCGATTGGTGGCCCAATCAGTTAAAACTTAACATTCTTCGTCAGCACTCTTCATTATCCAACCCTATGGATGAAGCGTTTAATTATGCGGAGGAATTCAAATCACTCGATTTGAAAGCTGTTAAAAAGGACTTATATGATTTAATGACGGACTCCCAAGATTGGTGGCCGGCAGATTATGGACATTATGGCCCATTTTTTATTCGTATGGCCTGGCATAGCGCAGGAACATATCGTATTGCAGATGGTAGAGGAGGCGCAGGGTCTGGTACCCAAAGATTTGCACCTTTGAACAGTTGGCCCGATAATGCGAACTTGGATAAGGCTCGCTTGCTTTTGTGGCCTATTAAACAGAAGTATGGCAAAAAATTATCCTGGGCCGACTTATTGATTTTGGCCGGAAACTGTGCCTTGGAATCAATGGGCTTTAAAACCTTTGGTTTTGCAGGTGGTCGAGAAGATGTTTGGCACCCAGAAGAAGATATTTATTGGGGAGCTGAAACTGAGTGGCTGGGAGATAAACGGTATGAAGGAGATAGAGAGCTCGAGAACCCACTTGGGGCAGTTCAGATGGGGCTGATTTATGTAAATCCGGAAGGGCCTAATGGCAACCCTGACCCTATAGCCGCAGCGCATGATATCCGAGAAACCTTTGGTAGAATGGCGATGAACGATGAAGAAACTGTGGCCCTTATTGCTGGAGGACATACGTTTGGAAAAACACATGGAGCTGCAGATCCTGGAAAGTATGTAGAGCGCGAACCTGCTGCTGCTGGCATTATTGAACAAAGTCAAGGATGGAAGAACAATTTTGGAGCCGGTAATGCCGGTGATACCATTACAAGTGGACTTGAAGGAGCTTGGACCACCACCCCGACAAAATGGAGCAACAACTTTTTCTGGAATCTGTTCGGTTATGAGTGGGAGTTGAGCAAGAGTCCTGCTGGAGCGCACCAATGGATACCAAAACATGGCGCAGGGGCTAATAGTGTTCCAGATGCCCATGACCCAGAGAAAAGGCATACACCTATAATGTTAACCACAGACCTTTCTTTAAAGTTGGACCCAGAGTATGAAAAGATCTCGCGTAGGTTTCATGAAAACCCTGATGATTTTGCAGATGCGTTTGCAAGAGCATGGTTCAAATTAACGCATCGAGACATGGGACCTACTTCGAGGTATTTGGGATCAGAAGTTCCGAAAGAGGAATTAATTTGGCAAGATCCGATTCCAACAGTTGATTACGAGTCAATCAATGATGAAGATATTGCCCAATTAAAGGCAAATATTAAGACTTCAGGACTTTCTGTTTCCGAATTGGTGAGCACTGCTTGGGCGTCAGCTTCAACATTCCGTGGCTCTGATAAAAGAGGTGGGGCCAACGGGGCTCGCATAAGACTTGCGCCACAAAAAGATTGGGAAGCCAATCAACCCGAACAACTCTCAAAGGTTTTGGATACTTTGGGCAGAATTCAAAAAGAATTCAACAGCACTCAATCTGGTAAGGAGGTTTCTATAGCTGATTTGATTGTACTTGGGGGAAGTGTAGGAGTAGAAGAAGCGGCCAAAAACGCAGGTCATAATATTGAAGTTCCATTTACTCCAGGTAGAGGGGACGCTTCTCAGGAACAAACCGATGTGGAGTCCTTTGCAGTATTGGAACCAAAAGCGGATGGTTTCCGAAATTATATGAAATCCAAGTACGCCGTCTCCGCAGAAGAGATGTTGATTGACCAAGCGCAGTTGCTTACTTTGACGGCACCTGAAATGACCGTGCTTCTAGGGGGCTTACGGGTATTGGATATCAATCATGGACAATCCCAACACGGTGTATTTACCGAACGTGCCGGGTCTTTGACCAATGATTTCTTTGTAAATCTACTGGATTTAAACACCAAGTGGGAAGCCACCTCAGAAGAAGATAACGTGTTTGCTGGTAGAACCCGTGCTTCTGGAGAAGTTAAATGGGCAGGAACAAGAGTTGATTTGATTTTTGGATCCAACACTGAACTTAGGGCTATAGCCGAAGTTTATGGAAGTAATGATGCAAACGATCGATTTGTACACGATTTTGTATCGGCTTGGACCAAAGTGATGAATCTTGATCGCTTCGATTTAGCCTAAAAAAGAAAAAGAAAATTAACTGTGAAACAACTGTCACTTCCTTCAAAGGTTGTGGCAGTTTTTTTATAACTTTCGCTAAGATTATGAGTATTAAAGAAGACTTCTTCAACGAAATAAGAAATGGTAATCTGACCAAAGTAACTCAGCTTTTGGAATCCGACTCGACCTTGTTGGAGACCACAGATGACAGGGGTTCAACACCTTTGATTTTATCCACATATTACAACCAATTGGATATAGCGAACTTTCTATTGGAAAAAGGTGCAAAGATTGATGCCGAGGATGGTTCAGGAAACACAGCATTGATGGGAGTATGCTTTAAGGGGTATCTTGACCTTGCAAGGCTATTGGTCGAAGCTGGGGCAAACGTTAACCATGTCAATGCCATGGGAGCCACTTGCTTGATATATGCAGCTACCTTCAATAAATTGAAGATTGCGGAGTTATTAATGGAGTATAAAGCCGATGTTTCCGTTAAGGATGCAAGAGGCAATACGGCACTCGACAATGCTAAAATGCAGGGGACAAAACCCATGATAGAACTTTTACAAAAGAGCGATTGATTTATATGGATTCAAAGGAACAACTCAACCTAATCAAGCGAATTAAAGCAATTTCAGAAACGGGATTGGTGTATTCAAAAGATGGCTATGATCGGGAAAGATACGAGGAGCTGCAACAAATTAGTTTGGAATTGATGTCAAGTATCGGAAATACACCTCTTGGAGAACTCCAAGATTTTTTTGTTCCACAACAGGATTATCCAACCCCTAAGGTAGATGTAAGAGCGTTTGTGCTCAATGAAAAGGAAGAGGTTTTAATGGCTAAAGAAAGTATAGATGGCAAATGGACCATTCCTGGAGGCTGGGCGGATATTGGAAGTACTCCATCCGAGATTGCCGTTAAAGAAGTTGCGGAGGAAACCGGTTTAAAGGTTAAAGTGGTTAAACTCTTGGCAATCTATGATAAGCAAGTACATCCACACCCTCCTGAACCTTACTACATTTATAAACTAATGTTTTTGTGTAGGATTGTTGGGGGAGAACTCAAAGCAGGTTTTGATATGTTGGATGTTGGATTTTTTACATTGAACAATCTTCCAGAACTTTCGGAAGAGCGGATTTTGGAAAGTCAGTTGAACCATTTGTATCGATTGACAAAATCTTCTGCATCAGATGTCTATTTTGATTAAGATTATTAAATCAAACTTAGTCGAGAAGTCTATGGTTTAAATATTTGAAATGAACTCAGAACTAAAACTCGCCCTTATTCAATCCCATTTAGTTTGGGAAAATCCAGAAGCAAATAGGAAATTGTTCAGTGAAAAAATCGATTCAGTTTCTCATGATGTGGATTTGATTGTGCTGCCGGAAATGTTTTCTACAGGATTCACTATGACCCCTAAAAATGTCAACTCGAATGAAGGGGATAAAACTATGGAGTGGATGCAGAAGAAATCAAAGGAGAAAAATGCCGCAATTGTGGGCAGCATTGTTTTCTTTGAAGATGGAAAATATTACAATAGACTTCATTTTGTGGAACCTGATGGCGGACTTAATGTTTATGACAAGAAGCATACTTTTACACTGGCCGGAGAGGATAAAGTCTATGAAGCAGGAGAGAAAAAGGTTTTGATTGAGTATAAAGGATTCAAACTTTGCCCTTTGATCTGCTACGACCTCCGTTTTCCAGTCTGGGCGCGTAATGTTGAAAATTATGATGTATTGATTTATGTGGCCAACTGGCCTAAACAAAGAATTCACGCTTGGGATACGTTGCTTAGGGCAAGGGCCATCGAAAATATGGCCTATTGCATAGGAGTAAATAGAATTGGCACGGATGGATTGGGGTATGAATACTCAGGCCACTCTGCAGCTTATGACGTTCTGGGAAATCAAATAGCGTTTTCCGAAAAGGAAGAAATTCTCTACGTTATGTTGGAAAAAGAACACATTGCTTCAACCAGGGAAAAGCTCAGATTTCTAGATGACCGGGATGAATTTAATCTGGTAACAAAATAAAATCGGTTACCTGTTCCCAATTGGCCCTTAGCTCTATTACATCTGGAAAATGCTTTACTGTTTCAGGTTGAATCTTTTTTAGATAACTTCCCGTGTCCCAAATTCCATTGCCATTGTCGTCGAAAATTACCCGCAATCTATATTCGCCAACATCAAGATTATTAAACTCAAAGGGTTGGGGTTGCATTGCTTGTATTTCACGCTGAACTTCACCTTTTTCATTGGTAAGTTGTAGTATCATCGGAAAACGGATAGCCCCACTTACGTTGACACTGAGGTTTCCATAATCAGCATAGCTTCCAGTTGAAAATCGATAATTCAAAGAGTCATTTTGTATACCAAAAAAATCGGTGATGGCTCCAGGCATCAGTTCAAAAGAATAGCTTTGATTGGGTTCAATGGTAAAATCAAAATCAACTTTGTTTTCCAAGGAATCCAATGCCAATGAATAAGGTGCGTTAATGGAATCGCTTACAAAAAGGGCTATCTTGGAAGTATCCAATTCAGTTATAGGGGTATTCGCTAAAATGCTGAAAGTATCTTCAAAACCAAAAGATCTACTGATGCTCGAACGAAGTAGAAGGGAATCCAAGGGTAATTTTCTGGTTTTAACCGTAAAAGTGTCGATTTGCTCCAGTTTTGTATTTGTAATCGTAAAAATTATGGAATCGATATCGGTCGGTGTCAGCCAATAATTCAAAGTATCCATTTCCCTATCCTTTAAAATTAGGGTTTTGACCGAATCGGGCAGTGACGTTAAAGCATCAATTTTGATATCTTCATGATTACCTTGGTAACCGAAGATGATTCGGTTTTTGGCCACATAGCTGGGCACCGAAATACTATAATCTGGGAACTCCTGAAATAGATTTAGTAAATAAATGGAATCCGTGGGCAGGGTTATGGTGTCTTGTAAAAATCCGATTTTATCCTGTCTTTGGTTAAAAAGGTTGTTTTTGTTCACATCCTTTATGGCCACTAAAGCATACTCCCCGGCCTTTAAATTCTTTAGCTCAAAAAATGGAACGCTATCCAAAGTGTTTGTGATGTAGTTTGGCGGTTGTTTGTAGATGGTGGAATCGGTGTAAGCGGTATCCAATTCATAGAGCATAACACTTATAAATTGGTCGGCTTTTCTATTAAAGGCATCCTTCACGGCTCCCGATAAAGTTAAGGAGTCAATATAGTCCCCCGTTGAGAAAACGTAGCTTAAAAAGCTGTTGGGATTGCCTTCATTGTTATCGGTGATACTTTGTCCGAAATTAAACGTATACGTAGTGTTTTCCTTTAGAGTGTCTTTTATGACAACCTGAATATATTTACTTGCTCCACCTAGAGGTGTTACCTCGGGAGGATATTTTAAGGGAGGTGAAATAATCAATTGATTCTGGACATCCTTAAGTTTGATGAACTCATCAAAATACAAACGAATTTCCTTGGCGTCGAAATTGATAGAGAAATTCTCCGGTTCTGTCCGTATAAGTTGCGGTGGCGTTTCATCTTTTGGCCCTCCAGTTGGGTTTCCCCTTTTAGCGCATTGCCATAGGGCCAGACCCATAAGGATTACAAAGGAAAAACTCAATAGTTTCTTTAAATACCGCATGGAAAATTTGTGTTGGACAAAGAAACAACTAATTTGAAAATTGAAAACAAGGATTTATAGAATTTTAACCATTGGGCACTACCGCCATGCTCAATACGGAAACGGATACATTTTCGAGCCCCTTCAACACTCGGGCGCAAGACTCAATGGTTGCTCCAGTGGTAATTACATCATCCACCAAAAGAATATGTCCGTACTTCTTTTTTGGAATTGAGCCTAATTGAAACACTTCTTTGGTACTTTCCCAGCGTAAAATACGCCCTTTTTTTGTTTGTGTTTTGGTGTTGGAAACTTTCAACAAAATATTATCACTGTAATCAGCTTTAATTGTATTTGCTATTTTTTTTGCAAAAAGTGCCACTTGGTTGTAACCTCTTTTTTTTGCCTTTTTAGGATGCAGGGGAACAGGGACTACAACATCCACGGTTTTTAAAAATTCATCTTGGTTCAGATGGGCCGAGCACCAATCCCCCAAAAAACCCCCAATCTGCTCTTGGTTTTTATATTTTAATTGGTGCAAAAGCTGTTTTACAATACCATTTTTTGAAAAATACAGGAAAGAAACTGCCTTTTCTATAGGAATCCTCCCATAAAATATACGATCAACGGAATTTTCTTCTTTGAAGCTGTGATCGGTGAGTGGCATCTCATGTCGACAAACGGTACATAGTACGCTTTCTCCTCTGGATAATTGGGCATTACATCCAAAACATACCCTTGGCAATAGGATGTTGTTAATCTCGTTTAGTATCTTAGCCAACTTATCGATCAAATCTTATACGCATTACAGAAGCCTAATTAACCCCATGGATGCCCAAGATAACAATTTCAACTACAAGATTATCTTTGCAGCGCTTATAGCTGTGATTGTGGGGATTTTAATAGCTTTTTATTACAGCTATGCCCAATCCAAGAACCAAATGTCCTTTTTGGAGCAAGAAAAATCTCTTTTGGTCAAAGATTTGACCCTCATGAAAGCAGAGGTTGATCGTTTGTCGGGTTTGAATGAGGTGAATGAAATTGAATTACAGACTTCCCGTTTTAAGGTACAGCAACTTTTAGATTCCGTAGGGCGGCTGAATTTTAGCCTGACTAAACTCAAAGAGACCCGGAAGACGCTTCGAATGCTTGAGATTCGATTTGACAGCCTGAAGCTCAAAAACAATTTTCTTCGATACAATAATAGTCTGCTCGCCAACCGATACGAGGAAACTCGAAAGCAATTGGAAGAAGTCAGGGGTAGGGCAAGCACTATGGAACAAGCAGAGTCATTGTTACGTGAGACCAATAGGGAATTGGCAAAGGAACTTAGACGAAAAAGCTACCTGAAACTTCAGGAAGCAGAGGGAAGCGGATTTCGGTTAAGGGCAGGAAGACCTTTAAAAACCAATAAAGCATCTGTGGTTGAAAAACTAAGGGGCTGTGTGACCATTTTGGCGGACCCTGACGAAAGAGGTGATGTAAAAGTACTCTATCTTCAATTTTTAGACCCTAACATGACGGTCATCGAGGACAATGCCAACACCATTTCTGTCGGAGGCAACACCTACAGCAAAAAAATGGAAATCCGTTTTACAGGAAAGGAAATGGATATATGTGATGCCATAACGGTTCCCGAAGCCTCACTTTCCGAAGGAATTTATACCCTTAATGTGTTCGAGGACGAAAGATTGTTGGCTTCCAGCGAATTTCAGTTAAAATAAGCTACTTCATTTTTCGGTAATATTCTATTTTTGCCGCATGGCAAATCAAGAAGACATTTTTAAGAAGGTAATCTCACATGCAAAGGAGTACGGATATGTATTTCAATCCAGTGAGATTTATGACGGACTCAGTGCTGTTTACGATTATGCGCAAAACGGGGTTGAGCTAAAAAAGAACATACGTGAATATTGGTGGCAAGCTATGGTGCAGCTCAATGACAATATTGTTGGGATTGATGCCGCTATTTTTATGCACCCAACCACTTGGAAAGCCTCTGGTCACGTAGATGCCTTCAATGATCCATTGATTGATAATAGGGATTCCAAAAAAAGATACCGTGCCGATGTTTTGGTCGAGGACCATGTTGCCAAAATTGAGGCCAAAATAGAGAAGGAAGTCAAGAAAGCCGCCAAACGCTTTGGCGATAGTTTTGACAAAGAGCAGTTCTTGGCCACCAACCAACGTGTGTTGGATTATCAGGCCAAGGCCGATGGTATCCTAAAACGTTTAGGGAAATCTTTGGAGAATGAAGATTTGGCCGATGTAAAAGCTCTAATTGAAGAATTGGAAATCGCTTGTCCACTTTCTGGATCTAAAAACTGGACAGACGTGAAGCAGTTTAACCTAATGTTCGGAACAAAGTTAGGGGCTTCGGCAGATTCTGCCATGGACTTGTACTTGCGCCCCGAGACTGCACAGGGAATCTTTGTGAACTTTTTAAATGTTCAGAAAACAGGACGCATGAAAATTCCGTTTGGAATTGCCCAGACCGGAAAAGCGTTTCGAAACGAGATTGTGGCCCGTCAGTTCATCTTTCGTATGCGCGAGTTTGAGCAGATGGAAATGCAATATTTCATCAAGCCGGGTACGCAGCAGGAATGGTATGAGAAATGGAAGGAAAAACGATTGAAGTGGCACCTTTCCCTTGGAATGGGTGAGGATAATTATCGTTTCCACGACCATGAGAAATTGGCTCACTATGCCGATGCTGCAGCCGATATCGAATTCAAGTTTCCATTCGGATTTAAGGAATTGGAAGGAATCCATTCCCGTACCGATTTTGATTTGAGCCAGCACGAAGAATATTCTGGAAAAAAACTACAATATTTTGACCCGGAGGAAAACAAGAGCTACGTGCCCTACGTACTTGAAACTTCCATTGGTCTCGATCGTATGTTCTTGGCGGTCTTCTCCAATTCTTTGAAGGAAGAAGAACTAGAGAATGGTACTACAAGAACAGTACTTAAGATTCCAGCGGTATTGGCTCCGACCAAAGCGGCCATTTTACCCTTGTTGAAACGTGATGGATTGCCCGAAGTGGCCCAAAAACTTATTGATGAGCTCAAGTGGGACTTTAATGTGGCGTATGACGAAAAAGATGCTGTAGGTCGTCGTTATCGTCGTCAAGATGCGGCGGGAACTCCTTTCTGTGTAACAGTCGACCATCAAACTTTGGAAGACGAAACGGTTACCATCCGTCATCGAGATACCATGGAACAGCAACGTGTTAAACTAAATGAGGTAAAAGATATTATCTCTAAAGAGGTGGATATGCGCTACTGGTTACAGAAGATCTAGGCTTCCTTTATTCAATTCATGTAACAAAGGCTTTGTAAGCTTATTTTGTTTGCACTTAAGCCTTGCAGCAAGTACAGTTGTTCTTTTTATAAAGACCTCTATAGTGTAACGAACTTTTTATTCGTTCGAAAGGTCTTAAAAAAAGCATGTCCGTCATGGTATAGGCAAAAGTATTTGTACTTATTGAAGCTTCGAGCGACTTTACATAATGCCACCAATCTCTCGGATTGTACAAAACATCACCAGGTTCCAATTCTACTTTAAGAAATTCAATGTTTCTAAATTCTGGAAACTTTTCCTCATCATAATTATTGATGTCTACCTGACTAAGTACCGCTCCAAGATCAAACTTTTTACTTGGGTATACGTTTCGCTTGTATTTTGGTGAAGCTACAATCATCAATTTTTTTCCGACTATTTGGGCCAACATATTGTTATGATCGTCGGCGTGCAATCCTGTAATGGTTCCTTTTGGGCCTATCCAAACAGCAGGAACATCATTAACGGTTACCCTGTTGAGATAAGAAAAGTCAACATGGTTTAAAAGCTTGGGAAATTCCTCAAAAATTTGATAGGCGGTCAGGTAGGTCTTGTCATCAGCGTCCTCCATGCCTTTGTCCCTTACCTGTTCAAGGTATTTTTTAACATCTTTTTGCTCTAGTTGGGTATCCTTGTTCAGTACATTTCCAATTTCCATTTCAATTTGGTCTTGTATTTCAAGGTTGGCGAAGAAGTCAAAACTCCACTTTTCGTAGGCAGGCCATTTTTTGGCAAAACCTTTGATTAAGACCGGCTTTTTGTTGAAATATTCTTTTTTGAATGTTTTAAAGTCAATGTCCGAAACGGTGGTAATGGGCTTGCTTTTTTCTAGGATTTCCGGTAAGAGGTCCATAGTCAGATGTTTAAGTATCTAAAATTAAAAGAGCAAAAGGGTTTCAGAAAAAAAACTCCGGTTTTTACGATAAATGGTCAAAAAAAATGTTGTCTAGCGTATTTTTTAAAATGAGGCTCAGTTGAAACAGATTGGGTTATGGCTTTGAGTGTGAATTCCTCGGGAATTTTATTAAAAATGATGGTGAAAACTACGGTTTGATACATGGACATAGGCTGCTAGTTTGGGCATTCTGGTTTGTAGGCATAATGCCCAATGATCTTAAATTCGAAAAGGATGTCTTCCATCACCTGCCCGCGACCAATATTGTGTACGATTAGATGTCGTTTTCCGTCCCGTGATTTTTTATCGACCACAATACCGATATGGGTGATGGCTCCGCCCAAGTTCCAGCAGACCACATCTCCGGGAAGGTAATCTTTGGCCTTATCGGTAATGGGTTTTTCTGCACCTTGACGTTTAAAATAGGTCATCAGGTTGGGCACGCGACGATGATCAATATTGGTGTCGGTTCGTGTGAGGCCCCAGATGTTCGGATAGGCGCTAAAGTTAGCCTTCATATCTTCATGCACTTCTTTTTGCAGGTCGATGCCCAGTTTTCGATAAGCACGAATGACCACATCGGTACAGACACCCTTACCCTCTGGCACATCACCATTGGGGTAGGGAATGGAAAAATAGCTGCCATCATAGATTACTTGTTGCTGGGTGAGCTCCATGGCAGCATCGACCAGGTCTGAAGAAGACACGGCGGTTTGTGACCAAGTGAATTGACATGTCAACAGAACAAGAGCAACTAAATGATGGATTTGTTTCATAGTTTGATTTAAAAATAGGGCAATTGTCACTTCAATCGCAGTCGAGAAGGGTTAAAATTCTGATAATTCATTGAGACACCAACTCCTCCCCATGTAAGGGGGAGGTGTCCGCCAGAGGTGGGCGGAGGGGGTAAATATCCCTTCCGTATCGTGACCTTGGTCACAATCCACCTTCCCTTAAAAAGGGAAGGAGCTTTTAATTGTTTTATCAGTTCGAGTGTCCCGAACTTGTTTCGGGATTATTGTAAAACATCTCGATATAAATTTTCTCTCCTTAGGTCGAAAAAATCCACTCGATGTGACGGAGACTTTAGCTGTAGCATAGTCACACTGAGCCTGTCGAAGTGTGGTAGGACGTATTGAGATGTCAATCCTTCGACGGGCTCAGGATGACATGTTTCGGTGTGACAAATCTACAACCCCAAACTGGGCAAGTGCTTTACCTTATGGTATTGCAACGTGGTTCGGATGCAGTTTTTGAGTTCCTCCATCGGGAGTTCGTCCTCCAACTGAAATACGATGGCCCGGTTGCCCTCATAACTGAAGGTATTGCCGTAGACCATTTTAAAGGTGTTCACCAACATGCTGGAACATTGAAAATAGAGCGCATATTGGCGGGGTGCTTTGGCCTTCCAATCCATACGGAGGGTGCTGCCCTTTGGGGCCAAGTAACTGGGTTCGCTCCATTTTAGGGTTTCCTCCAATTTGGTGATTTCGGGGGTTTCTTGGGCCACCTGTAGCACCAACTGCCGAAGGGCCTCCATTTTTGACCGAACCGCATCGGGGTAGTTGTCAAAGACCGAGGCCACTGCGGGGTTGGATTGTATTTGTAATGTTCCCATGACTTAGCTTTGGTTGAAACGTAAACGGTACAGGCCACTTTCCGATTTTACAAACCCCAGTTTGGTATATAAACGGATGGCGCTTTGCCTATGGTTGCCCGAAAAGAGCAATACCTCTGTCAGCCCTTTTTGTTCGGCTATGCGGAGCAGTTGCTCCATAAGTTTACGGCCAAGGCCCTGCCCACGATAGGCAGAATCGACCACCACATCTTCTACCATGCCCTTACTGCCCGATAGTACATGATAGCTGCACATAGCGGCCATACCTATAATTTGGTCGCCCTCTTGGCAGTACACCAGGCTCAACTGGTCTGGTTTTGCCATGATCTTGGCCAAGGGGTTCAGCTGTAAATCAGGGTTAAGTTGCTTGAACAACTCTACCATTTGATTTTCTAGGTCAACGGTCAAGTCTTCTGGGATAAGGTGTTTGATGGTCACTTTTACTTTTTGTTTTAAAAATACCACTAATTAGTAGTAACACAGGAATAATTTTGATGATACCTTGCTCCAATGTTGACACCTGACCAAATCGAAAACCTAAACAAATGGATCAAAGATGCTTATGGTTCTCCTGAAGAATTGACCAAACAATTGGAGAACCTTGTTTTTATGCTTCACTTTTTGGAAGAAGAGGTTTTTACCAAAAGAGAAATACAGAGCGCAGCGGAATTGCTAAAGGGGTTTGGGGAGGTTTTGGGTAACGCTAAATCACAATGAATTTTAGCCATTGTTTTAGTAATTTTTTTCCTGACAAGAATAGCCTAAAAGTATAATCAAAAAGAAATAGATGATTTTTTTCATATCGCCAGCAATATTTTTTGATGTAAAATATATTCATAGACACCTCCAAATATAACGTATAGGCCCATAACCTATAAGGGACATCTCTAATAATATCTATAAGTAAATTTGTATGGGTAAGTGGTGGTTTTTGTCATTCCTGCGAAAGCAGGAATCCATAAAATTAGCTGTATTTGGATTCCGTATCAAGTGTGGAATGACAAGAATATTGCATTATTGCTAAAAAAGATACCCCAGCTTTACACCTCCATAAAAATTCTGGTCGTTGCCCGGATAAAAATAGCGAGGGAATGCACCACCAAAGCCTACGGCGTTGATCAATACACTTTGTGCATAATTGGTGTTGAATACATTATTTACACCAACGTTCAACCCCAAAGAAAAGTTGCTGGAGAGTTGGGTGTTGTAGCCCAATTTCGCATTGAACACATTAAATGATTCACTGTTTAAGGTGTTCGCATCGGTCAGTGGAATCTCATCCACAAATTGATGGGTGAGGTTCAGTTGCAGTCCATTCGTGTGCCTTACATCTACTCCTGAACTGATACGATGCTTAGGAACCCCGGTCAAGGGATTGCCTGAAAAATCATCATCTTCGTCCACAAAATCTACAAAACTATGGTCACTAAAGGTATAGTTGAAATAGGGATGCACATTTACACTCTTGCAAAGTGGAAGAACCGACCTTGCACTGAGTTCCAAACCTTGATGGCGGGTCTCTCCGGCATTACGACCAATAAATTGATCCTCACCCACACGCTGGGCCACCAACAAATTATTGATATCCATATGGTAAAGTGACCAATCCAAAACCAAATGTTGTTTGAATAGATTTAGGATTCCGCCAAGCTCATAATTGGTCCCAGTCTCTTGGGCAATATCTGGATTGATAACTCCATCGGGCGTTAGCGTTTCTTCCAAACTGGGGTTGGAAAATCCTCGGCTAACATTGGCAAACAATTTCCCATTGGTAAAGAGATATTGTAGTCCAAAACTTGGCAATAAAATGGCATCGAAATTTCTATCGGCAGAGGTATTGGCATTGCCTTGGTTGAACAAATCCTGAAAATTAAAGTTGATCTTGTTCAGATTGAGCCCCAATTGAGCAGAAAATCTTGAGGTAAACGTGTGTGTAAACGTGCCAAATAGATTGAATTGTCTACGGAACTCGCTGTTATCACTTAAACGTTCACCTCTTAGGCTACCATTGCCATTGTTTTCCCGAAATAGGTTTCGGAACGTGCCCCAATGGTATTCGTCTTTGTACAGCTCGCCACCAAAAGTATACTCAAAAGTGCCAGAATTGCCCTTGAACTGACTTCGAAGACCAAATCCGTTGGTAAACTCATCTAAAATATTGAATGGTCGGGGCTCGTAGTGGTCCAAATAGGTGTAGAAAATACTTGTCGTATTTTCCAAATTTTGGTTGAATTGGTATGTATGGTACAATCCAGCGAGCACATACTTATTGGCTTCAAAGCCCTGTGCTGCCAACCAATTGCCTGCGGCTCGGGTTGGGTCTTCATCAAAATCAGTTTGATTAATGGAACTTGGAATCTGGGCGGTGTAGTCAATATAATTGACCAAAATCCCTAATTGGTTTTTATCACTAAGATTGAAGTTGGTATTCAGTAAAAAGCCATCGCGGTCAAAGCGATTGTTCTGACGATAGCCATCTGTTTCAAAATGATTGTAAGCAAAGGTCAGATTAAAATTATCCTCGGAATGTTGGAAGGACAGATTTTCCTTTAACATTTGATATGAACCTAATGTGAAAGAGCTTGATAATTTGGTTTCGTTTGTTTCTGGGTTTTTAGTATCAAGTAGCATAGCTCCACCTAAATTGGTGCCAAAAGCAGTGCCTTTAGGGCCTTTAATGACCTCAATTGTACCCAAGTTCTCCATATCGAATGCTTCGATGGTGGAGGAACCCGTTCCATTGGTCACAGGAATACCATTAAAATACATGCGGAGTTTATCGGTACCGAAAGGTGTACGCGCGCCAACTCCACGGATGGTGATACGGTTGGTATTCAAAGCTCCTGATAAAATATAAACCCCAGGAATCTGATTAATGGCGGAAACAACATCTACCGGATTGAATTTTTCAAAAGTCTGTGCACCAATGCTAGTATAGGGAGTAATTCCCGTAGTATTCCTTTCGGTAATATCCTCAATCAGAATAATTTCGTCTAATTGGTTCACGGAATCTTTTTTGACTTCTTGTGCAAAAAAAACAAGTGTAAAAAACCATAAAATTAAAGTACAGGGGACTTTTGAGTGTTTCATAGATTGTTGAAGGTTGAGATTGAAGAAGTTAGTTGTTCAATGAGATTGTTTTTCCCTGTTCGGCACTTTCACGGGCGGCATCCAAAATTTCCATAACCACCATATTGTTTTCCAGAGAGGAAAGACTATAGGGTCTTAGCCGAATTTTATTTTTAATGACCGCAGCCAACATGGAAAAAGGATCGTTATAGGGAGATGGACGCTCTTCCAAAGTGAATTTTTCTTCATGGTAGCCGCTGTAACCCTCTGCAATGCGAAGCCTAAGGTCTTTATCGTTATCGGCATAAAGGACCCCGGTCAACCCATACAATTCCATATCCTTTCGGCCAATGGGCCAGTTCCATGAGGCTTGGATAATCGCTTGGGCATTATCATAAGTGAGAAGAATTGTGGCTTCGTCATCCACTTTTGGGTTATTTTCTGGTTGAAGTTGTTGGGTAATCGCGGTTACCGTATTGGGCCGCTTTCCGTCCATAAGCCAAGTGGTCAGGTTGGCGCCATAACAACCAAAATCGGTAATGGCACCACCCCCATTTTGTACGGGATCCTGTAGCCAATCCAAGAATTCTTTATTGACCCCTATTTTAACGGGCCCTTTGTGCCCATTTCGGACAATGATTTTTCTGAGTCTACCTATTTTGCCATGGTTCAGGAACCGTTTGGCCATATGGTTTGTGGGGTACCAGGTGGTCTCATAATTTGTCAAAAGATGAATATCGTGCTTTTCAGCAAGAGCAGCCATTTGTTTTGCATGATCCAAACTTACGGCCAATGGCTTTTCTACCATGACGTGAACACCTAAAGGAGCACAGATTTGCACCACTTTCAAATGATCATAAATGGAACCGAAGGCGGTAACAGCCTCAGGTTTTGTTGCGTAGATCATTTCTTCCAATGTATTATAGATCAAATCCATGGAAAAACCATGTTGGTCGGAATAACGCTGGGCAAGATCTCTATTGGGTTCAACTATGCCAACAATTTTTACGTCCCCAATATCCTCACGTCCCAAGATCCAATGAACATGGGTATGGGTGAGCCCCGCCACTCCAATTCTGAGTGGTTTTTGTTGAGCTTGACCAAAAGAGGAAATCGTCAAGCAAAGGAGGCAGAAAATGAGATATGGATGTATAAGGCTCTTTTTAATATGTAGTATTTGGTTCATGAGTCAGTTTGCTAGTTCGTTTAGTATGGTTTCAGTATTTTTTATTGTGGCAAATTCATCTTTTAGATTGGCCAAAGCGGCATTATGAATCAAATCAGCATTAAGTTTTTGTCCATTTATTCCAATTTTGTCAAATGCTGCCGTGGCATCGGAAATCAAATCGACTTTAAATCCCAAATTGGCCGCCATTCGGACCGAGGTTGAAACGCAGTGTTCAATGGTCAATCCTACAATTACCAATTCTTCAATGTTTTTTAATTTGAGTTGGTCTTCCAAGGGTGTGCCGATGAAAGCGCTGTTCACACTTTTTTGAAATATGGGCTCATTATTCATTGGTTGCACCAAAGGGTGGAATGCATTTCCTGATTTTGAAGGGTGCAAAGGGGATTCAAGATTGGAAGAGTTATGCCGAACGTGGAAAACAGGAAGGTTCCGTTTTCGAAAAACTTCAAGGATTTTACCTGCATTGATTTCGGCATTTGGATTATTTCGCTCACTGCCATAAAAATGGGCTTCTTGCAGACCGAGCTGAACATCTATCAATACTAAGGCAATCATTCAGAAAAACTTAAGGTTAAATTTAATGCTTAAACCCTTAATTCCTATTGGATTAATTCACATTAACAATCTTTTAAGTTGATACGGTTATCACAAAAATCAATTTTATGAAGCCAAATACTATGGCTACATTTAGTGAAAATTTTGAAATGAAGATTGTTTCTTATAACGTAAACGGAATTAGAGCGGCCTTGAACAAAGGATTTATAGATTGGTTGCAGACGGTGGACCCCGATGTAGTTTGTGTACAGGAAACCAAGGCGATGAAAGAGCAGGTGGATGTATCCTTGTTTGAAGCAGCGGGTTATAATCACCACTATTGGTTCAGTGCCCAAAAAAAAGGGTATAGTGGAGTGGCTTTGTTCTGTAAGGAAAAACCGGATCATATCGAATATGGTACCGGGATTGATTATATGGATTTTGAAGGGCGGAATATACGTGCAGATTTTGGAGATTTGTCCGTTATGAGCATGTACCTACCTTCGGGGACCAATTTAGACCGATTGGAGCATAAGCTCACCTATATGGCAGACTTTCAGAAATACGCAGACCAACTCCGAAAAGAACGCCCCAATCTTATTGTTTGTGGAGACTATAATATTTGTCACGAAGCTATTGACATTCATGATCCAGTAAGAAACAAAAATGTATCTGGGTTTTTGCCGGTAGAACGGGAATGGATAGGCAATTTCATCAAAAGTGGGTTTGTAGACAGCTTTAGGCACTTCAACAAAGAGCCTCATAACTATACATGGTGGAGCTATCGCGCCAATGCCAGAGCCAATAACAAGGGATGGCGATTGGATTATGGAATGGTCAATGATTCGTTAAAGGATAGATTAAAACGTTCTGTAATTCTTTCCGACGCAAAACATAGTGACCATTGCCCTATTCTTCTAGAGATAGAAAATAACAAATCCTTTAAAGGGTAAAAATATGGATTAAGTATTTTTGCCAGTCTAAAAGTATTGCCAGATGAAATATACCAGACTACCACATACCGATATCAAAGTCAGCAAAATCTGTTTGGGAACCATGACCTGGGGTCGACAGAATACCGAAGAGGAAGGACATGGACAAATGGATTATGCGCTTGATCAAGGAGTCAATTTTTTTGATACAGCCGAGTTGTATCCCATTCCACCAAAGAAGGAAATCTATGCTGTAACTGAAGAGATTATTGGTAACTGGTTCAAGAAAACTGGTAATCGTGACAAGGTAGTACTTGCCACAAAAATTGCTGGTCGGGCAGATTTCTCTAAATATATTCGGACAACAGGATTTAGCAAAGATTCCATTATTACTGCGGTGGAAGGAAGCTTAAAAAGGTTGCAAACTGATTATATAGATCTGTACCAGCTGCACTGGCCTGAACGCAATACCAATTTTTTTGGTCAGCGTGGATTCAATGCACATTCCATTGATCCTTGGGAGGATAACATTCACCAAGTTTTGGAAACGCTTCGGGATTTGGTTGCAGAAGGAAAAATAAGACATGTAGGGCTATCCAATGAAACGCCTTGGGGAGCCATGCGCTATCTGGAAGAAAGCAAAGTACACCAGGATCTTCCAAGAATGTTGACGATACAAAACGCTTATAGTTTGTTGAACAGATTATATGAAGTAGGGCTTTCTGAAATTTCCATGCGTGAAGACATTGGTCTTATGGCCTATTCACCATTGGCTTTTGGGGTGCTGAGCGGAAAGTATTTGGATGCTGTTCCTCCGAGAAAATCTCGACTGACCTTATTTCCTCATTATGACCGCTACAGTGGCGAAACGGCAACGGAAGCAACCAAAAGGTACAACGAGTTAGCGGCAGCTCATGGGCTGAGCTTGGCTCAAATGGCATTGGCCTTTATTAATACAAGACCATTTTTGACTGGTAACATTATTGGTGCAACGACCATGGAGCAGCTAAAGGAGAATATCGGAAGCATTGATTTGGATTTATCAGATGAGGTGTTGCAAGGCATTGAGGATATCCATAATGCAATTCCTAATCCAGCACCCTAACGCACCTTTCACTCATTAATGTTACCCAATGGCTCAAGTTGGGTGGAATAGTTATTGTGGTTTGAATAATATTACCATTCTAAATCCAATAATTATGAAAACTGCTTATTTTTCTCTCTTTTGCATTTGGGGAACACTCTCTTTTTCCCAAGAATTTAAGATTTACGAGAACGGACTTATCTATTCTCCTTATGCCATGGAAAGACTTAAAGGCATGGTCGGGAAAAAAAATGAGGAGTTTAGAACGTGCAAACTAACCAAGAAATATACGTCTGTTGAGCAGACTAGAGGAAGGATGTTTGAGTTAAACAATCCAAATATTGATATTCTTAGAGATGAATTAATGAGTGAGATTACCCTTGAGCAGTTTGCCAAAAAATATAGAAAAGAAACAGAGGGGAAGTTACACTTGCTCACAAAAAATCATTATAAAAACTATAAGGAAGAAAAGATAATTGGAATCATGGAGCAACCAGATGGGATGCGATTGGAATTATTGGAGTCTGATTGGGAAAGTTCAAACTCTAAATGTTGGGTATGGAATTTTTCAAATGAAAATTATGTTAGAGTAGCCTATTTGGAACGTGAATTTTCTTCACAAAATATTCCTAATTATTATGCCAAAATGATACAGTATACGGAGTGTTTAATTGACACGACAAGTCAAATTTTTAATGCAACCGCATCTAAAGACAGATGGTCTTTTGGTGATGACAATTCCAAAGTGCTTCAGAATAGGATTTCCAAGCTTATTGACAAAAGGTTCAAAAAGAAAAAACCAAGTATAGCTATAGATGAAAACACCCCTAAAGAAATTATTAGGGCAACCTATGACAGCCTTCGATTGTGGGAAAAAGATAAAAAGCGATTTGTTGTTAAGACCCTTTCTAAAGATCAAGAGTTTATGGGGTTGTTTGATAAGGCTTATGCTGAAGCCTTGAAAAACAAAAATTCAAATGATGATTTTGAGTATTATGCTGCACACCTGCTATCGCCTGGAAAGGCATTGAGTCTTAAAAGAAATAGAATAGTTGTTGGACAATGTAGTATGGACGATAGTCCGAGAATCCATGCTATGAACATTGCGCAATTGGCTGGCGAGTCCTTGGATTGGGACATTTTTCTACGGGCTCATTTAAATGTTTTGAATGACCGTATGGACAGGGTTTCCGATGGTAGTTGGGCATGGGAGGATAGAAAGACCTATATAAAGGAATTGGAAAAATTGAACATTGATGTTCCAAGCTTGATATTTGGGATTGCATTTCGTGCCAAAAATGTTCCAGATGGACATTATTTTGGAAGCATTGGTCGTTTGGGGAGGGCTATTTCAGAAAGTAAAGATATATCACTTTTTCAGGATGATTTACCGGCACTTATATCCGATGAAAATTTAGATGACTACAATAGATTGCTTATGTTCTATCTGTATGATAACATGTCTTATTATGACGATACTTCCGAAGAGAAAAGTGGACATGAAAGAAATCGGGAAATAGCTGTCAATTTATTGCCAACATACATGCAGAGTGCTTTGAGCAAATAGGTTTTATCCAAAGAGATTACTCACCATATCTTCAATCTTGGAGACCAGATGTATTTGGATTTTGGTGTTTTTCAGTCCAATTTTATTGTTTTTGGATACATAAATGGATGTAAAGCCTAGTTTTTCAGCTTCTAAGATTCGTTGGTCTACTCGCTGAACGGGGCGTATTTCCCCTGCAAGACCAATTTCAGCAGCAAAACAAATACCTTTTTCAATGGGGACATCGGCATTGCTTGATAGAATGGCAGCTACTACGGCCAAATCAATTGCAGGGTCATCAACGGAAATTCCACCTGTAATATTTAAAAAAACATCCTTGGCGCCCAATTTAAATCCGGCTCGTTTTTCCAAGACGGCCAAGAGCATGTTCAAACGTTTTGCATTAAATCCAGTTGCGGAACGTTGAGGAGTGCCATAAACTGCGGTGCTCACTAAGGCTTGAATTTCAATCAATAAAGGACGCATGCCTTCAACGGTAGCCGCAATAGCAGTTCCACTTAAATCTTCCTCATTTTTGGAAATCAACACTTCCGATGGATTGTTTACTTCGCGAAGGCCACTACCCTGCATTTCATAAATACCCAATTCTGCCGTAGAGCCAAAACGGTTTTTTAAAGAACGAAGAATGCGATACACATAATTCCTGTCGCCTTCAAATTGTAAAACTGTGTCTACCATATGTTCCAAAATCTTGGGCCCTGCAATAGTACCATCCTTGGTAATATGACCAACTAAAATAACGGGCGTGTGACTCTCCTTGGCAAACTTGATAAGTTCTGCAGTACATTCCCGAATTTGAGAAATACTGCCTGCTGCCGATTCAATGTAATCGGTGTGCAGGGTTTGGATGGAGTCGATAACAAGAATGTCTGGCTCCAGAGCGGTAATTTGCTGGAATATGTTTTGGGTTTTGGTTTCGGTAAGGATGTAGCAATTTTCGCTGTTGGGATGAATGCGGTCTGCCCTCATCTTAATTTGTTTCTGGCTTTCCTCACCAGAAACATATAATGTTTTGTAGGAAAGCTTTAAGGCTATTTGTAACAGTAATGTGCTTTTTCCAATGCCGGGTTCACCTCCCAATAATGTTAAAGAGCCTGGAACTAATCCACCACCCAAGACCCTATTGAACTCTTGATCTCTTGTATCTAACCGAAGCTCCTTCTCATTGGTTATCTCCGAAATTTTTAAAGGAGCGGATACCTTTTTTGAGGTATTGGAGCTGTTTTTCCAACTTCTTTTTTCTTCTTTTTGTACAACTTCCTCCACAATGGTGTTCCATTGCTTGCAAGAAGAACACTGCCCGACCCATTTCGGATATTGGGTGCCACAGTTTTGACAGAAAAAGGCTGTTTTGGTCTTGGCCATTCGTTTTAAAAGAAGAGCCTAAAGATATGGAATTTGATGGTGGGATGAATGGATTTTTGGATGGTTGGATCGCTAGAGGTATGTAGTGAGATTTTAGCCCCTAAAACAATCTTACTGTGTACTGCTTTTTGTCTTTTGGCACCATGCTTAATTTCTCCAGTGTCTTATTGTGTCCTCTACTCCATGATGGGCATCATATTGCTCAATTAGAATCTCTTTTTTAATGCCACTTTCAAACCTTGTGGTAGTTCTTTTACCCTCTCGTTCTCCCCAGTATTCAAAAGATATTTCCTCTAAAATATCACCATCTAAACTATACTTTCTTGATGTTCCTACTGGAACGCCCCAGACACCATAATGCCCATAGTATTCTAATTCTAGAAGATTTCCGCTATCACTATATTTTTTTCGAATTTCATTACATTTTATTTTGGTATTGATATTTTGTAATAAAGTATCAGCACTATATATAAATCGTATAGTGTTATTAGAATTATAGAAGCTAACATCTTTTAAACCAAGTTCGTCTTCTTTTTGGACAAACTCTATAAACATTTTAGTGGAATCTTTGATAGTCACATTTTTGATTACGATACAGCTATCTAAATATTTTATATTGTTAGTAAACACTATTTTATAGAAAAGAGAATCATAGACCTCAGTAGTATCAATGGCGTTGGGAATACAAACTCTTATATTAAATAAAGACAATTTTTGATTTATCTTTTTTTCCAATTTTTTTTGGTCTTCTTGCTCTACATTTTTAGGGTGCTTACAAGAAATGATTGTTGCTAGTATCGCAAAAATCAATACAGTTTTTACACACATCATTATAATTCTTTTGGCCAGAGGTTGATGGCACTGTCATAAACGCTTGGTTTGCATTTTTTTATCTTATAATGAGGTTGATTTTTAGATGGTTGGATTGCTAGAAATGTATATCAAGAATCCCAAAATCTAACAATCCAGTAATCTAATACCCAAAGTCCGTTTTGAGGGCATCAATTTTTTCAAGGGCCATGTCCTTGGTCAAAAAGTCGATTTCCTCCATTTGGAATGCCTTTTCGAAAGTTTTGAAAGCTTTCTTGGGTTCACCAAGTTGTTCGTAGTATTCTCCTTCAAAATAAAAGCCCATCATAGTATCAGGAAATTGCTTTTTGCAGACTTCCGAAAGGGGTTTTAACGATTCAAAATCTTCTTTTTTGAGAGATGCGGCATATATGGCCATGATATCGTTCAGCTCCACGGGCTTTCTAAATCCGAGTAACTTTTCAATCATATCATATCTATCCTTTAAATAATCGAATACGGGTTCATCAGAAGTAAGTATTTCAGTTTTGTACTCTTTCGGTGAAATGGGTCGGAAGATTTTGAAAACGTTGTCAAAAGCCTTGCTTACACCATAAGCAGCAATGGAGACGTGGTCTGCGTTTTCGTATTCGTCGAAAAAGTAGTGCAACGATTCTTTATCAATTGATTTTACGGCATTGTTCATTTGTAAGATTCGTTGTCTGTCTTCGGTCGGTTCTTTTTCCAATACAACGTTGTAAAAAATTTCTTGATCTAAATCGGATAACCTGGAGGGAACCCTACTTTCCATTTCAGTGGCCAAAACAGGGGATATGGACAAATATGAATTGAACAATGATTTGTCTTTGAACAAAAAGTAGTTGCCAAAATTGGCGGTGATATCATAACCTATGAACATCTTAAAGGGAGCCACATTATACTGGGTTTCTAAATAAGGGATGAGTTCTGTGCCCAAAAACTCGTAAAACTTAGCTCCTTTTTCCGTTGGAAGTCCAGAAGTCTGTTCAAAGTCACAATCTTCCCAGCGAAGGTCGTTTTGGCTTTGATCCACCCCAACCACTATAACCTCGGGCATTCGATGGTGTCTGCTGTAAAATTTGGCATTGGCCACAACAATGTCAAACAGATATTCGGCATCTAACACTACCAAAAGAGGGTATTTTTTCTCCTCGGAATAATCTTCGGGGAAGTAGTAGGATACATCCCTTCTTTCTTGAAGCTTGAAAGATTCAAAAATTTCTTTTTTCACCTGCGCCCCAAGGTTAACGCACAGAAGGCCTATCAAAAAAAATAGACATTTTTTCATTTGGTAAAATTTTACTTGGTAGGGGTTTACCGATTTCTATTCAATAACGGTAGGATGATAAAGGATATTGTACCAAAAACAACAACCATTAAGGTCTGTGCGGTCCACATGATCCAACCATAAGCGTCACCCGAAGTTTTGCTTATTCCGTAGACGGATAAAGCTGCGGTAACCACAATAGGGAAAAGCCCTAATCCACCATTGGTAGTGGCCATTGCAAAGGCTCCGGCAACAAAAGCAACCAAAAATGCGCCCACGGGAAGCTCGGTGGTCTCTGGAACTGTGAATTTAATGACCCAAAACATGGCGATGTAGCATATCCATATAAATAAGGTGTGGAATATAAAAGCACCTCTTCGCTTCATTTTAAAGATGCTCATTACCCCGTCAAGTAAACCATTTAGAAAGTCCTTTATCTTAAGTGTAAACTTTGAGGTCGATTTTTTAATGACACGAATACTGATAAAAAGTCCTAAAACACCAGCTAAAAGTAACCCAAGCGAACCAATAAGGCCAATGCCGTTTTCTTCTAGAATTCCAAGAATCACGTCGGTTTGGACCAAGAGTGCTATGGTGATGATCAGCAAAAGCATGATTACATCTATGATTCTTTCGGTGACAATGGTGCCAAAACCTTTTTCAAAGGGGACATTTTCATAAGTGTTCAACGCTGTGGCGCGTAAAAACTCTCCGGACCTTAACACTAAAGTGTTTGCGAAGTAAGCTGTAAGAATAATGAGGACATTGTTTATTAATTTGGGACGATACCCCATTGGATTTAAAAGGTAGTTCCAACGTATTGCCCTTGAAATATGACTTAGAATCCCTATCAATACAGATAAAAAGACCCAAATGAGATTTGCATTTTTAATGGCCTCAAAAATTCTGGACCGGTCTTCTGGTGTTGATGATGAATAAGAATAAAAAACAAGTCCTAAACCAATTAAGATAGGAACTGCTATTTTGAGAGCTTTTTTGAGAGAATCGCTCAAAACTAGTTTAAAAGATTGTTTTCCTCGTTCGGGAACACCAATGAAGGATTGAAAGATTTTGCTTCTTCAATATCCATCCATGCATAGGTTATAAGTATGAGCACATCACCTGCGGCGACTTTTCGGGCAGCGGCTCCGTTGAGCGTAATCTCACCTGAATTTCTAGGTCCAGGTATGGCATAGGTCTCCAAACGCTCTCCGTTGTTGTTGTTCACTATCTGAACCTTTTCACCTCTAATGATATTTGCAGCATCCATCAAGTCTTCATCGATGGTTATGCTGCCAATATAGTTAAGGTCAGCTCCTGTGACCTTGACTCTGTGAATTTTAGATTTTACAACTTCTACTTGCATGGTGCAAAATTAGTTAATTCAGTCTTAGATTGTCTATTAGCCTTACGCCTTCGGCATAAACGGCAATAAATGCTCTATATTTTTTGTTTTGCTGCCTTTTTGATATTGGAGTCAATGTTTCTTCTTCCATTATTTCAAAATATTCCAGCTCCAATTGCTCATTTTTTTCGAATTGGGATTTTACCCATTCCGATATATAGATAGTACTTTCTATGCCAAATTTTGACTTGGCAGTCAATAAGGTTTTATAGATAAAGCTGGCCTCATTTCTTACCTTTTCTGACAGGCGTTCGTTGCGAGAACTCATTGCCAGTCCGTGAGATTCACGTTCTATGGAGCAAGGGATAATTTCGTAGGGCAAATTCTTCATTTGCGCCATTTTCTTGATGATTTGTAGCTGCTGAAAATCCTTTTCACCGAAATAAGCCCTGTCCGGTGACACAGTTCTTAGCAAAAGCTCTACTATAGTACCGACACCGTCAAAGTGTCCTTCCCTAAATTTGCCTTCCATTACTTTATCCAATCCCCCGAACTCATATGACTCGGAAACAATCTTTCCGTCATATATTTCACTTTCAGTTGGAGTAAATACTACAATGTTTTCAGAAACCTCATTTAACAAAGAGATATCTGCATCCATATTGCGGGGATACTTCTCAAGATCATCTTTTTTGTCAAACTGCGTGGGGTTTACAAAAATACTTACAACCACTACATCATTTTGACCTAAGGCAGTTTTAACCAAGGATAGATGCCCTTGATGCAATGCACCCATGGTAGGAACCAGCCCTATGGTTTGGTTTTCGGCCCGACAAACCGATAAGAATGAAATCAATCCCTTTTTTTGGTCAAAAACTCGCATGGTAAAGTTCAAAAGCGTGCAAAAATACTATAAATACTGCTTATCGGCATAATTTTTGTACTTTTGCAGCTACGTTTTTCGGATAAGCAAAAGAAAGTGTTTATGAATGGTAAAAAGATATTGTTTGTATCTTCTGAATTAGTACCCTATCTCCCAGAGAACCCAGTTTCCTTAATGTCATATGAAGCACCCCGAATGGTCAACAGCAATGGGGGCCAGATAAGGATTTTTATGCCAAGGTATGGAAATATTAACGAAAGAAGGCATCAATTACATGAGGTGATTCGTTTATCTGGGATGAACCTGGTTATCAATGATATGGACATGCCATTAATTATTAAGGTTGCTTCCATTCCAAGGGAGAGGATTCAGGTCTATTTTATAGATAACGAAGAATATTTTAAAAGAAAGGCAACTTTTGAGGATGCAGAGGGCAATTTGTTCCCAGATAATGATGAACGGGCTATTTTCTTTGCCAAAGGTGTTGTTGAAACCGTTAAGAAACTTAATTGGTCACCAGATATTATACATGTCCATGGTTGGATGGCATCTTTACTTCCATTGTATTTGCGAAAATATTATGCGGATGAGCCCTTGTTTGCGGATAGTAAAATAGTCACTTCAGTCTATGATAGAGGGTACGAAGGAGAGTTGGATGGAGCCATGATAGATAAAATCGCATTTGACGGTATCGAAAAGGACAGTATTTCTTCACTTTCCCAACCTGACTATAATAATTTGTTAAAAGTTGCTGCCGATTATTCCGATGCCATTATTTTAGCCTCGGAAGAGGTGTCGGAAGACTTGAAAAATCATATTGCAAATCTTTCCAAGCCGGTATTGCCCTATGTGTCTCTTCAAGAGGCCGAGGAAGCATACACAAATTTCTATAAAACAGAGGTTTTAAAATAAATTGCATGAAATTTTCTAGGATTTTAAAAGTTTCAACATTGGTTGGGGCTTTATTTCTGATCGTTACTTCTTGTGAGGAGGAATTAGGGACAATTGGAGAAGGAGTTATCGGAGGAGAGCCTTTTACTACGGGCAAACAAAGCTTTAATGTTTTTGCATATAATAAAGGTATAGAGGCGGTTCAAACCAACAGGTTGCCAATATATCAATTAGGAACTTTCAATGACCCGATTTTTGGACGAAGAAACGCAAGTATTGTTACCCAAGTTGCGTTGTCGACGGCAAATCCACTGTTTGGAGATTTATCACAAGAAACAGAAGATAATGCCGATAATGATGACTTGGCCTCAACTATCAAGGAAAATGAAACGGTAACCAAAGTATACCTTAATATACCATTTCAGTTGCCACCTACTTCACAAAGAGATACCGATGGAGATGGTGTAGAGGACGCATTTGAGCTTAATGAAGAAGCAATAAGTGACCCTAATTCGGATACAGATGGTGATGGCGTTGGAGATAATGATGAACGAATTATCGGCTCCGACCCATTTAATCCAGATGAAGATGGTACTGGTGAAGATTTTGTGGCCAATACTTTTGAAAAGGTATTCGATTTGGACAGTATTTATGGCTTGAATGCGTCTGACTTTACAGGTGAATTATTACAACGGACGGTAAACCTAAAAGTTTTTCGTTCCACTTTCTTTTTAAGGGATTTAGATCCAAACACCAATTTTGAGGAAGCACAGGAATATTTTTCAAATCAGGACTTTTCCAGCTTTGTTTCTAATGAGTTGTTCAATGGGGAAATAACCTTTACCAACAAGGAAGAGATAATCAGGGAATCTACCGTAGATGATCCCGATACTGATGTTGATGAAACACAACAAGTGAAAGAAAGGATACCGCCAGGACTTAGAATTCCCTTGAATATTCCTTTTTTTCAAGAAATTCTGGATAAAGAAGGTCAATCTGAATTATTGAGCGCGGCTAATTTCAACGATTTCTTCAGGGGAATCCAGATATCTGGTGAGGATATGGGAGACCTAATGTTTCTGTTAGATCTTACACAAGCCAACATTACCATAACATATAATTACCAAGATTACAATGCTACGGACTCAGTTGTGGAAACGGTAGAGAGAGATTTTAGACTTAACCTTTTGGTCAATACAAATGGTTTGTTATCAGGGAATGCTGTAAACACTTTTGTTGATGAAGCTTCGGCTGTTCCAAATGTTTTGGATGATGGTGAAAATGCATCCAGGATATACGTAAAAGGAGCCCAAACGTTTACCGAGATTAGACTTTTTGATGAAGCCGAAAATGGAGGTTCAGGTATAATAAACGAAATACGCTCAAACAATTGGATTATCAATGAAGCTAATTTGGTTTTCTATGTCGATCAATCTGCCGGAATTGAAGAAGAGCCGCCACGATTATATCTTTACAATGCAGAAACAAATCGACCAATATTTAACCCTCAAAATGAAAGGTTTGATGTGGATGAGCCACTTGGTCGTTTCTTGGATTTTGATGGCATTCTGGAAAAAGATAATGGAAAAGGGTTAAAATATACTTTCAGAATTACGGATCATATCAACAATATTATTATTCGAGACTCTGTCAATGCTAGACTTGCCCTTACATCAACCTCGAATATTTTGGATCCTAGGGTTTCAGAATCCATTAGCGATGAGGCTCCTAATATTGATGTTCCCATAATGTCTATCGTTAACCCGTTGGGAACTGTGCTCTACGGAAGTACAGAGGATGTCGGCACTGATAGAAAGCTAAAGTTGGAGATTTATTACACTCAGGCCGATTGATAAATTTCATTATTTCTGTCTTTTATAGAGTTTTTCTGCTTTAGAACTTGCGTGATACTATTTATCCCGACTGTAATGCTAAATTTGCATATAACTCAAACAAAAAATTGTTCTTATGTGTGGAATTGTCGGATATATAGGTCATCGTGATGCCTATCCAGTTATAATAAAGGGTCTGCAAAGACTAGAATACAGAGGATATGATAGTGCGGGGATTGTGCTGTTTGATGGAGAGGAAACCCATCTTTCTAAGACAAAAGGTAAAGTAGAAGATTTAAAAAAGAAGTCAAAAGCAACCATTGAAACTCGCGGTAAATTGGGTCTTGGACACACCAGATGGGCTACCCATGGAGTTCCCAACGATTTAAACTCCCACCCACATTATTCGAATTCTGGTGATTTGGTCATCATCCATAATGGAATCATTGAGAATTACGAAGCTATCAAAACAGCCCTTATTGAGCGTGGGTATACCTTTGAATCCGATACAGATACAGAGGTTTTAGTTAACCTAATAGAGGAAGTCAAGAAAAAAGAGGGGGTGAAATTGGGTCAAGCTGTTCAGATTGCATTGAATCAAGTTGTAGGAGCATATGCCATTGCCGTTTTTGACAAAAACAAGCCAGACGAAATAGTAGTGGCCAAATTAGGTAGCCCTTTGGCAATTGGAATTGGTGAAAATGAATATTTCATCGCGTCTGATGCTTCTCCATTTATTGAGTTTACAAACAATGCGGTGTATTTGGAAGATGAAGAAATGGCGATTGTGCGAATTGGAAAGGAAATCAAATTGCGCAAAATAAAAGATGATGCTATAGCTTATCCCAATATTCTTGAACTTCAACTAAACCTTGAAGAAATTGAAAAAGGAGGCTATGATCATTTTATGCTCAAGGAAATCTACGAGCAACCTCGGGCTATAATGGATACTTATAGGGGTCGATTATTAGCGGATCAAGGAATAATTAAAATGGCGGGGATTGATCAAAATCTCGAAAAATTCCTTAATGCGGATAGAATAATCATTGTGGCATGCGGGACATCTTGGCATGCCGGACTGGTGGCGGAATATATCTTTGAAGATTTGGCAAGGATTCCGGTAGAGGTAGAATATGCTTCCGAGTTTAGATACAGAAACCCGGTTATTACAGAAAACGATGTATTGATTGCCATTTCGCAATCAGGAGAAACGGCAGATACTTTGGCGGCCATTAAATTGGCCAAGGAAAAAGGAGCTTTTGTTTTTGGCGTATGTAATGTAGTAGGTTCATCTATTGCAAGAGAAACCCATGCCGGAGCTTATACGCATGCAGGTCCCGAAATTGGAGTTGCCTCTACGAAAGCCTTTACCACCCAAATTACGGTCCTTACCCTTATTGCATTGAAACTGGCGCATGAAAAAGGGGTATTTCCAGAATCCAAGTACCATGAGTATCTGACAGAACTGGAAAGTGTTCCAAACAAAGTGGAGAAGATGCTGGAGTCTAACCAAATTGTAGAGGGTATTTCGGAAATATTTAAAGATTCTTCCAACTGTCTTTATCTTGGACGGGGGTATAACTTTCCAGTGGCCCTTGAGGGTGCTCTTAAACTAAAGGAAATAAGCTACATCCATGCAGAAGGGTATCCCGCTGCAGAAATGAAGCATGGACCAATTGCATTGATTGATGAACAAATGCCCGTGGTTGTAATAGCTACCAAAAAAGGACATTATGAAAAAGTGGTGAGCAATATTCAGGAAATCAAATCCAGAAGTGGTAAGATCATCGCTATAGTTACTGAAGGAGATGTTACCGTAAAAGAGTTGGCCGATCATGTTATTGAAGTTCCGAGCACCTCTGAAAGTCTTTCACCGTTGCTTACAACAATTCCTTTACAATTGTTGTCGTACCACATAGCAGTGATGAGAGGATGTAATGTTGACCAACCTCGAAACCTTGCAAAATCGGTTACTGTGGAGTGACTTACTTAAAATCAAATAATTAAGAAAAAGGCATCGATTTCGATGTCTTTTTTGTTAAAACCATAGTTAAACTGGGGTTTTTTTATCAAAAAATTACTATGCATGCATAATTTTTTTTCAATTTTGTAGAAATCAAATGAAAAAAAATGTATCTTCCGACTCCATAACTTAGCAGGTACTTAAAATCTAACTAACTCAAATTTAAAGCCGATGAGACTATTAATGATTATTTCCTTAATGTTGTTTGGGGTTATCTCTTATGCGCAAACAACGGTACAAGGGAAAGTAGTTGATGAAAACAATGAACCTATACCGGGAGCGAATGTGGTTCTGGTTGGAAAGGCAGAGGGAACCACTACTGATTTTGATGGAAATTTCACTTTTAACACTTCTGAGTTGCCGCCTTTTCAATTACGTGTTACGAGCATCGGATTTTCAGATTTCCTTGCCAATGTAACTTCAAATAATCAAACACTTTCCATTACACTTGCCGAAGCGTCCACTATTTTGGATGAGATTGTGATTTCGGCTTCACGCACACCTGAACGTATTTTTGAATCCCCGGTCTCTGTAGAAAGATTTGGATTGAAAGAAATCAAGAATACTACTGCTGAATCCTTTTACGGAGGATTGCAAAACTTAAAAGGAGTCGATATTAACACGAATAGTTTAACATTTCAATCTATCAATACAAGAGGTTTTGCCACTTTTGCGAACAATAGGTTTTTGCAATTAGTTGATGGAATGGATAACTCAGCACCAGGGCTGAACTTTGTTCTAGGAAATCTAGTGGGTATGTCAGAATTGGAAGTGCAAAGCATAGAGATTCTTCCTGGGGCATCTTCTGCACTTTATGGGGCAGGTGCATTTAACGGAATTTTGTTTATGCAAAGTAAAAGTCCATTTGACTTTCAGGGTATAAGTGCTTATGCCAAAACAGGGATTACATCTCAGGAAGCGGCTGGCGATGACAATTACTATGATTTAGGTATAAGGGTGGCCCATGCATTTAGTGACAAACTTGCGGTGAAAGCGAACCTTTCCTATTTAAAGGGAGAAGACTGGCATGCAGTGAGTACTTTAGATCTTTCCAATTTAGGAGCTGATAGAACTGACCCTAATTACAATGGTCTTAACATTTATGGTGACGAAGTTACTACCCTGTTGAACTTTGATGCTGCGGCGGGATTTCCAACAGGAACAGTAGGTTCGGCCAATGTTTCGCGTACTGGATATGCCGAAAGTGACTTGGTTGATTATGATGCCGAAAGTGTAAAAACTGATTTTTCAGTTTTCTATAGACCCTTTGCTGATGATTTCGAAATTATCTATAATGGACGTGTAGGTCGTGGTAACACAATTTATCAAGGAGCCAACAGATATTCCGTAAAAAACTTTATTCTTCAACAGCACAAAATTGAATTTAGAAACAAGAACTTTTTCTTAAGGGGATATATTACCACGGAAAATTCTGGAGATTCCTATGATACCCGGTTTACGGCCATCAATGTGAACAGAAGATGGAAATCGGATACACAATGGTTTACGGAGTATGCGGGAACCTATATACCAACCTACCTTGGTGGTATTCAACAAGGTGGACTTACTCCCGAACAAGCCTCGGTTGCGGCCCATGCAGCTGCGAGACAAGCGGCGGACACGGGTAGATTGATTCCAGGCACCGCCGCATTCCAAAGTGCATTTAACTCTGTTATCAGTGATGGAGATTTAACAACAGGAGCTAAATTTATAGACAATACCAAGTTTCGCCATGTTAATGGAAACTATAACTTGGCCCATTTGATTGATGATTGGGCCGATTTGCAAATTGGAGGTTCATACAGACAATATGAACTAAATTCTGGCGGAACTATTTTCACAGATTCGGATGGGCCGATTAAATACAATGAATATGGAGCCTATGTCCAACTGCAAAAGAAGTTTATGGATGATCGCTTCAAATTCACAGGCTCTGCACGATATGATAAAAATGAGTTCTTTGATGGGTTTGTTTCTCCGCGTGTGGCTCTTGCCTATACAGCAGGTGAGAATAGGAACCATAACTTTAGAATCTCAGCGCAGCAAGGTTTTAGAAATCCGACTACTCAGGATCTTTTTATTGGCTTAAACGCTGGGTCGGCAATTTTAGTAGGATCTGCCCCAAATAATTTGGATAGGGATGTTAGAACTTTTAATGTAAGTCAAAGTGGTCAAGATTTAATTGGCCAGTCATCTGTAAATGTTGTTGGTCGGGCTGCTTACGAAAATGCGTACTCATTGAGTTCGGTGCTTAGCGGAACACCTGAAGTTGCCAATTCCTCACTAATCAAACCTGAAGAAATAACCACTTTTGAAGCTGGGTATAGAGGTCAAATCGGGAAATTCACAATTGATTTAAGTGGATATTACAATCGATACAAAGACTTTATATCAACGGTTACAGTACTAGTTCCATTTTATGGAACAGCTGGTGATGGTGGACTTTCCCTTTTAGCACTTCAAAATGGTGATAGGCAACCTTACCAAACATACACTAATTCTTCTGCAGACATTGATTCTTGGGGAGGAACCATCGGGGTAGATACTAAGGTTTTTGGAAATTTTGATTTAGGAGTTAATTATACTTATGCAGAGTTGGATTTTGACAAAAATAGGTTTCCAGATTTTGAAACCAATTTCAATACACCAAAGCATAGGGTAAAAGCTTCCTTTGGGAATACAGAGTTGTTTAAAAACTTTGGATTTAATGTAAACTATAGATGGAGCGACAGCTTTTTCTGGGAAGCAACTTTTGCTGATGGTGATGTGCCTTCATTTACGGTTTTGGATGCTCAGATCAATTATGCTGTTCCAAGTATAAAATCAGTTTTTAAAGCTGGAGGGTCAAACCTATTGGGAGATGAATATTTCCAGGCAATAGGAACAGGTAACGTAGGTTCTATCTATTACGTTTCATGGACAATCAACCCTTAGGAATAGGGAAAAGAATATTTGGAAAAAGCATCGAAATTTTCGATGCTTTTTTTGTTGCTAAAAAAACAAATTTTAAGTTTCTTATTACAAACGGAATAGTATATCTTTGCAGCCGGAAAAAAAGCAGTTTTTTCCTCACGTATACAATTAAAAATAAACACAGTAATGTCTAAAGTTACAGGTAAGGTTGCACAGATTATTGGCCCGGTCATCGATGTTGAGTTTGAATCGGGAACTGAAATCCCAAAAATTTACGATTCCCTTGAAATCAACAAAGCTGATGGTTCCAAGTTGGTATTGGAAGTTCAATCACACATTGGTGAGAATACAGTTCGTACCATTTCCATGGATTCTACTGATGGATTAAGTAGAGGAGCTGAAGCCCATGCTACCGGAAATGCAATTCAAATGCCAATTGGGGAGGACGTTTACGGACGACTTTTCAACGTAATTGGAGATGCTATCGATGGTCTTGAAGAATTACCTAAAACTGGAGACAACGGATTGCCAATCCACAGAGAGGCTCCAAAATTTGAGGACCTTTCAACTTCTACTGAGGTTTTGTTTACTGGTATCAAAGTAATCGACTTGATCGAGCCTTACGCTAAAGGTGGTAAAATTGGATTGTTCGGTGGAGCTGGTGTTGGTAAAACTGTATTGATTCAGGAATTGATCAACAACATTGCAAAAGGTCACGGTGGACTTTCAGTATTTGCTGGTGTTGGTGAAAGAACACGTGAAGGAAATGACTTGCTTCGTGAAATGTTGGAGTCCGGTATTATCAAATACGGAGACGATTTCTTGCATTCCATGGAAGAAGGTGGATGGGATTTATCCAAAGTGGATAAGAAAGCTATGAAAGAGTCCAAAGCAACTTTCGTTTTCGGACAGATGAACGAGCCTCCTGGAGCACGTGCACGTGTTGCCCTTTCTGGATTGACAATCGCTGAATATTTCCGTGATGGTGCTGGAGATGGTCAAGGAAAAGATGTACTTTTCTTCGTGGATAACATCTTCCGATTTACGCAAGCTGGTTCCGAGGTATCTGCACTTCTTGGGCGTATGCCTTCAGCAGTAGGTTACCAACCGACTTTGGCCACAGAGATGGGTGCGATGCAGGAAAGAATTACATCTACAAAAAGAGGTTCCATTACATCGGTACAGGCGGTTTACGTTCCTGCGGATGACTTGACGGATCCTGCTCCTGCTACAACATTTGCCCACTTGGATGCAACGACCGTACTTTCACGTAAGATTGCTGAGTTGGGTATTTATCCTGCCGTGGATCCTTTGGATTCAACTTCAAGGATTTTGACTCCAGAAATCTTAGGAAAAGATCATTATGCATGTGCACAACGCGTAAAAGAGTTGTTACAACGTTATAAAGAACTTCAAGATATTATTGCCATCCTTGGTATGGAAGAACTTTCAGAAGAGGATAAATTGGCTGTGGGTAGAGCAAGAAGGGTTCAGCGTTTCTTGTCCCAACCTTTCCATGTTGCAGAACAGTTTACCGGTATCCCTGGGGTATTAGTAGATATTAAGGACACCATCAAAGGATTCAACATGATCATGGACGGTGAATTGGATCACTTGCCAGAATCTGCCTTCAACCTTAAAGGTAGCATCCAAGATGCGATTGAAGCTGGAGAGAAAATGTTGGCTGAAGCTTAATTAGTTTTTGGTTGCTAGTTGATGGTTGTTTGTATGCGCTATCAACGAACAACGAACAACGAACAACATATTTATGTATTTAGAAATTGTATCACCAGAAGCCACTTTGTTCGCAGGAGAAGTAACCTCGGTAACTGTTCCTGGTATTAATGGCGAATTTCAAATGTTGCAAAACCACGCACCTATAGTTTCCTTATTACAAGAAGGAGATGTGAAAGTGCAAGGAGATATCACTATTGAGGAAGATTTTCAGAATAAATTTTCCAAGGGACCAAATGGAGAAACTGTTTTGTCGATTTCTAGTGGCACAATTGAGATGAAGGACAACAAGGTTATCGTATTGGCAGATTAGGCCAATTACAAAATATAACTAAAAAGCCGCGGTCACTGAGCGAAGTCGAAGTGTAAGCGGCTTTTTTAATTGATAATATTGATTTCCCTTGAAATGTCATCCTGAGCTTGTCGAAGGATTATACTCCAAAATATCTGCCGGCTGACAATCCAGTTCTTTGCAGATAGCCTCTAAAGTTGAAAAACGAATTGCCTTGGCCTTTCCCGTTTTAAGAATGGACAGATTAGCCGTGGTAATCCCGATTTTTTCGGCCAGCTCATTGCTCTTCATCTTCCGCTTGGCAAGCATTACATCTAAATTTATAATAATGGGCATAACTAAATTGTTAGATCGTTTTCTTGTTTAGTGATTTTGGCTACTTTAAACACTTCGCTTAAGATGATAAAAAAGAAACCTAACAATAAAGGATAGATAAATGGACTAAGTGTATAATCACTATTTCGGATATTAGTTTGCTGTTCTACGAGATGTTCAAGGATATTTTTGATTATAGAATTTAAAAAGGTGTATGCAATCAATACGTAGCCTATTCTTTTTAAAGTTTGAATGGCAAAATCGGTAAAAAACAGTCTCTTTTTAAATTGATGAATCAATTTTTTGAACAAGAAGAAGCCATAAATGACAAAGGACCAGGTTATAAATGCCATAGGAATAAAGTATGGAATCAAGGAATTTTCAGGTTCCAATTGAATTTCAAATAAGGAGATACGACTTATTTCATTGGTTCCTTTAAAATAGAAGGACATTCCCAAAAAGAAAAAAACAGCAGTTATAATTAGTAAGATGTACCAGATTATATTAGTTATGCGACTAAATAGGTTCAGTTTGTTGTTCATTGGATATCGTTTTATTGTTTAACGATAACAAACATATATAAAATTATTGAAAAACAATAATAAATAATCATAAAACAATTAAAACCCATTCTTTTTCATCAGAATAGTACCGCTTTAACTCCTTAAAACCGATAGCCCTATGTGCCCTAAGTGACCGTTTGTTATGGGCATCAACCTCGGTTATTATGGTGTCAAAACCATTGGGTAATTTTTCCTTCATAGTTTTATAAAGACTTCGGAACAAACCTTTGCCCCGGTGTGATTTGGCAACACAAATCTGTCCCATGACCATATAGTTGCCTTTATCTCTTACCACATTATTGATTTCATGGAACATGGGTTTTAAGACTTTAATACTTTCCGCAAATTTTGGATGCATGCAAAGGGCATAGGCCACTACTTTTTCATCATCCAATGCGATGATATGCCCGCATTCATCATTCATTTCTTTTAGAATGGAAAAGGAATGTTCTACGGTTAAAAAACCTTCCAGTTCCTTTTCTTTGACTGTTAGGTTTTTAGGAAGGTTTTGCTGCTGCAAATCAAGAATTTGCTCAAGATGGTCAATGGTCGATGCTTGGGTATAGCGTATCATCTATTCACTTTTGAGCCATTCCTTTCGAGCCTTTAGCATAGCTGTAGAAGGTTGTTGAGATGTATCCTCCATCAGGTTTATGGTATAATTGGGACTGGGTTCCAAAACCAAACTTGCTGTCTTTTCGTTTCCAAATCGGGAGAAGTTGACCTCAAGGGATTCGCCTTGGTTAGATTGTTTTAAATAATCGGTGAAGTTTTGTCCATCAACAAACGGAACATTGTTGATGTTCAAAATTACGTCACCTTTGGCTAACCCAGCCTTGTAAGCCGGACTGTCTATTTTTGGATTACTACTTATGATTCCTTCTGTACCATCTTCATTGATGGATACGTTGGAACCGAAATATGGGTTAATTCCTCTTTGTACTAAACGAACTCCAACAGATTGGAAAAGAGAGGCATAATCGGGCATTCCACTTTGATAGATAAATGAATTAAAAAAGTTATCTCCAAAGGATTTTCCTGCATATTCATTTAATAGAGTGTGCAAGTTTTCAATAGTATAGGGAATTTCTTTTTTTCCATGTCGTTGCCAAACCAATTTCATATAATCGTCCAGATTCAACCCTTGCTGTCTTAAGGACAGATCCATCGCCAGTCCTAAAACACTACCATAGGAATAATAGGAGATGAAGGTATTCTCCCTATTCACAGGATCTACAGAGGTGGCAGCATCCACAAAAGGAGCTTGATAGCTCATTTCAATTGGATTGAAGAACCTACGAGCAGGAGAAGTCCAAACATAATTGAAAGTGCCCGTTAGGCCTTCTATATATTCTTTTGGAGAAATAAGTCCGGCCCTACATAGAATCAAGTTGGTATAGTAGCTGGTAAAGCCTTCCGCAAACCAAAGGGCCCCACTCATATCGGCAGCTTCAAAATCAAAAGGTTCCAAACTTTTTGGACGAATACGTTCAACATTCCAAGCATGGAAAAACTCATGTGAAACCGTTCCAATATTACCTCTCATGCCCCCATTGGCCAGACTTCGAGTTGTGGTTAAAATTGTAGAATTTCTATGCTCCATGCCATCTCCAGATGCATTAGGGATATAACAGGCCAGAAAAGTATAAGTGCCGTAATCGAAGTCAGGTAGTTCTCCATAGACCTCTTTTTGCTCCAAAACTGTCTTTTTGACCCTTTCAAAATACTCGTTAGCTTCTTCTTCGGTTCCATTATGGTGTAGTGCTAGTTGTATGGTCTGACCATCCACTTCAAAAGATTTTAAGGTGAAATCACTGATTTCGGTTGGACTATCCATAAAATAATACAGGTTCGGAGCCATATGGGTGGTGCCAGTAACCAATGGCAATTGTGTGGCTACCTTCCAATTCAAATCTTCCCGAACATCAAAGTCCACTTCAATTTTCCGATTTCCTAGCTCGGGGACATACATAAAAGTGGCGGGAATATTCAAGTGGGCGTGGGTCTCATCAATTTGAGAGTACGTTCCATCACCTCGATTGGCAAAAAGAATGTAACTTATTTTCACAGTCCCGTCATGACCTGAGACTCCCCATTCATAAGGATTTGGCCTAAACACTTTCAAAGTATTTCCCTGACCATCGGTAGCTTTAAACCCATATACATTTTTGGCAAATTCATGTAGCGCGTACCTGCCCGGGGATGTTCTGCTCATTCGAAATGATATAGTGTCCATGTCCAAATCAGGAAAAGTAGCTTCGATGACAGCTTCATGGTGAACGGCATTTTCAAATGAGATTTTATAGGTGTTTGTTTGACCAAATAAGACCCAAGTGAACATCAGTGTTAAAAAAGTAAATGGGGTTTTCATCTTTCAATGGTTTATTAAGAACGAATATAATGTTTAAGGATAGTAAATACTAAATTTGCTACATGGCGAAACTTCCGAAGAAGCTCGAGCAAAAATTGGAAAAAAGAAGGTCAAACGATGCTTTGAGGGTGTTGACCGATTTCCGTGACCTCATAGATTTTTCTTCCAATGATTATTTGGGGTTAGCTAAAAATCATGATTTGGCTAATGCTACCGCAGAGCTTTTGAGGCAGAAAAAAGTAAATTCCAATGGGTCATCGGGTTCTAGGTTGCTCACTGGTAACCATATTTTGTATAAGGAATTGGAAGTTTTTTTAAAGGACTACCACAATTCGGAAGCTGCTCTTGTCTTCAACTCAGGCTATGATGCCAACGTTGGCTTTTTTTCCAGCGTGCCCCAGCGTGGCGATATTGTTTTTTATGATGAATTGATTCATGCCAGCATTCGTGACGGAATTCAAATGAGTAATGCCAAAAGCTATAAGTTCGTTCACAACGATTTAAATGATTTGTCCGAGGTCATTAATCGGAGCCGAAAAGACCTTGTTGATGGCTCAGAAATCTATGTCATCACAGAATCCGTTTTTTCTATGGATGGGGATACTCCCAATTTGGAAGCATTGGCCAACCTTTGTGCCGAAAACGACTGTCATCTGATTGTTGATGAAGCGCACGCTACCGGAATTTTTGGTGATAAGAGAGATTTAATTTGCGAATTGGAAATTGAAAACAAAGTGTTTGCCCGAATCATCACTTTTGGCAAGGCCCTTGGTAATCATGGAGCAGCTGTTTTATGTAGCAATGCATTGAAAACGTATCTTGTCAATTTTGCACGAAGCTTGATTTACACCACAGCACTTTCTCCTCATTCGGTTGCCTCCATTTTAACCGCATACGGCTATTTGAAAAAGCATGGAGAAAAAGAACGAGCTAAGCTTTTGGCAAATAAGGATTTTTTTGAAAAGCAAATTCGGCTGTTGCAACTTGAAGGAAGTTTTGTGAAAAGTGAGGCTGCAATACATTGCCTCATTGTCCCAGGGAATAAAAAGGTAAAACAACTATCGGAACTTTTGAAAATGGAAGGCTTTAATGTAAAGCCCATACTTTCCCCAACAGTAAAAGAGGGTGAGGAACGACTTCGATTTTGTTTACATTCGTACAATACTAAAGAGGAAATAGCGCGAGCTCTTCAAATTGTTAAATCGCACATATGAGTAAGGATCTTATAACATTGGGAAGCTTTGAATTCTTGGCCGACGTTCAAATCATTAAAGGGAGGTTGGAGGCCGAGGGGATTGAAGTGGTTTTAAAAGATGCTAATACGGTAGGTGTTGAGCCTTTTGCGAGCAACGCATTGGGTGGGATCAAGTTACAGGTGTTCAAATCAGATAAAGAAAGAGCCCAAACTATTTTTAACGAAGTCCGTAATTATGCTGTGGATGAAAATGGAGTTCTAATCAAATGTCCTAATTGTGGTCAAAGCAAATCTGAAGTACACTTTTTGAGAAACACCATTTTTTATAAACTCTTTCCCTTTTTTGAACCTAGAAAGTACCGATGTACAAATTGTAATTTTATTACAAAACCCCAATAATGAGAGTTTTTATTACCGGAATTTCCACAGAAGTGGGTAAAACAATAGCTTCAGCAATAGTTGTCGAAGCACTTGAGACGGATTACTGGAAACCTGTACAAGCAGGGGATTTGGAGCATTCGGATAGTCATAAGGTGGCAGAACTTATTTCTAATACGAAAACAATAATCCATCCAAATAGCTATGCGCTCAATACGCCCATAAGCCCACATGCTGCTGCGGAAATTGACGGAATTACGATCGATTTGGATAAAATTACACCTCCACAAACCGAAAATCACCTCGTTGTCGAGGGGGCTGGTGGATTATTGGTTCCGCTAAACGATACGGACACCATTTTGGATTTGATTAAGCCCGGCGATAAGGTAATCGTGGTTTCGCGGCATTATCTGGGCAGCATCAACCATTCTTTGTTGACCATAGAAAAACTTAAAAAAAGAAACCTTCATGTAGGGATTATTTTTAGCGGTGATGAACATCCAACAACCGAAAGCATCATTTTAAAAAAAACCGGAGCAATCCTTCTGGGTAGAATAAATGAAGAAAGAAATTTTGACAAAACGGTTGTTAAAAAATATGCTGCACAGTTCAAATCTGCACTGGAATCATTCTAACCGTTGATAAATCAAACCTCTATCAATGGTCTTGATTAGAATATAATGATTAGCCAAATAGGAATCAATGTAGGAGTTGAGATTCGTAAGCTTCCTGTCGAAAATCTTTTTTCCTTTGCGGGCCACCACAGTTTGCGGCTGAATCACTTCTAAAATATATTGCAACTCTTCCAATGCTGTTTTTCTAGGGTTTTTCATATAAGGGAAAAGCTCTTCTCTTGTAATGTTACTGGGGTGGGTTGCCGCTATTGTAGGGGGATGTTCACCCAATACCCAATATCCAATATGGTATTCGGTAAAAAAGATGTTTTGAGTATCAATGTCATTTTTAATAATATAATTGGGGACATCAATACCTTCACCATTAAAAAAGGAACCTTTTTCTACTTTATTGGAAATGATGTTGGCGTATTCCAAATAGGCTTCCATGGGAAGTAGAACCAAAATCACTACAAGAATGGTTCTGTATTTTTTTTGAATAGGAGGGAGTTTGCTTACTGCAATTCCAACCAAAATAAGAATAAAAGGATATAACTGAATTAAATAATGTCCGTTCACTTTACCGGCTTGAACAAAGGATAACATTACACCCGCAAATACCATTATCAAAACTTGGACGGGAACTGAACTGTAATTGATCAACTGCTTTTTAAAGGTGATATAAAAGAAGGCAAGTGATACCAGTAAAAAGGGTAAAGTCTTTAAAGGAGAATGGTATTTTGACGTTGAATACGCCAATGGAGCTTCAAAAATGGATTGCCACCAAACCGAGATTTCTCCTTGCAAGTAATACGGTAAAGCTGTCAACAGAATTTGAAAGATAAATGCGATACCCATAACCGCAAGGCGCGGGAAATTGTGCCAGAACTGTCTTTTTATGATGGCTCCCCAAAGCAAATAGATGGCCAAGGCCAAAAGAGGGTAGGCCATATTTAGTTTGGACATTACTGAGAGCCCGAAAAGCATTCCAATAACAAAATACCATCGCTTACTTTCTTTAGAAAGTAAAAAATAAACCGCAGCAGCAAAGAAAAGTGTGCAGATATGTTCGGACATTACTCCTTGCAGACTTCCGAATAAGCTTAAAAAGAAGACGCATAAAACCGCACTCCAAAAAGCAATCTTTTTAGTGGCGGCCCACCTGCCGATTCCATAGGTAAACAAAGCGGTCAATGCCACCAATACAGTTCCAAAAAATCTAATGGCGATAAAACTCTTGCCAAAAACTTTGATAATCACAGCGAAAAACAAAAAAGTAATAGGGGGCTTTAAATCCCAAAGTTGAGTATAGGGCAGATACCCATCTACCCAGGACTGGGCCATGATAATAAAAGTGCTTTCATCCCTATCCACATAATCCCTGAAAAAAAATGGAAATCGCACAAAAAAAGCAATCAGGAACAGGATTAGGAAAACGGTTTTCCAGTTTAAGGCTTGGTAATTTATGTTGAAAAAAGAAGCTGCTTTTTTAGACACGGCAGGGAATAGGTTTTATTCGTTTTATTACCATCTTTGCAAGATAGATAAATTGAAGCGTTTCACTAATCCTGTTATAGTGGAAAAATTATCAGAACGAGATAAAAAACATCTTTGGCATCCTCTAACGCAGCACAAAACGGCGGCGTTGCCTAAAGGAATTGTGAAAGCCAAAGGCGCATTACTTTGGGATGAGGATGGTAATACCTATATCGATGGAATCTCATCTTGGTATACTGCCATGTACGGGCATTGCAATGAACATATAGTTTCTGCTATGTCGGAGCAGATGAAGCAATTGGATTTTGTAATGTTCAGTGGATTCACCCATGAGCCTGCTGTTCGGGTTTCAGAGGAATTGATGAAAATTTTACCCAGCAACCAGGCTAAGATTTTTTTCAACGATAACGGTTCAACGGCAGTTGAAGCGGCTATAAAAATGACACTTCAATATCACTATAACAATGGTGATAAGAGAGATACCATCATAGCCTTTGAAGAAGGATTTCATGGTGATACATTCGGTGCAATGAGCGCTTCAGGGCTTTCGGTCTATAATGGGCCTTTTGAAGATTTTTTGATGAAAGTGGAGCGCATCCCGACGCCAAACAAACAGAATACTGAACAGGTACTTGACCAGTTGGGTGCAATCTTGGCAAATAACAAATGCGCTGCGTTTATTTTTGAACCTTTGGTTCAGGGAGCAGCGGGAATGAAGTTTCATTCGGCCTCTGGATTGGATACCTTAATTCAAAAGTGCCAAGGAGCTGGCACACTCTGTATTGCAGACGAAATCATGACTGGGTTTGGTAAAACGGGCAGAAACTTTGCTTCTGACTATCTAGAGAATAAGCCTGACATCATCTGTTTGAGCAAAGCACTAACGGCAGGAATGTTTCCTCTGAGCATTACCAGTTGCTCACAGAAAGTTTTTGATGCATTTTACAGCGAAGAAATGGCCAAAGGTTTTTTTCATGCACACACATTTAGTGCTCACCCTTTAGGGTGTACGGCAGTACTGGCTGGCCTTGAGCTGTTGTCTTCGGATAAAATCGTGAAACGCAGAGCTTATATTGCTAGAAAGCATGAAGAATTTGTTCTGAAAATTAAGGACAATCCTAAAGTAAAGGATGCACGATGTATGGGGGTTGTGCTTGCTATTGATGTAGAAACCGAAATGGACCGCTATGGCAAATTACGGGATCGCCTCTATAAACATTTTATGGACAAAGGAGTCAACCTTCGTCCTCTGGGCAATACAATTTACACTATTCCTCCCTATGTGATTGAAGATTCACAGTTGCAGCAAATTTATGATTCCATTGAAGGAGCAATTGAAATTGCTTAGATGAAAATGATTAAAGAACCCATTTCCATAACGGCCTTATCCACTATTTCAGCTTTGGGAAGTACTCCTGATGAAGTTTGGAACTCCTATTTGAATGACGACCATTGCTTTTCGGAAGTTGATTTAGGCCATCAAAAAGTATGGGGCGCCCAATTAGCAAGAGAGATGAAGTTAGCTTTGACAAAACTTCGAAAATCCGATTCCAAGTACAAAGATTTAGATGAATCCGTACTCTATGCCATTTACACGGCAAGAAAAGCTGCTGAAAGCGCTGGTTGGGATGGTTCTGATAATTTTGGGATAAATATTGGTTCATCAAGAGGCGCAACATCGCTTTTTGAAAAGTATCACAAAGAATATTTAGCCAGTGGGAAGTCATCGACTTTATCTTCTCCAACAACCACTTTGGGTAATATTTCCTCATGGGTAGCACATGATCTTAAAACTAAGGGACCCGAAATTTCACATTCTATTACTTGCTCCACAGCCTTACATGCTTTATTAAATGGTGTAGCTTGGATTCAAAGTGGAATGGCTGATAAATTTATGGTCGGAGGTAGTGAGGCTCCATTGACCCCGTTTACCATTGCACAAATGCAAGCTTTAAAGATTTATTCCAGAATGTCGGTTAAAGAAGCAGCCAGAGGCAATGACAAGGGAAATCTTCCCTGTAGAGCTTTGGATTTTGATAAGAAACAAAACACCATGATTCTTGGCGAAGGAGCAGCAATGGCCTGTTTGGAAAAAGGATTGAAGCCGAATGCTTTGGCATTGATTGAAGGGATTGGATATGCCACTGAACCTTTGGAACATAATATTTCCATTTCTGCCGATGCGCATTGTTTTCAAGACTCCATGAAGATGGCGTTAGGCAATATGGATACGAAACAAGTGGATATTGTGGTCATGCACTCTCCTGGAACAATCAAAGGGGATATGTCAGAAATCAAAGCCATTGAAAAAGTTTTTTGTAACAAAACACCATTTTTAACAACCAATAAATGGAAAGTAGGTCACACCTTTGGTGCTTCGGGACTTTTGAGCGTTGAAATGGCTATACTTATGTTACAGCACCAAACCTATATTGAGACTCCTTTTTACAATCAGGAAAAGCGGAACAGGCCTATTAAAAAAGTGCTTGTAAATGCTGTAGGTTTTGGAGGTAATGCAGTCTCAATTTTACTTTCCAAATAAGGTGATTTTATTTCATAAAGCCTTATCTTTTTCATCAATAACAATAATCTAAAACTGTTGACTATGGAAGAATGGTTTACTGCCCTGCCTCTGTTTGAAAAAATCTATTGGATTACTGCTGGTATTGGTTCCATTATACTGTTGATTTTGGTGGTTTTGACATTTGTTGGAGGAGACGTTGAGGATTTAAGCGGTGACATTGATGCAGATATTGATGGAGACAGTGGAATAGGATTTCAGTTCCTTTCTTTCAAAAACCTTATGGGCTTTTTTACCATTTTCGGATGGTCAGGAATTTCCTGTATCGAAAATGGATATTCTACTGGTGCAACTATCATTATTTCAGTGATTTGTGGGTTGTTGATGATGTCGGCCATGGCCACTTTATTTTATTATTTGAGCAAAATGCAGAGTAGTGGAACCTTAAAACTAAAAAATGCCCTAAATCAAATCGGGGAAGTGTATCTCACCATAGGTGCTAACAGGTCAGGTATTGGAAAAGTAAGTATCAATGTGCAAGGTACCCTAAGGGAACTTGAGGCACTTACAGATGAAGATATTGACCTTAAGCAAGGAAATGTAGTGAAGGTCCATGAAGTTACCGATAATGGAATATTGATTGTTAAACTCCTAAATAAATAACCATATGCTATTAATTCCCTTACAATTGGGCGGAGGAGCTTCGCTCTTGACCATTGGCTTTGCCATACTGTTCTTTTTCATCATTGTCATTTCTTTTATACGCAGGTATAAAAGATGTCCATCTGACCGAATCTTGGTGGTCTACGGAAAAGTAGGCTCCGGTAATTCCGCCAAATGTATTCATGGTGGTGCCGCTTTTATCTGGCCTGTGATTCAGGATTATGAATTTTTGGATTTGACCCCCATTTCCATAGAAGTGGATTTAACCAATGCATTGAGTAGACAGAATATCCGGGTCAATGTGCCTTCAAGATTCACCATTGGTATTTCAACAGAACCTGGGGTTATGCAAAATGCCGCCGAACGTCTTTTGGGGTTGGGAATGCAAGAAGTTCAAGACTTGGCAAAGGAGATTATTTTCGGACAGCTTCGTTTGGTAGTGGCCTCCATGGATATTGAGGAAATTAACTCTGATAGAGATAAGTTTTTGTCTAACATTTCACAAAGTGTGGAATCAGAGTTGAAGAAAGTCGGATTGAAACTGATTAACGTAAACATTACGGATATTGTTGATGAATCTGGTTATATCGAAGCTTTAGGTAAAGAGGCTGCCGCGCATGCCATAAATGCTGCTCGTAAATCTGTTGCAGAAAAAAATAGGGACGGTTCTATTGGTGAGGCCAATGCCTTGCAAGATGAACGTACTCAGGTAGCAGCTGCCAACGCAAAAGCGGTTGAGGGTGAAAACGTGGCGAAAATTGATATAGCAAATTCAGATTCTTTAAGAAGGCAAAGAGAAGCAGAGGCGGAACGTACGGCGATTGCTGCAGAAAAAGTACAGGCGGCTAAAGCACTTGAAGAATCCTATGCGGCAGAAAAGGATGCTGAGATGGCAAGGGCAGAAAGGGAGAGAAGCTCCCAAGTTGCAGATATTGTAGTGCCAGCTGAGATTGATAAACAAAAGGTTGAAATTGACGCAGAAGCTGAAGCGGAAATGATCCGTAGAAAAGCAAAAGGTGAGGCAGATGCTATCTTATTTAAAGCCGAAGCCGAAGCGAAAGGTATTTTTGAAGTATTGACCAAACAAGCAGAAGGTCTTGACCAGATTGTTAAAGCGGCAGGTAACAACCCTAAAGATGCAGTTTTGTTATTGATTGCGGATAAACTCCCAGAATTGGTAGAAAAGCAGGCCGAAGCTATCAAGAATATTAAAATCGATAAAGTCACCGTTTGGGATTCTGGTGCAAAAACCGAAGATGGTAAAAACTCCACTGCCAATTTTATCTCAGGAATGTATAAATCCGTACCGCCTTTGCAAGAGATGTTCAATATGGCAGGAATGCAGTTGCCAGAATATCTCAAAGGAAAGGATGTGAATGCTCTAGTCAACGAAAATGATATTGCAATGGATTCAAAAGAAGCCTCAAAAGAGGAATAATCATTTGATTTTTTGAAGAATGAGGGCATGATATTTGTCATGGCCCTATTCTTTTTAACCCTATATAATTGTAGTGTTTTAGGAATAAGGCCTATTTTTGACCTTGATTTATATTCAACCCATGATTGCAGCAAGACACAATTGGACGAAGGAAGAGATTTTGGAAATCTACAACAAACCATTGATGGAACTGTTGTATGAAGCGGCAACAGTACATAGACAACACCATGACCCTAACACTGTTCAAGTTTCTACTTTACTTTCTATCAAAACAGGTGGTTGCCCTGAGGATTGTGGGTACTGTCCACAAGCAGCAAGATATCATACCGATATTGAGGGTAACGATTTAATGAGCGTTCAACAAGTAAAGGCACAAGCGCTCCGTGCCAAAGCTTCAGGTAGTTCTAGGGTATGCATGGGAGCTGCGTGGAGAAATGTAAAGGATGGACCTGAGTTTGACCAAGTTTTGGAAATGGTGCGTACCATCAACAAATTGGATATGGAAGTGTGCTGTACTTTGGGTATGTTGACCGAAAACCAAGCAAAAAGATTGGCGGAAGCAGGTCTGTATGCCTATAACCACAATTTGGATACCTCTGAGGATTATTATAAAGATGTAATTTCCACCCGAGCTTTTCAAGATCGTTTGGATACCATAGACAATGTAAGAAAGAGCAATGTAACCGTGTGCAGCGGTGGAATCATTGGAATGGGTGAAGCCCTTGAAGATCGCGCAGGAATGCTTGTGGCCTTGGCTTCCCTAAATCCGCAACCCGAATCTGTGCCAATCAATGCTTTGGTAGCTGTAGAAGGTACTCCTATGGAAGATATAGAGCCAATTTCCATTTGGGAAATGGTGAGAATGGTGGCTACTACCCGAATTGTAATGCCGGAAACCCAAGTGAGACTTTCTGCGGGCCGTACTGATATGAGTCGAGAAGGTCAGGCCATGTGCTTTTTTGCCGGTGCAAACTCTATCTTTGCCGGTGACAAACTACTGACCACCCCCAATCCAGATGTGAATGAGGATATGGAAATGTTCAAGCTCTTGGGATTAAATCCACAAAAACCATTTACCAAAATATCCCAGCCCAAAACGGTGGAGGCCAAGGACTCTAAGGTTGGAGCCTTGGGTGAGAAACCGAGATGGACACGTCCTGAGCATAAGATTGAGCGTAACGAGGCGGCGAAGGAAAAGTCAAAATTGGTATCCAAAGAATAGGACTACAAATTCTGTTTAAAAACCTTTTATTATTTTAGTTGATTCAAATCACTGAAATTTTGCAGCTGAATCTTGACCAAATTCCTCGGGAGAAAACGCTTTCAAAGAAAGAATTTCTCCGCAAATATTTTAAACCTCAAAAACCTGTGGTCATTGAACACTTCATTGAGGATTGGCCTGCCTATACAAAGTGGAATCTTGATTACATAAAGGAAATTGCTGGTGATAAAATGGTTCCTTTATATGATGATAGGCCTGTAAAGCATGACGAGGGATTCAATGAGCCGCACGCTAAGATGAAAATGAGGGATTATGTTGACCTTTTAAAAAGGGAACCTACGAAATATCGGATTTTTCTTTGGAACGTACTGAAGGAAGTGCCCAAGCTTCAGAAGGATTTTAAGTACCCTGATTTCGGACTACGCTTGATGAAAGGGCTGCCTATGTTGTTCTTTGGCGGAAGCAATTCCCATACCTTTATGCATTATGATATTGACTTAGCTAATATCTTCCATTTTCATTTCGAAGGAAAAAAACAGTGCATTCTGTTCTCGCAGTCTGAAACCAAATTCTTGTATAAAATTCCCCATTCTTTAATTACAAGGGAAGATATAGACTTTGCAGACCCCGATTTGGAAAAGTGGCCTGCCCTAAAGCAAGCCAAGGGGCATGTTGCCCATCTAGAACATGGAAATGTGCTTTATATTCCAGAAGGCTATTGGCATCATATGAAGTATATGACCCCCGGGTTTTCTATGAGTTTAAGAGCGATTCCCCGAAAACCCAAAAATTTTGGGAAAGCAGTTTACAATATCTTTTTTATGCGCCATTTTGATAACCTTATGCGCAAATTGAAAGGTCAAAAATGGATTGACTGGAAGAACGAAAAAGCTGTGGTTCGTACACATCGCCTGCTGACTCAAAAATGGAGGTGATTTAGATCAACTCCTTCAGTTTTTCGTAAACAAGATTGCTCTCCCATCCACGATAAAGCAAATAGTCAGCTAATTTTTTCCTTTTCTTTTGAGTATTGGACTCATTGATTTGGGCTAATCTTTTTTGAGCAAGTTCGTTCAAGGTGTTGAGGTAGTCTTCCTCATCAATCTCTTTTAGGGCATTCTTTATGTTGAACACAGAAATCTGACGTTGCTTCAGCTCACTCACAATTCGGTTTTTTCCCCATTTTTTGATGTTGAATTTTCCCCGGGCAAAACTTTTGGCAAAGCGTTCTTCGTTTAAGTAATTTTCCTGGATGAGATGTGCCATGATTTGATCAATGGCCTCTGGTATCATCCGCATTTCCTTTAATTTTTGGGATACTTCCATATGGCAACGTTCCTGATAGGCGCAATAGCGTTCCATTTTTTTTGTAGCCTCGGTAAGCATGTATGATTTGGAAGAATACATTTTTTCAAATATATAAAACAAAAAAAGCGACCCCATTGCTGAAGTCGCTTTATATTATCTAATTGTTTTACCGTCTTTATTCTTAAAACGATATTCAAGGTATGTGTAGGCATCCCTTGGTTGGATTTTTATCCATTTTTTATGCTCCAAGAACCACTTAAAGCGTGGAGATGGAAATCCTTGGGTCAGGTATGCCGCAATAAAAGGATGTATGTTAAGAACAACGTCTTTATCCTTTTTATTGCTCTTCATGATTCGCTCTAAATCCACATTGATTTTATCAATCAAAACTATAGGAGCTTCAACCTCGGCACCATTGCCGTTAGGGTTTTCTTCACTGGTTTTGATGTTCATTTCGGGACGCACTCTTTGCCTTGTAATTTGTACCAATCCGAATTTGCTCGGGGGTAAAATTTTATGTTTGGCACGGTCGTCCTTCATCTCTTCCCTAAGATGATCATAAAGCTTTCTACGGTGATCACCTTTGGTCATGTCGATAAAATCCACAACGATTATTCCGCCCATGTCTCGCAATCGCAATTGTCTTGCAATCTCTGTTGCAGCCAAAAGATTTACCTCCAAAGCGGTATCTTCTTGATTCTTGGCTTTATTTGAGCGGTTACCACTGTTCACATCAATTACATGAAGTGCTTCGGTATGCTCAATTACCAGATAAGCACCCTTACTCATGGAAGCGGTTCTTCCAAAAGAAGTTTTTATCTGTCGTTCAATTCCAAATTTCTCGAAAATAGGAGCTGAACCTGCATAATGCTTTACGATGGATTCTTTTTGGGGTGCGATTTCATGCAAATAATCCTTGATTTGATTGTAAAGCGTCTCATCGTCTACGTGTATTCCAGTGAAGGAATCGTTGAAAACATCTCTTAGGATGGACGAGGCTCTGTTAAGCTCGATCAACACCTTCGATGGATGGGGCGCTTTTTGCAATTTCTTGCACATTGCTATCCACTTTGATAGCAAATTCTGAAGATCTTTGTCAAGTTCTGCAACTTTTTTGCCTTCTGCAACGGTACGTATGATTACGCCAAATCCTTTGGGCTTTATACTTTTTACAAGCCGTATAAGTCTGTCCTTTTCTTCTTTGCTCCCAATCTTTTGCGATACGGAAACACGATCCGAAAATGGAACCATGACCAAATAACGCCCGGCTATGGAAAGCTCGGAACTAATTCGAGGTCCTTTTGTGGATATGGGTTCTTTTACAATTTGTACCAATAATGACTGATTGGCCTTAATAACTTCGTTAATACTGCCATTCTTGTCGATATCTTTTTCAAATGGAAAATCTTTGAGGGAAAAGTCCTTGAGTTTTCCCGTTCTTACTTTTTTAATGAATTTCAGCATGGAGGACAGCTGCGGACCAAGGTCATGATAGTGCAGGAATGCATCTTTTTCATAACCTACATTAACGAATGCCGCATTGAGGCCGGTGACGGGTTTTCTTATCTTGGCTAGGAAGATATCCCCAACGGAAAAGTTGTTGTCATCCTCGTCTTTGTGTAATTCAATTAGTTTTCCATCCTTTAGTAAGGCAAAATCGACTGCATCAGTGCTAGATCTAACGATTAATTCTCTATTCACTTGAATCGATTTTTATTTATCCCTAGCTATAAATGAGGGATAAATGATTAAACAATATATAGAATCGGTTTCTCTTAAACCGATTGAAATTCTTTACCTGAATCTCTATGTCAAAGAACGTATGTGTGTAAAATGAAAAAGTAGTTGCAACAACTACTTTTTCTTGTGTCGGTTAGCTCTTCTGCGTTTTTTACGCTTATGGGTAGCTACCTTGTGTCTTTTTCTTTTTTTACCACTCGGCATATGGCTCTTCCTTTAGTGTTAGTTATATTTATTTTACTTGAACGTTGCTCTTTACACCTTCTACAAAAACCTTGGCAGGTTTGAAGGCAGGTATATTGTGCGCTGGGATTTTAATGGTAGTGTTTTTGGAAATGTTTCTACCTGTTTTTTCCGCTCTTGTCTTGATGATAAAGCTTCCAAAACCTCTTAAATAAACATTATCTCCATTCTCCAAGGACGATTTTACCTCCTCCATAAAAGATTCTACAGTCGCTTGTACGTCTCCTTTTTCAATACCTAGTTTTTCTGAGATTCTAGTTACAATATCCGCTTTCGTCATTTTATATTATTGTTTTCTTATTTTTTCGGCTTGCAAATATAAAAATTAAAATTAATCTTTTGCTTAAAGCCTTTAATTTTAAGTATATAAACTGATACATTTGACTCTTAGTATTTTGGTACATGACTTTTTCTGAGCATATCCTAAAGTGGTATAACCTTCACAAGCGCGAGCTTCCGTGGAGAGCCACAAAAGACCCCTATAAAATTTGGTTGTCCGAGATTATATTACAGCAAACAAGAGTTGCCCAAGGAACACCATATTATTATAAATTTTTGGAAGCTTTTCCTACCGTGCATGAACTTGCAAGTGCAGATGAAGAGAAAGTGTTAAAGTTATGGCAGGGATTAGGATATTATTCCAGAGCTAGAAATCTTCATGCGACTGCAAAAATTGTGGTGCAAGAATTCGATGGAAAATTCCCGGATACCTATAAACAACTCAAAAGCCTTAAAGGAGTAGGGGATTACACGGCAAGTGCAATTGCCTCCATTTGCTTTGGTTTACCCGAACCGGTTGTGGACGGCAATGTTTATCGGGTTTTAGCTCGTTATTTTGGTGTGGAGACTCCTATCAACAGTCCAGAAGGGGTCAAATACTTTAAGGAACTCGCAAGAGAGGTTATGAATGCCCAAAATATAAGGGATTATAACCAAGGAGTTATGGAGTTTGGAGCTATTCAATGTGCGCCAAAAAAGCCTTATTGCCTGCATTGCTCCCTAAACGAAAGCTGTGTGGCACTAAAAGAGAGCAAAGTAGCTAGTCTGCCTGTAAAAATCAACAAAACCAAAGTAAGAAAAAGGCACTTTAATTACTTGGTCTATTTGGATGCAGAAGGGAATACTATATTGGAACAACGAAAAGGAAAGGGCATTTGGCAAAACTTATATCAATTTCCTTTGACAGAATCAGACAGAACCCTTGATGAAGATGAGTTGAAGAACAAGTTGAAGGAAAAAGATGGATTCCCCACCGTTAAAACCATTAAGCTGCACAATCATGAACCTATTGTCCATAAATTATCGCACCAACATCTGTATACTAGATTTTGGATTTTGGAAGTAGAACAAACTATCAACAAAGGTGTTTCATGGGAAAATATTGAGTCATTCCCTGTTCCAGTTTTGATTGCAGATTTTATCAAGACATTTAAAATTTAGTACTTTTGATTAATTAAAGAATTATGAGCGGAACATTAAATAAGGTAATGCTTATCGGGCATTTGGGAGACGAGGTCAAAGTACACTATTTTGAAGGAGGGGGATGCGTAGGGCGCTTTCCCTTAGCTACGAATGAAACATATACGAGTAGGCAAACGGGAGAGAAAGTTACCAATACAGATTGGCATAACATTGTAGTGAGAAATAAGGCTGCGGAAATTTGTGAAAAGTATTTGAGCAAAGGTGATAAAGTATATGTTGAGGGTCGATTAAAGAATAGACAATGGCAAGGTGAAGATGGAAATACCAGATACACCACAGAGGTGCACGTTCAAGATTTTACCTTTTTGTCCACTAAGTCTGAAAGTATGGCCAATGCCCAACAGGTTACTACTCCGACACCTCAAAATGAACCAACTAAACCTTCCGGTCCCGAATCGGTTGAAGAAGTAGAACAGGATGATGATCTTCCGTTCTAAAAAGTAAGTTTAAACCATACGAATTTGGATCCCGAGCCCCCTAGTTTGGTATTATTCCTGATTACTTTCAGCGGTATATTCACAATAAAAGTGATTGTACTTTTACTACTTTTGGTTTGTTCCGCATTGATTTCGGGAGCTGAGGTGGCTTTATTTGGGCTTTCCCAAACCGATTTGAACGAACTTGAGGAAAAAGATTCCCCCAGAGGAAGACTTATTGTTCAGTTACTGGGTCAACCAAAAAAACTTTTGGCTACTATACTTATTGCCAACAATGCCATAAATATTGGAATAGTTTTGTTGTTCAGTTCTATTGGCAACACCATTTTTTCGGAGGTTGACCAAACCCTGTTTGGAGTTGTTTCGGTAAGATTTCTTTTGGAAGTGATTGTCGCAACTTTTTTGATTCTGATGTTCGGTGAGATACTTCCTAAGATTTATGCCAACCGAAACAAGATTCAGTTTTCACATTTTATGTCAATTCCGTTGAGGTTTTTAAATGTTCTGTTCACGCCTTTGAGTTCGCCGATGAGTTCGGCTTCCGGATTTCTTCAAGAGAAGTTGGGGAGGCAAAAATCCAATTTAAGCGTAGATCATTTGTCCCAAGCTTTGGAACTGGCTTCCGAAGGAGATACCACCAAAGAAGAGCAAAAGATTTTAGAAGGAATTGTCTCTTTCGGCAATACCGATACCAAACAGGTAATGCGTCCTCGAATCGACATTTTTGCCTTGAATGAAGAGATGAAGTTTCCTGAAGTATTGGAAGAAATCAAAAAGAATGGTTACTCACGAATCCCTGTTTTCTCTGAGAACATGGATAATGTATTGGGGGTACTTTATGTAAAAGACTTGCTTCCTTATATTGATCGAAAGAGCTTCAATTGGATGTCGTTGATCAGGGAGCCCTATTTTGTCCCCGAAAACAAAAAGCTTGATGATTTATTGCTTGAATTCCAAGAGAAAAAGAACCATTTGGCAGTGGTAGTTGATGAATATGGAGGTACATCAGGAATAGTGACCCTAGAAGATATTATTGAAGAAATTGTTGGTGATATTAGCGATGAGTTTGATGATGAAGATTTGATTTTTTCCAAATTGGATGATTATAACTACGTGTTCGACGGCAAGACTACGTTAAAGGATTTTTATAGGGTAGTGAAGATAGAAGATGAGGATGATTTTGAAGACCAAAAAGGTGAATCTGAGACCATAGCCGGTTTTGTTCTTGAGATTTCGGGCAGTTTTCCCAAACGCGGCGAAAAAGTACTGTTCAAAAATTATCAATTTGTTGTGGAAAGTCTTGATAAGAAAAGACTTAAGCGTATAAAAGTTACTTTACCCCATGAAGCATAGATTCATATTTTGTTCGATTTTATCGTTACTCTTTTTAGGATGTAAGGAAGATGTGTTGCCCAAACCCAAGGCCATGTTAAGACTTGATTACCCCGAAGCAAAGTACAGGGAAATCAATGAAGATTGTGCTTATTTCTTTGAAATCAACACACTATCCTCCGTAAAAGAAAACAAAGACTGCTCCTTGGTATTGGACTATCCCATGATGAAAGGCTCCGTGTTTCTAACTTATAAAAAGGTAGATGGTAACATTAGAGAGCTACTCGTTGATGCCCAGAAACTCACCTACGAACATGTAGTTAAGGCAGATGGAATCTCACCAAAGGAATATATAAATACTGATGCAAACGTTTACGGCATGTTTTACGAAGTGAGCGGGGATGCGGCTTCCCAGTCCCAATTTTATGTGACGGATAGCACAAACCACTTTGTAACGGGCTCACTGTACTTTTATGCCAAACCGAACTTTGATTCCATTTTGCCTGCAGCAGCCTATCTACAAAATGACATCCGAAGAATTATGGAAACCTTGCGGTGGAAAAAGTAATGCTATTCGTTGCCCAATAGTGTTTCTGCATTTGCAATGCTAGAATTGATTTGCTCTTTTAAAGCTTTAACCTTAACCTCTTCTTCATCTAGCCATTTTTGTTTTTCTTCGGTAAGCTCCTTTCCGTTCAGAATTTCATCTGGGTCAAAACGGATTCCGAAATCTCTCATCCAATCCATCATGGCTCTGCTGGCCTCCTGAAGATCTTTCATCGCATCTGCGTATTCCTTGCTTGTGTCGGTGGTATCAATTTTACCCTTTAATTCTCCTACGAGTTTTCCCAGTTTCCCCATTTTGGGCATTACTTCATCGTGTATGGCCATAACCTGCTCGATTTGGGAAGGACCTTCTTCTGTCTTCTTTTTGTCCTTGCAAGAATAGGATAGGAACAAAACAAGAACTATAAGGGATAAGATTTTTTTCATTTTGATGGTTTTTTGCTAAAAATTCTAGATGTAAAAATATATAAACTAAAGCCGGAAAGTATGGTAAACAGTCCAAAAAGTGCAAATGCCCGTAACAACAGATTGTTAAAGTTGTCCCTGCCTTCATAATCCATGGTATGTAACATCCATAGAAAATCGAAAGCACGCCATTTATTGCTTCTAAAAGTTTGGATGTTTCCATAATTCTCCGAAACATATATGGTTGTATTCGCAGGTTGGGAAAATGTTATGGCGTACGCGGGTAAAGGACGCCCCCTATATTCATGATGCTTGCCTGTACTTTGAATGCGCTCTATTTTGGTAATCTCGGCGCTTACGTTTAACCCCTCCGTAGCAACAAGAACAGCTTCTTTTTCGGTTAATGGAGGTCTTTGAAAGCCAGTTATAGCATCAAACAACAGGGTGTTTTTACCATTTTCTGATGTTTGTATCAGACGATAAAAAGGTTGACCTAAAATATTGATGAGCTCAATTGAGCGAATACTATCTTTAGAAACTGCTCTAGGTTTTATGAACGACGTTGGAGACACCAAATCTTGAGATGGAATAGGAATCGATTGTGCCTTTTTCAAGTGGTCTCCCCTAATTTCATCAATATTGGTCCAACTAAAATAGAGTCCTCCTGCGGTCCATAACAAAAGCTGGATACCTAGAATAACTCCTAAGTACCGATGCCATTTTCGGTTACGTTGAATCCATTGTCTTTTGGTCATAACAGAATGGTTTTACCCGGGAAGCTTTGCTTCCCGGGACAAGGTTTATAAAGAATACTGTAAACCTAAAGTTAGGGTTTCCTTGTTTTTTAGCTGGATTCCCTCCAAATCCTGAAGTAGGGGCGAAGCAAATTCAAACCCAAAACGAAGGTTTTTTAAAGCCCCAGTTGGAACATAAATATTGAAGCCCAAACCTCCATTGATTAAAGTGCCTCCAGAGTTATCAGTGTCCGCAGTAATGACCATCATAGGGTTTAGGTCGGGATCTGCCCCATCAAGTTCTCCGACCAATAATCCTTCAAGTCTGGCAGAAAAACTAATCCAATCAGCAGCTTTTACGGCAAGCCAGTTGTTAAGGCTGTATCGATTTCCATAGCGAAACTCTCTGTCATTCTTCCCAAAGCGAAAAACCCCTCTGATTTGGCTTCCCCAGGAAACAGACTCATTTTGACCTAGGTAAGTAAGTGCCATAACAGGGTCAAAGGTTCCGCTTCCGAGTTGCATGGGATAAGGAAGTTCCATGGCATTTGGGGCAGAAGCTGGTGTTACATCGCTTTCCGTTATGCTTCCTGTTGGAATGGAAAACCCAATTTGTCCATGTAGGCTTTGTTGATTTTGGTTGAAGAATCTATACAGCAAGGACAATTTGATATCCCCTAACCCACTGGATTCAGTAGTAAAGTTGCCACCAATTCGGGTAAGGTGATCCATTTCCATCGAAATATAATTGAACATGGCCATAAGGGTTACTCTGTCGCTTGGTGCGAACATAGCTCCTAGCATGTGCATATTCATGGGCATAGCAGTTGGTGTTACCATATAATTAGTCAGGGCTTCATCAAAAGAGGCATCATCATTTCCTTGCTTTAGGTCTTCCATATTCATATGCATGTATCGGTAAGAGAACATCCATTCGCCTTTACCGTGCATATGATCACCCATTACTGAGATTGGGGCGTGGCCATCTGGTCTTCCGGCGGACCATTTTGTAGTTTCGTCATTGGTTTCTTGCGCACATAGTGCTAGTGTGGCCATAAAAAGAATGGCCGATAAATATTTTTTCATTCGGTTTAAATCATTGAAGGTTAGGGTGACCAATTGAATTCTTGAATCACCTTAAAAAATTATAATTCTCGGAATCAGATAGTGTAGTTCGGAGGATGGAAACTCGAAGAAAAGAATAAAAAAGAGTAGGAATTGGCGTAGTCAAAATCACTTAAAGATTCAAGTTGAAGTACTTCTTTGGAATTATAATGCATCAACTCAACAAAACCAATAGGATATTCTTCCAAGGTGATTTTGGGTAAATTCTGCTTTTTCTCCTCATTTTGCTCCGAAAGCCGCTGCATGAGGTAGCATTTACCATTACATTGTAATTCTATCTTATCCTTGTTGATACAAAGGAATTCCGCAATGTAATCCTCATAAATAATATACTCGGCCAAAGGCAATATAGGTCGTGCCATGGCCAAAACATATAAAAAAACAAAGATGTATGTGGCTATTGATTTCAACTAGCATCCTAATTTGAAGTTGCAAAATTAGCCATAAATGAGATGTATAAACAAAAAAGCACCATTTAACGTGGTGCTTTTTTGTGGTTTAAGTGAATAATCTATTCAAAGTCAGACGGGTCTACACCTTCGTTGACCTTAATTTCTTTGACCATAAATTCAAAACTTTGTGGGCCCATGGTCTGGGTCAGCTTGAACGGGAATTTAATTCCTGACAACTCTTGGTAGTCATCCAAGGTTACCGTATTGCTCATTTGCTGGCCTTGCACTTCCTCAACACTTACCTCTTGAAGTTTTAGTCCGGTTTCCATATCGTAAAACGCAGACTTCTTATCGGTAATCTTAAGCTTATAGGCTTTTTTATCACCAATGGTTTCAACACCTTCTAGGGTAATGTCACCGGCTGCCAAATAGTTTAACTCAGGAAAAGCAACGGATTCTTCCTTGATTCGTTCAATTTCCTCAGGTGTTAAATCTTTACGTTGACCTTGGGCAAGCATATAACCTTCATCGCCATCCAAGACTTGCTTTTGCATGGAATTGCCCATCACTTTTAAATCTTGCATAAATTGATCCTTGGAAGTCTTTTTTAATTCGAGTTCCAATTTCATTCCTTGCATTTCGGCTTCCGCAATCATGGCATACGATTCTACTCCCTCCAATTTTTCTTGACCACCGATTGCAGCAATATATTTTTTTAGGATGGATTCTGCTGTCACACCTTCGGGAACAGCCACATCATAATCGGGTTTTGTAGTTTTGCCAGCGTATTTATCGTAAAATAAAACAGGTACTTTTTTTCCGTTGAACTCAACTTTTTCAAGGTTTTTCAATACATCACTTCCTTTTCCGGTTACTACAACTCTGGCATTTTTGGTAGAGAAGTATTTTTTGGCTGCTTTTTGGACATCTTCTGCTGTAACGGCTTCCAATCGTTCTAAATATGTTTTGTAAAAGTCTTTGGGAAGGCCTTCGGTTTCAATGTTCAATGCATAGCTGGCAATGGTTGAGGGGTTTTCCAAGGCCATGACAAAATTACCAGCATATTTGGCTTTTGCGTTGGTCAATTCCTCTTCGGTCACTGGAGAGGAAACTATTTTGTCAATTTCTTTTAAGATTTCGACCACAGAACTATCGGTAACAGCATTTCTAACCTGAGCAGATGCACTAAACCGCATTGGGCTATATTTATTTGCTCGTATCCCTGAATATGATCCGTATGTATACCCTTTGTCTTCCCTCAGGTTCTTGAACAATCTGGCTTGTGAGCCTCCACCAAGAATCCGATTTGCCAAAAGCGCATCCAAATAATCCTCATCTTTCATCTTAAGGTTGGTGATGTTTTGTACCACGACTTCAGATTGAACAGCATTGGGGACATCTACAAAATTTATCTGGTTATATTGGGCATCTGTCGGATGGGAATAACTGAATGATGGTGGAACCGCTTTGGACCATGGTGTGAAATAAGTTGTGACCAATTCCTTTACATTTTCAAAATCCACATCCCCGATAATAACCAAATAAGCATTGGCCGGAACAAAATAGTCTCTGTAATGTTTTTCGACATCCATTAGGGTTACATTGTTCACTGTTTCTTTAGTGGTAATTTCACCGAAGGGATGTCCTTTTCCATAAGCCAAGGCCAATTGAACACGGGTTGCTATGGCAGAAACATCTTTCTCTTCAGATTTTAAGCCAGTGATAATCCTGTCTTTTTCCTTATCAAACTCTTCTTGGGTAAAATTGGGGTGTATCGCGGCATCGGCCATTAGCTCAAGAACTCGGGGGAAGTACTTTGAAAGACAGTTTGCCGAAGCACTTTGGTCAGAAAAACTGATACTAGCACCCAAAAAATCCACTTCTTCGTTAAAATCATCCTTGGAAATGGATTTTGACCCTTTTCCCAACAAAGCGGATGTTAAAGAAGATACCCCAGCTTTATTTCCTTCCAGAATGGGAGGGTTGTCTATGGTCAATGTTATGGAGACTCTGGGCAACTTGTGATTTTCCACAACCATTACTTTAAGTCCATTGTTCAACTCAAAACGGGCGGGTTCTTGAAGATTGATTTCGGGAGCCGGACCGGGTTTGGGTTGTTTGCTTCTATCTATTTGTGCGTAAGAAACTGTCATAAAAAGTGACAGCGCAGAGAAAACGATAAACTTTTTCATCTTAATTGGCTTCTTTTTGTTCTGGTAAATATTCTAATTCCACCCTTTGGTTCGCCTTGAGATATTTTTTGGCGACGTCCCTAATTTCTTCTCTTGTAATGGAGCGATAGATGTCAATTTGTGTATTGATGAGGTTGGTGTCTCCTCTTAACATGTAATTTTCGGCAAGGGAATTGGCAATTCCTGAAATGCTACTGTTTGCATTTACAAAGTTGTTTTCAAATTTGTTCTGTAGCTTTTGATAGTCTTTTTCTGAAATCAAATCGGTCTGTATTTTCAGAATTTCAGCATCAATTTCATTTTTGATGTCTTGAATTGAATTTTCACCGACAGGAAGTCCTCCAACCACATAAGAACTGTAATCCTCTGCATTGATTGGCACGGAAAATATCTGGAGTGCTATTTTCTTTTCATCTACCAATTTTTTATACAATTTGGAACTCTCACCGTCGCTGAGATATGCAGAAATCATATCGATTACGTATGCATCCCTTTCGGCTTGGCCAGGGGTTCTGTACGCTAGTAAAATGGCAGGAATTTGAATATTTGGATCATAATATGTAGCCTGAACGGTATTGACTATGGGGTCTTCGACCACTTTGTTTCTTGGTATTTCGGCACCTTTGGGGATTGGTCCAAAATAGTCAGATATCATTTTCTTGGTCTTGGGAACGTCAATATCTCCAGCTACTACCAAAACTGCATTGTTTGGAACATAAAATGTTTTGTTGAAGTGCTTGAAATCGTCTAGGGTGGCACTTGCCAAATGATCCAACGATCCTATTACGCCCCATCGATATGGATGTTTTTTATATAGATTTTTAAGCAAGACCTCAAAAAAGGCACCGTATGGCGAATTATCTACACGAAGCCTTCTTTCTTCTTGAACCACCTCTTTTTGGGTGTCGACACCCACTTGGCCGATAATAGGATGGAGCAATCGCTCTGATTCCAACCAAAGCCCTACTTCTAGGCTATTGGACGGGAATGTTTCGTAATAATATGTTCTGTCTAAAAACGTATTTGCATTATGGCTGCCACCGTTTGATGCGACAATCTTGTCCCATTCACCTCTTTCAATATTTTTGGTGCCCTCGAACAAAAGGTGCTCGAAAAAATGGGCGAAACCTGTTTTTTCTGCGTCTTCATCTTTTGAACCCACATGGTACATAACCGCAGTAGTGACGACCGGAGCTGTGTTATCTTGATGCAATATTACGTGCAGTCCGTTGTCAAGATTGTACTCTTCAAAAACAACTTCTTGGGCATTGATGAGCCAACCCGTTGCACAAATGAACAGTAGGGATAGTAAATATCTTTTCATGATCAAGTGTTTAGTAATGACGTTTTAAATACGATAGGTAACTGTTTTTTGACTGATGTTACATTAAATCAGGCAAAAATTAAAAAATCTATAGTTTACAAGGTAAGTCTTTAACAAGAATTTGTAGCATAATTCATCAACATTCAGTAAATTAAACATCCATCCAAAATTTTAGCAAGATGAAAAACTTGTCCCTTCCTATTCGTTTTGGTATTGTTACCAGTGCCATTCTCATGGCTTATTTTTTGATTTTGGCACTCATGGGGAAGCATACCAATGTTTTTTACAGTTTGTTCAATGGTGTAATTACGGGTTTCGGAATTTATGAGACCATAAAATATACCAAGCTACGGATGGGTGATGAATTTAGTTATGGTAAAGGCTTCATAGCAGGTGTAACCACTGGATTCGTCGCAACGTTGTTGTTTACCATATTCTTCGCGTTTTATTCAACAGAGCTTGATTCAGGTTTTTTAGATGAGCTTTCTGAGGTTTGGGCCAAGGATTATAGCAATTTTCAAGGAATTGTTTTTTTTACCGTAGCCATTATGGGTTTCGCGACGGCTCTAGTTTTGACGCTTTCTTTCATGCAACTTTTTAAAACTTCGAACAACCTTAAAAAATAATACGCGAAAAGCCCTGATTGTCCTTGTGCATTAAGGAATTAGCAGTATATTTGCACCCGCTAATTTTGATAAAGCGGAAAACATTTAATTTAATTAACGCATTATGTACGCAATAGTAGAGATGGCAGGGCAGCAATTTAAAGTTGCAAAAGACCAAAAAGTGTACGTTCATCGTTTGCAGACAGAAGAAGGTAAAAAAGTCACTTTTGACAAAGTACTTCTTTTGGATGACGGAAGTAACGTAACTGTAGGCGCCCCAGTCATAGAAGGTGCGGCTGTTGAAGCCAAAGTTGTAAAACACCTTAAAGGTGATAAGGTAATTGTCTTTAAAAAGAAAAGACGTAAGGGTTACCGAGTAAAAAATGGTCACAGACAATATTTGACCGAAATTATTGTAGAAGGTATTGTAGCAAAGGGAGCTAAAAAAGCAGCTCCAGCTAAAGCCAAAGCCGAAAAACCTGCGGTAGAAGCTAAAAAAGAAGCGACTCCAGCAAAAAAGGCAGCTCCAAAGAAAGCAGCTCCAAAGAAAGCTGCGGCTGAAGACTTGAGCAGCAAAACGGTTGCTGAATTGAAGGAAATGGCAAAGGCCAAAGGAATTGAAGGAATTTCTTCAATGAAAAAGGCTGACCTGATTGAAGCTTTAAAAAAATAAGAGAACTAAAATTTAAATATCATGGCACATAAGAAAGGTGTAGGTAGTTCAAAAAACGGTAGAGAATCAGAATCGAAACGACTTGGCGTTAAGATTTTTGGTGGACAGGCTGCTATAGCTGGAAACATCATTGTTAGGCAGCGAGGCACTAAGCATAATCCTGGAGAAAACGTTTATGCAGGAAAAGACCATACATTGCATGCCAAAGTTGATGGTATTGTAAAATTTGAAAAGAAAGCAGGCGGAAAATCGTTTGTTTCCATTGAGCCTTTTCAAGCTTAAAAAGAACACACTTCTTTAATATATGAACCCTCGCTGAAAAGTGGGGGTTTTTTGTTAGCTCAGTGTTAAGCTATTCTAAACAGCTCTAAAAATGGCGCTAAATATCACTTAATCTTAAAAATGAGCTAACCCTTTTTGGTGGGCATAATAATTTCTTTGTGGTTTAATAACAACCACTTAAGAAATGAAAAAATATTTACAGTTTTTAATCTTATTTATTGTACCACTATCCTTTTTTGCTCAAACAGGGAACATTCAAGGAACTATATCTGATGAAAATGGAATCTATGTTCCAGGAGCAAATGTTATGATTTCGGCATTGTCCAAAGGGGCAATTACAAATTTCGATGGAAGATTTACATTGCTCAACATTCCGGAAGGAAATCATACGCTTAAAATATCATATTTGGGTTATGCCACAATTGAACAAAGTGTAGAGGTCATTGCCAATGAGACATCAGTGATTAATTTGACCATGAACCCGACCAACCTGGAACTACAAGAAGTTCAGGTTACGGCGTATGGATTAAGTGGACAAGCAAAAGCACTTAATACCCAAAAAACCAATCAGAATATTACCAATGTAGTTTCAACTGATCAAATCGGAAAATTTCCCGATGCGAATATTGGGGATGCGGTAAAACGAATTCCGGGGATTACTATGCAAGTAGACCAAGGAGAAGCAAGAAACGTAATTGTACGCGGCCTTGCACCACAATTAAATTCTGTAACCTTAAATGGCAGTCGGATTCCATCAGCAGAAGGAGACAATAGAAATATTCAGATGGATTTGATTCCTTCGGACATGATTCAGACCATAGAAGTGAACAAAGCCATTACCCCTGATATGGATGGAGATGCGCTTGGTGGCTCTGTAAATCTAATTACTCGTTCTTCACCGCAAAGCTTTCGCCTTTCGACCACCTTGGGGTCAGGTGTAAGTTTTATCAACGATGAGCCTATTTACAACTTTGGATTTTTATTGGGAGACCGCACCAAGGATGGCAAATTTGGTTGGATGCTGGCAGCATCATATAATAATGTAGACTTCGGTTCTGATAATGTGGAGGCCGAATGGGTAAACGAAGCTGAAAGCCCGTTGACGGAAGAAGATATTCAGGTAAATCCTTTTGTTGAGGAATCTGATATCCGAACCTACCTCGTGCAAAGAATTCGTAGAAGCTTTTCTGCCAACGTTGATTACGCTTTTGATGCGAACAATACCGTTTTCATTAAAACCATGTACAACTGGAGAGATGACCGTGAGAATCGGTTCCGTCTAAGATTTAGAAGTATTGAGCCTGTATTTGCCGATGGTACAGAGAATATAATCGGTTATGAAGGTGAAATCCGAAGACAGACAAAAGGAGGTATTCCTGGGGGACGTATTAAGAACACTCGACTGGAGGATCAACGTATGCAAAACTATAGTGTTGGAGGAGATCATTTGTTTGGCAGCTTGAAAATGGATTGGATGGCGTCATATGCAAAAGCATCCGAAGAGCGTCCTAATGAGCGCTATGCCGAATACGAAATTGGAGATGCCATTGGAATCAATGCCAATTTGGGAAATCCGAGATATCCCTCGTTCAGTCCAACCAATGCCTCAGATGCGACATTGTCCAACTTTGAATTGAAGGAATTCACCGAGGAAAATCAATTTACAGAAGAAGAAGATTTCAATGCATTTTTGAACTTCGAGCTGCCCGCAGATATGTTTGGAGCTGGAGATGGAACCATAAAGTTTGGAGGTAGGTTTAAATCTAAAAACAAGGTAAGAAGCAATGATTTTATTGAAGCAGAACCTATTACCGGATTCGAAACTTTAGCCGATATTCAGACCAGGGATTACACAAAAAGTGATTTCTTGGCAGGGAATCAATATGCGTCTGGAGAATTTGTTGATCCAGCATTTTTGGGAACACTTGACTTCTCAAATGCCGCAAGTTTTGACACAAGTTCTGTTGAGGATGAGTTTTTGGCAGGAAACTTTGATGTAGACGAAAAGGTCTATGCCGGTTACATTATGGCCAACCAAAAATTATCCGAAAAATTATCCATACTTGCTGGAGTAAGAGTTGAAAATACAAAAATCAACAGTTTGGGTAACGAAGTAATCTTTGATAATGAAGGAGATTTTGCAAGTTTCAACCAAATCCGTGACGAAAGCTCTTATACCAATGTGTTGCCCGGAGTTCATTTTAAGTACGACCCATCGAACAATACCGTTTTGCGTTTCGCTTGGACCAATACTATAGCCAGACCCAACTATGTAGATTTGGTCCCTTTCAGAAATGTGATCAATGAGGATGAAGAGGTGGAAACTGGAAATGCCGAATTGGATCCTACTCGTTCCATGAATTTTGATCTAGTGGCAGAACACTATTTTGAATCCGTTGGAATCATATCTGGAGGAGTATTTTACAAAGACATCAAAGATTTTATTTATACCTCCTTATCTGAAGATGCGACAACTGGATTTGATCTATTCCAGCCGCTAAATGGTGATAGCGCTTCAATTTTTGGTGCCGAGGTCGCTTTCCAAAGACAATTGGATTTCCTTCCAGGATTCGCGAAAAATCTCAGCATCTATCTAAATTACACCCTGCTTACCTCTTCTACAGATGGTATTCGTAACGGAGATGAAACTAGGGAAAACATAGATTTACCAGGGACAGCACCAAATATGTTCAATGGCTCTTTGGGCTATGCCGATAAAAAATTCAGTTTGAGGCTCTCGACCAATTTTTCAGATGCCTATATAGATGAATTGGGAGGGAATGATTTTGAGGACAGATATTATGACAAGCAGTTTTTTGTGGATTTGAATGCCTCATTCACCATTAACAAAAATCTGCGCTTATATGCAGATTTGAATAATGTAACCAACCAGCCATTGCGTTACTATCAAGGCATTTCAAATCGCACCCAACAGGTTGAATTCTATGAAAAAAGATTGACCTTTGGATTAAAGTATGATTTATTTAAAAAATAAGAACCATTAACCTACAGTCTTTAAAGCTGCCTTAGGGCAGCTTTTGTCGTAAAACAACATAGAATGATAAATATCAGAACCATATTGCTTTTATCTGTTGTAGGATTCATTTCCTGTAACAACAAAAGTACCTTGACACCCATCCAACCCGATGTTATAACAGAAACCACAATAAATGATACCGATGACCCGGCCATTTGGGTCAATCCCGATGACGCCTCGCAAAGTATCGTTTTTGGTACGGATAAAGAAACCAATGGAGCCATTTACGCATTTGATCTAGAGGGAAAGATCATAGAGGAAAAAACCATTAAAAATGTACAGCGACCCAATAATGTTGATGTAGAATACGGCTTTCAATTGAACGATTCTACTTCTGTTGATATCCTTGCTTTCACCGAAAGAGAAAAGCAACAGATACGAGTGTTTTCGGTTCCGAACATGGAACCCTTGGATGATGGAGGTTTCCCTGTTTTTGAAGATGAGACTAATTTGGAGCAAAGATTACCCATGGGAATAAGCCTGTATAAATCCCCAAAAGATTCATCTGTTTATGTTATTGTGGGGAGAAAAACCGGGCCAAGTGATGGTTACCTCTATCAATACAAATTGGTTTCAGATAGTTTAGGAGTAAAAGCAGATATTGTTCGCAAGTTTGGAAAATTTAGTGGTCAAAAGGAAATAGAGGCCATTGCTGTGGATGACGAAAATGGGTGGATTTATTATTCTGATGAAGGGGTGTGCATAAGAAAGTATTATGCAGAACCTTCTAAGGGGAATGAAGAGATTTCCTGTTTTGGCGGAGAGCACTTTTTAGCGGATATAGAAGGCATTGCCATTGCCAATTTTCCTAACGGGGAAGGATTCATTATAGTTTCAGACCAGCAAAAAGGGCAGTTCAATATTTTCTCTCGGAAGGATAACTCATTCATAAAAGCGGTAAACCTGACCACCTTGGAAACAGATGGTTGTGATGTAGTGACTGTTCCATTGAATGAAACTTTTTCCAATGGACTTTTTGTTGCCATGAATGATGAAAAGAACTTCTTTTTCTATGACTTGGGAAAAGTTCTTAGTGGGCCTGCAGAAAACTAAAACCTAAGCTTTCGTTTTCGGGCAGTGATTTCCCAGGAATCTATTTTTCGCCCATTTTCGATAACGGATATTTGGTCATGTAAGTTAATGGTCGGACAAATATGATAGGGGACACCGTAAAGGATGTCTCCTATCTTCATTTCTTCCCAATTGGATACTTTGAGCACGCCATGTTCCTCACTTTGTGAAAAGAGTTCATAGTTATCAATATTTAAAAACTTAACCCTTTTGTCTATAGGGTTTTCAGAAGCCACGGATTTATGCCCTAAATCTAGAGTCACAATTCCTTCCGTAGGTTTTGAGATAATTCGGGTAACCAACAAAGCAGCATACTTAAAGTTTTGTTCCGTCAACTTCTCACTATACCCCCAATCCCATAAAATACAAGTTCCAGGACTGGTAATTCTCGATTCTTGTAAAAGATGTGAAGTAAAGGAAGGTGTCCCCCCACAAACCAGTTCAATATTGGGGTAAATTTTTTGCAAGGCCTCAAAATAGACAGTCACATCTTCAAATCCAGATTCAATCTTTTTATTTCGAACCAAAAAGTCGGCATCCCTTAAATGGCCATCATAAATATGGAGGCCCCTAAATTCAAGATTTTTACAATCCCTAATAACCGAAAGAAGTGAATCAAGTGCTGGTCCAATTTTTATTCCTGAACGGTTCATCCCATTGTTGATGTCAATATAAATATTGACTTTGGAATCTCTTTCAAGTGCTTTTTTATTGAAAATACGCGCCGTATCCACCGCATCGATAATAGTAGAGAAATGGGTAGATGGGAAATGTTCGATTAAATTGAGAAAACGATCAATTTTGGGTCCGACCAATTGATGTGCTATCAAAACAGAATGCGCTCCTGCTTCAGCAGCAATTTCCGCTTCTGCTATGGTCGAAGCCTTAAAATTGGCAATGCCAGAGACCAATAGTAGCTTTAAGACCTCGGGCATTTTGTTTGTTTTAATGTGTGGCATCAACCTATCAATGTTGCCATTGACCAAGGTCGCCATCTCATTAATATTGAACTTTAAATGTTCTTTGTAAAGCACCACGGAGGGTGAATCTACTGTGTTAATATTTTCAATTTCGAACCAACTGTCTTTCATATTCCGCTCTGGTCTCAGATTATTTTTTTACGATGTCCCGAACAATTTTTAGATGATGGCGGGTGTGTATTTTTAAGAACCTAATGCTCTTTTTTTTATCTAGCACACTAAAATAAGGATGTTCAAAGTGAACATTTGCCTCTAAACCTTGAAGAACTTTTAAATTTTCCTTGGCCATTTCGATTTGCCGATGCAGATCTTCGGTTAGAATCACATCTGGTGGGCGTACCACTTTCGGAGATTTGGCAACTCCTCTTGGAAAATCTCCCCATGCATAGATTAAAGTTCTCGTAAGGTTAAAGTTCGATTTGTATTCGTCAGGATTGGATGCTTCCAAAGATTTGCATATCACATTGATGGTCTTGAGCATATGGTCCAAATGCCAGGCCACATCGACCTTGGATACTTTGGGATTTAAAGCATCTCTTTGCAATATGTAATTTTCTGTTTCTGAAAACTCATCGTTTAAAAGAGATTTATAGCACGAAGGGTTTTTTGCCAATGGTTGATTTTTAAAATGATTTCTAAAGCTAGTAAAATTTAATGCTTTCATAAAAAAAGAAAAACCCCCGCAAAATCTTGCGAGGGTAGGGTGTGATTGTTTGGATAAAATCTAATACCTATAATACTCAGGCTTGTAGGGGCCTTCTACTTTTACACCAATATAATCGGCCTGATCTTTTTTAAGCTCAGTAAGTTCTGCGCCCAAACGTGCCAAGTGAAGTTTTGCTACTTTTTCGTCTAAATGCTTTGGAAGCATATAAACTTCATTTTCATACTTGTCACTATGGTTCCAAAGCTCAATCTGGGCCAAAGTTTGGTTGGTAAACGAATTGCTCATCACAAAACTTGGATGCCCTGTAGCACAACCAAGGTTTACCAATCGACCTTCGGCAAGAACAATAACATCTTTCCCTTCAATGGTATATTTATCTACTTGGGGTTTGATTTCATCTTTGGTATTGCCATAAGCGCTGTTCAACCAAGCCATGTCAATTTCATTGTCAAAGTGTCCAATGTTACAAACAATAGCTTTGTCTTTTAACCCTCGGAAATGTTTTTCACGAATAATGTCTTTGTTGCCAGTAGTGGTGATGACCACATCGGCCTTACCTACAACGGTTTCCAATTTTTTTACTTCATACCCATCCATGCAAGCTTGTAATGCACAAATAGGGTCGATTTCGGTAACCGTCACTATAGCTCCAGCTCCTCTAAAAGATGCTGCAGTTCCTTTACCTACGTCTCCATATCCAGCAACAACTACTTGTTTTCCTGCCAACATGGTATCAGTTGCTCTTCGGATGGCATCAACCGCACTTTCCCGACAGCCATATTTGTTATCAAATTTAGATTTGGTAACAGAATCGTTAACATTTATAGCGGGCATTGGTAGTGTTCCGTTTTTTACTCTGTCATATAAACGGTGTACTCCAGTGGTAGTTTCCTCAGAAAGCCCTTTGATTCCTGCTGCCAACTCTGGGTATTGATCTAGAACCATGTTAGTAAGATCACCTCCATCATCCAAAATCATATTCAGCGGTTGTCTATCCTCACCAAAGAACAAAGTTTGCTCAATACACCAGTCAAATTCTTCTTCGGTCATCCCTTTCCAAGCATAAACCGGAATTCCTGCAGCGGCTATAGCGGCGGCGGCATGGTCTTGGGTTGAGAATATATTACAAGAGCTCCAAGTAACATCGGCTCCTAACTCGACCAAGGTCTCAATTAAAACAGCGGTTTGGATGGTCATATGCAAACATCCTGCTATCCTTGCTCCTTTCAAGGGCTGTTCGTTCTTATATTCTTCACGCAATGCCATTAAACCGGGCATCTCAGCTTCGGCAAGTTCAATTTCTTTTCGCCCCCAATCGGCAAGTGTAATATCCTTTACTTTATTAGGAACATATGGAATTGTCTTTGTGCTCATACTTAACTTTTTGTAGCTTAGCTATTATCGGATGCAAAGATACGAAATCACTTAACTCTTAGTCGTGCCTATTTACAAAACCATAACAATTTCACCAACCACTTCGGTATATATTTGGAAGGTTACCGAGCAGGAAAATGAACTGTCCAAAGGCATAGAGCTAACACCCCATTGCCAAGGTCGAATGGAAGGCATGAAATCGGAAATGCACCGCAGGGCATTTTTAAGTATCAGGCATTTAATGGACCAGGCGGGGTACAAGGACCATGATTTGTATTATGACGATTTTGGCAAACCTCATCTTAAAGACGGCAAGTACATCTCCATAACCCATTCTCGTAATTTTACAGGAATTATCATAAGTGAATCCGATGAAGTGGGCATTGATATTGAGATGCAGCGTGATAAAATTCTAAGGATTGCCAACAAATTCACTCCCTTGCGAGAATACAGAACTTTGGCAAATACAGAAGCGATTATACGAAAGTTAACCATTGTTTGGGGAGCAAAAGAATCTTTGTACAAGATTTATGCGCAGCAAGGCCTCAGTTTTTTAAAACATATCGATGTCATGGATTTTGCCTTTGACGATAGAAGAACGGTGGCTCAAATTCTATATAAAGGCAAAAAATCACATTATGAGGTGGAATTTTTAGAATTCGAAGGGTTTACCTGCGTTTATGCGCTTCGAATGATGGGGGGTTGAAGCTTCTTTTTAGTAGCTTTGCGCTCAAAATCTTACACAATTCATGAATATATCCGTAGAGCTTACCCTGACCCCGCTTCAAGATAATTTTGAACCACCAATTATTGATTTCATTAAAAAATTAAGGGCATCTGGGCTTACCATTTTGGAAAATCCGTTGAGCACACAGGTATACGGAGCTTATGATGAGGTAATGGAGCTGTTGCACTCCGAAATAAAGGAAACTTTTTCAAACTTAGACCATGTGGTATTGACGATGAAGATGGTTAAATCGGACCGAAGCGGGTATGAGCCACATTTTTGATTGGATTTTTTCGCAATACGAAGGAGTTCCCACGCATATTGTAGTATTGGAACTTATAAGTGTGGTTTTTGCATTACTTAGTGTGTGGTATTCCAAAAGAGAAAATATCTTGGTATACCCAACTGGAATCATTGCCACCGGTATCGCCACTTATATTCTGCTGTTTTGGGGGCTTTTGGGTGATACCCTTATCAATGCGTATTATTTTGTTATGAGCATTGTAGGGTGGTATTTGTGGACCCGAAAAGTGGATGAGACTCATTTTGTTCCCATTACAAAAACCACAACTAATGAAAAAAAATGGTCTGTCATTCTTTTCATAGGAACCATTGTGTTTGTTAGTGTTATCTACCTTATTGCTGATAAGTTCAATGTATGGACAGCCTATGTTGATACGATTACAACTGCCATCTTTTTTGTGGGAATGTGGTTGATGGCAAAGAAAAAACTGGAGAACTGGACATACTGGATTATAGGCAATATTATAACAGTACCGTTATATTGGTACAAAGGGCTTATTTTTAGCTCTCTACTATACTTTTTGTTAACTATCATTGCCATTTATGGTTACAAAGCATGGAAGAAAAACTTAGGCAAGAGCCCTCAAACCTTATTAAAGTAGTCCTTTTTGGGCCAGAATCTACAGGGAAGACCACACTTTCCCAACAATTAGCTAGGCATTATAATACCGTGTGGGTTCCAGAATATGCGCGCGAATATTTACAGAACAAATGGAATAACGAGCGCAAAACCTGCGAGCCCCATGATTTGTTGCCAATAGCTGAAGGGCAGATGCGTTTGGAAAATGAACTTTCCAAGAAAACCACAGATTTGCTGATTTGTGACACCGACTTGTTAGAAACCAAAGTATACTCCGAGGCATATTATATAGGGCATTGCGATCCGGTTTTAGAAAAATACGCCCTCCAAAACAAGTATGCCCTATACTTTTTAACCTATATAGATACTCCTTGGGAACCAGATGACTTGAGGGACAAACCCAATGAAAGAGAAGAAATGTTTAAGTGTTTTCATGAAACCTTAGAAAAATATGATAGGAATTTCGTTATCTTGAAAGGAGATAAGAAAACAAGACTTCAAACTGCAATTAACCATATCGATAAACTTCTTCAAACATGAATGATTTAAGTCAACAAGACTTGGCCCAAATGGAAAAAAAGGGCATTTCCCAGTCAAAAGTTGAAAACCAAATAGCAACCTTCAAAGCTGGTATACCATTTGTGAACCTTGAAAAAGCTGCGGTAGTTTCAGATGGCATTTTAAGGTTTTCGCAAGATGAGCAAAAGGAACTTATCCAATTTTTTGAAGATGAAAGAGGAGGGTTAGATCTGCTGAAATTTGTGCCTGCGTCCGGGGCTGCTTCACGTATGTTCAAGGCTATGTTCAATTTCTTGGACACTTACGATGCTACAAAAGAAAAGCTATCCGACTATATAGAACGAATGGGTGATGCTGCTGTTCAACAGTTTTCAGATAATATGGAGAACCTTCCTTTTTATGACTTGATCATGGAAAGAATTTCGGGCAAGACTTCCAATAAAGATGAGGAAGTTTATCTTTTTGTAAAAGAAATGTTGGTGGCTGATGGGTTAAATTATGGTTTTTACCCGAAAGGACTACTTCCTTTTCATAAGTATGATGCTGGAAGCGCCACCCCATTTGAAGAACACCTAAAAGAAGCCTCCCTATATGCTAAAACTGATGGGAAGGCCAATCTACACTTCACAATTTCGGAACAGCATAATGAAATGTTCAAAAAAGAGCATGCAAGTGCTGCACCAAAGGTTTCAACAACAACAAATACTGAATTTAACGTTACCTATTCCAATCAAAAGCCTTCCACAGATACTATTGCCGTTGACATGCAGAATCAGCCGTTTAGGAACAATGATGGATCACTATTGTTTAGACCGGGAGGTCATGGGGCATTGATTGAAAACCTGAACGATCAAGATGCAGATGTTGTTTTTATCAAAAACATAGACAATGTTGTAATAGATGAAAACTTGAATAAAGTTGCGAACAGTAAAAAAATGTTGGCTGGGGTATTGCTAAAAGCGCAGACCAAGGCATTTCAATATGCCGATGAAATCGAGGTGGGGAATCTTTCAAAGGAAAAAATGACGGAAATAAAGTCCTTTTTAGAAAGCGAGCTGAATGTTAGAATACCGCAGGATTATGACAGCCTAAATCTAGAAGAACAACTGGAAGTGTTGAAAACGAAAATTAACCGTCCCGTCAGAGTATGTGGAATGGTAAAGAATGAGGGTGAACCAGGAGGAGGGCCTTTCTGGATTGAAGATGAAGGTGGAAATGTTTCGCTACAAATCATCGAATCTGCCCAAATTGATACTTCCAACAAACAGCAAGCTTCAATTCTAAAGAATTCAACCCATTTTAACCCGGTAGATTTGATTTGTGGAATTCGCAACCATAAAGGGGAGAAATACAACCTTTTACATTTTGTCGATACCAAGCAAGGGTTTATTACAGGAAAGACCAAAGAAGGAAAGGAATTAAAAGCTTTGGAGCTACCAGGGTTGTGGAACGGAGCCATGGCCTTTTGGAACACCATTTTTGTTGAGGTTCCTTTAGTCACTTTCAACCCCGTTAAGACAGTGAACGACCTTTTAAAGCCTACGCATCAGATATAGGAGTTTAATAGTTTTAGGCATAATACAACCGCTACTGTCAAAGAAGCGGTTTTTTTGTGACCTTTTTTTAAAAGCGGTGTCCAATGTATTGAAAAGGACGTATAGGTAGACATAGGGTGAAAAGGATTTCATGAAAAATATATAATTCTACTAGGTCTGGACCTAGTATTTTTGGTTGGTTGATTTGGTTTTTAAGGTCGCACTTTGTGCGACCTTTTTCTTTGTGACTTTAAGTAATAAAAGGTGTCTAATAAATATGAGGAGTTATTTGGAATGAAGGCTTTCTAGACGTCGGTGTCTAGATTTTTTGGTTGGCAGGAGGGCTGTGCTTGCACGGTCCTCCTTTTTTGTGACCAAAATAAAAAAGAGGTGTCTAAAGAATTGGAACACTAGCTAAAAATATGTTATTCGAAATAGTAATTGTAATGGGTTTGGTATCATTTCTGGTTGCTTCTTTTTTAGTGATAGTGATACCTCATTTAAATCGTGAATACAAAAAAACCAAAAGAAAGAAAATGGGATAATGCTATGCAAACACTAACCTTTGCGTTATCCATGACGCCCCAGCATTGCTGGTAAGTTGAAAAGGCTGCTTCGGCAGCCTTTTATATTTATGCAATCTTTTGTTATGAAAAACCAATAACCGGTATTACATTTGCGGCATCTCAAAGGGGTGCTTTTTATAAAGGCTGAGATTATACCCAATGAACCTGGGCGGGTAATGCCGCCAAGGGATTGCGCAAGGCGCATCTTGGAATTTCAATGTTTCTATTGAAACAAAATCATTTTAACTAACAAGAATAATAGCCCCTTTTATTCGTAAATTTTTTACGGATGAAGACAACTTTATTCACAACTTTGGCCCTTATAGGGCTGGCACTGGTAACTAGTGCACAACAATCACCAACAGACTCACTAGAAGGTAAAAAAATCGTACTTGACGAAGTGTTGGTTCAGGCAATTCGGGTGACCAAAGAATTTCCTATTACATTTTCTGATTTGGACAAGGATGAAATTGCCCCTAGAAATTTGGGGCAAGACATTCCCATTTTGATGAACTTTTTACCTGCTGTGGTCACTACTTCCGACGCAGGTGCGGGAATCGGTTACACAGGTATTCGTGTTCGGGGAAGTGATGCGACAAGGGTAAATGTAACCATTAATGGTATCCCTTACAATGATGCCGAATCTCAAGGTACTTTTTGGGTAAACATGCCCGATTTTGCCTCTTCTACCGAAAGCCTTCAACTTCAACGCGGTGTTGGGACATCTACCAACGGAGCTGGTGCCTTCGGGGCAAGTTTGAACCTTCTAACGGATGCTTTTTCTGAAGATGCCTATGCTAGAATTTCTTCATCCGTCGGGAGTTTTAACACCTTGAGGAACAACTTTAAATTTAGTACGGGTCTGTTAAATAACAATTTTGAAATTTCGGGCAGATTGTCCCGGATAACTTCAGATGGTTATATTGATAGGGCAAGTTCAGAACTGGAGAGCTATTTTCTACAAGGAGCTTATAAGGATGAAAACACCTTGATTAAAGCGTTACTTTTTGGAGGGCACGAAATTACCTATCAAGCTTGGAATGGAATCACGCTAGACCAACTAAAAACCGACAGAACATTTAATTCCGCTGGATTATATACAGATGAAAATGGAAATGTTCAATTTTATGAAAGAGAAGAAGACAACTACAAGCAAGACCATTTTCAATTGCATTGGAATGAAACCATCAGTCCAACATGGAGCTCCAATATTGCTTTGCATTATACAAGAGGGCGTGGTTTTTTTGAACAATTTAGGGAAGATGATAGTTTTTCGACCTATGGTTTTGAACCATTGACGGTAAATGGAGAGACCTTAGATGAAACGGACCTTATTAGAAGAAGGTGGTTGGATAATGATTTTTATGGTGCGGTAGCATCCATTAATCATAAAAAGGATGACCTTGATTTAATACTTGGAGGGGGTTACAATATTTACAAAGGAGATCATTTCGGTGAAGTAATCTGGGCGCGTTTTGCCTCGGAAAGCAATATTCGCGATCGTTATTATGAGGACAACTCCACAAAGACTGATTTCAACATATATGCAAAGGCCAATTATAAGCTGAATAATAAATGGTCAGTTTTTTGGGACCTGCAATACCGAGGAGTGGGTTATGAAGCCAATGGTGAGGACACAGGGTTGGTGGATGACACCTTCAATTTTTTTAACCCAAAAGCAGGGATTACTTTTGATTTGAATCCTAATAACAACTTTTATTTTTCCTATGCTGTGGCTAATAGAGAGCCCAATCGAAACGATTATGAGAATGGAGATCCAAGGCCAGAACGTTTAAATGATTTTGAACTTGGATGGCGTTATGTTTCCCCATCATTTCAATTGAATACCAATATATATTATATGAGTTACAAAGACCAATTGGTTCTTACGGGTGAATTGAACGATGTAGGAGGTTCTTTGAGAGCTAATGTAGATGATAGCTATCGCCTTGGACTTGAAATCGACGCAAATATTCAATTGGGAAGCAAGTTCTTTATTAGTCCCAATGTAGCCCTAAGCGACAATAAGATCAAAAACTTGAACATAGAAAGGGATGGCGTTTCAAGAAATCTGGGGAACACCAACATTTCCTTTTCCCCAAATATTATCGCGGGTAATCGTTTTACTTTTTCCCCCAATGAAAATATACAATTGTCCTTGTTGAGTAAATACGTTGGGGAACAATACTTAAGCAATACAGATACTGAGGCTTCGAAATTGGATGGATATTTCACTACGGACTTTAACATTCAGTATGAGATAGATTTCAACAGCGTCTTCAAATCCATTGTGTTGTCTGGGCTTGTAAACAATGTATTCGATGCAAGATATGTATCGAATGGTTACACGTATTTAGATTATTTCTCAAACCCGGGAAATACTTTCGAAGTACAGGGTTATTACCCTCAGGCAGGAATCAACTTTTTGTTAGGGGCTACCGTTAATTTTTAGATAACATTATTTTTTGGGGGATTCTGTACTTTTATAAACTATGACAGAATCCCTCAAATTTTTTGATAAGACTCCGATTCGATGGGGCGTAGTTGGCTGTGGTAGCGTGGCCGAAAAAAAGAGCGTTCCAGCATATCAGATGACCTCAGGCTTTCAGGTACAAATGGTTATGCGCCGAGATGCTAATAAAGCTAAGGATTATGCTTTAAGGCATAATGTCTCTCACTGGACCACCGATGCCAATGAGGTAATCAAAAACCCTGATATAGATGCTATATATATAGCAACCCCTCCCGATTCGCATAAATTTTATGCACTTCAAGTGGCGGAAGCGGGAAAACCTTGCTGTATTGAAAAACCAATGACCCCAACTTTTCAAGACAGTTTGGTGGTTTATGAAACGTTCAAAACAAAAAACATACCGCTGTTTGTTGCCTATTATCGAAGGTCTTTGCTAAGGTTCAATAAAATAAAAGATTGGTTGAATGAAGGCAAGATAGGTGAGGTCAGACATATTCATTGGCAAAAAACCAAACCTCCGAATGATTTGGATTTGAGCGGTGAATATAACTGGAGGACGGATAAAAAAATAGCTCTTGGGGGGTATTTTGATGATTTGGCAAGTCATGGTTTAGACCTTTTTACATATTTGTTGGGAAATATTAAAAGTGCCAACGGCTTGGCCATAAACCAGCAAAATTTGTATTCTGCTTATGATGCTGTCACCGCCTCATGGATTCACGAAAATGGAATTACAGGAGAGGGAAATTGGAACTTTGGAACATTTCATCGTGTGGATAAAGTCGAAATATTCGGTTCCAAAGGGAAAATCACGTTCTCTGTATTGGATGAAGCACCTATTGAACTTGAAAATGAAGAAGGTAGCCAAACTTTGGAAATTCCACATCCCGAACACATTCAGCAATTTCATGTTGAAAACATTAGAAAACACCTATTCGGGAAAGGCCAACACCCTTCACAAGGGAAATCGGGACTTCATACAAGCTGGATCATGGATTGCATTCTCCAAAAAAAATAACCAATGGGTCAATTGGAGACAATAACAGTGTTTCCGCTTTGAGTCGCACGATAAAAAAGTAAGTCGTAGTATCGGTTGCCATCATCAGGTCTATTTAATAATTGACCTGTAAAAAGACTATACGTATAATTGTCACATGGACAAACGGCATTCTGTCCGTCAATCATCATGGTTGAGCAACTGTTGGGTGCATGGTTGGGGCAACTGGCTTCCCACGCCACATACTGCGAGCCACTTAAGCCAGCCTTCATAACAAAAATACCTCTGATTCCCACGCCGGCGTTAGGTATATAATCGGGGTTTCCAATATTGTTCAATTCAAGGTAAGATGGAAGGTTTAGGTTAACATCAAACCTAAAATTCACTTCCAGAAGATAAGGATTACGGTTTGTACTGTCTGTTGAACAGGAAATTAAAGCTAGCAGTAAAATAGACCTCCAGAGGCTTCTCATAGTTTGGATTTGAACGCTTTACTTTGGCAAAAGTGAACAAAAAATGGCTATATTTGCGTTAAATCCTCGCAAAAAAGCTGTGCAAGGCATGGTGTTCGTTGAGGATTTTTTCTATTTGGTAAAAAATACATTGGGAAAATCCAGGATTTTCTTCGATGCTGTCTTGCATTAAAAAATGACGATATGAGCAAAGTATCTTATTATACGGCCGAAGGACTTAAAAAGTTAAAAGAGGAATTGAACCATCTAAAGGATGTGGAAAGACCTAAGGCATCCCAAGCCATTGCAGAAGCCAGGGATAAAGGAGATTTGTCTGAGAATGCTGAATATGATGCAGCCAAGGAGGCGCAGGGTCTTTTGGAAATGAAAATATCCAAGATGGAAGAAACATTGTCCAATGCTAGGTTGATTGACGAATCTCAACTTGACACGTCAAAAGTGCTGGTACTTTCAACGGTTAAACTTAAAAATCAAGCCAATGGTATGGAGATGAAATATACCTTGGTAGCAGAGAGTGAGGCTGATCTTAAAGCAGGAAAAATATCTGTTACCTCTCCAATAGGTAGGGGATTGTTGGGAAAATCGGTGGGAGATGTGGCGGAGATACAAGTGCCCAATGGAACCTTAAAGTTCGATGTTTTAGAAATCACTAGAGAATAGACTTTACAAAATCGCTATATTTAATCCCGTCGAGAGACGGGATTTTTTTTTGAACCTACCAAACTAACACCGACATGTCAAGTATTTTTACCAAAATCATCAATGGCGAGATTCCTTGTTACAAAATCGCTGAAGACGAGGATAATTTTGCTTTTTTGGACATTAACCCGAATGCAAAAGGGCATACTTTGTGTATTCCTAAAAAGGAAGTGGATAAAATCATGGATCTTGATGAGGTTTCGTATATGAAGTTAATGGCATTTTCTAGAAAAGTTGGAAAGGCCATAGAGGCAGCGGTACCTTGCAATAGGGTTGGAATGTCCATTATTGGTCTTGAAGTTCCCCATGTGCATGTACATATGATTCCTCTACAAAGCATGAAAAATGCCACATTTCAGCACAAGGAGACTTTAACTCAGGAGGAATTTGAGAAAACGGCTATGGAAATTAGGGGGTTTCTTAAATAAAACCTTCTAAATAGAAATAGATAAATGCAGAAACCGCACCGATAAAAAGAATCAACAAAACAAAGAATAGTGTGGTGAATCTTACCGAAGGTCTGTCTGGTGTAACCAATTTATTATAATAATCAAAAACCCGTTCAATATCTTCGGTCCAGTTTACAGGATAAATTACTGAATAGCATTTTCTACATTTTATTTCGTGGATAACATCGCCTGTGGTCCTATGAAAGAAAGGATTGTAGGTATGTTTTTGGTAAAAAGAGAGTTTTAAGTCCTGGTTAAAACATTCAGGACAATTGTTGGTCAGCTCTGCTTCTTTGATGGCAATTCTTTTTTCCTTGGCCATAACCCTAACTGTTTGCTTTCAAGGAAATTTGCATGATTGTTCCTTCTTTACTTGACGAAAGTACTTTAATTTTTCCTTTATGGTACTCTTCCACAATTCTTTTAACAAGGGAAAGCCCCAATCCCCAGCCTCGTTGTTTCGTGGTTACGCCTGGATTAAAAATGGATTGAAAATCACTTTTTGGGATTCCTCGACCCGTATCCGAAACCAAAATATTGACGTTTTGGCCTTTTTTTTCAATTTGAATGGCAATGCTACCCTTCCCTTTCATGGCATCAATTCCGTTTTTGACCAAATTTTCAATACTCCAGTTAAAAAGTGGAGGGTTCAGAAGCACTGGCAACTGTTCAATATCCGAACTAAACGAAAAATTGACCAATTTGGAGCTTCTACGTTTCAAATATTGGAAAGCTTTTTCTGTTTCGGCCACAATATCGTACTCATCGAGCTCAGGGATTGACCCAATCTTTGAGAAACGCTCCGTAATGGTCTGCAACCGTGTTATATCTTTTTCTATTTCCTTAGTGATGTCCTGATTAATATTTTCAGATTTCAATAATTCATTCCATCCCAAAAGAGAAGTCAGTGGAGTGCCAATTTGATGTGCGGTCTCTTTCGCCATTCCGGCCCAAAGCTTATTCTGTTCCGATGCCTTATTAATTCGGAAGAAAAAGAAAATAACAGCACCAAAAAGAAAAATAATCAGCAAAAGTGCCAATGGGTAGTACCTAAGCTTGTTGAGCACCTCCGAATTTCCGTAATACAGAGTTTCCAAAAGTTCACCCTCTTGAATAATATGAATCGGCTCATTTTCACTGGCGAATTGCCGTATTTTTTTTTGGATGTATATACTGTCCGAAGCCTTTTCGGTAGGAATATTATGGGTTTTTATGGTTCCCTCCTCATTGACCAAAATCATGGGCGTTGAGGTATTGTTTCCCATGACCTTCAAGGTTAAATTACCCATTTCTTGATCAACGGAAAACTGAATGAGTTCCAATTGTGCGGTGGCCCAAATTTCCATCTTCAATCGCTCTTCTTCCTTAAACTTTTTAAAAAAGCTGTTGGTATTCCAAAGAATAAGGCTCACTATAATAAAAGCGGAAACCAAAAGAATAATATTGGAAGCCTTCTTTTTTGGGTTGAAGTTCATTTTTGGGCAAATTGATTTTAAAGATAACGGAAAAAGTAAAGTTTTGTTGATAGTTCTTCATAAGATATCCTTTAAAAGGAGGTCATTTTATGTACATTTGGGGCTTATTGAAAAGTAAAATACATGGAAGTTCAGGGAAGAATTAAAATGATAGATGAGACCAAAACTTACGGTAACAATGGTTTCAGAAAAAGAGAAATGGTAGTAACCACTGAGGAGCAATATCCCCAACACATTTTAGTCGAATTTGTGCAGGACAAATGTGATTTGTTGAATTCCTATAACGTTGGCCAAATGGTCAAGGTTAGTATTAACTTAAGAGGGAGAGAATGGGTGAACCCTCAAGGAGAGACCAAATATTTTAATTCTATCCAAGGATGGCGTGTTGAAAACCTAGAAGGGGCGCAAGGCAATGAAAATATGCCTCCAGTACCTCCCATGGAAGCATTTGAGCCTGCAGATGACCTCAATGAAGAGGATCACGACGATTTGCCATTCTAATTCATTTTGGTGGGCCTTACCAAGGTCATAGAGAACACTTTTAGAAGGTATTTGCCTTCCCCATTTACCATTGCAGTTCTTTTAACCTTGCTGACTATTGTGTTGGCCCTAATTTTTACAGAAAATACCTCCGAGAACAATCATCTGATATCCATTCTTTCGTATTGGGAAAATGGAATATGGAACAGCAGCCTTTTGGTTTTTGCCTATCAGATGATGCTCATTTTGGTGCTAGGGCATGTTCTTGTTCTTAGTAAGCCCGTAGAAAGATTGATTCTTCGAATTACAAGTTTTGTGAAAGACACGTCAGGCGCTGCCGTCCTCGTGGCCTTGCCAACCATGTTGGTTTCTTTCTTCAATTGGGGTTTAGGACTCATTTTTGGTGCAATTTTGGCCCGGAAAGTCGGTGAATACGCCCAAAATCATAATATTCCCATAAACTATCCCCTGATTGGAGCCTCTGGTTACGTAGGGTTAATGGTGTGGCACGGGGGAATAAGCGGATCTGCTCCTATTAAAGTATCCGAATCGGGGCATTTGCAAGAATTAATGGGGAATATCACAAATCAATCTGTATTGAATCAACTGCCAGAAACCATTTCCACTTCGCTAACAGTTTTCAGTAGTTGGAATTTGATACTCTTTCTTACGGTCTTAATTGCAATTGGCACACTAGTTTATTTCTTGGGTAAGAAGACCAATCCACATACAACGACTCTAAAGGAATACAAATTCCAATCTGTGGATAAAAAAAATCTGGAAGGCGCCGAAAAGTTGGACTATTCTAAAATTGCCACTTCTCTCTTCGGTGGACTGATTTTGTTGACATTCTTGTTTCAATATTCACCAGCTTTACGGTCGTTGAACATTACCCCGAACATGCTCAACTTTTTTATGTTAGGATTGGCCATTGTTCTGCACGGAAGTTTTAAAAGCTTTCTGATTGCCGTGGAAGAGGCCATTGGGGACACTGCTGGCATTTTGATTCAGTTTCCACTTTATTTTGGAATTATGGGAATAATGGGAAGCAGTGGAATGATTAACAGTATCTCTGATTTTTTTGTATCTATTAGTAACGCCACCACTTTGCCAATCTTTACTTTTTTGAGTGCTGGTCTTGTAAACATTTTTGTGCCGAGTGGAGGTGGGCAGTGGGCCATACAAGGGCCTTTGGTGTTGGAATCATCACTGCAGTTGGGAGTTCCTTTACCAAAAGCGGTGATGGCTTTGGCTTACGGGGACCAAATAACTAACATGTTGCAACCCTTTTGGGCACTACCTCTTTTAGGGATTACAAAGTTAAAGGCCAAAGAAATACTGCCCTATACACTGCTTTTTATGTTGTTGGGAAGTCTTATCTACATCTTAGGGCTTCTGATTTTTTAGATGATTTGGGTAACTTTATGGAAAATTGTGTTTTGGATAAGGATTCAAAAAATATCCCATTGACTTTTTTAGGCGATCGATTGGAGTTTCCACCAGTTGAAAATGCAAATGAAGATGGCTTACTCGCAGTTGGGGGGGACTTATCTCCTGAACGACTGATTTTGGCCTATAAAAATGGAATATTTCCATGGTTCAATGAAGATGCACTTATTTTATGGTGGAGTCCGGACCCTCGAATGGTACTCTTTCCTGACCGTATCAAGATTTCCAAAAGTATGCGTAAAGTGATACGGAGCAATCAATTTTCAATAACCCAGAACCGCAATTTCGAAAAAGTACTTGACCATTGCGCAAAAATTAAACGAAAAGGACAGGATGGCACATGGATTACCTCAAAAATGAAAGAAGCCTATATGGAACTATTTCGTTTGGACATTGCCAAGTCATATGAGGTTTGGGAAAAGGGCAAATTGGTAGGGGGATTATACGGTATAGACCTTGGTCATGTATTTTGTGGTGAGAGTATGTTCAGCACAGTGCCTAATGCTTCTAAATTTGCGTTTATTAAAATGGTTCAAGAATTGCAGGGTAAAAACTATAAGTTGATAGATTGTCAGGTACACACCGATCACTTAGAAAGCTTGGGTGCTGAATTGATTTCCAGGGAAAAACTCTTAAAAATGTTGTAGTTGATATTTTAAACCTCCTTATATCGAAAACAACCGACTTCATGATCATTCACCATTCCGGTAGCCTGCATATGAGCATAAACAACCGTGCTTCCCACAAATTTAAAACCCCGCTTCTTTAGATCTTTACTTATCACATCGGATAAAGGGGTGGTGGCAGGGCAATCCTTATAGTTTTTCCATTTGTTTTTAATGGGTTTACCGTTCACAAACCCCCAGATGTAGTTACTGAAACTGCCAAATTCCTTTTGGACTTCCATAAAAGCCTTAGCATTTGAAACCGTTGCGTGTACCTTGAGCTTATTCCGTATGATTCCCGGGTTGTTGAGCAATTCATCAATTTTGGATTGGTCATACTTGGAAATCTTTAGATAATCAAAATTGTCAAAGGCTTTTCTGAAATTTTCACGCTTCTTCAGCACGGTTATCCAACTTAGACCGGCTTGAAAAGTCTCCAAAATTAAAAATTCAAAAAGTGTAGGGTCATCCTTAACCGGAACTCCCCATTCTTTATCATGGTAATCTTCGTAAAGTGAATCACCTTCGCACCAACCGCAGCGATGTTTGTTCATATGAAGTTTTTACTAAAATAGGATTTTAAAATGGTGTTGACGGCAAATAAGAATTAGCTGGATTCTTCCTGAACCTTAACACCCTTCTTTACAATTACTAATTCTCCGTTGTTAAGGGCATTTTCCAAATCTGCCGTAAACGTTTTGTAAATTCTAAAGAACTTTCGATCATTGGTTCTTTTAAAAGTTATCTGGGTCTTTGCCCCATACACTATGTCCGTAACGATAACACGAGAATTTTGAAGAGAAGATAAATTGGCAATCCCCCCTCTTTTTATAATAAAGTTTTTACGGGGTACATTAATATGCCGATAAGAAGCCGCTTTTGGCTGGCCAAGCACTAATTCATCACCGATTTGCACTTGAATCTCTTGATTGTTTTGAGCTTGCACGGAACATATCATGACAACCCCTATTAGAAAAAAATAAGTTAGTTTCATACACTCGGCTTAAAGGTTAAACGGAATACTCAAAGTTATAATTTTATTGGCACCTATTAAAGAAACTAATTCTCCGATAAACTTGTAAAACGTTAGTTTGAAAGGGGTGTATGGCATTGTAAGGTTTGTAAAAATAAACCTACCAATGACCGAAGTCAGATTTTTTGGATTTTTTGCAGTTTAACTTTGGAAAAAACATGACATGGAAGTAGTGGAAAAAAATATTTCGGAAAAACAGCTGAAGCTCGTTCAAAATGGAATCTCAAAAGGGATGAACTATGCTTCATATAGGGATTTGGTAAGCGATTTGGCAAAGAACAGACAGACTACAGGGGAGGAGCAGTTGGAATCGTTGATCAATTATACCGAGCTCAACGATCGTCGCATGAAGCGCTGGGACAAAACCTTGAAAATTCCTACCGAGGTGCAAGAAAAGATTTCCCGAATCAATTCCAAGCTTACTTTTTTGGTGTTGAGTGAAAGTTGGTGTGGGGATGCCGCGCCAAGTTTACCTGTATTGAATAAAATCGCGGAGCTAAATCCGAATATCGATTTGAAAATCGTATTGCGGGATGAAAATCTGAAGTTGATGGATGAATTTTTGACCAACGGTTCCCGCTCCATTCCCAAAGTGATGGTTTTTGACGAGCATGCCCAAGAGGTCATTGGCGAATGGGGTCCAAGACCTAGTATCGCCACCCAAATGGTAGAGGATTATAAAAAGGAGCACGGCCATTTGGATGCACAATTCAAGCAAGACCTACAAGTTTGGTACAATAAAGATAAGGGGCAGAATACTTTGGAAGATATAACCAACCTGCTTTTGGATTAAAATTTGTTTTAAGGGTACACTTATCGTTCTGTGCTGCGTCTTGTTGTGTGGTTAAGCAACTAACTTACCAAAAATGGAACGAACCAAAGGAAAAATCTGTAGGATTTTCAGAGTAGACTGGAACCTAGCAATTATTTTTACACTTTGTTAGTTGTTGTTTTTTTCATTTCAAAGGTTGTTTCAAAATGTTCAACAACAGGAAAAGGGTCATAATAATGGTGTAAAATTTCTTTCCAATGTTTATATTGTTCCGTTTCTCTAAATCCGATTGTGTGGTCCTCTAATTTATTCCACTCAACAAGCAGAATATATTTATTGGCTTGTTCCAAACATCTTTTCAATTTATGATTTAAATATCCGTCTATAGAACTAATATATTTGCTCGCTTTTTTAAAGTCGGTCTCGAATTGATTTTCTAGTCCTTTTTTTACTTCGAGTATCGCTACTTCTAAAATCATTTGTTTAAATATTGTTAAAGGTCATTATCCACAGATCACGTGGATTACTATCTTTTTTAGCTTGTATCCTTTTTTCTTTTAAGAAACCTTGGGATTTATATAGTCCAATTGCCTTTTTGTTGTCAGAGTAAACATCAAGCCAAATTTTGTCCGCTTTATATTTCTCGAAACAAATCTTTTTAACCAATTCTATCGAATCTTTTCCATAACCAAATCCTTTTTTCGAAACAACAATTCGTCTAAATTCAATCGCTTTTTTTGGATCGGAAATTCCAGCAAGAATTATGTGTCCAATTAGCTCATTATTTTCTTTCTTAAATATAGACAAATGGCATTCGTTTTCTAGTATTTGTTCATGTTCAGAAATATTATATTGTTGGATGTATTTACAATTATCCCTTTCGAATTCCATTATTTTTTCAAGGTCTTCGTAAACAGTTCTCTTAATTATTATTTTGTCTGTTTGTTCCATTTTCCAAATAACAGCTAACTAAAAGGATATGAATCGGTTTCTAATGATTTTTATTCAACGATAAGTGAAGTTAGCGAAATTCAACTAAAGATGCCAAGGGGAAGTGACGAGCACGCGTTTCAATCGATGTAAAGAAAAACAGGTGGCTTACTTACTTTGAAACAAATAAGTTATGGTACCAATTTGAGAAGCTTTGGAATCTGTATTAAAACGAGCCTTATATGCATATGCAATGGCATTATCCACCAAACAACCGTTACTGGTGCCAGAACTACTATCGTTAAATGAGGCTTCGATTACGTAGCCATTGGAGTCAACCTTAATATTGATGACTACTTTACCGCCCTCGATGCAGGTATAAATGGGAGGAGGAAGTACATAGGCATTTCTGTCGATCAAAGAATAGGAAATGGAAGTACGTTTGTCTTTCAAATTATTCGTGAATTCTTCCTTTTGCGTCTCGCGTTCACTCAATTGTTGTTTTTTTTCTTCGCGTTTTGAGGCAAGTTCTTTGAGTTGCTCTGAAAATGCACCATCAGCATCGGAAAATTCACTGGCATCACTATTCAAAGCTCGTTCTTCCTGGAGTTCTTCTAAGGTCTTCAAAGGTTCTGGGCTTTTAACGGAAGGTTTGGCAGTTTCGTTGAAAGCCATATGGCTTTTAATGGGATCATTGTTGGCCAGCTCGTCCAAACGTTCTTCCTCTTCTTTAAGCAGTTCCTCGATATCTTCATCCGCCAGACTCATTTCAATAACGTATTCCTCCTCCTGCATGCCCCCTAGGTGAATGTTGAACAACAACAACACAATTATGGACATAGAGAAAAAAGTTATTAAAAACGATAACTGGTTTCTGTTCAGATTCATAGTCCTATTATAACCTTTTTTTTATAAAATTATTTTATAGGATTCTTAGGTAAACTCAGGTTTTTAAAGGAATTAATGAGCTACTGCACCAATAGATTTTCCTTAAAATCCAAAGGATCCACAGCATTAACTACGTTGAAATCACCTATTTTGGTTCTTCTAAGACCAGATAAGTATGCTCCAGATTGGAGTGCTTTGCCAAAATCATGGGCCAAAGAGCGAATATAGGTTCCTTTGCTGCAAACGACCCGGAAACCAATATGCGGCAATTTAATTTGGGTGATTTCAAACTCGAGTATTTGAATTGACCTTGGCTTGATTTCAACTTTTTTACCTTCCCGAGCCAACTCATATAGGCGCTTTCCGTCTTTTTTTAAGGCTGAAAACACAGGAGGAATCTGCTCTATGGTACCCAAAAACTGTTGGGCCGTGGTTTGGATGAGCTCTTCGGTGATATGATCAATGGAAAAGGACTGATCTATATCTGTCTCAAGATCATAGGATGGCGTGGTAGCCCCTAAAGAGAATGTTCCTATGTATTCTTTGACTTGCCCTTGTAGTTCTGGAATTTTCTTGGTGAACTTTCCTGTGCAAATAATCAATAAACCTGTTGCCAATGGGTCCAAGGTACCGGCATGCCCAATTTTTATCTTTTTCAGGTCAAATTTTTTTCGGATTGCCCATTTAAGCGCATTTACCGCCTGAAACGATGACCATTCCAACGGTTTATCGATTAATAGAATCTGTCCGTTTAAGAAATCTTCCTTGGTCTTCAAGAGTTAAGGTTTTGGATCAAAGGTATAAATATCACCCCCAAATGCTCCAGGCAATGGCAATAAGACCTACAATAACACAATAAATGGCGAAGTAAGAAAGCTTGCTTTGACGCACCAGTTTAATCATCCAAGTACAAGCGGCCAACCCGGCAATAAAGGCGGCCACGAATCCTGCTCCCATTGCAATTGCTTGATCACCTACAAAATTGACGTCACCACTTAAAAGGTCTTTGGCCATTTTTCCAAAAATCAGGGGAACAACCATCAAAAAAGAAAAACGAGCCGATTTTGACTTATCTACCCCCAATAAAACCGCAGCCGAAATGGTAGCACCACTTCTTGAGATACCGGGCAATATAGCAACTGCCTGGGCCATTCCGATTACAAAAGCGCTTCGGTACGAAACTCCCTTGTCCGTGGTTTTTGCCAAATCTGCCAAATACAAAAGGAATCCGGTAATGAGCAACATAATACCAACGATGATGATGGCGCCATCAAAAAAGACTTCAAGAAAATCTTCTAAAAAGAAACCGACCAAAGCTGCCGGAATCATGGAAATAATGATTTTAAGGGAAAACTGTGTTTCTTCGTTCCATTTGAATTGAAAGAGCCCCTTAAAAATATCGATGACATCTTTTCTAAATACGATAATTGTACTTAAAGCTGTTGCAAAATGAAGAACCACAGTAAACAAAAGGCTTTCTTCGGGAAGTGAATCTGCTCCCAAGATGGCCTTTCCAAGTTCTAAATGTCCACTGGAAGAAACAGGTAAAAACTCGGTAAGCCCTTGAATGATCCCAAGGATAATAGCATCAATGATTTCCAAACTATTTCTTGTTTTTGTTAGGGTTCAACAAAATGGCATATACCTGAATACCTAAACCAATGAGCACCAAAGTGGGTGCCAGTCGGATTCTTCTAAAACTATAGATATCAGGATTGAATACATTGGGGTCATCACTTCCGCCGCCACTCATTAAAATAAACCCTAGGGCAATCAGCGCCAATCCGATAAAAAGAAAAGTGTAATTTTTCTTTTGAAATATAAACTCTTTGCTCGGTTTTTGTACCTGTTTATTTTTCTTACTCATGTTGTAAAGTTAATAATAAAGATCATCTGTCCTTAAATTCAGGAAACGTTGTGTTGCAATATGGGTGCTTAACCAAGAAATTAGCACTCCAAGCCCGAAAATGCCGATAAACAAAATTATTAGAACAACCATATCTTGAAAGATGTTCAATTCAGGAAATGTTGCGTTCACGTAATACAGCACTATTCCCAGAGCAAGAAGTGCAATTACAGCACCGAACATTCCTAGTTTTATATTAGTCCATACAAAGGGTTTTCGTATAAATGTTTTAGTGGCTCCAACCATTTGCATAGTCTTTATTATAAACCTTTTTGAATAAATGGAAAGCCTTATTGAACTATTGATTAAAAGCACTGCTATAAGTGTGAACACAGCGCAGGCAATCAGAATCCAAAGACTGATTTTTTTGACATTGTCATTGAGCAATGAAATCAAGGGTTTATCGTAGCTTACTTCGTCTACATAAGTTTTGGCGGCAAGCTCATCCGCTATTTCTCCAATTTGGATGGGTGAAACATAGTCGGCCTTTAAATTTACGTCAATGGAGTTTTTAAGTGGGTTATACCCTAAGAACTCAATAAAATTTTCACCAATGTCTTCACTATATTCCTCTGCAGCATCTTCTTTTGATACAAAATTTGCCGATTTTGTATAATCGGCCATGGCCAAACTTTTTTGCAATTGTTCAATCTCCACAGGTTTAGCATTGTCCTTTAGAAAAACTGAAACTGTTATTTGTTCCTTGAAATGATCAGCCAGTTTTTTTGTGTTTAGTACCAAAAGTCCCAATACCCCTAGTAAGAAAAGCACGAGGGCAATACTTAAGACCACGGAGAAATAGGAAGAGATAAGCTTTCTACGCTGATATCGTTCAATATATTGGGCCATAGGGTAAAATCAGTACGTAAAAATAGAAAAGTATATAACAATAAACTTAATAATTCTTTATTCTGGAAGTATTTTAGTTTTTGTTATAGGTTTAGCGCTTCAGTGCAAAATGTCCTTTAAAGAGATATTCCCCAATTTTTACTGTATACCAATAGTCTGAAGCGGGTAATGGTTTATTATTGAAGGTGCCGTCCCAAGAATAGCTTGTGCTTGTTGATTGGGCAATAAGCTTTGAGGTGCGATCAAAAATACTAATCTCAAAATCATTGAAACCTTCTATACCTTCAGGTTTAAAACTGTCATTATAACCATCACCATTCGGAGTGAAGAACTTGGGAATGACCAAATGGACAAAAGGATGGCTAACAGCTCCACAAAGCGTTTTTTCCTTGATATATGCTGTGTAAATTCCCCCCTGTAGATTTTCGAAATAAGGACTATCTTGATAATCAAAACCATTTAGGGAATACTCAAAATTCCCAGAATTTTCAAGAAAAATGGTCAAATCTCTATGGTTTGAAACAATACTTTCAACAACAGGTTTGTCAATTTGTTTGATTTCTATTGTTTTGGTCGAGCTGCAACTATTTCCGTCAGTCACTTTAACCGTATAAGTCCCTGGACTATCAATAGATATTTCTTGAGTGGTTTCCCCAGTGTTCCACAAATAGGACATATTGGAAAGGTCAGCTGATAAGGTAAGGCTTTCTCCTTCACATAAAACTAGTGCTTCATCTTGCAAAACAGGCAAAGCGTTATAAGTGATTGAAATTGCAGTTCTGGTATCGGAAAAGCATCCTGCAATTTTGGTGACCGCTTCGGCATAATAAGTGCCACTTACAGGAGTTTGATATGACAAAGTGCCCGCATCCAATAGATTTCCTCCAATGGGAGCATCATACCAATTTATGGTTATCCCATCTGGTACGGACGCGGTGACGATTCCGTTTTCTCCTTCACAAAAAGCAACGTCCCCTCCAGAAATCGGTGAAACAGGTTTTCCTTCAACAACGACGCTGAAAACATCGGAAACGGTATTGCATTTTGAATTGGAAACATTAATTGCATCTTCAGCCACTTTCACACGATAATAGGTATTTCCAAAAATCAAAGGGGTTGTATAGGTTTGATTGGTTTCACCTACGATATCTGTCCAAGCAACGGAATCAGTGCTTTCTTGCCATTGGTAGAAGTGTGTGTTATATACTGAAAAATCTGGATTGGCGTCTAATACAATGGAAGTAGGGCCATCTTCTTGGCACAGCCCTCGTATCATGGTGTTGTCCTGTTCATCCGTTAACGTAATGCTGTCCCCACAGGTTTTAAACACTATGTCATCAATAGCCAGATCGTTACCACAGCCCCCTGCTCCATTGTTGAGCATTTTTAGAATAACTGAAGTTTGTGTAGGCTGTGTTTGAAATACCAATCCATACTGTTTCCAAGTCGGGGATGTACTTCCAAAAATGTTCCCCGTATCACCAGAGGCCAGTAGATTGGTGTCTGTGTCATCCCAAATTTGAAATTTAACATTTATAGGAATGCCTCCATTCGGACAACCCGATGTGGATGGTAACAGATTCATGAGCCACGAGGAGAACTCGTAAGATGTGTTTTCGCAAAGTCCGTCAATAGTGCGCCTAAAAAATTCGCCAGGAGTATGGCTTGCATTCACAATAAAGGCTTTTCCATTAGAGTCGCCAGATGTATGGTCATCGATGTTGAACCAATCAAAATAGGGGGTGGAGCTGGCTATGGTGTAACTACCATCAAAGGGTTGGCCATTGACATAAGTGTAGGTGGTAGATCCAGCAGGTAAAGCCGGACCATTGCCGACTCCGGCACCAAAGGTTTCTGTAAAAATAGGATCTCCGGAGTTACCATTGCAAAAGCCTAATTGTGCTTCAACGTGATATGCGCACAATCCAAAATACAATATGGAAAATACAAGGGGGATTTTACGCAATGGTTCTCATATTTGGGGCATTTCAGGACACGCATTTTATCTTTTTCGCTTTGCGTGATTAAACCTATTTTTGCCAAATCAAAGGAGTAAGATATAAAATGAATTACAATTTCAGGGAAATCGAGGCCAAATGGCAGAAGTATTGGGCAAAAAACCAAACATTCAAAGCTAATAATGGTTCGGACAAACCAAAATATTATGTGCTGGACATGTTTCCTTATCCTTCGGGAGCTGGATTGCATGTTGGGCATCCTCTTGGTTATATCGCGAGTGATATATACGCCCGTTATAAAAGACACAAAGGTTTTAACGTGTTGCATCCAATGGGATACGACTCCTTCGGGCTTCCTGCCGAACAGTACGCTATCCAAACTGGACAGCATCCGGCAATAACAACTGAAACCAATATCAAGCGTTATCGGGAGCAGTTGGACCAATTGGGCTTTTCATTTGATTGGGATAGGGAAGTACGCACATCAAATCCTAAATACTACAAATGGACGCAGTGGGTGTTTATCCAGTTGTTCAACTCTTGGTATAATAAAACATCAAATAAGGCCGAGGATATTTCAAACCTGATTTCAATATTTGAAAAAGAAGGTAATGCAGTTGTTGATGCCGTATGCGATGACGATGTTTCAGCGTTTACCGCCGAAGATTGGACAAGTTTTTCAGATAAGACCAAACAAGAAATCCTTTTAAAGTATAGATTGACATATTTGGCAGATGCAGAAGTGAACTGGTGCCCGGCCTTTGGAACCGTTCTGGCCAATGATGAGGTGGTGAATGGGGTTTCGGAACGAGGAGGATATCCTGTGATTCGAAAGAAAATGACACAATGGATGATGCGCATTGCTGCTTATGCGCAACGTCTGCTAGATGGATTGGATACGATTGATTGGCCGCAACCTTTGAAAGATTCCCAAACCAACTGGATTGGACGGTCCGAAGGGGCACATGTTGAATTCAAGGTTAAAGGTTCCGATGATATTATTTCTGTCTTTACCACTCGACCGGATACCATTTTCGGGGTGAGTTTTATGACTTTGGCTCCTGAGCATGAACTTGTGGCCAAAATCACAACTTTAGAACAAAAAGCTGAGGTGGATGCCTATGTTGAAGCTACGGCCAAACGTTCAGAACGTGATCGTATGGCTGATGTAAAAACCATTTCAGGGGTATTTACTGGGGGCTATGTCGAACATCCATTTACCAAAGAGCCTATCCCTATTTGGATTGGCGATTATGTGTTGGCCAGTTATGGAACAGGAGCCGTAATGGCGGTTCCTTGCGGGGATCAGCGCGATTACGATTTTGCAAAGCATTTTGATATTCCAATTCCAAATATTTTTGAGGGAATTGATATTTCTGAAGAAGCTTTTGCCGATAAAGCGAACACGATTATTGCCAATTCTGATTTTTTGAATGGACTTTCCTATAAAGATGCCACAAAGAAAATCATTGAAGAGTTGGAAAAGATCGGCCAGGGTGAAGGCAAGATCAACTACCGTCTTCGCGATGCTGTTTTTAGTCGTCAGCGCTATTGGGGAGAACCATTTCCTGTTTATTATGTGAATGGAATGCCACAGATGATTGCTGATGAACATTTGCCGTTGGAATTACCCGAAGTGGAAAAATATCTTCCTACTGAAACAGGGGAGCCTCCACTCGGAAATGCTTTGGTTTGGGCTTGGGATACAGAAAAATGCACAGTGGTCAATAATCAGTTGATTAATAACGAGACGGTTTTTCCACTAGAATTGAATACCATGCCCGGTTGGGCAGGGAGTTCCCAGTACTTTAACCGTTACATGGACCCTAAAAATAACAAGGAAATATATTCCCAGGAAGCCATTGGTTATTGGCAAGATGTAGACCTTTATATTGGTGGTAGTGAGCATGCCACAGGACACTTGTTATACTCTCGTTTTTGGCAGAAATTCTTGTTTGACAAAGGTATTGCTCCAAAAGATGAGTTTGCAAAGAAGCTTATCAATCAGGGGATGATTACTGGAACGAGTGCTTTTGTATATAAAGATTTAGATTCCAATAAGGTGTTTTCAAAAGGCCTAAAAGCCAACCACAATGTTATTCCTATTCACGCAGATGTGTCAATGGTTAATGCTTCGGATGAACTAGATATTGAAGCTTTCAAAAAATGGCAACCTGAATATAAAGATTCAGAATTCGTTCTTGAAGATGGGAAATATATTGTTGGAAGAGAGGTCGAAAAAATGTCAAAATCCAAATACAACGTTGTAAACCCCGATGCCATTTGTGAGGAATACGGGGCGGACTCGTTGCGTTTGTACGAAATGTTCCTTGGCCCATTGGAGCAATCCAAACCGTGGAACACGGCGGGTATTACCGGAGTGCATTCTTTCTTTAAAAAACTTTGGAAGCTATATGCCGCGATTGAAGACAAAGAACCGACAGCCGACAATTTGAAAACCTTGCATAAGACCATCAAAAAAGTGGAAGAAGATATTGAAAACTTCTCCTTCAACACTTCGGTGTCCACCTTTATGATCTGTGTGAATGAATTGACTGCCCAAAAATGCACCAGCAAAGCCATTTTGGAGCCATTGGTTATTTTAGTGTCGCCCTATGCGCCACATATTGCGGAAGAGCTGTGGGAAAAATTGGGTCATGATGAATCCATTTCAGAAGCTTCCTTTCCAAAGTTTGAAGAAAAGTATCTTGTGGAAAGCAGTAAGGAGTATCCAATTTCCTTCAATGGGAAAATGCGCTTTAAGTTGGAACTGCCATTGGATATGGGCAAAGATGATATAGAAGCCGCGGTTATGGCTCATGAAAAGACTCAAGCGCAATTACAAGGGCGTACGCCTAAAAAGGTAATTGTGGTGCCAGGGAAGATTGTGAATATTGTTGGGTAAAAACAAAATCCATACTTGACGCTGTCTAAGTAGGACATAAATACTCTAGTGAATGGATGTTACCGAAATTATTGGTCTACTAGCGGCTACTTTGACAACAGCTGCCTACGTTCCTCAGGTTTTTAAAGCATGGAAGAATAAATCTACCAAGGACATTTCTTGGGCCATGTATTTTGTAATGTTCGTTGGTGTTATGCTGTGGTTATATTATGGCATGGCTATTGGTAGCCTTCCTGTGGTTTTGGCCAATGCCGTAACCGGAATACTTATTGTTTTTGTCATCATTCTCAAGTCAAAATATCGATAAGCTGAAAACCAATAACTAGCAAATTGTCAGTGTTAGGGTAATGGCGGGGTTTTTGCAGTATTGTTGGTATATTTATAAGACTAAAACGAAACAATTATGATGACATATTATATATTGATAGGTGGAATAGCGCTTTTGAGCTGGATAGTCAGCAGCCGTTTGAAGAGTAAATTCAAGCACTATTCCAAAATTCATCTCCGCAATGGCATGAGTGGAGCCGAAATCGCCCAAAAGATGTTGGACGACCATGGTATTCGTGATGTAAAAGTGATATCAACGCCAGGAATGCTTACAGATCACTACAATCCAAAAAATAAAACTGTTAACCTTAGTGAGGGGGTATACAATCAACGCAATGCTTCTGCAGCAGCAGTTGCAGCTCACGAGGTAGGTCATGCGGTACAACATGCCCAAGCTTATGAGTGGTTAACTATGCGCTCCAAATTGGTGCCTGTGGTAAGTGTCACTTCTGGAATGAGTACATGGGTTGTTTTTGGAGGGTTAATGCTTGGTGCCGCAGCTGGCGTAGGCTTAGGGTATTATATAGCTGTAGCTGGACTAATTATGATGGGATTGGCCACAGTCTTTAGCTTTATTACCCTCCCGGTTGAATATGATGCTAGTAATCGTGCTTTGGCGTGGTTAAAACAAAAGAATATGGTAAGCCAACAGGAATATGCCGGTGCGGAAGATGCGCTAAAATGGGCGGCACGAACTTATTTGGTTGCTGCCTTAGGAGCATTGGCTTCATTGGTATATTGGGCCTTCCAAGTTTTTGGGGGTAGGGATTAACAAGGAGAAAATAGAACAAATAAAAAACGGAGCCCCTAGAGGCTCCGTTCTTTTTTGGTTGGATTTAGTTAGTTTATCCAGTTGCCGACATGGTCGTCGATGACTTGTAATCCTACGCCATCTGTACCTGTAATGGCAATCATATCCAAAATATCACGGATTGTGTTTTCTTCTTCCACTTGTTCCATTACAAACCAATCTAAAAAGCGCTCTGTGGTAATGTCGTCCACTTTGCGTGCATTTAAAACAATATTGTGTATGGATTTTGTCACAGCCGTTTCGTGCTCTAATGTAGCTTCAAAAACTTCAATAATGGATGAATAATCGTGGTTGATATTGGTGACCTCTGGTGAATAGGGACTTCCACCCACATCAATCAAAAAGTCAAAAATTTTCATCATGTGCTCTCTTTCTTCTTCGGACTGTTTGCGAAAAAATTTTGCACTTGTAAAAAAACCATTTTGTTCACACCATGATGCCATGGCTAAATATGTAGCGGAAGCATGGGCTTCCATTTTTATCTGATTGTTGAGCAAATCCATGGATTCCACCTTAATGCTCATGGACTGTCGTGCTATATCTTTCATTGGTAAAATTTTATCGTTCAAAAATTCATTTTCCAATGTAAAAATATGGAATTCGAGCGGTAAATTTTCCTCTAACCCTTTATTTTAAAGCTGTTTAAGACTGAATAAAAATAAGAAAACGTGACAAGGGTCAAGCAGCAACAGTCTTGCTATTCGCAGAAATGCCAAGTAACGCAAATCCGTGCTCAACAAGCTCTTTTAAATCAAGGACTTCGAAGGTGTTTAGAATGAAGAGATGTTCTTTGTTACAAAGCTGCAAAAGTTCAAAACCATGTTTGTTCAAATCACCGTCAAAATGATTCTCAATGGTAATGGACATTGCTTTATGTCTTAGTGCCAACAATTGGCAAAATGACATACGAACCACTTTTTGTTCAAAATCAACGTAAAAGCAACGTTGATTTTCCGATTGGTATAAAGTGTAATATGTGGACCGATAAACCACTTTCATGAGGGCAAAAATAAATGTTATTTAGACTTAATCCAAATATTAAATTTGAATCTGTCGGTCGAGTTGTTGATTTAAAGAAATGAAAGTTTCGGTTCTGGAAACACCTTCTATTTGTTGGATACGTTTATTTAATACATGCATCAGGTGCTCATTGTCCTTGCAGAGCACTTTAATTAATATAGACCAGTTCCCCGTAGTATAATGGCATTCCAATACTTCGGGGATTTTTTCTAGTTCTTTGACGGCTTTTGGGTTAGACATGGCCTTATCCAAAAAAATACCAATGTAGGCCATGGTGGTATACCCTAAAACTTTGGGGTTGATAATGAATTTGGATCCCGATAATAACCCTGATTTTTCCAACTTTCGTAAACGCTGGTGAATAGCCGCTCCTGAAATTCCGATATTCCGTGCAATCTCCAGAATTGGCGTTCGGGCATCATCCATTAGATACCTAAGTATTTTTTTGTCAATTCCATCTATTTTTACAGAAGTGTTAGTGTTTCTCATGCGAAAGCTTCAAAATTGAAGCTAAAGATACCCAAAAACTAAAAATAGTTAACTCCCAATCGAATCGGGATTATAGCCTAGGTAAGGAACCTCAAACTCCTTAAAAGTTATTCCATACGTTTTTAATTCCTCAAGGATTGGCCGATAGACTTCTTTACTAATGGGAATTTGAACCCCAGGAGTTGTGATTTTTTCATTTAAGATTTGAATTGTAGCCATGGCCACTGGCAGCCCTACGGTTTTGGCCATGGCAGTATGACTTTGGTTTTCGCCAAGTACCACCATATTGGCATCAATCTGTTTTTTCTTCCCACCTATTTCATAGCCAAACTTGTGGTACATAACTATCATGTCCTTTTCATCTTCTTCCAAAGTCCAGCTATCTTCTAAAATATATTGCAGCATTTTGGCAGGCGTTGCATTTTTGATAGGAATTTTTTTGGAAGGATTAAAAAGATCTAGTTCCAAAAGTTTGCCCCATCGGATATCATCCTGATCTATCTTTAAATAGTGGCGCAACTTCAGTTCGACGGAATCTGTAGGTGAATAGGGAAGGAACAGATTCACAAAATCACGGTAAGACATTCCTTTCGAGTTTTCTATAATATAGCTGTCATCTGTCATGCCCAACATTACAAACACGTGCCATGCTTTAGAAAACCCAACTCGGCGCATGGTGCCGCGATATAATGTCAATGCATCCTGAAGTCCATAAGCCTCTCTGTAATTTAAAGAATCACGATTTGGGTATACCTCAAAAGATCCATAATCTTCAATATCGACTATCTCTGTTCTGCGAAAGAGTTTTTGGTAAGGGATGTATTTGTAGGTACCTTCCTGAATAAATTTGGCCGCACCACCTTGTCCGGCCAAAACCACATTTCTAGGGTTCCAAGTGAATTTATAGTCCCAAAGGTTTGAATTTTTGGAAGGAGCGACCAAACCTCCGGTAAACGATTCGAAAAGAAGCATTTTTCCGCCCTTGCTTCGTATACGATCTATGACTTCCATAGCACTCATGTGGTCAATGCCTGGGTCAAGACCGATTTCGTTCATGAAAACAAGTCCATTTTTTTCAACTTCTTTATTTAAAGCAGCAATTTCCTTACTTACATAAGAAGCCGTAACCAAATGTTTTTTATGTAGTACACAATCTTCGGCGATTTTGATATGAAGCCTTGCAGGCAACATGGAAACCACAATGGAAGAAGAAGCAATCAATTTTCTTCTGGCATCATCATTAAAAATATCCAAAACGACTACTGTGCAGCTGGGGTGAGATGAAATACTGGGTGAAATATGCTCTGGATGAAGGTCACCAATGACAAGCTGAAGATTTTCCTTTTCTGCATTTGCAAGAATATAATCCAATAAATATGAAGTGGATTTACCTGCTCCTAGAACCAAAATAGTACGAACCATGTGTTTTGTTTACTTTTGATTAAAACGAACACTAAAGTATCAAATTGTTATATTTCTAAAAAAACAACTTTACAAAGTTATGAACAAAACAATTTTGGTTACAGCTATAGCCCTTGGATTACTGGCAATTACGTTAGGGGCATTTGGGGCACACGGGCTTAAGAAAATAGTAGATGCTGCCGCTGTAGAAAGTTTTAACACTGGCGTTCGATACCAAATGTATCACGCCCTTTTTCTTCTTTTTCTGGGTATTTGGGATGGAATTGCGCTAAAGCAAAAAAGAATTGTTTTCAGTTTGGTTTTGATTGGAGTTGCTATGTTCTCGTTCTCCATCTATTTATTGGCATTAAATCAACTGACTTCCTTCGATTTTAAGAGAATTGGGTTTATAACCCCAATTGGAGGGATTTTCCTGATTTTGGGATGGTTCCTTGTGGGCTTTTACATGTTCTCTTCAAAACAGAAGAGTAGCGCATGACACCATGGGTCAGTTTCTTCTTTTTGACGTGTTGAAGCCAAAAACCCATCCTTCCTGTCCATTATAGTTGATTTTGTACCATCGATCCGTATTGTTGTTCACCTCTTCCAAAGAACTGCCTTGAGCGATTATATTACAAACGTCTCCCTGTTTTACTTGAAAAACAATGTTCTCAGCATCTACTTTCGGTTCACTTCTAACATTTGTGACCATAGCGGTAATACGTAATTTGTTTGAGGGAAGCTCATATTCTTCATATAATTCAATATTAACAGCTACTTCTCCCTCTTCATCAAATAATTCCTGGTTTACAAGATGGATTAATTTGGCTTTTTTAAAGGCAGGGTTGTTTACGATGTTTTCCAATAGATCGTATTTTTTGACACCGGTTTCTTCTTGCGCCCGCCAATAAAGAATACCCATTTTAACATCAAGCTCGGTTGTTAGAATGCTATCTGTATTTTGAATCCATCCATTCAACTCTTTTTTTAGACCTACAACCTTATGCCACCCTTCCTGTTCAGTTTCTAATAGAACAACCATGTCAATGGGCTCAATTTTTTCACCTTCAAAGGTCATTATGTCTGGTCTTTTATAAAGTTCTGTGGCATTTTCAACTATGCCCAATTTTCCACTCATGGCAAATAAATATTCATAGGCCCAACCTTCCGTTCCATCGGACAACTTTAGTTTGATGTATTCCTTATTGTCATCTGCTTGTTTTTTCTCGTTAAGAAATTGAACAGTTTCCCCATAATAAATGGTGGCAAGGTATTTTGCGTTTTTTCTTCCAGGTTGATCACGTAAACCAACTTTTGGCCAAAGGCAAATAGCATTCGCAATAACACCTTTGAATACTGTTGTTGAATCGGAGGTATTAAAGATCTTAGCAGATTGGGAATTCTCGTTCTTGTTGGACTTTGTATCGTCTTTGCAACCTACTAATAAAATAAAAGCCAGTGCTAAAATTGATGTTGTCGTTTTCATAATCTTAATTTTGTTTTATCATCTCTGAATAATAGATTAAATAAAGGAACTGGAGGATATAAAATTGACGGATGGGTGTTTTGAATTGATGGATTATTGTTTTTGGGCTTTTAGCTTAACAAACAGTGTTTAAAATGTTATATTTTTCTAGCTTTGTCCCAACTTAAAATTAACTTGATGAATACGCCTGACTCAACTACGAAATCGATTTCGTTGAAATCTTACGGAATCAACCATGATCGAGTACATTATCAGCTTTCTTCTGATGATCTGCACAAGATTACGTTAGAAAAGGACATGGGAAAAGAAGCTTCATCGGGAGCTTTGGCCATAAATACCGGAGAATTTACGGGAAGGTCACCTATGGACCGTTTTATTGTGAAAGATGAGATTACTGAAGAAAAAGTATGGTGGGGAAATATTAATATACCCTTCGAAAGTGAAAAATTTGACAAGCTGTATGACAAAGTCATAGCTTACCTTAACGAGAAGGAACTGTTTGTTAGAGATTGCTATGCTTGTGCGGACTCGGCCTACAAACTCAATATCAGGGTAATTAATGAATATCCTTGGTCAAATATGTTTGCGCACAACATGTTCTTGAGACCAACTGAAAATGAATTGGAAGGTTTTGAGCCCGAATGGACAGTGGTTAACGCTCCGGGTTTCGTGGCGAACGCTGACATAGATGGAACTAGACAGCATAATTTTGCCATTCTTAACTTTTCCAGAAAAATTGCATTGATTGGAGGTACTGGATATACCGGAGAAATCAAAAAAGGGATTTTTTCAGCATTGAACTTTATACTTCCAGTTTTCAAGAACACCTTGCCTATGCACTGTTCTTCCAATATTGGAGAAAAAGGAGATACGGCAATTTTCTTTGGACTTTCAGGAACCGGTAAGACCACACTTTCCACTGATCCAGACCGCAAGCTGATTGGAGATGACGAGCATGGATGGACGTCTGATAACTCAGTTTTTAATTTTGAAGGAGGTTGCTATGCAAAAGTGATTGATCTTTCAAAAGAAAAGGAACCTGAAATTTATGGTGCTATAAAAAAAGGAGCCATTCTTGAGAATGTGATTATGAATGATAAAGGAGAGGTTGATTTTACAAACACTTCAATTACTCAAAATACTCGAGTGAGCTATCCTATTCACCATATTGAAAATATTCAAATACCCTCTATTGGAAAAAACGTAAAGAATATCTTTTTTCTGACCGCAGATGCTTTTGGGGTATTACCTCCCATTTCTAAACTAACACCTGCCCAGGCAGCATATCACTTCATTTCGGGATATACCGCTAAGGTGGCAGGTACTGAAGCTGGAGTAGTAGAGCCACAACCTTCGTTTTCTGCTTGCTTTGGAGCACCTTTCATGCCATTGCATCCTGCTGTATATGCCGAAATGTTGAGTAAAAAAATGCAGGAATCCGGAGTGGATGTCTGGTTGATCAATACGGGTTGGACAGGAGGTCCATATGGAGTTGGCAAGCGAATGGAGTTAAAATATACCCGTGCGATGATAAGTGCGGCAATGAGCGGTGAATTAGGGCTGTATAATTACGACAGATATCATATTCATTCTGTTTTCGGAGTAGCGCAACCTAGAGAATGTCCAGGAGTTCCAACTAGTGTTTTGAGTCCTAGAGCCACATGGAACGACGATGATGCTTATTATAAGACCGCATTTAAGTTAACGAATGCCTTTAGGGAAAACTTTAAGAAATACGAAGCATACGCCAGTGAAGAAATTAGGCGTGGAGGACCGCAACGATATGCCTTCTAAGTAAAAAGGCCCGATTCATTGAATCGGGCCTTTTTTATATTATAAGTTGTAATAGTTAAGACTTAATCTGACAATCTTAATAAATTAGTTTAACCCTTAAATTAGATTTGTCAGATGAGTACAGAAGAAAAGATCATCAAACCAAAGTTAGGATTATTAGAACTTGCCAAACAA
>NZ_SRXX01000008.1:0-180020 GCF_004804315.1 Flagellimonas onchidii
TACCTTTTTTAACATTCTTTAAAATCTTATCTTTACCATAGATTCTGCTTAAAAAAGCAGAATCGGTACGTTCTTTTGAAAAATCTGAAGTGTTGGCCTAAAACTGTATTGGCTATTAAGTCGTTGGACTTCTTCATGCGTTTTCCAGATTTGCAGCGTAATGACCCATATATTTTTAAGTTCTTATTACCTGCCCATCGTATTTTTTGATGCTTCAATGCCCAGAAAAGTTCGGAAGGTGTCAACTCCTGATGTGAAACCATATTATGTTGAAGCATCGTGAAAAATGATGCCCAAGGTGTAGCGTTCACCTGAATGTACTTTACTTACCCCGTGCTTCATGGCTACTCTATAATGACCTTTTTTACCTTTAACGGGTCTAAAATTGGTAGTAAACAATAACATTGAACCTTTTTTTGGACGGAGCACGATGGCTTGGGATTGGGCCCTCGGGATTTGTTGTGTTAGAACAAATTCACCTCCAGTGTAATCGATATCTCTATCATTCAAAAAGAGTACTGCCTGCATCGGAAAATAGACCTCGCCGTACAAATCCTGATGTAAAGTGTTGAACCCTCCTTCCTTGTACTGTAATATGAGAGGTGTTGCCAACAGCTGTCCGTTATCGGCACAAGTTGTGCGAAGTTCGGCTAATTTGAATGGAAATGAGATTCCAATTTTCAAATCATTCATCCATTGATTGGCAACGGACACCAATTTTGGATAAGTATATTCCCTAATCCGTTCGATTACATCTGGCAAAGGATATTTGAAGTATTTGTACCTTCCTTTCCCAAATCGAAACCGTTCCATATCGACTTCCTTTCGATACATTGGGCTATTTTCAAACGCTTCGATGAGTTCAATACAATGTTGATTGTCCAACACATTTTCAATAACGGAATACCCTTGTTCATATAATTCCTGTTGAACACTTTCCCAGGAGATTCCCTCCAAGTTTCTTTCCAGACTTTTCATTTATTGAACTTGAGCGGCTTCCCATCCGATAATTGCAGTTTTGCGCACACCGTCCCAGCGATAACCTCCGAATCCTCCAGAGGATTGAATTACTCTATGGCATGGGATCAAATACGCAATGGGGTTGCTGCCGATAGCTGTTCCAACAGCTCTTGAAGCTTTTGGTTTGTCGACCATTTTGGCAATTTTTCCATACGTGGAGAGGTTCCCTTTTGGTATTTTGAGCAGCGACTCCCAAACTTTTAGTTGAAAATCAGTTCCTTTTAGATGAAGTTTGATGTCAGAGACCTGACTCCAGTCCTTACCAAAAACCAAAAGCGCATTGGCCTGCATTTGATCTACTCTTTGATGATACCTAGCCTTTGGAAATTGACTTTTTAGCTCATAAAGCCCTTTTTCCTCATCTTCAGTAAACGAGATATGACATACCCCTTTGGGGGTTGAAGCGATAACTACAAGTCCAAATGGACTGTGTGCATAACTATAGTTGATATTCAGGTTTTCGCCATCATTTTTGAATTCTCCCGGGGTCATTCCTTCTATTGAAATGAATAAATCGTGCAATCGACTTGTTCCTGACAGTCCGGTATCCATAGCTGCATCAAAAAGCGTGGTATTATCCGCACTTAAAATTTTTTTTGCGTGTTGAACACTGGTGTACTGCAAAAACTTTTTGGGACTAATACCTGCCCACTCCTTGAACATCCGCTGAAAATGAAAGGGACTTAGATGTACTTTCTCCGCAATTTCATCCAAAGAGGGTTGCTCTCTAAAATTGGTGTTGATGTGAGCAATGGCTTTGGCAATTCGATTGTAGTTGATGTTTTCCTGACGCTCCATGATATTTGTTTTACAGTTCAAAAATAGGATGGACCTTTGGTAATGAAAACCCGATTCTTGCGGTTTTAAAAGAGCCAGTATAAGTTATAAAATCAAACTGAGCATCACGTAATGGATTTCATTTAGAAATAAGGTTTCCATGTTTTTTGATGTAACGCTGATTTAAATTTGGATACCAATCTTATAGAATATCTTTATAAAAACTAAATCAGCACATTTATATATGAAAAAATACCCATCAAAAATCAGTTATGGCCTGTTGTTATTTGTTTTAGCTGTTTTGATAGGTAGCACTATTCCAATCATCTCAGCAGAAAACTGGCTGGGATTGTCCATAAACCTTGCTGTATTATTGTTCTCGTTATATTTTTTTTTCTCGATTTACTATGTGATTGATGGAAATACCTTGATAATTAGAGTAGGGATTTGGATGAACAAACGGATTGATATATCGACTATTCGATCCATAACTGAAAGCAACAGTTTGATTGGTGCTCCAGCAGCTTCTTTGGACCGTCTTAAGATAAAATACAACAAATATGGCAGTGTTTTAATCTCTCCAAAGGACAGGGCTGGGTTTATAAAGCACCTTACCCAGACTAATCCGCAAATTGTGGTGAAATATAAATGAAAGACTAAGGCTAAAATCTAAGCGCTCATCTTTTTTGATCAACAACTAACCCTTTTACGAAAAATAGTCAAACAGCGAAAGTACACCCAAATAGGTAAGCACGGTACCGGCCAAAATCACCCCCATTTTTAGCCATTTTCCCATACGCAAGGCTTTGGGTAAGTGTACCCTGTCAATAATGAGCATAGCAAAACACCATAATCCGCAGGTCAGTGCACCTCCGACCACGGCACCTAAAACCATCCTATCCACAATATTGCCACTCAAAAACTGGGGAAGCCAAATCAATAAAAGAGCAAAGCCAATACAATAAGCATTGGTTGCTTTGCGCCAAAAGGTTGTTTTGCTCCCTTCAACCAGTTTAGAACTTATTGCTCTAATTACCTCAAGTACACTATGTCGATAGATTTCAAAAGCACCGTACAAGGTCCCGATAAAGGCAAAAAATACACCGCCACGGTATATCCATGTCAGATAAGGATGCACTAATGAAAGAAAGCCCTCTTGTTTGTTCAACAAATCATTTCCAGATGGAATTTCATGGGCTGGATTCAATACAGAAGCTCCCATAATAACGAACAAGAGTGTGACCAAGGTTACAAAAAAGAAGGAAGAAGTCGTGTCCATCATAGGTGCCCTAAGCCATTTTCTGGCATTTTTCAATTGACTCGAATCTTTGGATATAGCGTCCTCAAGTTGCTGTTTGGTGGCTTCTTTTCTACCGGCAAGCCCCCATCTCTTATCCCGAATAAGACCAACATAGCCTAAATAGTCATAGGTGCCCCCGCCAACCGCGGTCAAGTAAAGTGCCATTTCTGCCCATTTGCTCCTACTAGCTATGGTATCTCCATATTTTTCTGCTACCCAAGGTTCAAATTCAGGAACTTGACCTGGAATCAATCCTTTTAAGATGCCCATAAGATCGGGTTGAAGTAGAATAGCCGAAATCAAAAGGCAAGTAATCAATGTGGCTAATACCGCAATTGATATTTTTTCCAATAGTTTTAATCCTGTTGAGATGCTCAGTATAAAACAAGACCCTAAAATAACGGTTGCTGCGATGTTTCCAAAAAACTCGAACTGCTCCCAAGACCCAATTGCACCCGATGTTTCCTCAATGCCCAAAAGCCGCAATGAGTAGTAACCAATGGTTTCTGAAATTCCAGAAAACAAAATCGGCATGGTAAATATGGTAGGAATGGCGACAAATAATATAGGGAACCACCATTTTAACAATCGTGTTTTGTTCCATGCGGTGATAGGATGTACACCTGTTAACGTAATATATCGGGTTGAGGAATATACCTGTAAACCCTTGAAGATTCCAGCAGCAAGAAAAGCCCACATCAAGGAAGTTCCAAAAATAGCACCGCTACGTGATGCCCATACCAGTTCGCCACTTCCAATGGTGACCGAAGCTATAATTGCTCCAGGACCAATAAATTTAATGAGGTTCTTAAAATTAAGTTTGTTTAATGTCTTCGGAGGGCTCGGATACATGTTGGGTACGAGTTTTTCTTATTTATTTTGATTGGGATAATAATTATTTGATAGCGATTGGTCTACCTGGTGATCCCGTGGCACCTTTAAATGGAGTAGGGGTGAATATGAAAAGAAAGGTGTAGGTGTTGTCAGCGATCAATGGCGCAAAATCAAGATTTTCCAAATTGAAAATACCGTTCTGGTTGACCAATAGTTGGTGAACCGGAGCTGCAGCGCCTTCTATTGGACTGGGTTCCACTTCGGTTCCATATTGGTCAGAACCGACCATTGCAGCGTTTTTTGAAACAATCCATTTAGCCGCTTCCACTCCTATTCCGGGTGGATTGCTGTTATATTTTTCAGGTTGTGTCCACCATTTGCTCCATCCATAATTGAAAAAGATAGCGTCACCATTTTGAAAAAAATCTTCGGGAATGCCCTGTTTTTTAAGGGCACCTTTTATATCTGATAAAGTGACCTCGTAACTATTGGGTAGTGCATCGACACCTTTATAAGCGGCAATATCAATCAAAATACCTCGGGTTACCATGGGTTTAATGTTTTCGACCCCAAGTTTTTTAAGTCCGTAGGGACTATACATTTCATCACCGGTAAAACCATTGTAGTATACATCTTTTTCAGTTCCATCTTCAAACGTGACCCGGGTGCCAATGTGCCCGGGGCCATCAAATTGTGTCCCAACTTGACCTATTTCCGTAACCAAAAATTCTTCATTATAAATTAACCCATTTGAACCTATAGGTCCACCAGATGGAGTGGCCGGACTTCGCATTTCATAGATTCTTTTCCCGTACATGGGCATGGATTCTTCGTAAACATGACCCAATTCATAAATTTTCCCGGTTTGCACCAACTTTATGGCATCGAGGACCTTTTCTTGGGTGATCCAGTTAGACCCACCGGCCATATCACCAGCCCCCCATATGGGGTGAGGCCACCAAGGCCCTTTGTCTTTAGTTTGTGCACTGGTTGGAACAGAAGTAAGAAGCACGGTAAAAAAAAGGCATAGCAGGGTGACAATCTTTTGGTTTTTCATGGGATTGGTTTACGCACTAAATGGCTTTGTTGGTTATCCCATAAAGATAATAGTTTTTGAAGATGAATATTTTCCCTGTGTTCAGTCTGCTGATTGAATTTATTCCTTGTTGGGAATAAGGGCTTATTTCATTTTTGCTATGGTAAGATTTCTTTCCTGCCAATAAGAGTCATCCTTAAAGCCAAAAGCTGAAGGATTGTAATCTCCAATGGCTTCTACGTTAGCTTTTTCCGGCACTTCAAGATTCAAAAGATAAAAGACACCATTAACGATCATTCTTCGAGTTCCTGCCTCGATAAGATCTACCGCAGCCCCAATTGTGGATGTTAAGGACCGCCCTTCTTGTCCTCCGGGAATTTGATAGCTTTTGGTCCAGACAATTGGCATCATAGGATTGTTTTGGTCAATCAATCTCCCATTTTTTTCAATTTTTTTAGGAAGGATGGTGTCAGAGCGTCGCATTCCTAATCTTGAATCGTTTTTATCATATTCACCCAATCTATCAATGGTTTGGCCCATAACAATTGCTTTCGACGATTCGGGAAGCGGTAATCTTATTTCATAAACATCTGATGGCCCCCAGATTAAATCTTCTTCAATACCATTCCATAATGGATGTTTTTCCATATTTGATGCTCTCAATCCTCGTGTGCTCTGATGTCCATGATTTCCATGATGGTCTACCCAGTTTTCACCAAGTACTAATCTTCCAAATCCTCCTTGCCATAATCCTTCATCGTCATTGTAATTTCCATAGTGACCGAATGATGATAAGGAATCCTTTTCTGTAAAATGAAAGGCATGGGTTGCCGTTCTTATTCCCATGACGGGCTTTCCTTTTTTTAGGTAATCATTTATAAATTTCATTTGATGATCTGGAAGCGCTCTAAAACGAGTGAAAATGACCATTAAATCCGCGTCGACCAAGTTTTCCAATCCGGGAATGTTGGTTTTGTAGTTCGGATTGATTATTCCCGGTTTATCTGGATTTTGGGCAAAAAGTACTTTGCAGTTGAACCCATGGTGTTGGTTCAAGATTTTGGCCATTTGGGGCATAGCTTCCTCTGATCGATACTCCTCATCTCCGGTAATAAAAACTATAAGAGGCTTGTTGGGCTTACCATCTAGTGATAACAGCTCAACATCTTTATTCTTTGTCTCAACGGATTCTTTTTTTGTATTAGTAGATTCGAGGCAGTTGAGAAACAATAAAGCTAAAGGGAATAATAGGACAATATTTTTCATTTGTTGACTAGATACGAAATTGATTATGGGTTACTTCCCGTAGCAGAGATTGCTCTTGTCCCTAAAGGTAATTAATTGCTTATTCTTACTGTAGGTTTTCAGTTGTATTTCACATTTTGTGTATTTAGTGGGCACCTACACACAATATGGGCAGGTTCACATGGTTTCCATTTATTCCATGGTAAAAACTATTGCTATGACGGCAGTGACGATTCCCGCCCCCGGCCTGTATCTGTTCCCTACGTTTTCAGCCGCTAAAAATGCCGAGACTTCCCCAGAAATACCAACTATGATGTATATGAGGACAGACCACCATCCACGCCACCCTAGATTGGCCGTCAGGATTATACCCCCAATAGCCATTAAAACAGCAATGGCCATTCCAATTCGTTCCATATGTTGATTTGATTGTTCTTGATAAATTTAGGAAATCGTGTCAAATATCCTATTCAGATAGAGCTTAGAGTGCAATAAACCTCCCGAACCGGAAAAAGAATCTAGGGGTTGATATGGTTTATTTTGCTCAGTTTTTGCAATCATTTACATTCGTTTACAAACGAAAACAAATGTTTTAAAACCGATTGACATTTTTCAATCTAGCTAAGTTTGCCTTGTCGAATGATGAGCGTTCGATAGTATTAACTGTTTAACACGTAAAATTAAAATCATGAATTCACTTAGAAACAGAGTACAGTTGATTGGAAACTTAGGGAATGATCCAGAAATGGTAGTTATGGAAAACGGTAACAAATTGGCAAAGTTTTCCATAGCCACAAATGAAACCTACAAAAATGGACAGGGAGAAAAGGTAACGGATACCCAATGGCATAATGTTGTGGCTTGGGGGAAAGTCGCCGAAATTGCGGAAAATTACCTTATGAAAGGAAAAGAGGTTGCCATTGAAGGCAAACTGGTATCACGATCTTATGAAAATAAGGACGGCGAAAAACGATATATCACTGAAATCAAATGTAATGAGTTATTGCTATTGGGTAAATAATAGCAATTGCAACTTAACGAGAAAGGAGGTCAATTGACCTCCTTTCTTTTTGATTTTCAATGTTTAACACTAAATTAAAGAAACGAGATGCAACCCTTTGTGAAATTGAATGTCTTATATATGAAGCCAAGTCGAGATGAAATCGATGCATTTACATATCATGATTATTGCCAGCTTTTGTTGTGCCGGGGCACTTGCCCAAGATAATGTACATGCAAAGTTTGGACTGCGATTTTATGAGAAGCTCGCACAACGCGATGCGAGTTATGAGCATACTTTTCAAATGGCGAACCATCAAGATGAGCAGGATTATTGGAACGATCAACAGAATTTTGAGCGTCACTTGGGGACTGCAGACTTCACGTCATATCTTATTTACATGAAAGGTAAAAAGGAAGCTTATTTTTCCCACCTTAGAAGTTGTGATACCACTTGCGGCCATAGCGACCTGTACTTTAAGAAAGCGGGGGAGTACCTTTCTTCTGCGGATTTTGACAAATTATTGGAACCTGAAACGGAAGAAGTAGTACAGAATATTCCAAGAAAAAAAGGGAATTAAAAAAGAAAACCGCTCTAGGGCGGTTTCTTAGGCAACTTTCTTTAATAGGTCAAAACAAGGGCAGCGTTTGCACCGCTTATTTTCACTCTTTTTATATTTCTTACAACATTTTGTCTTACAGTTAGCAGGGCAAAGTTCCCTTAGCTGCGACTTGTTGATTTTCTTTTTTTTTCCCATTGCTATAAGCAAACGGGCCAAAAATACTATTTTAAATTAATCTAAATAAAATATTTAACAACATTTATTCCCCAGCCGTATCAGAAGCAGCACTTTCAACCGTCAATTGCTGTATGTCACGATCAAATAAATACAATCCACCCTTATCATTCCCGATAAGATTGATTTTATCCAAAACAGTACGGGCCAAAGCTTCTTCTTCCAATTGTTCGGCCACATACCATTGTAAAAAGTTATGGGTCGCATAATCTTTCTCTTCCAAGGTAACATGAACCAACTCATTAATGCTTTGCGATACAAATATCTCGTGGTCGTATAGTTCTTGGAACATCTCTTGTAATGTGCCGAACTCGGTTTTAGGAGCTTTTAGTGCTGATACATGGGCGTGTCCACCTCTTTCATTCACGTACTTCACCAATTTAAGCATGTGCATGCGCTCTTCATCCGAATGTCCATACATAAACCCTGCAACACCTTCAAGACCTTTTACTTCGGCCCAACAGGCCATGGATAAATATACTTGGGAAGACTCGGCTTCTATTCGAATTTGCTCATTGAGCGCTTTTTCAAGTTTTTTGGATAGCATGTTCTAGATTTTAGAAATATAAAATTACAAAATGGAGTTAACTCTTCTGACCGGTTGTTTTGGAATATTAAAAACGAACGGCCACACCCATAGTTCCCGGGCCAAAATTGAGGTTCCAACTTAGTTTTTTCTGGGTATTGTTGTACTTCTCGTCGTATTTGGCATCCAGATAGCGATCTATGGATTCCACGATGAAAATACTGAGCACAGTACTAAAAGCTACATCGGATACCCAATGGAACCTGTCCGTAACCCTAGCAAAAGCAGGAATAAGCCCCACCGTATATATCCCAGCCTTGACCCACGGATTTTTAAATTGTTTGGCAATAGCATAGGCGTTGGTAAAGGCCAACATAGCGTGCCCAGAAGGGAAAGAATCGTAATTGAATACCCTGTTGAGATGGAAAGGGTCAAACTCGTTAGATGATTGACCACTTTTGGGGCGGGCCCTGCCGATAATCCGTTTACTGACTTGTTGTAAAAACCCTCCGGCGGTTGCGGAAGCAATCAAAAGTACCCCAGTTCGTCTTAATTTTTCGTTTTTGGTAAAAAGACCCGCGAGGTACACTCCTCCAGTAAGCATGTAGTTGTTTTCGGGGCTGCCGTACTCGTTTCCGTAGTCGACTAGAAAGTCAGGTACATCGTCTCTAAACCCTCCGACCCAATGGTCTAACTCGTCATCCACAGTGAAAAGTACTGCGGTTCCTGCAGCCATATACCCAAAGTTGGCCCAGTCGTTCCCTTGCCAATGAAACGGGCGACTATAAGCGTGCCCAATTCCACCAAAAACATTGCCTATGTCGTAGGTGAAGTTGTTCCAGAGATTGTCGTTTTTTTGAATATTGACTTGTTGGGCATTTGATGCGACTGAAAAAAAGAACAGCACTAAAAGGGTAGATGATTTCATAGAAATGATTGGTCGTAAACGAAACAATTTAATAAAATTCTGGGCAAACTATTTGTGTAAGGCCAGTTGTATACGTTTTCTTGGAATATCCACATCCAAAACTTTGACGATAACCTGTTGGTGAAGACTTACATGTTCGTTTACATCTTTCACAAACGAATCGGACAGGTTGGAAATATGAATTAGTCCACTTTCTTTGATTCCAATGTCCACAAAGCACCCAAAATTGGTTATGTTATTGACGATACCGGGTAATAGTTGCCCTTGTTGAAGATCAGTGATTTGTTTGATGTTTTGGTTAAAGGTAAAAGCTTTGGCCTTTTCCCTTCTGTCCAAACCTGGTTTTTCCAGCTCTTCTAAAATATCCTTCAAAGTAGGTAACCCGATGGTGGTGGTACAATATTTCTGAAGATTAATGTTCTGTAGTACTGTCTGATTTCTGATGATATCGGATAAGGGCATTGTCTTGTCTTTCGCCATTTTTTCTACAATGGAGTAGCTTTCAGGGTGCACCGCTGAATCATCCAAAGGGTTTGTACCATCCTTGATGCGCAAAAAACCCGCGCCTTGCTCAAAAGCTTTTCCTCCTAAACGAGGCACTTTTTTGATTTGTTGACGATTAGTAAAAGCACCATTTTCATTCCGATACGCAACAATGTTCTCTGCTAATTTTGGCCCAATACCTGACACATAGCTAAGCAAGGGTATGCTGGCAGTATTTATATTGACGCCAACAGAATTTACACAACTTTCCACAACTAGGTCAAGCGAGGTTTTAAGTTTGGTTTGGTCTACATCGTGCTGGTACTGGCCCACACCAATGGATTTTGGGTCTATTTTCACCAATTCCGCCAAAGGGTCCGCCAAACGGCGGCCTATGGAGACAGCGCCTCTAACGGTAACATCGTAATTGGGAAATTCAACCCGCGCAATTTTGGAAGCGGAATATATGGAAGCACCGGCCTCACTGACCACAAAGACTTCTAACGAGGTTTTAAATGGGATTTGCTTGATCAATTGCTCCGTCTCCCGAGAGGCAGTTCCGTTTCCAATGGCGATGGCCTCAATTTTATAAGCATCGACCAGAGAGCTTATTTTTTTAATGGCCCCTGTACGATCATTTTTTGGAGCATGGGGGTAAATAGTTTCGTTGTGTCGCAAGTCGCCCTGAGCATCCAAGCAAACCACTTTGCAACCCGTTCTAAAGCCTGGGTCAATTGCCAGAATGCGTTTTTCACCCAAAGGTGCTCCCAACAACAGCTGTTTTAGATTTTTGGAGAAAACTTGAATAGCATCTGTATCTGCTTTTTCTTTGGCATTCTTTAGGAGTTCATTGGATAACGACGGGAATAAGAGTCGTTTGTACCCATCAGCAATGGCCAACTCAATTTGCGCTGTACATGCATTATTGGATTTAATGATGCGCCTTTCGATATTGTCCAAAGCCCTTTCTTCATCAATTTCAATTTTGACTCGAATGAAACCTTCCTTTTCAGCTCTCAAAATAGCCAAAAATCGATGTGAAGGACAACGGTTCAACGACTCGCTCCAATCAAAATAGTCCCTGAATTTTTGTGCTTTCTCATCTTCTTTTTTGGTTTTGATGACTTTGGTCGTTAAAATAGCATGACGCCCCAGTTGATTTCTAAGCTGGTTTCGAATATCGGTACGCTCATTGATCCATTCGGCGATGATATGTCGAGCGCCTTCCAGGGCATCGTCCTCATTTTGAACTTGATCGTTGAGGTATTTGGAAGCTATAAATTCAATCTCGTCGCTTCTTTGCGACATGATGATTTTTGCAAGCGGTTCCAATCCATTTTTACGCGCAGTTTCCGCTTTGGTTTTTTTGCTCTTTTTAAAAGGAAGATATAGATCTTCCAAACTGGCTATGTCCGCACAGCTTTGAAATCTTGATTGTAGTTCAGGAGTCAGAAGTCCCTGCTCTTCAACTGCCTTGAGAATGGCAATTTTTCTTTTTTGAATGGCTTCAAACTCACCTTTAAACTTTACAATGGCACCGACTTCGACCTCGTCTAAATTTCCAGTTCGCTCCTTTCTGTATCGGGCAATAAAAGGAATGGTGCAATCCTCATTCAATAGGGCAATGGTGTTTGCAACGCTTTTCTCAGAAAGCTGGGTATGCTTAAGGATATAGGGAATGAGCTGCATGGAACTTCTTTTTGATATGGGAAAGATTAACTAATGCTTTCTCCATTCCCAACCCTATCCTCATCAGGATTAACAAAAACCAACTTACCTTCTTGGTTTTCGGTCATTAAGATCATGCCCTCACTTTCCACTCCTCGAAGTTTTCTGGGAGCAAGGTTGACTAAAACAGTAACCTTCTTACCTACAATGTCTTCAGGTTTAAAGCTTTCGGCAATTCCAGATACTATGGTTCGGGTATCTAGACCAGTATCGACTTTCAGTACCAATAATTTATTGGCTTTTGGCATTTTTTCAGCCTCCAGAATAGTTCCGACACGGATATCCAATTTGGTGAAATCATCAAAGGTGATGGTTTCTTTTTGTGTGGCAACTTCCTTCTCCATTTGTTCGTTTGTTTTTTTTGTGGCTTCCAGTTTGGCCAATTGGGCCTCAATTTCTTTGTCCTCTACTTTGCGAAAGAGGAGTTCACTCTTATTGATTTGGTGCTCTGATGCAAGTAAGACGTTTTGTGTACTTAGGCTATTCCAATTTACATCTTCTTCATTCGAATCAAGATTTAGTATGTTCTTGAGCTTGTCGGAAGTGAAGGGTAAAAGCGGCTCACTAAGAACGGCAAGACCTGTTGCAATTTGAAGGGCCACGTACATTACGGTTTTTACACGTTCTTCATCTGTTTTGATGAGTTTCCAGGGCTCTTCATCGGCCAGGTATTTATTGCCCAGTCTTGCTAGGTTCATCAACTCTTGACTGGCTTCCCTAAAACGGTATCGCTCCAACGAATTATCAAGAATTTTAGGAAAACCCTTTAGGGTTTCCAAAGTCTGTTTGTCAACCTCTGAGAACTCTGAAGGAGTTGGCACAACACCATCGTAATACTTATGGGTTAATACGGCAACACGGTTCACAAAGTTTCCAAAGATGGCGACCAACTCATTGTTGTTTCTGGCCTGGAAATCTTTCCATGTAAAATCGTTATCCTTGGTTTCAGGGGCATTGGCCGTTAATGCGTAACGCAGTACATCTTGCATATCTGGGAATTCCTCCAAATACTCATGTAGCCATACGGCCCAGTTTTTAGAGGTGGAGAGTTTGTTTCCTTCCAGATTTAAGAATTCGTTGGCAGGTACATTTTCGGGGAGTACAAAGTCACCATGTGCTTTTAGCATGCTTGGAAAAATGATGCAATGGAAAACAATATTGTCTTTCCCAATAAAATGAAGCAATTTGGTATTCTTGTCTTTCCAATAAGGTTCCCAATCCTTGCCTTCTCGTTCGGCCCATTCCTTGGTAGACGAAATGTATCCGATTGGCGCATCGAACCAAACATAAAGCACTTTTCCTTCGGCGTCTGCTACCGGAACGGGGATTCCCCAATCCAAATCACGTGTTACCGCACGTGGTTTTAGGCCATCGTCAATCCAAGACTTACACTGTCCATATACATTGGGCTTCCAATCATTTTTATGTCCTTCTAAAATCCATTCCTTTAGGAATGATTCATATCTATCCAAAGGTAAAAACCAGTGTTTGGTCCTTTTTAGTGTAGGAATTCCCCCAGTAATGGTGGATTTTGGATTGATGAGGTCGGTAGCATTCAATGATGAACCACAGTTTTCGCATTGATCACCGTAAGCTTCTTCGTTGCCACATCGTGGGCAAGTACCTGTAACAAAGCGGTCAGCCAAAAACTGCTTGGCCTCTTCGTCATATAGTTGTTCAGTGACCTCTTCTATAAAATCTCCTTGGTCATATAACTTTTTGAAAAAGTCGGACGCTGTTTTATGATGTACTCCCGCAGAAGTCCTGGAATAATTATCAAAGGAAATTCCAAAATCCGTAAAGGATTTTTTGATGATTCCGTGATACTTATCAATAATTTCCTTCGGACTGACCCCTTCTTTTTTTGCCTTCATCGGAATAGCCACACCGTGTTCATCACTACCGCAAATAAAAGCTACATCGTTGCCTTTTAAACGCAAGTACCTGGAATAGATATCGGCAGGAACATACACACCTGCCAAATGACCAATATGTATGGGACCGTTGGTATATGGAAGAGCAGCGGTTATAGTGTATCGAGTTGGGGTCGTATTCTGAGACATTTCCTATTTTGGATTAAGCCCCAAAAATACTGATTTTAAGAAAAGCCGAACGGGTGTTTTACAAAAAAGGAAACCTCCGAATCACGCATTCCAAAATTGGGGTGGGGACATGCACAATCGGAGGATTCTGGAATTTGTACTTTGATAATGAAAACTACATGATCATAACAGATTTACTCATTCTTTCTTCACCTACAGAAATTCGGTAGATATATTTACCAGTTGCCAGACTGTCGCGCATCCTTTCACGGATGTTTATTTCAACTGACCCCTCAAGCACCATCTCATTGAAAACGGTACCTACATTTTGACCAAGAATGTTGTAAAGCTGAATGTCAACATGAGCAGCAACGGGCATTTCCAAATGAATATGTGGAAGACGTTCTGATTCTGGCGGATAATAAGGTCTATGGACAATTGTAGCCAGAGCATCTGGATCTGGATCCATACCATCTGGACTCGGAGGAGTATCCGGAAGTGTTGGTGGATCACTGTCCATGGCAATATCATCAAAAACTTCACCGCTACAGTTGAAACCTAAGTCGATTGCTTGATACGGATGACCTAATAAATGTTGTTCCACTTTTGCCCTAGGTACACATAGCCATTCTGCGAGTACGGTTCCATATAGATTTCGGAAATCCATAGTATATTCCAAGTTACCTCTACTATTGGGACTGTCCAGCGACGGGTGATCCCCTACAAAGGCACTTCCGTTCAACCCAGACCCGAAGAAAAGGGTTGGAGCAGCTTTACCATGATCTGTTCCGTTTGAGCCATTTTCAAAAATTCGACGTCCGAATTCTGAGAAGGTCATGCTCAATACCTTGTCATCTTGTTCCGTAAAAGCAATATCCTCATAGAAGTTGTTAATGGCAATGGAAAGATTGGTCATTAAACGCTCATGGGCAAGGGGTTGATTACCGTGGGTATCAAAACCTCCCATGGAAATCATATATACCTTGGTGCCCAAGTTACCTTTGATCAACCTTGCCAAAAGAGCCAATTGTCTTGCAAAGCCGTTGTCTTGATATTCAACTTGGTTTTGCCCTCTTTCGTATGCTTCGTGAATTTTACCGGCATATTCGTATGTGGTATTGGCTACCCCTCTTAGGAATTTAAGCTGATCGCCATACATACAGTTATCGAATGGGGCATTTTCGATATCGTAGAAGAATCCAGTCTGCGCAATTTCTTCCAACTGATCTATGTTGTTGGTCACAAATGCGTAATTAGTCTCCTCTCCCTGGAAAACCAAATTAGATAGGTTTCCGATTTGGATAGCCGCTGGTGCTTCGGGTGGATTAATTAAATAGTCTGGGTAACAATCTTCAAAATGTCTGCCCATCCAACCTGTATTTAATCCAGTGAAACCTGTGGTAGTGAGATCAGTGTTGGCAAAAATGTCGGACCCTGTAAAATGGGATAGACTTTGCCCTTCATAACCTACTCCGTGAACAGCTTTAAACTGTCCTTCACCCCAAAGGGGCTCCAAAGAATTCATATAAGTAGGTACACCGAAATCATCGGTAAGTTTTAGGACCTTACTTTCTGGGATGTAAATGTTAGGTCGCGCATTAGCATAAGTATCATATTGTTGTATGGGAATAACAGTACTCAATCCATCATTTCCTCCAGACAATCTTATTAAGATTAAAATATGATCGGTCTCAGCATCTGCAATTGCAGATGTTAAAGGTGATGGGGCCGAGGCAGAAACTAAACTGCTTCCCAAGAACATAGATCCAGAACCGGCTATACCCAATGCTTGGATAAAGGACCGTCTGCTCCATGCTTTATGTTCTAAATCGTGACCTTCGTGTTCAAGGCCTTTGTGTGGTGTTGTATCGTGGGTATGGTGAGTATCGCACATGATGAAGAGGTTATTTTAGTTGAAATTCGGGTTCTCTGGATAAATGGCGTAACAACAGATAAACTTGAGATGGTGCTGTTGGCCATGAAGATAAAGTCCAATCGGGAGTAGCGCCTCCTTCATAATATGTTTCATCGACATCACTCCTAAAGGCTACATAGGCTTTCTCATATTCACCATCAGTAAGCAATCCTTTAGGTAACATTCTATCAATAATTGGTCTTGAAATGATATCAGGATTATTACTGGTTATACCGTCATTTCCCGTTATTGACAATGCAAAATCTCTAAACTGTTCAGGGTTATCTTGGAAGAAGCGCTCCAAAAACACCTCAGTGGTCAACCAACGACCAATAATAAAGTTGGTGTTGATCCACTGTCTGTCTCGTTGCCAACCGGCCACATCAAATGGATCAAACATGGTTTGTCCAATTAATCTTGATGCATCAATAACATTGATAACCGTATTATCATTATAAATGAAACCGGTTTCTTTGATCAGGTTCATATAAAGGTCAAATGGACTTTTAATAATAACCCCTATTGCAGTTTCATCAAAAAAGTGCTGACTTTTAAAAAGTTGACGGAGAACTGGGGCAATTTCAAAGTTGTTGGCGGTAAAGGTTGCGGCCATTCCATTAATTATGGTTTGGGCATTACCGGTTGCATCATCAGAATCTGGATGTACAAAGAACTCGTATAGCTTTTTACAGATAAACCATGCGATGTCATTGGGTCTTTCGGTAAATAGAATATTGATGACATCATCATAACCCCAGTTACCGGTTTGACCGAAAATCGTTTTGTTTTCTGTGTTAAAATCCTCTGGATTAAAAGTAACTTGTGTACAACCTATTTCACCGTTTTCGGTATAGCCTGAAATGGCTTTAGCGGTTTCTATAATGTCCTCTTCGGTGTAATTGTTGCCTTCACCAAGAGTGAAAAGCTCATACAACTCGCGGGCATAGTTTTCGTTTGGATTGTTTCCTCTGTTTCGTACTCCATCCAAATAATAGAGCATAGCACTGGTCAACCCAATTTCGCTTACAAAGGTTCGAAAGTTTCCTATGGCGTTTCGTTGCAAACAGTCTATATAATAATACAAGAATGAATTACAGTTATAAACATCAATTTCCGTAACGAAATGATTATGCCAGAAAAAGCTTAAACGATCTCGAAGATTGTTGTTTAAAAGGGAATTGCCATATGCAATGGCAAATTCTTCTTGTTGAGCTCTTCGCATTTGACCGGCTTGGTCGTCGTCCGCGGGATAATCAGCATTGGTCCAATCTGCCCATGTAGGGGGGGCTATTGGTCCAAGGGCAAGGGCTTGGTCAACTAGGTTGTCAACAAGGGTATCAGCTGTTTGGTTAACAGCTGCATCAATAGTCTGTACCGATGCGCTGAAACCTAGCCTCCGATACAAGTGGGTGGCACGTAATTGATCCAGAGGATCTGTATACGGCGCCAAGGTTGAGGAATTACAATTGATAAAGTACTCCATAGCAATGACTGGCGTTAATTGGTCAATAGTTTTGGGGCAACTATTATGTTTAGTTAACGTTGGATGTGGTTCAGTTCAGAATCACAAATTACAACCTAAACGCAGTTTTGACCATGAACGACCAAAATTTTCGATGAACTGCACATATTTTTTAATATTTTTCAAAATTCATGGGAAAACACAATGAATTTGGAAGAAAAGGTGAGCAGATTGCAGTAGACTTTTTGAAGGAAAAGAGATATAAAATCCTCCAAAGAAACTATAGATACCTCAAGGCTGAGATAGATATTATAGCAGAAAAGGATGGTATCGTCTCTATTGTGGAGGTAAAATCTAGGACGGAAGGTTTTTTGGAAACTATTTCGGAGACTATCAATCAAAAGAAAATTAATTTGATTGTTATGGCCGCCAATCAATATGTAATAGACAATAACTTGGATGTGGAGATACGCTTCGATTTCATCTTGGTTCTTAAAAAAGGGGCAACTTTCGAAATTGAGCATACGAAAAATGCATTTTATTATTTTTAACCATTTGTTTTATTTGTAACAATGTGTTATTTTTGCTTCTACCAATCCAATCCAAACCAATCAAATGAAAACAATTTCGGCCGTAGTGGAACACTACATTAAAAAGAAACCTTTTCTGCAAAGTGCACTGGCGCAGGGAATAATCAATCTTACCTCTTTATCACGACAGATAAAACCGGAGATTTCAGATGCTTTGGGTAAAGAGGTTAAAGATGGTGCGATAGTTATGGCACTCAAACGTCTTTCAGATGATTTGGAGTTTCGAGCAACCCACAAAATTGTTAAAGTCCTTAAGAATATTGGCGAGATTACGGTACGTTCTTCTCTTACGGACTATACATTTTTGGCGTCTGACACCATTTTGGGCCAGCAGGCTAAATTGTTGGAAGAAGTAAACATGAACCAAGATGTTTTTTATACTTCTTCAAGAGGGGTCAATGAAATCAATATTGTAATCAGCAGTGTGATGGACAGCGTAGTGGAAAAACACTTCAAGCATGAACGCTGCACCCAGAAAGCTCAGAATTTATCTTCGATTACGGTAAAATTACCAGCAGAGAATGTCTCGGTGCCGGGAATCTACTATTTTATCTTCCAGAGATTGGCCTGGGAAGGTATTGTACTTTATGAGGTAATCTCCACTACCAACGAATTTACCATTTTGGTAAACGAAGAACAGGTAGACGTAGCCTTTAAGACCATAAAGGATTTGAAAGGACTATAGTAAGTTCTACAATTCGATGTTCGGGGTTCGGGTTCAGAGCATTTTGAAGCTGTGGAGACAATGCAAGGTTGTTATATTTTCTTCTACTAAGGGTCAATAAAAAGATTTCAATCACTAACTTGATTTCGAAAACCCAGCACCATTTATTATGGAAAGAAGAATTCGCATTGCAACCTTTTTAATCTTTTTGCTGATAGCACAACCTATTGTGTTAGGTCAAGAGTTATATTTTCCTCAGCGGAATGAGGTTTGGAAAAAAGCACTTCCCAATCAATTTGATTATAGCCAGAAGAAATTGCAAACAGCCATTGATTTTGCAATGGACAATGAATATTCGGGTTCACGTGATTTACGGCAGGCCATATTAAAAGGATTTCAAAGAGAGCCTTTTCATGAAATTCTAGGCCCGACAAAGAAACGTGGTGGACCTGCGGGAATGATTCTGAAGAATGGTTATCTACTTGCTTCATGGGGAGACACCAAACGGGTTGATATGACTTTTAGCGTCACCAAAAGCTTTCTTTCTACCACGGCAGGCCTGGCTTTGGACAAAGGACTTATCTCGAATATAGATGATAGGGTGGAAGGGTATATTTGGGATGGCACCTTTGGTGGTGTACACAATGAAAAAATAACATGGGAACATTTACTCCAGCAAAACTCTGATTGGTCTGGGGAACTTTGGGGATTGAAAGACTGGGCGGATCGCCCTCCAAGGGAAGGTGGACTGGACGATTGGAAATTTCGAATGCTCAATGAGCCGGGTACCGTAATGGAATACAACGATGTTCGTGTCAATGTTTTGTCCTATTCGCTTACACATCTATGGCGTAAACCTTTGCCAATGGTTTTGAAAAAGCATTTTATGGATAAAATTGATGCTTCCACTACTTGGCGTTGGCACGGATATGACCATGCGTGGACGGAAATTGATGGAATACAGATGAAGTCGGTTACAGGAGGAGGGCATTCTGGTGCAGGATTGTTTATCAATACAGAAGATATGGCTCGTTTTGGATTGGTGTTTTTAAATGAGGGTAAATGGGATAACCAGCAAATAATTAGTGAAGATTGGATTGCAAAAGCAACGGAGCCTTCAACTCCTAATATTAATTATGGTTATATGTGGTGGCTCAATAAAAAAGGATCTCGGCATTGGGAAGGCGTTCCAGAGCATTTGTTTTATGCTGCTGGTTTTGGTGGTAACTTTATAGTAATAGACCAAGAAAGTGGATTAATGATAGTGACCCGCTGGTTGGAACCCCAAAAAATCGGAGAGTTTGTAAAGCTAGTCTACGACGCTTTTTAGCAAAACATCGCAAAATCCAAATTTGATGGGATTCTCTTTGTTGGATGGATTATCATAGGTTTTGAATATGGTTTCCCCCAATTTAAATGCTACCGGACGATTAAAAATAGGTCCATCAAAACAAAAGGTGTGAAACTCCCCATTTTCACCACAAGGATCCACATCTTTTGGGAACTGGTCAATGAGTTCCAAAGAAAGTTCTTTTCCCAAAAAGGAAGCATCCAACTTAGAATTGTTGATGCAAACAATGACAGCTCGGAATCCCAATTCAAAAAACTCCTCAAGTAGTTCTCGGGTATCTCTTTTCCAAATGGGGAAGATCGTTTGGATTCCAACAACGGATAACATGTTTTCCCTGTAGACCTTTAGGTCTTCCAAAAAAATATCACCAAAAGCGGTGTGTGTATAGCCCTGACTTTTTAAGTGCTTGATTTTGTTGCCCATTAAAGCATTGTACTCTTCCATTGATGGGCTTTCGGGAACTTCAAGAATATCCAAGGGGATTCCAATAGCTTTAGCCTGGGTTTCCAAAACCTCCTTTCGAAGACCATGCATGGAGACTCTATTATAATGTGAATTGACAGTTGTCAATAAACAATCAATTTGATATTGTTTTTGTTGCAACATGTAACATAGTGCAATAGCCGAGTCTTTTCCTGAGCTCCAATTAAAATAGGTTTTTGGTTTTTGAGGCATGGGTCGAAGATATGATTCTAAACCTTTTGAAATTCAGGCAAAGATTATATAAATGGATTCCAAAGAGGAAATTCTGGAGATAACAACTTCAAATATTGAAATAAGCATATAATAATGTAAAGGATTATTAAAGCAACTAGCCTAACGAAGATATGTTTTGGTCTGTATTGATATTTATTGTTTTCTTGATCCAATGAAGGTATGAAAAGTGAAAGTATCTGGATACAGGCAATACCAACAAGGATTATTGCAAGCCAGTTTGACTCTCTTATATGGGCACCAAACCAAGTTGCATTTAAGCCTATGCTTTTATAGGTAAAATGTAATAGTATAAGTAGAATGCTAATTACAAAATATGTGTTGGAAATTATTTGAAGAGTTTTTTGAGAGCGTTGCTCTCTTATTTTTCTTTTTTTCTCTGATGGCACATAGGTTAAGTTAATATTCAGGATGTCTTTGCCGCTGACAACAAAAACATTTCCTGGAATTTTTTTTCTAATTCTAGATTTGTATTCTACTTGTTTTTCAACCTCATCCAGAGAGATATCTAACTTGGAAGAATCTTTTTTGATTAATGGAGAAGATTTTTCGAAAGCATATTCCTTGTCCTTTTTCTTGTACCTATAAGCATCCAATAAATATATTCTTTCTAGCTGGGAAATATCTTCGCTGCATAAGTCATAATCAACAACGTAACCAGTATATAGCTCCCGCATTCCGTCTGTATTATCAACCAAAACATCAGCATATGTAGTAGATATTTTTTGATTGTGAGGAATTTGTATGTCTGTGGTAAGTGTCTTTCCAAGCTCAAACTTCTCAAAATCAAGGATTTCACCGCTAAAAATATAGAACCACTGATTTTTAAACTTTAATATTTTGTACTTCTTATCCAAACCCCACCATCTAATCATCCTTGATATTATATGCCCTGAGACAATAGACACAAAAAATATCGATAAAGAATAATAAATAAATGTATCTAAGCTGTCATTAAGAAAAGATTCTGTGTCATGGTTTATATCCTTTTCACCACTATAAACGAAATCTTTAAAAACATTAAAAATTTGAGTATTGTCAATTTCAAAGGAAAGTAACCAATCCCCTAAAACAAAGCATATTACTTGAATACAAACTCCAGGGACAATGCTATAAAAAATACTGTGTAATACCGGGTCTTTTGAATCAAATTGTTTCGAGAATTCTCCATAATAAAAGAATCTTCTGAAAAGAATACCAGGAATAATAACCGAAACAAAAAAAGCTATGAATCCGAATGTAAGATTCACAACAACTTAAAGGATTTTATCGATTTTGGTTTTCTCCCAATCACCGGTTACGTGATACGTATCTATTGCCTCGCGTAGAAGTTTTGCCTCATCCTTGTTTTCAAGTACTCGACGAGCATCATTCGAAATAATTCGAGTTTCAGTTTTTTTAGCAATTGACTTAAAAATATATGCAATGGCTCCAACCGCAGCTACCACACCAATAATATTGGCAACTATTTCGAAGGTAGTTAACTCTGAACTTGAAGTGTTTGTAGATTGTTGCGACATAAGATAATTAAAAGTAGTGCATAAGTTATTTAACACAAATTTTTTAACACAAAATTTATGCCAGTTGTAAGTTTCAAAATGATTGTAATTTCCGCCAAACAATATGATTTAGAGCTTATTATATTTTCTTGAAGCCGAAGAAAGAGTATTCAATCTCTTCCGTAACTTTATTGTATCTCCTTTTAAATCAATGAAGGAGATAAAGGTTCCAAAACCCTTAATACCTTCTCCACACTGGTGATTCCATCAAAAACCAATAGCAACCGTAATCCATTACGGGTTTGCTTTTCTTTGAGTTGACAAGTTCTTGGGTTAGATTGCACATAGTTCAACATTTGAGTAAAGGCTGAACTTTGATAAAAATCGGATTGTTGATCAGCAATAAAATACCCGAGGAACTTGCCTTTTTTCAAAATGACCCGCTCTAATCCAATACTATTGGCAATCCATTTAATCCGTACCGAGTTGAGGAGATCTACGGCTTGAGAAGGGAGTTCCCCAAAACGATCTTTTAATTCCTGTTCATACTTCTGAAGCCCTTCTTCATCTTGTACCTCATTCAATTGAGTGTACAAATTGAGGCGCTCCGTAATGTTGTTAATGTAATCGTCGGGATACAGCAATTCAAAATCAGTATCGAGCTGGGTATCTTTTACATATACTTTTTCTTGTTGACCCTCGACCTCTTCATATAATTCTTTAAACTCATTTTCTTTGAGTTCTTCGATAGCTTCGCTTAATATTTTTTGATACGTCTCAAATCCAATTTCGTTGATAAATCCGCTTTGTTCACCACCCAACAAGTCTCCGGCACCTCGAATCTCCAAATCCTTCATGGCGATATTAAAACCGCTTCCCAACTCCGTAAACTGTTCAAGGGCCTCAATACGTTTTCGGGCGTCCGGTGTCATCACCTCGTAAGGCGGGGTAATAAAGAAACAAAATGCCTTTTTGTTGCTTCGTCCAACGCGACCTCGCATTTGGTGTAGATCACTTAATCCAAAGTTATTGGCATTATGGATAAAAATGGTATTGGCATTGGTGACATCCAATCCGCTTTCAACAATGGTGGTAGAGACAAGCACATCAAATTCTCCATTCATAAAGGCCATCATCAACTGTTCTAGTTTTTTGCCTTCCATTTGACCATGACCAATTCCGATTTTGGCATCCGGCACCAAACGTTGAATCATCCCGGCCACCTCCTTGATGTTCTCAATACGGTTATGAATAAAAAATACTTGTCCACCACGTTGGATTTCATATGAGACTGCATCACGGATGATTTCCTCATTAAAACGTATTACCCTGCTTTCAATAGGATAACGATTCGGAGGTGGGGTATTAATTACCGATAGATCCCGAGCCGCCATCAAACTAAATTGAAGTGTTCGAGGGATAGGGGTGGCAGTCAATGTGAGCACATCTACATTTTCCTTGATGGATTTAAGTTTATCCTTGACCGAGACACCGAATTTTTGCTCTTCATCCACGATCAGCAATCCCAAATCCTTGAATTGCACATTTTTGTTTACCAATTGATGGGTACCGATGATGATATCAATTTTCCCTTCGGCTAGCCTTTCCAAGATTCCTCGTTTTTCCTTGGCCGTTCTAAATCGATTGAGATAATCGACCGTCACCGGAAGCTCACCCAATCGTTTTTTAAACGTATTGTTGTGCTGAAACGCCAAAATGGTCGTTGGCACCAATATAGCTACTTGTTTACCATTGTCAACTGCTTTGAAGGCAGCACGAATCGCCACTTCGGTTTTTCCAAAACCAACATCCCCGCAGATCAAACGATCCATGGGACGTTCACTTTCCATATCTCGTTTTACATCCTGGGTCGATTTCTCCTGATCAGGGGTGTCTTCATAAATGAAAGAGGCTTCAAGTTCATGCTGCAAATAACTATCTGGGGCATACTGAAATCCCTTTTCCAAACGACGCTTGGCATACACTCTAATGAGGTCAAAGGCAATTTTCTTGACCCGACTCTTGGTTTTTTGTTTTAGTTTTTTCCAAGCTGCAGAGCCTAGTTTATAGATTTTTGGAGGAGCGCCATCCTTACCATTAAATTTTGAAATTTTATGGAGCGAATGGATGCTCACATATAAAATATCCCGGTCACCATACACCAATTTGATTGCCTCTTGCTTTTTTCCTTCGACATCTATTTTTTGAAGTCCGCCAAACTTCCCAATCCCATGATCGATGTGGGTCACATAATCTCCAATTTCCAATTTGTTCAGTTCCTTAAGGGTAATGGCCTGTTTTTTGGCATAGCCATTCTTCAATTGGAATTTGTGATAGCGTTCAAAAATTTGATGGTCCGTATAGCAAGCCAGTTTTAAATCCTGGTCGATGAATCCTTGGTACAATGGAAACACCACTGTTTTGTAATGAACCGTCTCTTCAACTTCCTCGAAAATATCGTTGAAACGCTTGGCCTGTTGTTCGGTGGAACAAAATATATAATTGGTAAAACCTGAAGCATGGTTTTCATTCAGATTTTCAATGAGCAGGTCAAATTTTTTGTTGAATGCCGGTTGAGGTTTGGTGTTGAACGTCACACTGAGCTTGTCGAAGTGTGATTTTTCACCATCAAGTCGTGCTTCGACAGGCTCAGCATGACCAAATCCACCCATTTCTACCAATTTAAAACCTTCCAATTGGGATTTCAACAAAGTTGAAGTCACAAAAAGTTCTTCGGGTTTGGCATGCTTGAGTTCGCTTTCAAGTTTAGCGAAGCTTTCCTCAGCTTTTTCAAAAAACGAATCAATTCGACCATAGACTAAATCCAGATTTTTGGAAAAAATGACCGTTTTGGGTGAAATATATTTTAAAAAACTTTCCCTCGATTCCTGCAGAAATTTATTTTCCACATTGGGAATGATGGTAATCTTTTTGACTTTTTCAGTAGAGAGTTGGGTTTCCACATCAAAAGTTCGGATACTGTCTACCTCATCTCCAAAAAATTCGATACGGTAAGGTTCATCATGTGAAAATGAGAACACATCAACAATACCACCACGAACCGAAAACTCCCCGGGCTCAGTAACAAAATCCACCCGATTGAACTGATATTCAAAAAGTACCTCATTTAAAAAATCTAGCGATAAGGTGTCTTCCAGCTTAATTTTAAGCGTGTTCTTATCCAACTCCTTTCGGGTGACTACTTTCTCAAAGAGTGCATCGGGATAGGTGACAATTACCGCAGGTTTTTTTCTGGAATTGATGCGATTGAGGACTTCAGCCCGAAGCAGCACATTGGCATTGTCGGTCTCTTCAATCTGATAAGGTCGGCGATAGCTTCCAGGGTAGAAAAGCACTTCTTTTTCCCCAATCAATTGTTCAAGGTCATTGAGGTAATATGCAGCTTCTTCTTTGTCGTTCAGTAAAACCAAAAATGGTACTTCGGAAGAATTGAACAGAGAAGAAACGGTAAACGAAAGGGAGGAACCGGTAAGGCCTTTTACCGTGATTTTTGATTTTGATGAGTTTTCTAGTCCTCCTTCGACAGGCTCAGGATGACCGCTCGAAGCGAAAGGATGGGCAATAGCATCCCTCAATTTCCCGAGTTGGGGAGACTGTTCAAAAAGTTGAAAAATCGATGCTTTGGTCAATCCAAAAACTTTGCGGCAAATATAGAATGAATAGTTTCCTTGAGGGGGCTTTACGGGTGTTTTTTTGCAAAAAGAATTTCATGTTTGTCATTCCGTGCTTGACACGGAATCTCATCTAAATTTTTAACTATGGATTCCTGCTTTCGCAGGAATGACATTTTAGGATTAAACTTTCACCACTTCATCCTCGACAATGACAAAAACTTCGTCATTCTTTTTGGGTTTTAGGGTATAAGTGCCAGTAAACTCTCCAAAAGCAGGGAATATGAGTTGGTTTTTGGACTTGAAAAAACAGGAAAGTCGAAGGTTTTGCCTTCCAAAACCTTTGAGCTTTATGGCGGGGTGAATATGTCCGCAGAAATTGAACAAACCTTCCCGTTCTTCGGGATGATGCGTCAATAGAAAATCATCCAAGATTAACTCCTGAAAAATAGGGATTCCCAATTCTTCAAACTTATGGGGGGATATAATATCGTGATTGCCGGACACCAAAATGATTTCTGAAGGGGTTTTGCTTACCCAGTTTTCAAATAGTTCCCATTCTTTGTTCAAGGTCGAATGAAATAGATCTCCCAAAAAACAGATTTGAAAGGGATTGAAATGAGCCACAATTTTATCCAAGAGCAGATAGTTTTTATGGACCGCTTTTCGTGGAACTGCTGCGCCAAATTTTCTGAAATGCACAATTTTTCCCAAATGGACATCGCTGATCAGTAACATGGATTTTTCCACCCAAAAAATTCCACCCAAAGGGTGAAGGGTAAAATTTTGGTTTTGTATGGAGATGGTTTGGGTCATGGATAAACAAAATTCCTTCCCTTTTCAAAAGGGAAGGTGGATTTCAAAGAAATCCGGAAGGGATTAGAACCCTTTCCGCTCCAACGCTGTTGGACCACCTTTCCCTGCCAGGGAAAGGAATCAGATGCCTTTTTTATTCAGGATTACATTCGCTATTGAACTTTTCCCATTCAGAGTATTTTTCTAACGCTTTTTTGCTTTTAAATACAATTTCATTCTTTTCTTGGCTAGCATCTAATTGTATTTCTATATTTCTGTGTTCTCCTTCTTTCAACTCAAACTCAACAGGATCAATGACTTTAAAACAATAAGGTTCTTGATTACTTTTAATAATTAACCCATAAATCCCATCAGGTAACAAGCATTCAAAAATCCCTTCTATACTCTTTACCATTATAATAGTATCCTTGTTTTTAAAAAGTAGACTCGCATTAATTGGTTTTTTAAGTTGCCTAATTTTACCTGTGACTGATATGTTCTGCTCTGAAGAGGTTACCAAGTCATTTTTGATAATTCTGCTATTATGGATTACTTCATAACCATTATAATAATATGATTTGCAGCCATTGACTATCATAATAGCTAAAACAAAAAAAACAAGTTTGTATATATCTACCCTTGAAGTCCAGACTATTCTTTTAACCATTCCTCATTTCTTTTATAAACTGTTTCGGAAGTAAGCGTGTTGCCATTTTTGTATGCTTCCAAACTTTCAGAAGTGAGGTTTTTTTCCAAATCGGAGACTTGGTAATTTTTCTTGGAGGTGTATGTGTTGAGCATTTCTTTAAAAAAGGATAGGGTTTCCCCATCCTCTATGGTAAGCAACTTTTTAATGATATCGTTTTGAAGCTCAGAAACACTCATTGTACAATCTTTGATAGTAAAGATAGTCAAATTGAAAATTCACCTTATCAAAAGACCTGTGCAATCAACTGAATTTAACTCCTTCCCTTTTAAAAGGGAAGGTGGGCAAAGGCCGGAAGGGATGCATAAAACAGTCCATTTCATCAATCCATCAATTCAAAAGGGGCATTCGTCAATTTAGGTCCAATTTTTAGAGAGATAATTCTTTTTTTTCATGACATAACTTAATTACCGGATGGAAAGAGATAAAACATTGAACTTTCGCACTTGGTTTTAGTGCCATCTGTTATGGAATTACCCCCTTCACAGATATTTTTCAAATACGCTGAGGTTATAGTTCTTCTAATCCAAGCGATTATAGGGCTATTGATTTTTCGTTTTAAACGCGTTCGTATTATACCTGCAAGAGAGACCCTTTTTGTTGTACCCCGAGAAAGAATTATACGCTATGTCATTATTTTATTGGGAAGGATATACTACATCTCTGTTGTAATATTCCTTGTGTTAGAATTTATTCTCCTGACTTGGTTATTGATCCTTCGTAATAACAGGTGGCACTATGCTCCATTTTAATAAAACAAATTAGAACTGCAACCAAAAAACATGAAACACTTTTTTCTTTGCTTCTTCTTCATTATTCGTCTTTGTGCTCAAACCTCAGACAAGTCAATGAATATAAATGCACAAGAGATAACAGCAGAAAATTTTGTAGAAAAGATAGCCTCACAAGTAAAACACTATCCACAGGAGCCTATGTATTTTTTTAGGGCCAATGCCCATAATTGTGTCTATGAGATATTGGTAAACGACTTTCCTATTGAGAAGCATTACCGATTGGGTTGGAATGCAACACCTACTGACTTTAATCGTGCTATTTTAAAAAGTGGTAAACAAACACTTACTTATCGTTTATACCCTATAGGTAATTTATTAGGCGATGAGGAGCGTGTGAATACGCTGCTTTCTACTACTCAAATAGAAATAGAAATATTTCGGGTAGATGATCACCGTACTTATACCAGCGATGAAGATGAGAAGATAGTAATAAACCATACCAGCGATAAAAAAGAGGACAAGTTTGTGGGAGCTGGCTTACCATATTATGAATATACCTTTGAGTTTGAGGCTAAAGTACCTTATGAAAACGAAGGTTGGAGTAAAGGTATTGATTTACGTAAAGTAGATAGTATGGAATTAAAAGCAAAAGTGTTTCAGTATTATAAAAAAATACAAGCCCTTTATGAAAAACAAGACTTAGGTGGTATATTAAAAATGAACTATGCTTTTCAAGCACGTAATTCTATTGCTGAATATAGAACAAAAGAAGAAATACAAAAAATTTTAGATTATTATAAAAGATCAGCTTATTATAAGGGTAAAGAATTCCAACCCTTAAAAAAATATGAATTTCAATTTTTTGGAGGGGGGACGATTACGGCTTTTAAACATACAAGCAAAGAGCCTATAAATAAGAGATTAAGAGGGAATAATGCGTTGTGGTTTAAGTATAAAACAGAGTCTGGTGGAACAAGAGGACAATTTTTAGGTGCATATCTCTATGCCCCAAAAGATAAGCAACAGAATGGGTTGCATTTGGAAATGATAAATTAATATTCTGTTTTTTAATAACCTTTTGCGCAAAACTATAAATCCGTGCCGACAGCTTCTCTTCCAATTATTTTGTCAAAACCTTGGTCATCCGTTTAATGCGATCGGCCAATTTTTCATTGGATAGTTTTTCTCGAAGCCTATCAGTAATAATGGGAAATGAAAATGGGGTAGGGTTCTGGCATTTTTTCCAAATAATCTCTTGTTGGGCAATGCGTTCCAAAGCCAGTCGAAGACGGCCTTCCTCAAGCTGGTGCTCAAAGGTCTCGGTAAAGGCCTGTTGGTAGAGCAAATTGTCGTCCTCAAAATCCTTGAACACATCAAAAAGCAATTGTGAACTGCTTTGCAGGTGTTTCATTTTGACTCCTTTTTCGGGATAACCGGTAAATACCATGCCACTGATAACAGCAATATCCCTGAACTTACGACGCGCCATCTCGTTGGAATTCAAACTTTTTTGAAGATCACTCAACATATATTCTGGAGTGAACAAGTCATTGTCCAACACCGCTTGAATATCAATCTCCTTATCTGAAAGCAGTTCAAACCCATAATCATTAAAGGCAAGAGAACAGGTTATGGGTGAGAGCAAACTTATCCGATAAGCCAGTAAGCTGCTCATGCCCTCATGGATAGCTCGACCTTCAAAGGGATAAAAAATATGGTGGTAGCCATCGTTTGTTTTAAAAGTTTCAATCAAAAATTGATCGGGCACGGGTACAATGCTCTCTTCACGCTGTTTGGAGAACATAGGTTGTAAAGACTGAATTTCTGGAGATTGGGCTTTGAGTTGCAATTCAGCCGAATACAGTTCTTGTCGTAACAGTTCAGACATTTTTGCGGAAAAGCTCAAACGTCCTCCCATCCACGATGGGATTTTGTTACTGCGTTTAGATGAATTTTTGACCTGGGCGGTCATACCTTTGATACGGATAAATTCAAGATTCCGTCCGGCAAAAGTGAACACATCACCGGGAGACAATTTTGAGATAAAGGATTCCTCAATCGTGCCAATGTATCCTCCTTTTTGATAGCGAACCGATAGGCTGGCATCGCCGACAATGGTTCCAATCTGAAAGCGATGCCTTCGGGCTATGGCCAAGTTGTTTACTTTGAACTTTCCATCGGGTTCCACTTCCACTTTTTTGTATTCGTCGTAGGTCTTGAGACTTTGACTGCCCATCACCAAAAAATTCAAAAGCCATTGCCAAGTTTCTTCCGTAAGGGTTTGATAACAAAAGGTGTTTTTTACTTCTTGATAAATTTCGTCCGGATAAAACCCATCCGAAACGGCAAGCGTGATTAAATATTGAATGAGTACATCGTAGCTGTTCAGGTATGGAATTCTATCCTCAACCGCAGCATTCAACACTGCTTTTTGCATAGCCGAAGCTTCTATAAGCTCCATGGCATGGGTGGGCAAAAAGTAGATGATACTTTCTTTGCCTGGTCGGTGCCCGCTTCGCCCAGCACGTTGTAAAAAACGGGCAACACCCTTGGGACCTCCAATTTGCACCACGGTTTCCACCGGGGCAAAATCCACACCCAAATCCAAACTGGAGGTGCAGACCACTGCTGTTAAACTTTCATTCCGAATGGCCTGCTCCACCCAAAGTCGGGTATCCTTGTTGATGCTACCATGGTGCATGGCAATTTCCCCGGCATATTCCGGGTGTTTCTCCAATATTTTTTGAAACCAGATTTCGCACTGTCCCCGGGTATTGGTGAACAGCAGCGTGGTCTTACTATTATTTATAATAGGAACAACTTCTTCCAACAGATGCAGACCCAAATGTCCGCGCCATGGAAAGGTTTCCATCTGTTCGGGAATGATACTTTTTACCGTAATTTTTTTATTGAGATTGGCTTTGACCAATATCGAATTTTCAAGTTCTAAAGAAGTGGGTCCCAACAATACTTCACGCGCCTGTTCCAAGTTGCCGATGGTAGCTGAAATTCCCCAGATGCGTAAATTTTTACAAATAGTCTTTAATCGTGACAGTCCGAGTTCCATCTGCACCCCTCTTTTAGAACCCAAAAGTTCATGCCATTCATCCACCACTATGGCCGAGCAATTCTTAAAAACTTTGTCGTAGCCTTTGGAGGAGAGCAAAAGCTGAAGGCTTTCAGGAGTTGTGATCAACAAATCGGGCATGCTTTTTTTCTGCTTGGCCCTTTCAGATGTAGTGGTATCTCCAGTACGAATCCCAACGGTCATTTGGGTTTCCAGATCTTGGGTTATCCATTCAGCAGATTGTTTGATTTCTTGGGAAAGTGCCCGTAACGGGGTTATCCAAATAGCCTTGAGTCCTTTTTTGTGTTTGGTTTTATAATCGGGATTGTTTTTGAGGTAGTTCAGTACAATCGGGAACCAAAGTGCATAGGTCTTTCCACTACCCGTTGGAGCATTGAGCAAACCGTGTTTACCATCCAGAAAAGCTTTCCAAGTTTCTTTTTGAAATGGGAAGGGTTTCCAATCTTGCTGATGGAACCAATTTTCGGCGATATGGAAAAGTTCGGATTGTCGCAGTGGAACAATATTGAAAAGTTAGATAGCGAAATGAAAATTACAAATTTCTTTTGGTCATAATTTTACAATCCTTTCTACATTAAGAATTATATTTGCCGAACAAATTTTTACACATGCCCATTTTAGATTTATACGAGCACGGAGAACAACGTAAAAACTTGGCTCATTTTGCCACTTTGGCCACTTTGGCCGCTTCGGACGGGATCATTACCGAAGAAGAGAAGGCCATCCTTGATAAGTTTGCCTTTAAACTGAACATTACCGATTCAGAATATAAAGAGGTGATGAAAAAGGAGAACAAATATCCGATTGAAACTCCGCATAGCGGTGAAAAACGTTTAATGCGTTTGTTCGATTTTTTTAGAATGGCATTTGCTGACCGTAATATTGATGCGGACCAAGAAAGGCTAATCGAGAAATATGCGATTGGTTTGGGTTATTCTCCAGAGGATGCAGTAGAAATCATCAAAAAATCTTTTGATATTTTCTGCGGAAATATCGCTTTTGAGGATTTTCAATATCTACTTAAAAAGTAGGTCTAGGATTTCATAAATTCTTCTGCTTTTTCCACCATTTTTTTACTGCCACAGAAAAAGGGAACACGTTCATGTAATTCCGTGGGCTGGATTTCCATGATTCGCTGGTACCCGTCACTGGCCTTCCCATTTGCTTGTTCTGCCAAAAAAGCCATCGGATTGCATTCGTAAAGTAAACGCAACTTTCCTTTTTGCGCCTTACTACTCTTTGGGTACATATAAATTCCCCCTTTTATCATATTTCGATGAAAATCGGAAACCAAAGAACCTATGTATCGCGAGGTATAAGGTCTATCACCTTCCTCTTTTTGACAATATTTAATATAATCCTTTACCCCTTGCGGAAAGTGGATATAATTCCCCTCATTCACGGAATAGATCTTCCCGGTTTCTGGGAATTGCATATTGGGGTGCGACAAATAAAAGGTTCCAATGGCCGGATTTAATGTAAACCCATTCACGCCATGCCCCGTGGTATAGACCAACATAGTTGAAGTGCCATAAATAATGTATCCGGCTGCCACTTGATTTTTTCCAGGCTGAAGAAAATCTTCAAGGGTTACCGGAGTGCCGACTGGGGTTATTCTGCGATAGATGGAAAAAATGGTTCCAACGGAAACATTCACATCGATATTTGATGACCCGTCCAAAGGATCGATCAGCACTACATATTTATTTTGATGGTTTTCATCCAGACTGTTAATGGTGATATAATCGTCTTCCTCCTCAGAGGCAATTCCACAAACGATTTCCCGATTCTTTAGGGTTTGAATGAATTTTTCATTCGCCAATACATCCAGTTTTTGCTGATTTTCACCTTGAATATTGGTGTCACCCGCAGTTCCTAGGATATCCACCAGACCTGCTTTGTTCACTTCATGATTGACTACTTTAGCGGCCAATCGTATGGCATTTATCAATTTGGAAAGCTCTCCGGTTGAATACTGGAACTCGGTCTGGTTTTCAATAATAAATTCACCAAGGGTCTGGTTCTTGTGAGACATGAATGTAGGCTGTTTTATTTGAGGGCAAATATCGTGTATTTTGTGATACTATATCGTTTTCGTTACGATAAAGATTTGGATATTTATAACTTTGAGTTTTATTTGTAACAATATGGAATATGTAATCAGAGATGCTCGAAAAGAGGACATGGGTCAGGTTTTAGGCTTGATCAAAGAACTGGCCGAGTTTGAAAAAGAACCCAACGCCGTGGAGGTAATCAGGGAAGATTTGGAAAATGATGGTTTCGGGGAAAGCAAGCTGTTCCATTGCTTCGTGGCGGAACATGAAGAGCAAATTGTGGGTCTTGCATTGATCTATCCAAGATATTCCACATGGAAAGGGGCCACAGTGCATTTAGAGGATTTAATAGTTTCCCAAAAAATGAGAGGAAGCGGTTTAGGGACCGCACTCTTGAATGAGGTGGTCAAGTATGGGCATTCGTTGGGAGTCAAAAGAATTTCTTGGGAAGTATTGGATTGGAACGAACCCGCTATTACATTTTATGAGAAAAAAGGAGCCTGGGTTAGACGTGATTGGGATGTGGTTCAACTTGACGAAAAAGGAATTGAAAATTATATCGAAAAATTAAACTAGCCAATTGGCTGATTATAGAAGAAATTAATGAGAGTTTTTAAGTTTGGAGGAGCATCGGTAAAAGATGCAGAGGCAGTTCGCAATGTGGTGAAAGTATTGCAAGAGGTGGGTCATGAAGACACATTTGTTGTGATTTCAGCCATGGGTAAGACCACTAATGCCATGGAGAAGGTGGTAGCTGCCTATTTTAATGATAAATCTGTCCTTACTGCCGCGATTCAAGAAGTTGTTGAATATCATGAAAACATACTTGCAGACCTATTTGATGAAAAGAACCATCCGGTCCATTCTAGGGTAAAATTACTTTTTGAAGAGGTCAAAGGCTTTCTGGCATGGAATAAATCGCCCAAATATGCCTTTGTTTATGATCAAGTAGTAGGATATGGCGAATTGGTCTCCACCACCATTATAAGTGAATACCTTAATGAAGTGGAGATTCCGAATGTTTGGCAAGATGTCAGAAGCTTGATCAAGACGGACAACAACTATCGAGATGCTACTGTAAATTGGGAACGTACCCAAAGTGAGGTGTCGGCAAAGGTAGATATGTCCAAACTTAACATTTCTCAAGGGTTTTTAGCAAGTGACGATAACAACTTTACAACTACGCTAGGCAGGGAAGGTTCGGATTACACAGCAGCCATTTTGGCCTACTGCCTGAATGCAAATTCTGTAACCATATGGAAGGACGTGCCCGGAGTATTGAATGCGGACCCAAGGAATTTTGAGGAGACACAGCTATTGGATAAAATTTCCTATCGGGAAGCAATTGAGCTTGCATTTTATGGCGCTTCCGTAATCCACCCGAAAACACTTCAACCATTACAGCGCAAAGAAATTCCACTACATGTAAAGTCATTTATAAATCCAAAAGGAAAGGGAACTACTGTGTGCAAAGGTGTCGGAATTTCTCCTGAAGTACCTTGCTTTATTGTTAAAAAGGATCAAGTATTGCTAAAACTATCATCACTTGATTTTTCTTTTATTGTTGAAAACAACATCAGTGATATTTTTAAACTTTTCCATGATCATCGAATGAAGGTAGATCTTATTCAAAATTCGGCCATTAGTTTTTCGGTTTGTTTGGATAACAAGTTCAATGGCCTGCAACCCATGTTGAACGAATTACAAAAAAGGTTCAAGGTGGTATGCCATGAAGATGTTTCCCTCTACACTATTCGACATTTTGATGACAATGCCGTTAAATCCCTACAAAACGGAAGATCAGTATTGGTGGAACAGCGTGGAAAGGAAACCGTGCAGTTGGTGGTAAAATAAAAACGTTAGGCATTTTTAAGCTAGAAAATCCCAGAATTGGGATTTTTCTATCTTTACATTTACCTAATTTATATTTTTATGGGGCTGGTTTCCGCCAAAGAAGTTGCAAAGGTCATAAATCTAGATAAATACGGGTTTTTGGGCACCTTTGTTGGATGGCTTTTAATGGTCGCCACCAAGATTACTACCATCAACCGATTTTATAATAAGAACAAATCCCTTCCTGGAACGGAGTTTTTAGAGGAGATACTTGACCATTATGAAATTGATTTTGAAATTCCCGAAGAAGATTTAAAACGACTCCCTAAATCGGGGCCTTACATTACCATTAGCAATCATCCTCTTGGAGGTATCGATGGGGTTTTGTTGTTAAAACTGATGCTTCAGCAACGTGAGGATTTTAAGATCATAGCCAATTTTTTGCTGCACAGAATAGAGCCGTTGAAGCCTTTTATAATGCCTGTGAATCCTTTTGAGAACCATAAGGATGCCAAAAGCAGCATAATGGGATTTAAAAATGCACTTTTACATTTAAAAGAAGGACACCCCTTGGGGATATTTCCGGCCGGAGAGGTTTCCACCTATAAAGATGGAAAATTGGTAGTGGATAAGCCTTGGGAAGAAGCGGCACTCAAATTAATTCGGAAAGCGGAAGTGCCTGTAGTACCCATTTATTTTCATGCCAGAAATAGTAGACTCTTTTATCGCCTATCAAAAATCAACGATGTTTTCAGAACGGCCAAGTTGCCATCCGAATTGACATCGCAAAGTAGCAGACCCATTAAGGTCAGAATTGGGCAACCCATATCTGTTAAAGCGCAACAGGAAGAACCTACCTTGGAATCGTTTACTGAACTACTACGCAAAAAGACATACCTGTTAGCCAATGTGTTCGAAAAAGAGCGTTTAATTGATATGGTTCCGACTACTTTAAAGATTCCAAAACCTCCAAAGAAAATTGCTTCTGCCGTAAGTCCTGAGGTCTTGCAGGGTGAGATTGATAAACTCCGGGAAAAGGATTGTCGCATGTTGCAGAGCAAAAACTATGAAGTGTTTTTAGCCCAGCAATCAGATATGCCATTCATTCTGAACGAAATTGGACGTCAGCGCGAAATAACTTTTCGTGAGGTAGGTGAAGGAACCAACAACTCCATTGATTTGGACGAGTTTGATACTTATTATCATCACCTGTTTTTGTGGGATAATGATGGCCAATGTATTGTGGGAGCGTATCGTATGGGTCTGGGAGCTCAGATATTCAAAGATTATGGCATAGATGGATTTTACCTTCAGGATTTGTTTCGATTTGAACCTGAATTATATGGAATGATGGAGAAATCCATTGAAATGGGAAGAGCCTATATTATGAAAGAATATCAGCAGAAACCCATGCCCTTATTTCTACTATGGAAGGGCATTGTGCATACTACATTGAGACATCCAGAGCACAAATATTTAATAGGTGGGGTGAGCATCAGTAATCAGTTTTCCAATTTTTCGAAATCACTAATGATAGAATTTATGAAGTCGAACTATTGGGATCCTTATGTAGCACAATACGTAAGACCGAAGAAAGAGTTCAAGGTAAAATTGAAGGATGCCGACAAGGAATTTATTTTTGATGAAACCCAGGCCGATCTGAACAAGTTTGACAAGTTGATTAGTGAGGTAGAGACCGGAAGTCTAAGATTACCCGTATTGATAAAAAAATACATCAAACAAAATGCAAAAGTGGTTGCCTTTAACGTAGACCCGCTTTTTAACAATTCAGTGGATGGGTTGATGTACATAAAAATTGCGGACCTGCCAGAGAGTACGGTAAAACCGGTGATGGAGGAGTTCCAGGCCGAACTGGAAAGAAAAATGGCAGAAGGGAACGCCCCAACTGCCATTTAAAATATCTAGATTCAATTAATTTACCAGTTCTTCTTTTACAAAGTCATGGCAAAACTCTTTAATTTCATTTCTAGTCTTTAAAAAAGCTGCATGCTTTACCTCTGTGGCTCCAGAAACTTTTGATGGGTCGAAAAAGTTTTGGTGGATACGCTGCGCATTTTGGGCCGGAATAAAAGGACAATTTTCCTTGGCATGATCACAAACTGTGATAATATAGTCCCAATCAATTCCTTCATACTCATCAACGTGATTGGATGTATGAGTAGAAATATCGATTCCATCCTCTTTCATAATGGAAACAGCTCCTGAGTTTAGACCATGGGTTTCTATACCTGCGCTATAAACATTGGCCAAAGAATCTTGAAGATGTTCCAGGTATCCATGCGCCATTTGACTACGACAAGAATTTCCAGTGCAAAGCACCAATACGTTTTTCATCTGTTTAATTTTTTTTTGATTTCTGAATATTCAAAAAGAAATTGAATACATTCAGGAACGCACATAAATTTTAATCATTTGTTTGAATTTGAAATGATAAAAATTCATGTTTGTTTCATTTTTCGATTTTTAAGTGTTTAATTTATTCCGACTTTAGTACTTCTTTTTTCAAACAAAAGATTGTCTTTCCATACACCGTTGAGCTTTCCTACTCTTTCACGCATACCTATGAAACGAAATCCAGCTTTTTTATGCAGTGCTACGCTTCCTTCGTTTTCTGGAAAAATGCCAGATTGAAGCGTCCAGAACCCCGCAGTTTCACTTGCTTTAACCAAGTGGTTCAACAATTGCTTACCCACGCCCTTACCTCGTTGATTGGAATCCACATAAACGCTGACCTCTCCAACACCTCCGTAAACACATCGGCTAGAAACAGGTGACAGAGCAGCCCAGCCCAGTATTTTTCCGTTTTCTTCGGCTACCAAACGGCATTGGGAAACATGGGCCTGATTCCAATCCTCATAACTTGGGGACTGCTGCTCAAAAGTGGCAACACCAGTATCAATACCTTCCTGATATATTCTGGAAACCTGTTCCCAATCGGATGTGATCATGTCCCTGATTTGCATGGCTAACTGTTTAACAGCATCCAGTATTTGGATTGCAACCCGTGGCGGTTGTTGCCATTTCGGGTTGCTCGTTTTGAGCCACTCCACAGGTCTCCTTGGCTTTACAGTCCGTTTTTTTGACAGATAGCTTAAAAAGCAGTGAATCTCCATCTAAATTATAATCGCTTACAAATAGCTGAGCGGTATGAAAATCAGCATTGCTATATTCGAATTTGACCTCAGCTTCCTCAGTCATCGGCTTTATTTTGTTTACCTTATTCAAAATAGCCAAGGCCTTGTATACAGACATATAATCTCTTTTCCCTATTTCTTTTGGGCTTTCCCAAAGCTGTATTACAGTTTCTTTCCAAAAATCCGTACCGCTGCCACAGTCTATGGAATCAATGGTGGTGTTTTTTACCTCGGTAATATGATAATTTGCACCTACTAGTTTACCTTCTTCATATTCAAACAATAGACTTTTGTCTTGGTGCTGCTTTAGTACTGATAAAAATTCTGATGTATTCATAATCAACAACAATTAAAATTAATATTGGAAAAGAACATTTGGAAAGATTGTTGTAATTCTTGCCAACGCTCTTCGTTTATACAGTAGCATAGGTTTTTACCTTCGAAAGTACCTTTTAGAAGACCTATTTTTTTGATTTCGTTCAAATGTTGGGAGATGGTGGGCTGGGCAAGACCAATTTCGTCAACCAGATCATTGCAAATACAACCTTCTTGCTTACTTATATATTCTAAAATGGCAATCCGAGCAGGGTGTGCCAAAACTTTGGCAACTTGGGCAAGGTCATTTTGCCTTTCGGTAAACATGTGTGTTTTTGTTACTCCCATGGTACAAAGATAAATAAAAATTTAATATTGCAATATTACGATAATATTAATAAATAAAAAGCCAGAGTAAATCTCTGGCCTATTTTTTAGAACCAAGGCTTCTTGCCCACTTGGTAAGTATTGTAAAATTCCTCATCTGATTTGGTGAGGTAAATAATGCCCTCAATTAAACCGATTATACTTGGAATCCAAACAAAAAGTAGCCCTATCCCAACACACACAAGTATGTATGAAACTATTGATACGCCAAGTAAAATAAAACCCTCTTTATTATACCCAAGCATAAACTTGTGTATGCCCAGACCGCCGAGGATAATGGCTAAAATTCCGGCCAATATTTTTTTGTTGTCACCTCCAGCACCTTTTATGCCATCGGCAAATTCTTTCGCAGTTTCCTTTGCTTCTTCAGCAAAATCGTTTGCGGCTTCTTTGGCTTTATCGCCTAAATCTATTTCTTCTTCGGACATGGTAATGTTTGTTGGTTAATATTAAATCTAAATGTACAAATAATTTGATATCTATTGAAAAGCTTTATCAACAGGTTCCCAAAGTTCAATTTTATTGCCTTCTGGATCCATTACCCATCCAAATTTACCATAATCATATTCCTCTATCTCCCCAACAATAGTGATACCTTCTTCTTTTAGGGTTGCCAAAAGCTCAACTAAATTTTCCACCCTGAAATTCATCATAAATTGTTTTTCACTGGGTTGAAAATAGGTGGTGTCATCCTTGAAAGGGCTCCATTGGGTCATACAATCGTTTCCTTCTTTATCCTTCCACCAAAAACTACAGCCGTATTGATCTACAGGAATACCTAAATGTTCTTTGTACCATTTTTTTATGTTGTCCGGATCCTTGGTCTTAAAGAAAAAACCTCCCAAACCAGTCACTCTGTTCTTCATCTGTTATTTTTTTCTGTTTTTTACATTCTTTTCGTAAAGTGCTATCCAAGATTCCGTGGTCATTTTTCGGCACAGTTCAGCGATAAGTTCATAAGGAATGGTTTCCGGTTTTTTAAAACGGATACAGCTCTTGCCCATATCCAGTTTAGTCTTTACATGTTTTGGATATTCACCTACGAACCAATCCAGAAGTTTTTTATCAGCATAAATTCCCGAATGGTACAAAGCCACAAAGTGTTTTTGTGAGGCAATGTTGATAAAAGGTAAAGGTAATTTCGGGTCACAGTGATATCCATCGGGATACAGACTGTGAGGAACCACATAACCTATCATTTTATAGCTGATACATTCCTCAAACCCTTTTGGTAAATTATCCCGTACTGTCTCACGCAATTTGGAAACAGCTTCTTTACGGTCTTCAGGTATTTTACTTATGTATTCATCAGGAGTGTTGGCATCTATTGTCATAGCGAAATTATTTTCGTTGTAAAATCAAAGCTGAAGTTAGCGAAATAATAAAGCCAATCACAAAAACGGTCATGGCCATAAGGGCAAAGGAGAACAAAGGGCTTGAAAACATCTTTTTTTGGGCCTCAATTCTTGCCAATTCCTTTTCAAACTCATCAGGAGGAAGCGCGTTTCTCATGCTTTCAACGGTATCGTTATAATATTCAACCATAAAATCTGGGTTCAATACTTCGGTATAAAAAACATCCAAAATACCGAATGCCAAGGCGGTGATGAGGCTTATCAATACTCCAATGGTCAATGCTTTTTTAAAACTGACTTTGCCTTGATTCTCTTTATCCCTAAAATGCTTGATTCCAAAAAAGACAAAGCTTAAAGAGAGCACCATGGATATATAGCCTAGAACTTCTTGCGTTGTGAACGATACATCGGCCAAAAGGAACCAGCTGATTAAAAATAGGATGCAAATGGTGACCGCACCGTAACTTCCAAATCGAATAACCGTTTTTTTCATATTGATAGGTTTAAAATATTGAAACAAAAGTGGTTGACCTTAAAGATTTGGCGGTCATACTAAAGTACCAAAATCAATTAAGGAAGAAGAATTTGAAGGTTTTTTGCCTTTTGTACGGCTTGTGTTCTTCGTTTTGCATCCAACTTTACCAATAAATTTGACACATGGGTTTTGATGGTGCTCTCTGAAACAAAAAGTTTATCTGCAATTTCCTTGTTGGACATTCCTTGGGAAATATGAACCAATACTTCATATTCCCTTTTACTGATACCCAATTTTTCAATTTTCTTAATATCTACGGTCAAGAGTGGCGGTTCTTTTTTGTGGAGAGATTTTTTGTTGGTATAGACTCCTACCACAAAAAATACAATGGCGATGATTGCAATAACTATTTCAGCAGAAACATTTCCTGATGTGTAGGAATACTTACTTAATTGGAAAAGCACCAGAAGCGCAATAACCAGTGCAGAAAAAACAAATATGGTCTTTTTCACCCTTAAATTTAGCAAAATCTATCTCGGATCTTGTCTACAATAGTCTGAGCTAGTTTTTCTTTGCTTTCCACTGTCCAACCCGCAACATGGGGGGTTAAAAGCACGTTTTTAGCTTTTCGAAGATATTTGAAGGCTTTGGGTTTTTGGACGAACATGTTCTCAAAAGATTTTTTTTCATATTCCAAAACATCCAGGCCGGCCCCCAAGACTTTTTCTGATTTAAGAGCCTCCACCAAATCTTTGGTGACCACACATTTGCCTCGAGCAGTGTTCAAAAGCCAAAAGGGCTTGTGAAATTTTTCGATAAATTCAGCATTTACCATACCAATCGTCAACTCTGTTTGGGGGACATGTAAACTGACGACATCCGATTTTTGTTGGAATTCCATGATTCCTACCTGACGAGCGTTTTCGTCTCCAACACCACCCACAATGTCATAGCAAATAACTTCAACATCAAAACCTCGGAGTTTTTTTGCAAAGGCTTTCCCCATGTTCCCATAACCGATAATTCCCACAGTTTTGCCATCCAATTCAATACCGCGGTTGCCTTCTCTGTCCCATTTTCCTTTTTTGACCTCTCGGTTCGCCTTGGTCATTTTGTTCATAAGGGATAGCAGCATGCCCAGAGCGTGTTCTCCAACAGCATTTCGGTTACCTTCGGGCGCAGAAGCCAAAAATATGCCTTTGTGTTTGGCATAATCGGTGTCAATGTTTTCTAATCCGGCACCAACCCTTCCAATAAATTTCAGATTAACCGCCTTATCCAGAAACTGTTTATCTAAGGTAAAGCGGCTACGAATGATGACCCCATCGTACAAATGGATTTTGTTTTCTATCTGCTCTTTTGAGGATTGGTAATCTTCGTCATTTTCAAACCCCAAATTGGAAAGCTGTTCCAAGAGTAGGGGATGATTCGTGTCTAAATGGAGAACTTTCATCCGCTAAATATACAATTCCTTATATTTTAGGGTAGACGGTTTGTGTCATTTCATGTTCGACCTTACCTGTATGGGCCGTACTGAGCTTTTCAAAAAGTAATAGATGTACCTCTTCATCGTCTTTGGTAGAAGGGCAATGTTCCACTCCTTTTGGCACCACAATAATTTCACCTTCATTAACCACTTCCGTCCGGTCACGGAATTTCATATATAACGTTCCTTTCAAAACTTGGAACAATTCATCCTCATTTTCATGCGAATGCCATACAAACTCTCCTTTGATTTTTGCAAGAATTACTTGCATATCGTCTACCGTGGCTATCTGGTGCGGATGCCATTGTTTGGAAAAAAGTTGATGCTTTTCTTTTAGGTTGATGGGTTTCATGTACAAAAGATTATATGCCCAAAATAAGTTTGGCTATCCAGAAATAAATCAAGATTCCAAAAATATCATTGCTTGTTGTGATGAACGGCCCTGTAGCAATAGCGGGATCAATACCTCTTTTGTCCAAGAAAAGTGGGATGAATGTGCCTATGATGCCAGCAACGATGATAACTGCTACCAAAGAAACAGATATTGCAAGAGCTGTTGGAAAATCGCCTTTCCAGATATAAGTAAAGCCAAGAAGCAAGATGGCCAAAATTAGACCGTTGAGTAAGGCCAAAAACATTTCTTTAATAAGGCGATTGCTGATGCTTCCCTTTAGGTCATCATTGGCAAGTCCTTGTACTATAATGGCACTAGACTGAACCCCTACATTACCGGCCATTGCAGCAATCAAAGGGGTGAAGAACAGTATTTCCGGTGCCTTATTCACAATAGTCTCAAAGCTGCCCATGATTAGGGCGGCTCCTAAGCCTCCAAAAAGCCCCAAGATCAACCAAGGGAGTCGAGCTCTTGTAAGCTCCCAGATACTATCATCAGCTTCAACATCTTGAGAGATACCTGCCGCTAGTTGGTAGTCTTTATCTGCCTCTTCCTTGATGACATCTACAATATCATCAATGGTAATTCGACCTACGAGTCTACCGATTTCGTCCACTACCGGAATCGCCTCTAAATCGTATTTTGACATGATTTTGGCAACTTCTTCTGATTTTTCATTAACATTAACGGAATCCACTTTAGGGATATACACATCTTTGATGTGCGTTTTTGTTGATGTGGTCAAAAGATCTTTTAGTGAAAGCCTTCCTTTGAGTTTTTCCTCATCGTCCACCACATATATGGAGTGGACACGCGTTACGTTTTCAGCTTGGGCACGCATCTCCTTAACGCAAGTGAGTACATTCCAATTTTCGTTGACCTTTACCAGTTCCTTTGCCATGAGTCCACCTGCTGAATCCTCATCATACCGCAAAAGATCTACAATGTCCTTGGCGTGCTCTTTATCCTCTATTTCGGAAATAACCTCCTGTACAATCTCTTTAGGGAGTTCGTTGACAATATCGGCAGCATCATCGGTATCCAATTCTTCAAGTTCCCCGGCAATTTCTTTGATTGAAAGATTGTTCAGAACTGCCTCTCGAATATCCTCATCCATTTCGGCAAGAATGTCGGAAGTCTTCTCACTCTCAAGAAGCTTAATAAGATAGGTGGCCTCGTCTACTTTAAGTTCATCGGCGATTTCGGCTATATCCGCATAATGAAATTCCTTCATCATAGCCCTAAGGTCACCGTTTTTGTTTTCGGCGATCATCTGCTTAATGTCGGAAATAAGCTCGTCTGTGAGTTTAAACGGGATCATTGGCTATCTTTTGTGTCAGCCCTACAAAGTCGGCAACACTAAGCTGCTCTGGGCGACGGTCAAAGATAGTATCTTCTTTTAGATTTTGGGACAGGTTGAATGTTTTAAGACTGTTGCGAATGGTCTTACGCCTTTGGTTGAAGGCAAGTTTTACCACTTTGAAGAACAAATGCTCATCACAAGGTAACTTTATATCCTTCTTTCGAGTCAATCGTAGAACGCCGGATTGCACTTTCGGTGGTGGATCAAAAACGTTTGGAGGAACCGTAAACAAGTATTCGGCATCATAAAATGCCTGAGCCAGAACGGACAAAATCCCGTAGGTTTTACTTCCTGGCTTTTCACAAATACGTTGCGCCACTTCTTTTTGGAACATACCTGAAAATTCTGGCACCTGTTGTCTCATCTCCAACATTTTAAAGACAATCTGGCTAGAGATGTTGTACGGAAAGTTTCCGGTTATGGCAAACTGCTCATCCCCATATAATTGTTTAAGATTGAACTTTAAAAAATCGGCTTCGATGATGTTCAGTCTATTGTTTTTTTCCAAAATGGCCGGGTGTTCCAACCTGAAACTGTGATTTAAGTAGACTATGGACTCTTCATCAAGATCCATAGCGACCAAGTCCAGATTTCTTTGTAAAAGATGCTTAGTGAGCACTCCCATGCCCGGGCCAATCTCTATGACATTTTGATACCCGTTGAGCGAAAGGGTGTCGGCTATTTTTTTGGCGATGGTCTCGTCTTTTAAAAAATGCTGCCCAAGGTGCTTTTTTGCTTTTACAGAGCCATCGGTATTGCCACTTTTGGTTTTGGAAAACTTACCGGGAGCAAGTTTCTTTTTGTTTTTTTTAGACATTGGAGCGATTACCTAGTTTAATATGGGCTTTAGACATACACCCATGCCAAAGAACCGGATTTTAGAGTCGTCTTGATTCTTTTTGTTTCAAATTGTTTTTCATATTCATCCAAATTGAAAAGATCATAGAAAGAAATCCTGTATAAGGTGCCGGACACTTCACTATTATCTTTTTTGGATTTGGCAAGATATGGACCAACATTGTTTTTTTCTATGGTTTTGAAACCAGGTAGTTTGTCCTTTTTCCCATTGAGTTGCCGTCCCAATACTTGCATTTGTCTTTCTTTGGTTTGAAGGTCACAATAGCAGAAATAGTTTTGGGTTCGTCTCATACTCAAAAAGTTTTAATTACCTCCAATTCAGTTCTAAAAGCTACGAATTTATCTGCAAAAAGCCTTAATCCGTCATTTCTGAGTCTTTCAGCATCTTCCTGATAATAAGATTCCAATGTTTCACGATTCTTAGTGGTATATTGAATGGAGTAGGTTACACCTCCCATTTCTTCTTCTACCAAAACCTTTGCCATTTTGGCTTCGGTGAATTTTTTGGTAGCCAACATGTCGGGAATATGCTTATCACGCATCCAGGACAACCATTTTTCATGAACGCTTTCGTCTATGTTTATGGTAACATTGTATATGAGCATTGCAACTTTGTTTTTGCTCTTCAAAGAAACGAAGAATTAGTTGATCGCATCACCTCTTAATCGCCGGAAATGCTTTCTGGCTTTTGGGAAATAATAACTGTCTTGATAGTTGTAGAGGATTTTTTCGTAATGTTCTTTAGCCTTTTCGGAATCATCCATTTTGGTTCGATAGAGTTCACCTAATGCAAAATGTGCATCATCGGCCAAAATGCCATCAGCATAAAATTCCACTATCTTTTTATAATTGAACTCTGCATCGGAATAGGCCTTTTTAGCTTCCAGCAATTCTGCTTGCTTCAGAAGCGCTTCATCTTCAATTTTTTCTCCCTTATGGTTTTGCAGAATATCTTCCAAGGCATCAATGGCCTCTTCATTTTTATTTTGATAGGCCAACAGATCGGCACGAGCATATTTTTTAAGTGCGGTTTGTGTGGAATCTTCCAAAGAATTGTCCGAAATCAATAAACTAAGTTGCATTGCATCATTGGCGATCAATTGCGAAGTTGAGCTGCGTAGAACTTTTAATTGGGTCAACGCCCAATCAAAGTCACCTTTATAAAAGCTGGTCTGTGCTACCTTGAAACGGGCATCTTGCCCCAACACATCGTTTTTTAAACTTTTTTGAACCTGGGTGAAATAAATCAAAGCTTGATTAAACTTTTGGTCGAACACCAAAATATCGCCTAAAGCCAATTTCACATAAGCTTTGACTGTTCTGCCCATGGGAAGTTCCAAGCTTTTCTTTAGCATTGAAATTGCAGGCTGGGGATTTTCTCTTTTAAAGGTCAAGAAATTGGCATATGCAATCTGCAATTGCAGTGTTCGGCTTTGATTGCCGTATTCATTTACCAATTCTTTGAACTGTCTTTCAACGTTATCTAGTTTTTTATTATTGGTTTCAACAAGCTCAATATCTATTAAGTTGAGTTCTGCATTTAATCTGGTAACAGGGACATTGCTGTTTTCAACGATGAATTCAAAAATTGAAGTAGCAGATTCATAATCCTTTTCTTCCAAAGCAATTTGTCCTAGGCTGTTGAGTCTGTCCATTGATGAACTTTCCGTACGCTTATATATGGCCTTTTCTTGATTAAATGCGCTACCGTATTGCTTTTGTTGGACAAAAAGCCAACTCAACAACTCATTCCATACGATATCAGGGTTTTTCTGGGCATTTTTCAATAATACTTTTCTGAGTAATATGTTATTTGGGTTAGATGGTTCTTCGGAAATAAAGTCATCTATACTTCTCAGAATGTTAGAGCGTGATGTTCTTCCATCTACAATCAAATTCAGGTAAGCTTGGTACATTTTTTCAATGTTGCCCTGTTCTCCATAGATTCGTGCCAATTGAAAGTCATAATTCAAATCGGGCTTTAGTTCCATTGCCCTGGTATATGCTTGGATTGCATAATCAAGTAGTGCATATTTTTGGAATCGATAACCTATACTATAGCCGAAATTTGGATTTTCTTCTATTTTTTGAAGGGCTTTGTTATAATAGGTCGTTGATTGTTGAGATTGGTCTTGCAATGTGTAGTTATAGCCCAATTCTATATAAAACGTGGGGAAGGCATACGTTTCATTGATCTTTTTTAGAAGAAAGGTTTCAGTGTCGGTATATCGTTCCAATTGTTGATAGCAGGCTACCAAACCTTCAGAATAATCTGTTCGTCTAGGATTCTTCTTTACTAAGTTTTCATAAAAGATGACGGCTTTTTCATAATTCCCATCATTGAAGTATTGTTTAGCCAAGAAGTCCTCCTGCGCTTGAATGGGGATTTGATATAAAATAAATGAAATAAGAAATAAAAGAAACCTCAATCCGCTGTTTTATTTCAAATATAACGTAGAAAAGTACTGGATTCTGTTAAGTGAATCCAAATAAATCTACCCTAGTTGATCACGTCGAACCCACAATAAGGAACTAATACCTCTGGAATCTTAATGCCATCTGGAGTTTGATAATTCTCCAATATGCCGGCCAAAACCCTTGGGAGTGCAAGAGCGCTTCCGTTTAATGTGTGGGCTAATTGACTTTTTCCATTCTCATCCTTAAAACGAAGTTTTAGCCTATTGGCTTGAAAGGTTTCGAAATTGGAAACAGAGCTGATTTCAAGCCATCTGTCTTGAGCTGTTGAAAAAACTTCGAAGTCATAGGTAAGAGCTGAAGTAAACCCTAGATCTCCACCGCAGAGTCGTAAAATTCGATACGGTAGTTTTAAATCTCTCAAAATGTTCTTGACATGTTCTACCATTTCGTCCAAAGCCTTATAAGACTTATCCGGATGCTCTATCCGAACCACTTCAACCTTATCAAACTGGTGTAACCTATTCAATCCTCTAACATGGGCACCATAACTTCCCGCTTCTCTTCTGAAACATGGAGTGTAGCCAGTATACTTGATTGGGAAATTATCTTGGGGAACAATATCTCCTCTGTGTAAGTTGGTGATAGGAACTTCGGCTGTTGGAATAAGATAAAGATCATCTGCCTGAACATGATACATTTGGCCTTCTTTGTCGGGTAGTTGCCCTGTGCCATAACCAGAGGCTTCATTAACCATATGTGGTGGCTGAACTTCCAAATATCCTGCCTCGGTATTCTTGTCTAGGAAGTAAGAGATCAATGCGCGTTGCAAGCGAGCACCTTTTCCTTTATATACTGGAAAACCAGCTCCTGTAACCTTTACTCCAAGTTCAAAATCAATGATATCATACTTTTTTGCCAATTCCCAATGGGGTAAAGCACCTTCCACAAGTTGAGGAATATCTCCTTCACGAAAAACCTCTTCATTGTCCTCATCCGTACTTCCATCTGGTACAGATTCATGGGGGATATTGGGAACTTGATAGAGTTGTTCCTGTAAGGCTTCGGCGGTAGCATTTAGCTCTTCGGCCAGTTGCTTTGCAGCTTCTTTTAATCCCGCCGTTTGAGCTTTTAATACATTGGCTTCTTGAGCTTTTCCTGATTTAAAAAGCATCCCGATTTCCTTTGATAATTTATTGGATTCAGCCAAGGTGCTATCGAGTTCGGTTTGAACAGCACGTCTTTTCTCATCCAAATCAAGTATCGCCGAAAGGATGGGTTCGGCATCAATGTTTCTTTTTGAAAGAGCCTTGATGAACCCCTCTTTGTTTTCACGAATTTTATGAAGCTGTAGCATTGATTTTTATTTAAGCTGCAAATTTAGGGTATCTTATGAATTTACGGCACAGCCAACCAATACATTAAAGCAAAAAGGGAATTAAATCTTGGTTTTACTCGAGTAATGGGTGTGGTTCGTTGTCCAACTTAAGATAAAGAAGTCATGGTTTTGCTAAACAGTTTTCTTTTTTGAATAAGTTTTTAAACAATAAAACAAAAAACTTAGGAGAGTTATGATATATAGTTTCCCTTAATTGTTTTAAAGCTCGGCTGATATGTTTTTCCACCGTCTTTTCGGAAAGGTTAAGTTCTTCGGCAATTTCCTTGTATTTGTAGCCCTCCTTTTTATTGAGCAAAAATACTCTTTTACGCTTTTCAGGTAATTGGTCTATGGCTGCTTCCAGAAGCTTGACTTTTTCTTTCAAAATGTCTGCATCCAAATCGACCATATGATCTAAAATTTCCTGTTTTAATTCCAGCAGCATTTTTTCCTTTTGCTTCAATTTGCCTTTCTCCTTGACAAATTCGTTGAAGGTTGCTCTGTATAAATAACTTTTTAGAGAGGATGTAATTTCAATTTTATCCCTTTTTACCCAAATTTTGAGCAATACGTTTTGAACAATGTCCTCTGCCTGATGTAGGTCATGCGTCAAAGTGTGGCAGTATTGCACCAAATTCTCATAATGGAGATCATAGAGATTTTTATACGCTATTTCGTCGCCTCTTTGTAATCCAATTGTCAATATTTCTTTTTCTATGGGCAATTTTTTGAATGAAGTCAGTTTGTGATATGCCTAGTAAGATAGACAAATATTAAAAAAAGTTTAAAAAAAGTGTAGGGTAATTATTGAATTGTAGGTCATAGTGGTATATATCGTCCGCATGACAGACAGAAAACTGGAAATTTTATTACGAAATTATAATAGGGGAAATTTGACCGAAAAAGAATTAAATCTTCTATTTGAAGCACTTTCAGATGAAAAAAACAGGAAAAACTACAAACAATTAACGGAGGTCGAATATCTGCTGTCTGTCAAGTATGCAAATGTTGATTCCAAAAAAGCGTATCAAGATTTTCTACAACAAAAGTTGCTTCAACAAAAGAGATTGCATACGATAAAGAGAAGAAATGCTTTCATGAAGTATGCGGCCATTTTCCTATGTCTTATTGGTTTGGGCTATTTTGTTTGGTTAAACAATGGGATGGGATCTTCCATAGAATCTAAACTTCAAATCGAAGAACACGATATAACCTTGCAATTAGAGAATGGAGAAATAAGGGTAATAAAGGAAGATGGTGGTTCTCAAATAGTGGATAAGCAAGGACGAATCTTGGCAGAACAAGACGGATATGGAATAGTTTATGGAGATAATCAAAACATCAATAAGCTTGTCTACAATGAACTACATGTTCCTTTTGGCAAAAAGTTTCGTATAGAGCTTTCCGATGGCACTACGGTTCATTTGAATTCTGGATCCATGCTAAAATATCCGGTAAAATTTATAGCTGGTAACAATCGTGATGTATATATAAAGGGAGAAGCGTTTTTTGAAGTAGCTGAAGACAAGGAGAGCCCTTTCACCGTACATGCGGGTGATGTAAATGTTAGGGTCTTGGGGACGAGTTTTAATGTTTCTTCTTATGAAGAGGACCTGAGCGTAAATACGGTTTTAGTTTCAGGTCACGTCGGGTTATATAATTCTTCAACTGGATATGATCAAGTTACATCTTTTGACATTCAACCTGAGCAAATGGGGATATGGGATAAAAATGACAAGGAGTTCACCTCAAAAAAGGTAGATGCCGAGATTTATACCGCTTGGATAAATGGTAAACTCATTTTTAGGGATTTGCCATTTAGGGTCATCCGCAAAAAATTAGAAAGGCACTATAATGTTTCAATAATCAATTCAGACGAAGTGTTTGATGAAAATACGTTTAGTGGAGCTTTTGATATTGAAAGCATTGAAGAAGTCTTGGAGACTTTCCATAGAAACTTTGGAATTCAATATGAGATAATTGACAATAAAGTAATTATAAAATCTAAAACTGAATAGCCTATGCAAAATAACTGACCAATCAACCAAAATTTAATTAGAAGAAAGAAGGGGAATGCTCGCAACACTCCCCCTACAATGACGTTCGATTAAAAATAACCAAACAAAGCAATACAAAAGTATGAAAAAACCAACTGTTCTTGGGGGGCTGATTTTTCCCCTCAAGTTTGATCTTAAGATGAAATTAACCACAATTCTCATATTAGCGGTTTTTTTTCAGATCAATGCAAGTACTTATTCACAAAGTACACGAATTTCCCTTGATCTTGAGCAAGTGGCATTGGAAGATGCCTTGGATGAGATAGAATCATTGACAGAGTTCAAGTTTTTTATTGATACCCAAAAGATAAATGTAGAAAGAAGGGTGACCTTTAAGGGAAAGAATGCGAAAATAGACAGGGTTCTTAGAAAAATATTTCAAGGAACCGATATTGTCTATGAGATTTTCAATAAACAGATTATTTTAAGAAGGGAGGTATCAAAAGTATCTACCTCAGTTATGGGAGTGCAACTGGTGGATGAAAACAATGCTCCCCAATTTACAGTTACGGGGACGATTGTTGATGAGCAAGGGGTTCCGTTAGCAGGAGCCAATGTAGTTGAAAAGGGCACCGTTAATGGTACGCAAGCTGATTTTGATGGTAATTTTACATTAAATGTAGCTGATGGAAACGCCATCTTGGTGTTCTCTTATTTAGGTTTTGCGACTCAGGAAGTGGGAGTTAATAATAGGACTTCGTTGACCATAAACATGCAAGAAGATGCGGCAGGTTTGGATGAAGTTGTTGTGGTAGGTTTCGGTACACAAAAGAAAAGGAGTGTGGTTGGATCTGTCTCTTCTGTTACAGCATCTGATCTTAAAATTCCTTCGAGTAACTTAACTACGGCATTGGCTGGGAGGGTCGCAGGTGTTATTTCTTTCCAAAGAAGCGGTGAGCCTGGAGCGGATAACGCCCAATTCTTTGTTAGAGGGGCTACTACGTTTGCGTTAGGAGCAAGCCCTTTAATTTTAATTGATGGTGTAGAGTTCTCAGCAGATGATCTAGCTCGTTTGCATCCTGACGATATTGCTTCGTTTTCGATTTTAAAGGATGCGACCACTACCGCAGTTTATGGAGCACGGGGGGCGAATGGTATTATTTATGTGACGACGAAAATAGGGGTAGTGGGTAAACCAAAATTTTCTTTACGTTACGAAAATTCGCTGAATTTCAACACCCAACTTCCAAAATTTGCAGACCCCATAACGTATATGCGTTTGGCCAACGAAGCTTCAAGAACAAGAAATCCCCTAGCGGAGGTACCATTCTCAGAAGAACGTATTACTAATGTGCAAAGTGGTCTAAACACTAATGTTTTTCCACAAACAAACTGGCAAGAAAAACTGATTAGGGATTTTGGCTTGAGCAAGCGTTTTAATTTTAACGTTCGTGGAGGTGGAGAAGTGGCACAATATTATGTGACTGCGGCATATACCAATGATAAAGGAGTTCTGGTGGATGATCCGTCCGGGGCAGCTGACAATAATGTGAATTTAGATCGTTTTGTGGTTAGGTCCAATGTAAGTGTTAATCTAACAAAGACTACTAAGGCAACTATTAGATTGCAATCATCGTTAGATCGCTCAACAGGTCCAAGTGTGCCTGGTGGCGGGTCACCAGGTGCTAACGTTTTTGCACGAACGTTGCTGGCTAGTCCGGTAAGGTTTCCGGCAGTATACGATACCGATGAAGCCAATGTGAACAACCCTGCCACTTTATTTGGTAACCAGCGAGTTACCAACGTTCCTGGCGCAGCAGGAGATGCATTTTATATCAACCCTTTTGCTGAACTGGTTAGTGGATTTAGGCGGGCCAGTACAGCCGCTACCTTATTGCAAATAGAACTTAATCAGGATTTGTCCGGTATTACAGAAGGATTAAGCATGCGCTTTTTAGGGAATTCCAACAGAAATTCTAGCTTTTTTAATACAAGACAATCCATTCCATTTTGGTTTTTTGCTTCAGAAGATAATTATGACAGAGTCAATGATACATATTTTCTGACAAGACTAAACCCGAACGAGGGAAGTCGTGTCCTAGAGTTTAATGAAGGAACACGTAATGTTTCCAATGTTCTATATGGGGAATTTGCATTAAACTATGCGAGAACTTTTAATGACAAACATGAGTTAAGCGGTACTATTGTGGGTATAGGCAGGGAATTGATTGATGGTAATGCTAATACGTTGCAGTTATCATTACCAAGTAGAAATATTGGCGTTTCTGGCCGTATAACCTACGGTCTGAACAATAAATATTTTGCAGAGTTTGGCTTTGGCTACAACGGCTCAGAACGATTTTCTGAAGGAAGACGTTTTGGTTTTTTCCCATCTGCCGGTGCAGGTTGGACAATTTCTGAAGAACCTTTCTTTAAAAAATTGTCCAATACCATTAACTTTCTTAAGTTGAGAGGCTCTTATGGTGTAGTTGGAAATGATGCCATTGGTGATAGAAATGATCGTTTTTTCTATCTTTCAGAAATTTTCTCCGAAAATGACCTGAGAGATGGTGAGGACCTTCCAGCTTACATATTTGGAAGGGACTTAGATAACGCGGTAACCGGATTTGGAATCAGGCGTTATGAAAACAGAAATATTTTATGGGAAGTTGGTAAAAAACTTAATCTTGGATTTGATGCAAGTTTATTCAATAATGCCCTAAATATCCAAGCGGATTATTTCACGGAAACAAGGGAGGATATCCTTATTAACAGAAGGCCTCCATTGAGTCTGGGGCTGCAAGCGGTTACTAGGGCCAATCTAGGGGTAGCCAAAACCAAAGGTTTTGACGGCTCAATAGATGCCAATTTCAATATAAACAATGATTGGTGGCTTACGGCAAGGGTTAATTTTACCTATTCAAACGGTAGAATAACACAATTTGAAGAAGATAACTTTGCGGATCGAAATGCACCATTCCGTTCTATTATTGGCTCTAAGATCAATCAGCAGTTCGGTTTTATTGCTGAACGCTTGTTTATTGATGATGAAGATGTAAGGAATTCTCCGGCTCAAATATTTAACAACGTAAATGCCATTGCCGGCGATATAAAATATAAAGACATCAATCAAGATGGTGAAATAAACACCTTGGATTTGGTGCCTATAGGAAAACCCACAGTTCCACAGATTACCTATGGTTTCGGTTTCTCTATGGGATACAAAAAATTTGATTTATCGGCATTCTTCCAAGGAATCGGAGAAACATCACTTTTTTTAGACGCTAGGGCGTTAGCGCCTTTTGGTAATGTCACTTTTGATGATAATCCCTTCATTGGAGAAACGCCGATTCTTAAGGCATTTGCCGATAGCCATTGGTCAGAGGATAATAGGGATTTATTTGCTACTTACCCAAGATTGGATAATGGCGTAACACCGAATAATGCCCCTTTAGATCAAAATGATAATTTAATCCAAAGCACCTGGTGGTTAAGAGATGGTGCTTTTATGAGGTTAAAACAATTAGAATTGGGCTATACGTTAGACACGGAAAAACACAAAAACTTCTTTGGAATGGAGTCGTTTAGAATATACTTGGCAGGAACTAACCTACTAAAATGGAGCAAGTTTAAGCTGTGGGATCCTGAAGTTGGGGGTAATGGCTTTGGTTACCCACTTCAAAAGGTGTTTAATCTAGGTATATTGGCTAACTTTTAATAAAAAACGAATGAAAAGAATTATAATAAAATTCATAACACCTTTGGTGTTGGTTATGGGGGTCTTTTCTTGTAGTGAATACTTGGATTTGGTACCAGAGAATGTCCCTACGATTGAATCTGTTTTTGAAAATAGGAACACAGCATTAGGGTTTCGGGCCACTATATATGATTACTTGCCAGGTTTTGGCAATATGCAGTCAAATCCAGCGCAATTTTCAGGAGATGAAAGTTGGCTAAATGATGATGCCTTTGATGCTTTTGATTTGCCAAAACCTGGAGTTATAGCTAGAGGTTTGCAAACAGTGGACAATAGTGCTTATGATTTTTGGGGAAATTTATATACAGGAATCAGGGACTGCAATGTTTTCTTGGAGAATATAGATGATGTAATAGATATGCCAGAGTCTGAAAAAAGGCAATGGGCTGCTGAGGCCAAAGCACTGAAGGCCTATTACCACTTTTATCTGATGAGACTATATGGCCCAATTCCTATTGTAAGAACTAATTTGGATGTAAATACAGCACCCAATGATGTACAAGTATCAAGAAGTAGTGTGGACGACGTGACCGATTATATCGTGGAACTCATTGATGAAGCTTTACCTGACCTGGCACTACAAACAACTATAGAATTAGAATATGGTACCATTACAAGGCCCGCTGCAGCTATGATAAAAGCAAAGGCTTTAATGCTCTCGGCAAGCCCATTGTTTAATGGGAATTCCGATTATGAAGGTTTTGTTGATGCTGAAGGCAATCAACTCATAAGTACCACCTTTGATGAAAATAAATGGACCGAAGCGGCTGAAGCTTGTAAAGAAGCTATTGATTTAGCGGAGGGCTCAGGGCATAGGTTATTTGAATTCAATGAGGGGCAGATTCCGACAGCAGATATCATTTCAGATATCACAAAACTAAAACTTACCATTAGAGGAAGTGTTACGGCTCGTAATACCACAGAGGTTATTTGGGCAATTACTGGACGCCCTGTGACTGACCAAAGGCGTTCCATGGCAAAGTTGGAAGTGCCCGGTTCAACCGTATTCATAAGACGTTCGGCTATCGAAAATTTTCATGCGCCGACCTTAAGGATAGCAGAAATGTTCTATACTGAGAACGGAGTACCCATTGATGAAGACCCTAGTTTTGATTTCGCCAATAGATTCCAAACAAGAACTGCATTATCTTCTGAAGGTACTGACTACTACATTAAGGCCAATTATACTACAGCTAGGTTGAATTTTGATAGGGAACCTAGGTTTTATGCTTCACTTGGTTTTGATGGTGGTATTTGGTATGGCCATGGCGTTTATGATGATGAGGCCTTTTTGGAACTTAGGGCCAAAGGTTTTGAGTCAGGAGGGATAGAAGATGAACAAGGAACTATAAGTTATTCCGCTACAGGTTATTTCGCCAAAAAGCTGGCGCATTTTAGAACAGAGGTGCCCACAGTGTTTGGACAATTGCCAACTAGGGCTTACGCCTTTCCTTTGTTCAAGCTGTCCGATTTGTATTTGATGTATGCTGAAGCACTTAATGAATCCAAAAGCGCACCAGATGGCGAAGTGTACCAGTATATTGACATAGTAAGGGAAAGAGCCAATTTGGACGGTGTAGTGAATAGTTGGAGTGCACATTCCATTAATCCGGGCAAACCGACAACTAAAGAAGGTATGCGAGATATTATACGTCGCGAACGTAATATTGAATTGGTATTGGAAGGTCATCGTTTTTGGGATAATAGGCGTTGGAAAACGGCATTTGAGTTGATGAACACACCTATAAGAGGATGGAATATAAGAGGAACAACAACAGATTCTTATTATAATACGCAAACGCTTTTTCAGCCAGTATTTACTACAAGGGATTATTTATGGCCTTTATCTTTAGAAGTGCTTTTAAGAAACAAAAACCTAATACAAAACCCAGGGTGGTGATAAGACTTTGCTAACTTGAAGAAAAATAGATGATTATGAAAATAAAGTTTAAAAATATAATGAGCACTATAATGATACTGAGTATTGTTATAGTGGTATTTTATGCTTGCGATGAAGAAGCGGGAAGAGGGCCTATTTTTAGCGATGGCGTGCCACCAGGTCCTGTTTCGGAAGTAACGTTCGAGCCGATTTCAGGCGGTGCCATTATTAGTTATACCCTGCCAGAAGATGAGGATTTGTTGTCGGTAACTGCTGAGTATACTTTAGCTAATGGAGAACAGGCCAAGGTACAGGCCTCCTCATTCAATAATCAGTTGGTAGTGGATGGACTGCTAGATTCACTTAGTAGTCATAGAATCTTATTGCGGACTGTAGATAAAGGTAATAACCAGTCAGAACCTGTTGAAGCAGACATTACTATAAGGGAAGCTCCTATTTATAAAGCTGCGAATACAGTGAGTATGGTACCTGATTTTGGCGGTGTACGCCTATTGTGGTCCAATCCGGCCGAAGAACGCTTGACTTTAAGACTGTTTACGCCTAGAGAAATTGATGGTTCGCCTTTGGCCATACAGACCTTGGTGAAAAGTGATGCAGTCCAAGAAACCATTATTACCCGTGGTTTCTTGCCTGAACCACGGGAATTTAGAGCGGTTGTTAGTGATAAATGGGGGAATACGGCATCTCCGATAGTTACTAATTTATCGCCTATACCCGAATTTTTGGTGCCCAAAGAGGATTTTAGCAATTTAGAATTACCTCATGATTTAACAAACAATGGGCCTACTTTTCCGGGATTAAGGCTTGAAAGAATGTGGGATGGCGCTGAATATGTTGAGGGAAAGCGCGACTGGTTAAGTCCCGATACCCCTCCAGGAGCAGCGCGTGACCCTGATCCATTACCAGAGTATGCGCCACCTTTACCGGAATCGCATCTTTGGACGATAGATTTAGGACGTAAGGTCAAACTAAGCCGTTTGGTATATTTTCAGGACACCCCTTTTACTTTTGCAGCAATAAGAACCTTTGATTTGTGGGCTACAGCCGAAACACCAAATCCAGATGGAACACTTGATGGTTGGACTAAGATACTTTCACGTGCCTCCTATGAAAAGCCTTCTGGGCTGCCGCATGCAGGAGGTTTTAATAATACTCAAGAAGACTTGGATGCTGCTAGAGCGGGCCATGAATTTATAATTCCCTTAGAAGTCCCTGAGGTGAGATATGTTAGGTTTGCTGGCCTAGAAAACTGGATTGGCACTATAGTATTTACCGGACAGGAATTTTCGTTTTTTGGAAATTTTGAGCAATAAAAGAATGAGCATGAAAAGATTAACATATAAATTTATGAAATCAAACCTTTTGGCATTAGTAATAATAATGTTGGGAGCTTGTGAAACTACCGAAGAAACTTACGAACAGTTTGTTGAGGGCGGGGAGGATATTGTAGTGGGAAAGCCATTATCTATTGCAATTAATCCTGGAAACCAAAGGGCTAATTTTGTAATAGAAATCAATGCTGATCCAAAGATAGAAAAAGGATCAATTAAATGGTTGCAAGCTGATAATACATCAGTATCTGAAGAGTTTGATATTGTTAGGACCACCGGTGGTCAGGAAACCATTGAAATAGAGGTTAGCAACATAGATGAAGGAATTCGAACTTTTACCATTGCCATGTTAGATGATAATGGAAAGTCTTCATTGCCGACCGAGGTATCTGAGCGAATTTATGGTTCGGTTTATGCGGAAGAATTGATTCCCAGGTCAGTGACAAGTGTAAATACACTTCCTGATGGAACGGCAACGGTTAATTTTTCAGAAGTGATACCAGATGGTGTTATTGAAACCATTATAGAATATACAGATGTATCAGGTGTAGATCAAACTCAGGTTGTGGCCAATGATGCCAATAGCGCTACCTTAAGTTCGTACATGGGGAGTACAACTTTGAATGTTTTTTCCTTGTACAGGCCAACACAGGATGCCATAGACAGCTTTAACTCGCAAACCCGGGAGTTTGAATATCCCAGAGTCATATTAGCAGCAGATAGAACACTTTGGTCTCAGGTAAGTCTTAACAATGATATTATCCCTGTTAAGGCAATTTGGGCACAATTGGATAATATAGCTGGAACTTGGGATGGTGATCCAAATACTTATGGTGCTTATGCACCTGGTACAGATCCTGGCCCTCATTTTACCGTAAGTTTAGGGCTGGACGATCCTAAAGCATTGGAAGAGGTGTCACTAGGTCCTTGGGGAGGGCAAGCAAATGAAGCAATCATAGGCTACGAAGTTTGGGGTATAGCTGATATTACAAATGCAGATACTACTACCGATTTTGTTACGGATCCAGATGCTTGGAGAGCTGAAATGGAAAGTAATGGTTGGGTTAAACTTGTGGAGACAAATAAATCTGGAAATGAAAATCATGTAGTAAAAGTAACTGACCCAACAGAAGTGAATTTTATAAGATTTGTCGCTTTAACTAGGTCTGATGGTACTAGTGGACTTATAGGTTGGGGTGATCTAGGTATAAATATATTCTTTTGATTAATTGAATTTCAAGCTTTAAAATAGAAAGCCCTTTATAAGATAATTATATTTCTTAGAAAGGGCTTTTTTTATAGAAATAGGTCAACTCTTCTTTTAGCCCCATCCAGTATATCAATGAGTAAGGTTAATTCGAAATATAGCTATAGACCAACCTAGCTAAGAAAACACTTTTTTAGTGTAAAAAATGAAAATGGTGAGAAAGAAAATGCATAAACATATTATGGTTTGTTTATTAACCATAATTGGTTTAAATACTGTAAATGCTCAAACCTTTGAGCGTATTGAACACATTGCAGGATTTGGTCAGCTTAAGGAAAATAATGGGGTCGCCGTTGCGGATATTGATAATGACACTGATATGGACATTTTTGTGGTTGCGAATGATAAAGACGAAGATGGAAATGTCAAGACCTACAGCAAGTTGTTTCGAAATGACAATAATGGCTCCTTTACAGATATTACAGAATCTTCAGGTTTAGTGGATTTATATAAAAATGAATCTGCAATTGCTGCAAGCTTACAAGGCTTCATTGATTTTAAATATGGGGCGTTTTGGGGGGATTATAACAATGATGGGTGGCAAGACATATTTTTCACACATAAGTTTGAGGTTCAGTTATTTAAAAACCAAGGAGACAATACCTTTGTTGAAGTAACTACTGAAGCTGGGATTGAAAAAAGTACAGAATGTTTTAACACAGCAGCAACATGGACAGATTACAACAACGATGGCTTTTTAGATTTATATGTAAATGAGTGGGGGGAATGCGCCTCGGAATTTCTATATAAAAATAACGGCAATGAGACTTTCACGAGAATAAATGTCGGAAATGATAATTTGGACAAGAGCTTTAATACATTACCTTTCGATTTTAATAACGATGGTTATAAAGACTTTTATATTTCTGTAGACCTTAGCCAGCCCAATTTTTTGTATATCAACCAGCAAGATGACACCTTTACGGAAAGTGCTGCAGTTTATGGTGTTGACAGTCAATTGGATGATATGGGAATCTCTATGGCAGATTTTAATAACGATGGTGCTATGGACATGTTTATTACGGGCATCGATGAAAACGCACTATTGGAAAACCAAGGGGACAATACTTTTGTAAATGTTAATGAAAAGTATAATATCTCAGGTACAGGCTGGTCGTGGGGACCTCGATTTGCTGATTATGATTTGGATGGTGATGAAGATTTGTTTATTGCTAATGGATTTTTGTTCAGATCACCTGAAAACAATGTGTACTATAAGAATATGCTCGTCGAAGGAGGTCAGGGCTTTGTGGATTTTTCTGCAGAAACCAAACTCAACGACGCTTCAAAAAGTTTTGAAGCGATAGAATTTGATTACGACAATGATGGTGACCTAGACATTTTTGTGAGTTGTTTCAATGGACATCCTTTTTTTTATAAGAACACACTTATTGATGAAAATGACTCAAAAGATTATCAATGGATTAAAGTTGCATTGGAGGGAACGACCTCAAACAGAAATGCTTATGGCACCACGGTAAGCATAACTACGGCCAATGGAACTTTTAAAAAATACTTTAGTGGTATAGGGATGATATCACAGAGCATCGTTCCGCTACATTTTGGGTTGAACGGTGCCACGACCATCAAAGAAATCAAGATAGAATGGCCTTCTGGCTTGGTCGAAACCTATCAAGATATACCCTCAAGGATGTTGCTCAAGGCACGTGAGGGCAATGGTTACGAACTTATAGACCAAGTGCCCGCCCAAAAAATATTAGGATGTACAGACCCCAACTCATGCAATTATAACCCCTTGGCAACCCTAAACGATGATAGTTGCCAATATCTGGCACCTACCGAAATACAAGGGCCTGCAAATACCAGTTTCAACAATGAGGAACGTTACCGGTACAATGGTGGCGACCGATCGGAAATTTCATGGAGCGTTGAAGGAGGGGAAGTAATAAGTGGCGAAAATACCAACGAGATACTGGTTAGATGGGGCTTGGAGGCTGGTGGAAGCGTAACTGTCATCGAAAAGGGCGGTACTTGCCAATCGTTGCCCATTGAGTTGGAAGTAGACATAAAAATTGAGACAAATGATGACCTGTCAGCAGCCAGAATATGGAATGAGGCACTTTTGGAAGCCATTAGAAAGGATTTTGCACGTCCTACCGTCCACGCTAGGAACCTGTTCCATACGTCCATAGCCATGTTTGATACTTGGGCGATTTTTGATACTGATGCTCATCCTTATTTATTGGGAAATACCGTTAATGGCCATACAAGTGAATTTGATGGTTTTGACACGGAAAACGCTACCGATGAGGATATTAAAACTGCCATAAGTTATGCGGCCTATACATTGCTGAGCTATAGGTTCAAAGATTCACCGGGACATGAGGTCAGTCAAGAAAGGTTTGACCTGATTATGGAGGAACTTGGCTATGATACGAATTTTGATTCCACGGATTATAAAGAGGGTAATTTTGCCGCCTTGGGGAATTATATCGCTCAAACGGTTATTGCGTATGGTGCTCAAGATGGTTCAAGGGAAAGCACAGGATTTGACAATGCCCATTATGCCCCAGTAAACTCACCATTGGATCTTAACAGGAATGCCAATGCTGATATAACGATAACGGATCCAAATAGATGGCAACCATTGGCATTTAGTGTGTTTATCGATCAAAGTGGAAATGAAGTGGAGGTGACCACTCCTGAGTTTCTAAGCCCTGAATGGGGCGATGTTCATTCTTTTGCACTGACACAGGAATCTGCCATAACCCGCCAAAGGGATGGAAATAATTATACAATTTTTCATGACCCGGGAGCACCCCCTAAACTGAGTACTACGGACAGTAACGCTGAAAGTGACCTTTACAAGTGGAACTTTTCATTGGTTTCGGTTTGGAGTGCCCATTTAGACCCGAACGATGGCGTCATGTGGGACATCTCTCCCAATACCATTGGCAATATCCCCTTGGAATCGTTGCCGGAATCACTCGACCAACACAGACAATTTTATGATTTATTGGATGGTGGTGATATTGGCCAAGGGTATAGTGTTAATCCAAGAACAAACCAGCCTTATGAGACCCAAATTGTGCCTAGGGCTGATTATGCAAGGGTTTTGGCAGAGTTTTGGGCAGATGGTCCCGATTCAGAGACGCCGCCTGGACATTGGTTTACCATACTTAACTATGTGACCGATCATCCGCAATTTATCAGAAAGTTCAATAGTGAAGGGGAGGAGTTGGAGCTTTTGGAATGGGATGTGAAAAGTTACTTTGTTTTAGGGGGAGCCATGCATGATGCAGCCATAAGTGCTTGGAGTATCAAAGGCTGGTATGATTATATAAGACCTATCTCGGCAATTAGATATATGGCTAGCCTAGGGCAATCAACAGACCCTGAAGAATCCAATTACCATATTGGGGGAATCCCATTGATAGAAGGGTATATTGAAATAGTAAAAGCATCCGACCCCCTTGCTGGAAACAATGACGAACATGTTGGAAAGATAAAGCTCTATGCATGGAAAGGGCATGATTTTATTGATAACCCTGCCACTGATGCTGCTGGAGTGGGCTGGATATTGGCCGAAAACTGGTGGCCTTACCAACGACCGTCATTTGTGACCCCTCCTTTTGCAGGTTATGTGTCTGGACATTCAACCTATTCCCGGGCTGCCGCAGAGGTAATGACCTTGATTACTGGAGACGAATATTTTCCTGGAGGGATAGGGGAGTTTGTAGCGAAGAAAGACGAATTTTTAGTATTTGAGGAAGGCCCTAGTATGGATGTAATATTGCAATGGGCTACTTATCGGGATGCTTCCGATCAGTGCAGTTTGTCCAGAATATGGGGTGGAATACACCCTCCGGCAGATGACATAAATGGACGATTAATTGGAGAGCGGATTGGGCTGGAAGCATACGAAAAAGCACTTACGTATTTTAACAATTCAGTCGAGGATTCCAATGATGATCAAAAGGAAGTTACAAAAACAATATTATATCCGAACCCTGTAAGTCAAGGTGAGTTGATAACCATTCAAACAGTGGACAGCATGGATGGTGAGATTCGAGCTTTTGATTTAACAGGTCGAGAAATACCTGTTCTAGTTGAATCTGAAGAAAGTAATAAAATTAGCTTTAGATTACTTACAAGCGGTAACACCGGTTTGTACCTGGTTAAGATGGACGATAGGACTTTCAAAATAATAGGGAATTGATTATAGAGAATATAGATTTATGGACCAACGTTAGTAGGTTCTAATTTTAGTTAGTTTGAGTTTGTTAAAAGCCTGTCATAAATCATTTGATAGGCTTTTATTTTCTAGAACCAAGAAAAACAAAAAGAGATATTTCAATAGCATAAAAACTATGTTTCGTACACCTCATTATATCATTGCTTTTTGTTCAGTTATCTTTCTTAACTTCAAGACAGTGCCAACCCAGATATAAGGTTCCCTAAAAATAGGAGCGTTGAAAATTAAAGTTCAACGTTTAAATATGAAAGGAATTGCTGTGGGAATCAACAACATTTCTGGAAAGGATACAGAATTATACACTATCGAATTGATAAACAACCTTACCGTGAAATAGATTTGTTTACCAAGTATGGCAATTATCTGCACTTGCCCAGACATTTTGTGTTAGCTGAGAATTTAAAGAAAGACAAACACACGCATGGGATTGAATTATTGGATAGGAAAAACGAAAAAAGTAAAGGAACTGTTTGTCATATCAAAAACTTTTTAGTGAACGAGTAGGGCGTTGAAACATAATTTCTGATTAAACTAAAAATCACCCATTATTTTTATTGAAGTCGTTAGGGTTCATATCCCTGTCCTTGTATTGAGAGATATATTCTGTAGGAGACATGTCTACCACAGTTTTAAACTGTCTATTGAAATTAGAAATAGTATTATAGCCAGATCTATAGCAAATGTCAGCAATGTTTTGTTTTCCATCCAGAAGCATTCGGCATGCGTAACTAATGCGTACTTCGTTCAGATATCTTGAGAAGGTTTTCAAGCTGGCACGTTTAAAAAATCTGCTAAAAGCAGAAGGATTCATATTTAGCAGGTTTGCCACATCTTCGAGTTCAATATTTTCTTGAAAATTTTTTATGATAAACTCATAAGCCTTATCCAATTTTTCGTTTTGATTTTTCTTAAAATTAGTTACAAAATCCTTTGAAGAAAGTAACACATAATTTGAATGCTTGGACAACTTGTTCAAAAGTCTCAAAAACTTTATGGTGCGCTTAAAACCAACGGGCATTTTACATAGTTTCTTTATTGTCTTTGAAACATCTAATGGTGGTTCTATAAATTTTATGCCATACCTTGCCTTGTTGATTAACCCAAAAATATGATTCATCTCTTTGGACTCTATAAAATCAACGCCCAAAAATTCTTTTTTGAAATGTATTACAATGTCCTCGGCAATAAGATTTGAGTTTTCCTTGAAATAGGCATCATCATTAAGCCACATATGAGGTAGGTTTTTCCCGATAAGAACTACATCTCCGGGATTAAATTTCATTATACTGTCGCCCACAAACCGAGTTCCCGTACTCCTCATTGACAATACAAGTTCTAGCTCTGGATGATAGTGCCAAACCTTTAAGAAGTGCGATTCTTTGTGGTGGGTCACCAAAAAAGAACTTTTGTTTGGGTCCTCTCTACTTAATAATTGAAGTCTCACATATCCTACAATATCGCCAAAAAATAAGATTAAAACACGATAAATGCAAAAATAGTAGCAGTAAGCTTGTAATTTGTAATAGTGATTTTTGAATTCTTATTATATTTTTGAGCAACAACCGATTGTTTTCTCAAAACCAGTATGAAATACATAACCTGCGAAAAGCCTGGGGAGTTTAGTATAAAGGATAAAAACAAACCCTTAAATTCAAAGGGCAATGCTATACTGAAAGTTAACAAGGTAGGCATTTGTGGTACAGATCTTCATGCCTACGCAGGTAATCAAGCTTTTTTTACATATCCAAGAATTTTGGGTCATGAACTGGCAACAACCGTTATTGACATCGAAGAAAATGACAAGGGCATAAAAATAGGTGATAATGTTGTTGTAATGCCTTATCTGAGTTGTGGAAACTGTGTTGCCTGCAGAAATGGTAAAACCAATTGTTGTACAAATATTAAAGTGTTGGGAGTGCATACAGATGGCGGTATGCAAGAGCATATTTCTGTTCCCATAGATGTATTAATTCCCGCTCAAAAGCTGACAGACGATCAAATGGTAGTGGTAGAACCCTTGGCCATAGGGGCGCACGCAATTAGACGTTCAGAATTACAGACAGGGGAAACTGTGGTGGTTATTGGTTGCGGACCAATAGGTGTTGGAATCATGAAACTTGCTCAAATAGCTGGCGCAAAGGTTATTGCCATAGATGTCAACCAACAAAGATTGGATTATGCCAAAGAGAAGATAGGAATCGATTATGCCGTTTTAGGCGGAAGAGAATCGGTTGAAAAGGTAAGTCAGATTACAGACGGAGATATGGCCACCGTTGTGTTTGATGCAACGGGCCATAAGGCGGCCTTGGAATCTGGCTCAGATTATATGTCGCACGGAGGCAGGTATGTTTTGGTTGGGCTTTCAAAAGGAGAATTGGTATTCACGCATCCTGCCATACATGCGAAAGAAACAACAATTATGTGCAGTAGAAATGCCACTTTGGAAGATTTTGAGCATGTCATCTCTATTTTGGAGAAAAACTTGTTTCCGTTGGATTCCTTTATAACACATACAGTAGATTATACTGAAATGATACCGAACTTTGATTCATGGTTAAACCCAAGCAATGGGGTAATTAAAGCGACGGTTAATTTTTAAAAACGAATAAGTAAGATGAAAAAAGTAGTGACTTTTGGAGAGATTATGTTGAGGTTATCACCCCCGGGGTATCTCCGGTTCTCACAGACCAACAGTTTTGATGTAGTATATGGTGGTGGTGAATCCAACGTAGCGGTTTCCTTGGCCAATTATGGTATTCCGGTTGATTTTGTGACCCGCTTGCCCAAAAACGATTTGGGCGAATGTGCTAAAATGGAAATGCGCAAGCGTGGCATTAACACAGACAATATTGTTTACGGAGGAGACCGATTGGGAATCTATTTTCTTGAAACAGGAGCCGTAAGTCGTGGAAGCAAAGTAGTTTATGACAGGGCGCATTCCGCAATAGCGGAAATAGAACCTGGAATGATCGATTGGAAAAATGTCTTTAATAGTGCTCAGTGGTTTCACTGGACAGGGATAACTCCGGCCATCTCCCAAGGAGCTGCAGATGCTTGTCTTGAAGCCCTAAAAGTGGCAAAAGAAATGGGGATTACCGTTTCCACCGATCTGAACTACCGCAAGAAATTGTGGAAGTATGGGGGCGATAGGGAAAAGATAATGACCGAACTTACTTCGTATTGCGATGTTATTTTGGGTAACGAAGAAGATGCGGAAATGCATTTTGGTATAAAACCGAAAGATTTGGACATTACCACACAAGGACATGAGGTAAAAGCTGAAGCCTTTTTGTCGGTATGCAAACAAATGATGGAAAAATTCCCCAATGCCAAAAAGGTGATAACTACTTTAAGAGGCTCCATTTCAGCCTCACACAATACTTGGGCTGGAGTGCTATATGATGGCAAAGAAATGTACGATACCCGTCAATATCAAATCACACATATTGTAGATCGAGTAGGAGGAGGGGATTCTTTTATGGGAGGGTTGATCTATGGATTATTGACTTACCCCGAAAATGACCAAAAAGCACTGGATTTTGCTGTGGCCGCTTCATGTTTAAAGCATACTATAAAGGGCGATGCAAATCTTGTAACGGTTGAAGAAGTTGAAAAATTAATGGGAGGAGATGCCTCAGGAAGGGTCTTTAGATAAAGTAAATAAAATGGCACAATATTCAAGATTGGAGGTTGCAAACGTAATGAGGGAAACAGGGATGGTTCCATTATTTTATCATTCCGACATTAATGTTGCAAAGAAAGTACTCAAGGCATGTTACGATGGTGGGGCTAGGTTGATGGAATTTACGGCAAGAGGCGATTTTGCATTTGAAATATTCGGAGAGTTATCAAAATATGCACAAGAAGAGCTCCCGGGAATGATAATGGGTGTGGGTTCAATAACAGATGCGGCGGCAGCCTCACTTTATATGCAATTGGGAGCCAATTTTGTCGTCACTCCCGTTTTTAGAGAGGATATTGCCAAAGTTTGTAACCGAAGAAAAGTGTTGTGGTCTCCAGGTTGCGGATCATTGACCGAGATGGCACAAGCAGAGGAATATGGATGTGAAGTCGTAAAATTATTCCCCGGAGGTATTTACGGTCCTGATTTTGTCAAGGCTATAAAAGGACCCTGTCCTTGGACGAACATTATGCCTACGGGAGGCGTGTCACCAACCGAAGAAAATCTGTCTGTTTGGTTCGGCGCGGGAGTATATTGTGTGGGAATGGGATCCAAATTGATTTCAAAAGATGTTATTGCCAATGAAGATTATGCCAAGTTGAAAAACGACGTCAAAAAGGCATTGGAAATTATTTCGGCAGTCAGAAAATAAAGACTATGTTAAAAAGTTACGTCCAAATAGACCCTAAAGACAATATTATTGTCGCAATTACCAACCTTGAAAAAGGAACGATTGCCAAGATTGATCAAATATCGATTACGTTAAAAGAAAATATCAAAGGAAAACACAAGTTTGCATTGTATGACTTTAATGTTGGTGATGAAATATTCATGTATGGTGTGTTGATAGGAAAAGTAACAAAACCTATTGGTGCAGGATGTGCAATTACCACGGATAATGTGAAACATGCCTCTGCATCCTATAACCACTCAAATGGGAAGTATGTGTGGACTGCACCAGACGTTTCAAAGTTTAAAGAAAGAAGCTTTCAAGGATACCATAGAACCAATGGTAAAGTTGGGACCTCCAATTACTGGTTGGTAGTTCCCTTGACTTTTTGTGAAAATAGAAACTTGGAAGTGTTGCAAGGAGCCCTGTTGGAAAAACTTGGGTACGAAACAAAGAAGGATTTTGCGGTTGACATAGATGGGTTGATCAAAAAATACAAATCAGGAGCTTCTTCTGAAGAGTTGTATGGCACTTCACTCATAACCACTAAAGAAGAAATGTCTAAGAACCGGATATTTACAAATGTAGATGGCATCAAATTTTTGAGACATGACGGTGGTTGTGGAGGTACAAGGGAAGATGCTAAAACACTGTGTAGCCTTTTGGCAGGCTATATAGCCAATCCAAATGTAGCAGGGGCAACGGTTTTGAGTTTGGGATGTCAAAATGCGCAAATTCAAATGCTTAAAGATTCGTTGGATGCAATTGACCCAGATTTGGGCAAACCCATCTATTATATGGAGCAGCAGCAAAGTTCTAGCGAGAGACAATTTATTGAAGATGCTGTAAAACATACATTTGTAGGTTTAACAGAAGCCAATAAAATTGTGCGTAAGCCCGCCCCATTAAGCAAACTGGTCTTGGGATTGGAATGCGGTGGTTCAGATGGTTTTTCTGGAATCTCTGCAAACCCTGCTTTGGGATATGCTTCCGATTTATTGGTCGCTTTAGGAGGGAGTCCCGTATTATCAGAATTTCCAGAGCTTAATGGCGTGGAACAAAACCTCATTGACCGATGCGAAACTAAACATGATGCAAAAAAATTCTATGATATCATGCGCGCATATTCTGATGCTGCAGTCGCTGTTGGGTCGGGCTTTGAAAATAATCCATCACCTGGAAACATTAAGGACGGACTTATTACAGATGCCATGAAATCTGCAGGAGCTGCTAAAAAAGGCGGAACTTCACCTGTAACTGAGGTGTTGGACTACACGGAGCAAATAACCAAGCCTGGACTGAACCTGCTTTGCACTCCAGGTAATGATGTTGAAAGCACTACTGGCCTGGCAGGGTCAGGATGTAATATTATAGTATTTACCACAGGATTGGGGACTCCCACGGGAAACCCAATTGCACCGGTATTAAAAATGTCGAGCAATACTGAACTCTATGAAAAAATGGGCGATATAATCGACATAAATGCAGGGACGGTGATTCGAGGAGAAGATACCATTGAAAGTATGGGGGAAAAAGTTCTGGATTATATCATTCGGGTGGCAAGCGGTGAAATAGCTTCAAAAGCGGTACAGCACGGCCATAATGATTTTATCCCTTGGAAAAGAGGTGTGTCCCTTTAATGTGTTAAGTACAAATCGTGCATCTAATGAATCCGCTAAATAGAAAAACAGTATCTGCAAGCACTTATACTGAAAAGATCGTACAATTTGGCGAAGGTAATTTTTTAAGGGCCTTTGTGGATTGGATGGTGCATGAAATGAATAAAAAAGCTGATTTTGATGCTGGAGTAGTGGTAGTGCAGCCCATTGAAAAAGGTTTGGTGAAAATCTTGAATGATCAAGACGGTTTGTATACCCTGTATTTAAATGGAATCAAGAATGGAGAACCCATTAGTGAGCATCAAATTATTGATTGTATCCAAAGGGGGATTAATCCATATGAAAACTATCAAGGCTATTTAGACTTGGCAAAAAGTCCAGATGTTAGATTTGTGGTTTCAAACACGACCGAGGCTGGAATAGCCTATAATTCTGAGGATAAATTAAGCGACGTGCCGGCATTGGGTTTTCCTGCTAAACTAACTGCTCTATTGCATAAAAGGTTTGAGGTGTTTGAGGGCGCTACAGATAAAGGGTTAATCATACTTCCCTGTGAATTGATCGATCAAAACGGAATTAACCTTAAAAAAATCGTTTTACAATATGCGGAAGACTGGGGTTTAGGAGAAGAATTTATGACTTGGGTCAATGCGAACAATATTTTTTGCAACACGTTGGTAGATAGAATTGTTTCTGGATATCCAGGGGATAAAATAGATAGTATCACGGCCGAGTTGGGTTATAAAGACAATTTGGTGGTAGAAGGCGAACAGTTCCATTTATGGGTTATCCAAGGGCCGGGAAGTGTCAAGGAAGAACTACCGCTACAATCGTGTGGACTCAATGTGGTTTTTACAGACGATATAGAAGCCTATCGAACCCGAAAAGTCCGAATCTTAAATGGAGCCCATACCAGCTTAGTGTCAGTAGGCTATTTATATGGAATTGATAAGGTGAGAGAATCTCTTGAAGATGAGGTTGTCGGAGCCTTTTTAAAAGAAGTGATTTTTGATGAAATCTGTCCTACCCTTGATTTCCCTCCGCAAGAATTGGAACAGTTTGCCCAAGATATTTTAGACCGTTTTCGAAATCCTTACTTGGAGCATGAATTAATGAGCATCTCATTAAATTCAGTGCCCAAATTCAAAGCACGAGTGCTGCCATCTATATTGGAATATGTTAAACGTAAAAAAGCGCTTCCCAAAAGATTGTTGTTCTCGTTGGCCTCATTGATTGTCTTTTACAGAGGAGAAAGGAAAAATGAACCCATAAAACTTAGAGACGACCAAAAAGTACTTGATTTTTTTACAAAGAAATGGTCTCAAGTGGCAATGGGTAATCCAAGACAGATAAAGGAACTGACCTGCGAGGTGTTGTCTCAACAATATTTTTGGGGCATGGATCTTACATCCATAAATGGAGTGCAAGAATTTGTCTCTGAATATGTTCAGGAAATTGTGATCAATGGAATGAAAAACACACTGATAAAGTTTGAAACTGAATAAAAGTAGGCAGCAGGGTTCGTTAAATTGTTTTACTCCTGAATAGAAGGCCTTATCCATTCGTTATGGGAAAAATGCTTCCAAGGTACATTGGCTAAATCTACTTTGGGATCAATAAACTCATGGTATTTTCCTTGGTTTACCTTGACTTTATTGATGACAAAAACCTGAATATTCTGCCCTTTTTGTGCATATTCTTTTTTAAGACGCTGGGCGAATTGCCATGCGAAATCAGGATACGTGGCAACTTTTCGCTTCTGTTTCTTGGTCAAATAATCATTTAGGTTTACATATTCAGCCTTTTTAGTTGCAGTATCGACAACCTTGAACCGAATGTTTCCAGAACGGCTTCGAAGCATCATTCTCCAACTCAATCGATGTCCTTCCTCAGTCCAAAGTACATCATCTTTAAAAGTGTGGTGTCTAAGGGGCAAAAGAAGCTGGATGGTAAAATAAATGCTGAGCGCTGAAACAATCCATTTTGTATGTTTTGCAAGCTCTGATGAAGTCTCTATAGTTACAGTTTTGGGTTTCAAAAAAATGTTCCGAATGGTCTGGGGTGGAAAGAAAAAGACTGTGAACGCAAGTGATAAATACGGGAAAATCCCGATTTGAAAAACAATGCTGTTGAACAGATGGAAAAAAATGGAAAAACCAAATGCAATTTTTCGTGTGGGCTTCCACAATAGCGCTGGCACAATAAGCAAATCGAACACAATTCCGAACACACCCACAATTTTGTGCACCCATTTTTGTTGAAGCAAATCACCTATTAAAAAATAATCCTTTTTGGATTTCATCAATAATTCAACAATGCTAAAATCCAGCCAATCTGCATAAAGTTTTGCCACGGAAGCATATGTGTAAACAATAAATAGTTGCAAAATAATTGTCCATCGAACCCAATTGTGCATCGAATGTGAGCGATGATTCGGATTTTGCTTTGCATCCCATGAATAATCCTTTCCGGCCGGAAAAAACGCCATGATATAAGCCAGAAGCATTAAAAGGTAATAATGATTGTTATAAGACGTCTTTTGCATTAAATAAACAGCTGTCCACATGATGGCGAAAGCAAAGGCGCTGTACCGATACTTATATCCAATCGTTATTAATAAACCCAAGGTGCCCATAAGGGCAAAGTATATGTACATTCCATTATCTGGTAAGGGCTGTAGCCATTCAAACCCAATAAAGGAGAAAGTGAACTTTGGCTCTACAAGTGTCTTTCTAACCCATCCCGTAGCAATTGCTCCATAGCATTCCGCCGCAACCAACAATCCATAAAACACCCTAAAGACAATGAGTTGGGCATTGTCAATTTTCTTAAAAAGAAATGAGTTGAGCATCTTATTTTGAAATTAACAATAATGATTGTACCCTGTCCTGTTTCAATTGCTCTTGAAGTTCCTCTATAGAATCAAACTTGTGTTCATCCCGAATGCGATGAAGCAAGCTTACCTGTAGTTTTTTATCATACAAATTACCTTCAAAATCAAAAAAGTTAACCTCAATACTTTTTTCTTTGCCGGATACCGTTGGATTGAATCCGATGTTCATCATGCCAAAATATTCAGTTCCGTCAATTGTACTTTTTACCACATAGACTCCGTTTTTTGGAATGAGTTTATAATCCTCTGGTATGTGCAGGTTAGCCGTTGGAAAACCAAACTGTTTGCCCAGACCTTTTCCTCTCTTTATGGTTCCGGTAAGCATGTAAGGGTAGTTTAGGTAGCTATTGGCAGTGGTAATATCGCCATCCAATAATGCATTCCGTATTTTGGTGGAGCTTACCGACACTTCATCTATTTCTTGGGCGGGTATTTCCTCTACGTCAAAATCGAGTGTATTTCCGAATGCGATAAGATCTTGAATATTAGCATTTCGGTTTCGCCCAAATCTATGGTCATACCCGATGATGATTTTTTTGGTCTTTAAACTATTCACCAAGATATCCCGCACAAATTCCGTTGCGGAAAGCCGCGAGAAATCTTTTGTAAAGGGATGGATTATCAAATAATCTAGCCCAATGGATTCCAAAATCTGGATTTTTTCATCCAACGTATTCAGCAATTTTATATCGGTGTCTTTTTGTAAAACCATCCTAGGATGCGGAAAGAAGGTTAATACCGTAGACTTTAAGCCATTTTTTTTGGCATTATTTGTGAGGCGTTCCAATATCTTGCGGTGACCCAAGTGAACTCCATCAAATGTGCCTATTGTTACGGCCGTTTGGAATAGGTTTTTGGAAAACTGTGAGATGCCTTGGATAGTTGTCACGTAATCAAGAAAATAAAAAAGGCTATTTTTGAATTTGACTTATGCCCCAATGTGTATGAAAGCTAAATTACACCTTGTTTCTTCAATAACCATATTTTTTACGTGCTTTTGTGCATATGCACAACAAGGGTATTGGGAACCCATTCCTAAAAAATCCAAATTCAAGAGTGCGTCAATAAGGGATATGGGCAAGGCAAAAGGAGTCTTTTCTCTTAATGATGCCCTTTTTTCAGAACAACTGAAGCGCTCAAATACATCCAAAAGTGGTGCACAAACCACTTATCTTCCTAATGAGACTGGGAAGATGGTTCCATTTGCCTTAAAGGAAACACCCGTGTTGAATCCCGAACTGGCAAGGAAATATCCGAGCATAAAATCATATTCAGGAACAAGTTTGGATGGTGAATATAAGGTTAAGCTCAGTAGCTCGCACAAGGGGTTGCAAAGTATGATTGTGAACCGGTTAAACCATGAAACTACTTTTATGGAACCTTTGTCCAATAAAAAAGGGGCTTATGTGGTATATCAAAAAGGCAGAAAAGATGCTTTTGAGTGTAAGACTGAAAGCTTGAAACAAAACCTTGAAAAGAAACTAAATCAAAGTGTGCAAAAGACCATTGTTCCTTTAGTAGGTGATCAGTTATTACGAAAATTCCGAATTGCGGTCTCTACGACCGGAGAGTATACTGATTTTCATGGAGGTGCCGTGGCAGATGCTTTAGCCGCTATTAATGCCACATTAACAAGGGTAAATCAGGTTTTTGAAACAGACTTGGGAGTCACCTTGGAGTTGGTGGCAAACAATGATGAGATAATTTTCACAAATGCCGAGACCGATCCCTACAATGGCAACTTAAATGCCCAAGTACAAAGTACGCTTACTTCAACAATAGGAGAGGAGAACTATGATGTTGGGCACCTTTTTAACAAGGTTGAAGATTCATCCCAAAATAACGGGAACGCCGGATTTATTGGCTCCGTATGCGTGGATAATAGAAAGGGTAGTGCATTTTCTTCGGCCTCAGAGCCAGAAGGAGATGTTTTTGATATAGATTTTGTCTCTCACGAACTTGGGCATCAATTTGGTGCCAATCATACATGGTCCTTCGAATCTGAAGGAACTGGTGTACAGGCGGAACCAGCTAGCGGAACAACCATAATGGGGTATGCGGGGATTGTTCCTGGTAATAATGTTGCTCCAAATGGGAGTGATTATTTCCATTATCACAGTATTTTGCAGATATCAAACTATTTACAAACAGTTTCTTGCGCTCAGACCACAGCACTTACTAATGTGCCTCCCGTTATTACTCCCATGGGAGATTATATTATTCCAAGAGGTACGGCATTTGTGCTGGAAGGTTCGGCTAGCGATAGTGATGTTTCAGATGTGCTTTCATATACTTGGGAGCAGATTGATAACGGAGTGGTGACTACAACTAATTTTGGTCCGGACAACCCCAGTGGAGCCAATTTTAGATCACTGCCTCCCAGCGCTGATACTTCAAGATATTTTCCTAGACTGTCGAGGGTTTTGGAAGGGAGTCTTACCCAGACATCGCCTGAAACCAATGAAGCTTGGGAAACAGTTTCCAACGTAGAGCGCAATATGCAATTCGCACTAACTGTTAGAGACAATGCTTCCGGAGGGGGACAGGTAGTTTCAGATGTGTTGGATGTACAGATTATTAAATCGGCAGGACCTTTTACAGTAACTTCTCAAGCTTCAAATGAAACGTATGAGGCGGGATCCATTCAACAGGTGACTTGGGATGTGGCACAAACCAATATTCTGCCTATTGATGCAAAGACGGTAGATGTTTTCTTGTCTTTGGATGGTGGAGTTACTTTTCCTATTACACTTGCAGATGATACCTTGAACGATGGAAGTGAGGATATTCTGTTGCCTGGTGACGCAACAAGCAATGCCAGAATAATGGTCAAGGCCAGCGACAATGTTTTTTTTGCTGTAAATGCCGCGGACTTTACTATTCAAGAATCGCAAATGGTGCTGAGTTTCCAAGAGCTATCATATCAAGTATGCCAACCGAACAATTTGGTAATCCCGTTTACATATAACACGTTTACAGGTTTTGGTGAAACTTCGACCTTTTCTGTTTCCGGATTGCCCGCTGGAGTTACGGAATCCTTTTCGCCTACTCAGGCAAGTGCCGATGAGACGGCTGTTGATTTGACCCTTTCGAATACTGCTGCTGCTACCCCAGGTTCATACGCTATTACTGTTACCGCGACATCAGCATCGATAACCAAAAATATTCCTTTGACCCTTGTTATAAATGATGGAAGCTTCTTAGATGTTGTGTTGTCATCTCCCATAGACTCGGAAGCTAACACTGCAATAAACCCTTTCTTTCAATGGGAGAATAATGACTTGTACTCAAATTATGATTTGGAAATCGCTACGGATGTGGGTTTTGCCAATATTGTGGAGTCAACTTCAGGTCCTTTTAATTTTTATCAGAGCGCTAGTTTATTACCGGAGACCGAATATTTTTGGCGGGTTAGGCCAAGCAATAATTGTGGGAGCGGAACTTTTGGAGCCCCATTCAGCTTCACCACCAATCAGTCTGATTGCAAAAACTTAAACCCAAATGGATTACCTCTAGAAATACCATCTATTGGCACTCCAACCGAAAGGTCATCGGTCCACATTTTTGAAGATTTAAAAGTTTTTGATGTAAATGTGAGTATAGAGTTGACCCATACATTTTTAGAAGATTTGATTATTGATTTGATTTCACCTTCTGGAACAAGGGTGGCATTGATTTCCAGAGCTTGTGGGGATGAAAACAACATCAATGCTGTATTTGATGACGATGGTAGCACCATAACTTGTTCCGGTAATCCAGCAATTTCAGGCACGGTTGCTCCACTAGGGTCATTATCTTCTCTAAATGGTGAATCCACACTTGGTGAATGGGTTTTGGAGATTAGAGATACTGCATCCAATGATGGAGGCTCTTTAGTGGCCTTTTCACTAGAAATCTGCGCTGAGGGGGCCTTTAGACCAGATGATGATGAAGATGGTGTTTTTGATGATGGTGATGATCTTTGTTTGGGAACACCTAAAGGTGTTGAAGTTGACACCAATGGTTGTCCTGTAAATAGGTTTCCTTCGGATAATTTTACCCTCCAAATCCAGAGTGAAAGCTGTAGAAACAACAATGATGGCTCGGTGATTATTACGGCTGTGGACAATACTATAAATTATAACGCTGTTTTAACCGGTCCGGCAACAGACAATGTTGAATTCACTGACACGCATACCTTTCAGAACTTAGGAGCTGGGAATTATACCCTTTGCATAACAGGAACCCTTGATGCCATTGAATACAAGGAAGTATGTTTTGATTTGGTGATTTCTGAACCAGAGTCGTTATCCACGTTTGCTACGGTTCAAGGGAGCTCGTTAAATCTATCGTTAAATGGGGGGGCTTTTTATAATATTGAACTCAATGGATTGGTAACACAGACATTGGATTCTGAAATTCAACTGGAGCTAAAAGAAGGACTTAACACGCTTAAGGTATCCACCAATTTACCTTGCCAAGGAACGTATGAAGATACATTCTTCATTTCTTCTAAATCAATTCTATATAGAGATGCGGTAGATGCCCATAAAAGAAAAGTCTTTCTTAATGGCTTTGCTGGGAATTTGGATGTGCAGGTATTTTCATCGAATGGACAATTGGTGTTGAAAACTAAAAAGCAGGTAAATGGGAATGATCTTGAATTGGATTTTTCAGGATTCCAAACTGGGGTTTACTATATGCGTATTCACGGAACAGGTTTAAAAGAGGAGTTTAAATTGATCAAGGAATGAAGCGGTTTTTTTTATGTTTAGGAATATTGGGACTTGTATGTTCGTGTGGAAGTGATGACCCTCCTCCAGCGCCTGTAGGTGCCAATTTGGTTTTTCCTGACCAAAACTCGGAATGCACAACAGGAACTAGTGTAAGCGAAACGCTTAGCCAAGTTACTTTTAGTTGGCAGGCTTCTGCAAATACTGATAGCTACACGTTAAATGCGGTCAACCTTGATACCAATGTGCCTCAAACTATTTCCACAGCGGCGACTTCTGCAAGCCTGTCCATTGCCAAGGGAGCACCATATTCGTGGTCAGTTACCTCTCGGAACACAAGATCGGATCAAGTGGCCTCAAGCGAAACATGGTTGTTCTATAATGCAGGTTCCCAAACAACGTATGCTCCTTTTTCGGCACAATTGGTAAGTCCGGTTTCTGGGTCAACGGTTCAAAAAAGTCTGGAAAACGAGGTGGTCTTAATGTGGCAAGGGGCAGATGTAGAGAATGATATTACAGCGTATGAAGTTTTCTTCTCCACGGAAACCAATCCAACTACACCAGTGGGAACCACTGCTTCTGGAGTGATGGAATTAAACGTAGGGGTTACATCTGGAACGGTGTATTATTGGAAAGTTGTTACCACCGATTCCCGAGGGAACAGCTCTGATTCTGGGGTTTTTGAATTTAGGGTATTTTAAGGTTAAGAGCCGTTAAATTGGTTCATGGTATTTTTAACGCCTGAAAAGATAAAGGAACGGATTAAATCTGTCGATTTTTGTAGCCCTTCTGAAAGCGCTTTTATCTCATCCTCGTTCCATTGACCAAGGACGTAATCTACCTGCCTTCCCTTGTTGAAATCAGCTCCAACACCGAATCTAAACCTGTTGTATTGTGTGGTTTGCAAAGTGTTTTGCACATCTTTTAAGCCATTATGGCCTCCATCACTACCTTTAGTTTTTAAGCGTAATGTGCCAAAGGGCAAATTGATATCATCGGTAATGATCAATACATTTTCCAAAGGGATTTTCTCTTTTTCCATCCAGTATTTTACCGCTTTACCGCTTAAGTTCATATAGGTAGAAGGTTTAAGGCAAAGGATACTTCTTCCTTTGTGCTTAAAAGAAGCTACTGAACCTAATTTTGCACTTTCAAAGGAAAAATCCTCTTCGCCTGAAAGAAATTCCAATACTTTAAACCCAATATTATGCCTAGTTTCTTCGTACTCACTTCCAATATTTCCAAGTCCGACAATAAGAAATTTTTTCATGCTATCTGTTTCTTGTAATAATGGTTGCGATTTTCCAAAAAGTAGTGTTTTGATGAGTTGGAGCATGGAGTATTTCCGTTTGTCCAAAAATACAAAAGCATCCCAAACTCCATGTAATCATAAAGTTGGGATGCTTAAATGATATGTTTCAGAGAAACTACTCGGTAGCTTCAGCTGCCGGAGCTGCATCCGCACCTTCTGCTGCTGCGGTTCCTTCTGCACCTTCTTCAGTTTCTTCTTCTTCCTCATCATCAACCGAAGTTCTAGAGGCTTTAACCTGAACTACAGCTGTGCTATTTGGGTGAAGAATGGTATAATCGTCATTCAAAAGTGTTTCCACAGCGATGGTACCACCGATTCGTAGTTTTGAAATGTCTACGGTGATAAAATCAGGTAACAAATCTGGAAGTGCCTTAACGGAAAGTTTTCTTTTTCTGAAAAGTAAACGACCACCGTTTCTAACACCTGGAGAGTTACCCTCCAAGCGGACAGGAATATTCATGGTTACAGGCTTGTCCTTGAACAACTGGTAAAAATCAATATGCAAAATTTTATCCGTCACTGGGTGAAACTGGATGTCTTGCAATACCGCTTCAAACTTTTGGCCGTCTTCCAACTCAATCACAGCAGTGTGTGCGTTTGGGGTGTACACCAAATTTTTGAATGCTAGTTCATCAGCTGAAAAGTGCAATGGCTTATCCCCTCCGTACATCACGCAAGGAACCTTTCCAGCATTACGTAAGGCCTTGGTAGAAACCTTGCCCACGCTTTCTCTTTGAGATCCTTTGATAGTAATTGACTTCATTGTAATATATAAAATTGATTTACATTAAAAATTTTGATGATATAGAAGTATTATGGTGTACCCTATGCATAACATCGGCAAAAAGATCAGCACAGCCTAATACTTTTATCTTCTTTTGATCCTCGGCAACCGGAATGGAATCCGTTACAATTAGCTCTGTCAGTTTTGATTTTTCAATGCGTTCATGCGCACTTCCAGATAACAGGCCATGGGTTGTAATTGCTCTTACACTCTTTGCTCCGCGTTCCATCATCAAATCGGCGGCTTTGGTCAAAGTGCCGGCAGTATCAACCATATCATCGACCAATACCACATTTTTGCCTTTTACCTCACCAATCAACTCCATATGCGAAATCACATTCGCCTTAGCGCGTTGCTTGTAACAAATGACCACGTCACTTTCCAATGCCTTGGAATAAGCATATGCTCTTTTAGACCCACCCATATCAGGTGATGCTATGCAAAGGTTATCTAGATTTAACTTTTTTAGATATGGTAAAAACAGAGTGGAGGCAAAAAGATGATCCACTGGCTTTTCAAAGAAACCCTGGATTTGATCCGCGTGCAAATCCATGGTAATGATTCTGGTGGCTCCCGCGGTTTCCAGCATTTTTGCCACTAATTTGGCCGCAATGGGAACTCGAGGTTTATCCTTTCTATCTTGCCTGGCCCACCCAAAATAGGGCATTACCGCTGTTATGTGCCTTGCAGAAGCTCTTTTGGCGGCATCCAGCATCAGCAGCATCTCCATTAAATTTTCAGGACCGGGATTGGTGGAACCTATGATAAAAATACGGGCCCCTCTTATGGATTCTTCAAAAGAAGGTTGGAATTCACCATCACTATATCTAGAAAAATGTACCTTTCCAAGGCTTGCACCATAGGAGGAAGCAATTTTCTCACCAAGGGCGGTACTCTGGGTGCATGCAAAAAGTTTTGGTTCTGGAACTTGGTACGCCATTGTAATCTGTTGTCGACTAGATTATTAAATCTTCTTTTTTTCAAAAGAGGTGCAAATTTAAAAATTAATTCGGGTTGCTAAAGGATTAATCAAGGTATTTTTGGTGGTAAACAAAATAATTTTTTAGCTTTGCAGTCCCATTTCAAAAAGGGAGTACAAATTTAGCCTTGGTGGCGGAATTGGTAGACGCGCTGGATTCAAAATCCAGTTCTTTCGGGAGTGTGGGTTCGATTCCCACCCAAGGTACTTCAAATAAAAGGTCGAGATTTAAATCTCGACCTTTTTTGTTTGATAGCAACCCGATCAAATTTCTTCGTAATGAAAAGAAAGTGGATCTATTATTGTGTTTGGGAAAGGTTATCAAAACGTTTTAAAATCGACAATGGGCTAACTTTTATATTTCAATAAATAACTTTGTGGGAAAGAGTTCATTATTGGAAATTCTTTTTCACCAATTAACGATGATTTGATCCAAAGCATAAAATCTCACATTTACCATGGATGACAACCAAAAAGATTATACCCGAAGACATTTTATAAAACAATCAACGCTTACCTCGCTAGCATTGATATCATTGGTCAATTGCACAAATAAGAAAAAGAAGGAAGCAGAAACCGAAGTCGATGATGCGGGCAGCCTTGATTTAGAGCTAGACCCTAAAGGATATCTGGATCTACCGGAAGGGTTTTCATATAAGGTTATCTCCAAATCTGGCGAGAAAATGTCAGACGGCTTGTTGGTTCCGGGGAGACCTGATGGTATGGGAACTTTTCTTGATGAAACGGAGAAGGTTGTCATTATTAGAAACCATGAGAATGGCGCCACAACATTGGAACATAGTCCGTTTGGACCAAGTAATGAGTTAATGTCAGAAGTGGATTTGGATAAACTCTATGACTCAGGGAGCGGAACCAATCCCGGGTTAGGTGGTACCACTACGTTGATTTACGATGAGGAGATAGAAGCAGTTACAGAGCAATATTTAAGTTTGGCGGGTACTTACAGGAATTGCGCAGGTGGAGTATCACCTTGGGGAACTTGGATTACCTGCGAGGAAGATGTCACCAAAGCCGATGGTAAACAGATTCTCGAAGATCATGGTTATGTATTTGAGGTGCCCATGAGTGCTAGAGAAATGGTGGAACCAGTCCCAATTAAGGCCTTGGGACGCTTTAACCATGAAGCGGTGGCCGTTGACCCTGATTCAGGTTGTGTTTATCTTACTGAGGATAGACACGATGGACTTATATATCGGTTTATTCCCAATGAGAAAGAAAACCTTTTGGCAGGGGGATTGTTACAAGCATTGGCCATTCGTGATAAAAATAGTCTGGACACCAGAAACTGGGAAGCACCAATTGTACCGAGAAATGTAGCTATGGAAGTGTTCTGGATAGATTTGGATGATGTGGAAGCACCGGAAGACGATTTGAGATATAGAGGATTTGAAGCCGGGGCAGCTCGTTTTGCTCGAGGTGAAGGAATCTGGATGGGAGATGGCGAACTCTTTTTTGCGTGTACGAATGGAGGACCTGAGAACTTTGGTCAGGTTTTCAAGTATAAATTATCCCCTAAAGAAGGTAAGGAGAATGAAAATGAGGAACCAGCTATGCTGGAACTTTATGCGGAATCCAATGACAAAACCGTGTTGCATATGTGTGACAATCTTACCATTGCACCATGGGGAGATGTTTTACTATGTGAGGATAATGGCGAGCTGAACCACATCAGAGGAATTGATAAAGATGGAAATATTTATACCTTGGCTTGTAACAAAAGCTCCAAATCTGAACTTACAGGACTGGTCTTTTCTCCTTCAGGTAAAACCCTTTTTGTAAATGTTCAAGAGAATGGCGATACCGTAGCTATTACGGGTCCATGGGAAAGGTTTAATAAATCAAGCGTTTAGAGGCTTCTGCGTTTTGGGCTATCAGAAACCATAGAGAGAAATTCGTTGCGATAAAGAGAATCTTCAAAAATGCCGCCATATTCCATGGTGGTAGTGGTACTGTTCTTATCTTTTATTCCACGGGAGGAAACGCAAAGATGTTCGGCATTGACCACAACGATTACATCTTCGGTGCCTAAGGTTTGCTGTAAATCCTTCATGATTTGCAAACAGAGACGTTCCTGAACTTGTGGACGATGGGAGTAATAATCCACCAATCTGTTTATTTTGGATAGCCCTACAACCTTCCCATTCGGAATATACCCGATATGTGCTTTTCCAACAATAGGAAGAAAATGGTGCTCACATGAGGAATCGATGGTAATATTTTTTTCCACTAACATTTTCCGATAGCCATATTTATTGCTGAAAGTTGATATTTTAGGTCGATTTTTAGGATTTAGGCCATAGAAAAGTTCCTTTACATACATTTTGGCCACCCGATAAGGAGTACCAGAAAGGCTGTCATCGGTAAGATCTAATCCCAAAGCTTCCATGATTTTCTGAAAATGGTATTGAATGGTTTCAATCTTTTCATGATCATTACGGTCAAAGGCATCGGAACGCAATGGTGTTTCTAGGGATGTAGGTAAATGTTGATCACCTATAGTTTCAATTTTTTCAAGATCCATTAAAATAGTTTAGGAATTTAAGAGGCAATTAATCTTCAGTACAACAGGTTTCCTGTGCACAGTTACAATATTTACGATTGTATAAATGAAAAAATATCAAACCCAAAGTCGGCACATAGACCACTTCTTCCATCAAGGGGATTAGTGAAAACTTCTCATTCAACACCACAAAAGCCAAGAGTATCCAACTTATCCAAAGAGCACGTCCAACCCATTGCTTGGTTGTATTTTTATTCGACCAAACAATGGCGAAGAAGGAAATAACAAGAAAAACCAAATCTAACATACCCCACCAATGTGGTTTTGATTCTCCGACGGATACGACACCGGCTTGAACAACAAAAAGAAAGGGAGTGGCCAAACAATGAGCTAGGCAGAGAGAACTTGCAGTTGCCCCGATAATATCAGATTTTGAAGTAAGGTGGATAGATTTCATGTTTTAATGCGATTTAGCTATAAACACTGTGCTTTTGTATTTTGAGGGACAAAAATAGTTCAAATTTTTAAATGCAACTAAGTTGCATTTGTAATTATTTTTATTTTTGTTGAAACTATTCGATTTGATCAAGACAGACACATTACAATTTTCCTATACAAATGGACCGGAGTTTACTTTTCCGGATATCAATTTAAAATCTGGAGAACACCTTTTAATACTAGGCCCATCCGGCATTGGTAAAACCACGTTGTTGCATGTATTGGCCGGGCTGATTCCCGCAACAAAGGGTTCAATTTCTATTGCAGGAACAAATTTGGGCTCTTTGAGTCGAAGAGCTATGGATAGATTCAGGGGCAGTTACATTGGGTTGATATTTCAACAATATCACTTTATTAGGTCCCTTACGGTATATGAAAACCTTACCCTTCGACAAAGTTTTCCAAAAAAAATAGTAGATAAAGTCCGTGCAGAAGAACTTGCCCAGCGGTTGGGGCTTTTGGACAACCTCAATAAGAAAGTAACGCACTTGAGCCAGGGACAGCAACAACGGCTCTCCATTGCTTTAGGCCTAATTCATAAACCGGATGTTGTTTTTGCTGATGAACCTACTTCCAACCTTGACGATACCAATTGTTCGAAAGTGATAGAATTATTAAAAGAAGAAGCGGAACGCAGCAAAAGTAGTTTGGTGATCATTACCCATGACCATAGGATAAAGTCCCACTTTGAAAATCAGTTGACACTATGAGTTTAGGATTTCTTGCGTTTCGAAATATGGTATCCAAGCCACTCAATCTACTTTTGAGCCTTTTGCTTTTGGTTCTGAGTGTGTCCTTGGTCACTTTTGTATTGCAGCTCAGTAAGCAGTTAGGAAGTCAGTTGGACAAAAACATAGCCCCTTTTGATATGGTGGTCGGGGCAAAGGGGAGCCCATTGCAATTGGTGCTGTCTTCAGTCTTGCATGTGGATGTGCCCACAGGAAATATTCTCATGGAGGAGGCTGAGTTTTTAAATAAGAGTCCCTTTATCGAAGCAGCTATTCCAGTCTCCTATGGTGATAACTATAAAGGATATCGAATTCTAGGGACGGAACATGCTTATTTAGATAAATATCAAGCGGTACTTTCAGAAGGGAATTTGTTCACAAAGCCCTTTGAGGTTGTTGTGGGAGGCATCGTAGCACAAAAGTTGGGTTTGAAGGTAGGGGATACCTTTGTCAGTTCCCATGGCTTGGCCTCAACGAGCATAGAGGCACATGAAGATCATCCTTTTGTTGTAAAAGGATTGCTGAAACCTACAGGAACAGTTATTGATAGATTACTGATTACCAATTTGGAAAGTATATGGGAGGCCCATGAACATGGAGATGAGCATGAAGAAGAACATGAAAAAGAACATGAGGAAGAACGCGAAGTCACTTCAGTTCTGGTCAAGTTCAAGAACCCATTGGGGATGGTGCAATTGCCTAGGTTCATTAATGAAAATACCAGCATGCAAGCCGCTATGCCAGGATTTGAAATACAACGGTTAATGGGATTGCTGGGTTCTGGAGTCAAGACGATTAATGGTATTGCCCTTGCTATTCTTTTGGTTTCTGGATTGAGCATTTTTATCAGCTTGTTAAAAACCATAAGAGAACGAAGGCAGGAACTAGCTTTGTTGAGAACCTATGGTCTTCGAACTTCACAGCTGTTATGGTTGGTATTTTTGGAAGGCTTGTTTTTGACCCTTACTGGATTTTTTATGGGCTGGTTACTGGGGCGACTGGGCATATGGGCAGCTTCCTATTTTACCCAAGCTTCTTATGGTTATGGCTTACAACTGTTTGGTCCTGATTTGTCTGAGTTGATTTTATTGGGTGTAGCTTTGCTCATTACCATATTGGCGACGCTGTTGGCTTCTACCTCTATTTTTAAATTGAACATTTCGAAAACACTTTCAGATGCGTAACAAAATATTATTTCAGCTTGTTTTGGTCTTCGTGGTACATGGATTAACCGCACAGATTCAGATGACATGGGAGGACTTTGCTGATGTTAAATTTGAGCCTAAGTATAATGCGACCTATGATGTTAATTTTTTGATGCCTACTTTTGGGAAGGAAATTAAATCATACCGTGGTCAAGAAGTTCAAATAAAAGGCTACTTTTTGGACATTTCAGGAAGCGGAGAGGTATTTTTGGTTTCGGCAAATCCGATGGCTTCTTGCTTTTTTTGTGGGGCAGCCGGACCAGAAACTATAATAGAGGTGGATTTTAAGGAAAAACCTCCCTTTAGAACAGACCAAATTGTGGTTGTCACCGGTGTACTTGAATTGAATGCCAACAATGTAGACCGTTGCAATTATATTTTAAATGAAGCAACAGGGCGATTGATTGAGTGAAAACTTATAGTTTATTTTTTTGTGTGATGATAAGTTGGTTTGGAAAGGAAGTCCATGCGCAGAAAATCTTGGAATGGTCCGACTTTACAAAAGGTATTTCGTGGGAGTCAGAAACTGATTTTGCAATATTTAGGGAAGCGATTTTTTCACCTGAACTGATGGATTTAGAAGGTAAAGAGGTTATTGTTACGGGTTATTTTTTGGTGTTGGACGGAACCCAATCAATCTATATGTTATCAAAAAACCCTATGGCTTCCTGTTTTTTTTGTGGGAATGGAGGCCCTGAAACGATAATTGAGCTAGAATTTACTGAAAAGCCATCTTTTAAAATGGATGACCTACTTTCGGTAAGTGGAACTCTTCGTCTTAATCGGAACAATCCCAATCATTGCTATTATCGTATTGAAGAAGCAGAAGCCTTAGGCCTATGAAAAAAGCAGAAAAACAAATAGTAAAAATTGTTGACCAAAGCTCACAGGAACTGTTGGAAGGCAAAGGGCTTAAAAAGACAAAGTTGCGCATGGAGCTTATGCAGCACTTCAAAAACGCTAGGCATGCACAATCTTATGGCGATTTGAAAAAAGTGTTGGTGGAGCCTGCGGATAAATCTACATTATACCGTAACCTTTCCATATTTGAAGAAGTAGGTTTAATTCATAGTATCAACGACCATACAGGAACTGCCAAATACGCTCTTGGAGCTTCTCCATCTTCAGGTCATGAGCATGCCCATTTTGTTTGCGAAAATTGTGAGAATGTCTATTGCGTAAAGGGTATGCCCGAACTTCAATTGGAAGTCCCAACAGGATTTAGGTCAAAAAATATACACACTATTATAAGGGGCATTTGTGCCAATTGTTAACTACCCTGTATGGGTTATCAAATGGGCTAAAAGATTTAAAAGAAAAATTATTAGGAGCCAGAACATAGAGCTATCTCAAGCTATTTCTTTTATGATTTCGGTTCAATGGGTTCATTTGCCTTGGATAATGAAACAAGACCCCCCATAGCTCCCAAGTTCATTGAGTCCAATGCTGAGCTTGGTACAATCACCATAGACCCCTTTTCTTTTAAGCCCTCAAACAACATGTTCATACCGCGGAGATGGAGAGCCACTGGGTTTTCGCTGTACTGCTCGCTTGCTTCCGAAAATTTGTGCGCTATCTCGGTTTCCGCAGTTCCAAGAATTACCCTGGCCCTTCGTTCACGCTCTGCTTGGGCCTCTTTACTCATAGCGTCGGCTAGCGCTTGGGGAATAATAATATCCTTTATACCAACATTTTGGCAGGTAATTCCCCAAGGATCGGTATTATGATCTAATACTTTTTGTAGATCTTCGGCGATTTTGTCCCTATCCTGAAGTATATCTGCCAACTCATGTTTTCCTATAATATCCCTAAGTCCTGTTTGCGCAATGTAAAAAATGGCTTTTTCATACTCTTGTACTTCCAGAGCGGCCTTCTCGACATCCCAAACAGTCCAATAGACGACTGCATCCACGTTTACAGGAACAGTATCCCTGGTCAAAGTTTGTTCGGCTTTAAAATCGGTGACCCGAACGCGTTGGTCAATATATTTGTCTATTTGATCAATTACAGGTATGATGAAGAAAATTCCAGGACCTCTTAAACCTTTGAACCTTCCCATTCTCAGAACCACAGCTTTTTCCCATTGATCTGCAATGTGGATTGACTTGGCTACAAATAGAAAAAGCAAAAACAAGATAGCTGTTATTGTAAAATCTATTATATCAAAATAATATAGCCCGGCACATATGGCCAGCCCTGAAACTATAATGGCTGCGGAAATGGGATTCCCGATTCTTTTGTTAGAAGCTTTCATCTTAATTCTCATTTTTAAGTTGATTAATTATATCGTCTATTGAAAATCCGTAACTAAATGCAATGGAGGAAAATTCATTACAAATCTCCTTTAGCTTATTTTTCTTCTCCTCGTTTGATATTTTAATTTTTGTTTGACTGATAAATGTTCCCGTACCCTGCTGTGTCTCTAGAATATCTTGAATTTCCAATTCTTTATAGGCTTTTGCAACCGTGTTTAGGTTAACTTTTAAGTCTACGGCCAAAGACCTTACTGTAGGCAATTGTTCCCCGGTTTTGAGTTTTCCGAAAGCAATGCCAAACTTTATCTGATCGATAATTTGTCGATAAAAGGGAATGCCGGTTTTTGGGTCTAGTTTAAAATCGATCATTGTTTTAATGTACTATACATATAGTACAAATATACAATTATTTTCTAAACAAGCATTTCCGCATTTATTCTTTGGTGCTTCACATCATTTTTGATGTATTTTTTGGAAAGATGCCTTTCAAGGTTTCTGATAATAAGAATGCATCATAATAGGCTTGTAATCAACTACTTTGAGGTGCTTTGGCGAATGTTGTGTATTGCCAAAACCAAAAAATCCTTTAAAATGTTAAAAAGCTTCCATCGCTTATCCGATGTTTCACAACAAATGATCGATGAAATACAACATATATTCCTTTTAACGAATCGTAGTGGATATGTTTGAATATTCCCACATGTGGGATACAACCTCATTTCTAAACTATGATAGCACCGATAACCCGCCTAAAAAAAATAAATTTTCTGCTGTCTTTTTTCTTTGTGCTTGCCATGTTACAAATGGGCCATGCCCAGAATTGTTCTTTAAATGCGGGAGTACCTGAGACCATATGTGAAAATGTTGGAACATTTAATTTGTCAGGATCATCTTCTGGGTTGGTGCAGAGTGGACCTACTTGGTCACAGGTTGGCGGGCCATCCGTAATTATTGACGATCCTAACAACCTTTCCACGTTGGTAAATGGACTTGTGGGAGGAAACACCTATACTTTTAGATTGACTGGGGTTTGTACCGATGGAACAACCCAGTTTCAGGATGTGACCATTACAGTACAACCAATTACGGTGGCAGATGCTGGAAATGATATTGCTTCATGTCCGGATAATTCTGGAAGTATAACAACAAATGCCAATACACCACTTAATACTGGTGAGATAGGTCAATGGAGTATTGTTGGAAATAATAATGCAGGTGTTACAATAAATTCACCAAGCTCACCTACAACTAGCTTATCGTTGGCTGAAACAAATGCAGGAGTGACTACATTGCAATGGACCATTACAGGGCCTGATTACACTCCTGGCCAGTTTTGTGAGTCAAGCGCTACCATATCGATTACCAATTATGGTGGTGTTTCATTAGTTAGTGCAGGTCCAGACCAAAATTTGGACAATTGCTATGCGGTTACACAAACAACTTCAATGGCTGCAAGTTTTGGAGGAAACAATATCAATGGCCAAGTAGGAACATGGTCTTTTGTGAGTGGGCCTAATGTTCCGACAATTGCTGATGTAAACAGGAACAACACAGCTGTTTCTAATCTTATAGAAGGTTCATATGTTTTTAGGTGGTCAGTAAGTGGACCTTGCGTAACAGGAGAAGATACTATAACCATAAATGTTGCCGCTGCCACACAAGATATTTCGACAGCATCAATTCAAGATGACAATATCCGTTTTTGCGACGCAAGCATTACTACTGTTACGCTTGAGGGGTCACTTCCACAATTTACGGGAGAAACGGTTACTTGGACACAAACATCGGGTCCTGGAGGAGTGAACATATTAAATCCCAATTCTCCTACCACACAAATTTCAGGTCTGGATGGAAGTAGCACTTATGTGTTTGCATATACCATAGAAAACACCACTACACTATGTAGCGATACTGCCACCGCTACGGTTCGATACTCTACCAATCCTGTTTCCATTACGGCAAACGCGGGGAGTGATATTGTTGCAATATGCGGTGTAACCAGTGTGGACATTCCATTTACCACTACGGGTAATGGAGATAACACCTATAGTATTATTAATGGCCCCAGTGGGTCGGCTTTAGTGAATCCAGGTACATTTAATAATACAGGAAGCACTCCTTTAAATATTGATTTTGATGTTGAAGGAACATATACTGTTTTGTTCCGAAGAGCTCTAAGCGGGACTATACAAACAGGATGCGACGTTGCTACAGATGCGATTAACGTAACTGTTGCACTTACGCCTACCGCTTCTAATGCGGGAACCGACCAGAATTTGGCCTGTAATGTTACAAGTACAGATATAACGGGCAACACAATTACAATAGGAAATTCACTTTGGTCACAGATTAGTGGTCCGAACACAGCTACAATTGCATCACCCTATACCAGAACTACCAACGTTTCCAATTTAATACCAGGGACATATGTATTTCAATATGGAATTTCAGGGGGAAGTGCATGCGCTCCTGCAATGGAGGATACCGTAGAGGTTGTAGTGTCTTCCGACGCCCCAGTGGCTACTGATGCAGGCTTGGATCAGACCATTTGCTTTGGTGCCCCCACTCAGTTGGATGCTAATGTACCACCATCAACTAATCTAGTGGGGACTTGGACAGTAGATGCAGCGCCTGTTGGAGCAACCATTGTGTTTGCAGATGAGAATAACCCAAAAACCTTGGTCTCAGGACTGGATGACCCGAACGAAGCATACATTTTTCGATGGACAATAGATAATCCTAGCGACCCAACCTGCCCTAATCCAGGGACAGATACGGTTACCATATCAACAAATGCAACTCAAGGGCCGACTTTGGCGGATGCTGGCCCTGACCAATGTTTGGGAGCAGGTTCTTCAACAGTGACCCTGGCTGGGAATCAGCCTGCAGGAGATGAAATTGGAATATGGACAGCAGTTCCTTCTACAGGAATCTCCTTTGACGATGCTAATCAATTTGATACCGACGCGACCATCACAATTGAGCAGAGTTTTATTCTTACATGGACCATTTCAAAAATTACCCCGGGATGTCAATCCACATCTGATGAGATAGAAATAACCGTTGGAGCCAATGCTGTTGCGAATGCTGGTCCTGACCAAACGGCTTGTCAATCTGTTTTCATCATGGATGCTACAGGATCAGTTGGAAGCAGCGGGGTTTGGACCCAAGTTTCTGGCCCTGGAGGATACACTATTGATGATGATACCAGTCAAACCGCACAGATTACTTTTGGTTTTTCGGGACAGTATGTCTTTGAATGGACATCGAATAACGGTTCTTGTTCTTCGGATACCGATCAAGTGACCTTAAATGTGGGAATTCCTCCAACAACTGCTACGGTTACCACACCAACGGAAACCATATGTTCTTCAACATCTGTTGTTCTTGATGGAAATGTTTTTGATAACAATATTGAAACAGGATTTTGGACGTTGCTTTCAGGAGCACCCAATACTCCGACTTTTTCTGATATTAACGATCCCAATGCTTCGGTAACAGGATTGGTTTCTGGAACTTATACCTTTAGATGGACTATTGCAGGCGATCCCAATTGCCCTGCAAGCTTTGCGGATAAGACCGTAAACGTATTTGTTCCTGCGAATGCCGGTCCAGATTTGGAATTATGTCAAGTGCAGAATTTCTTGTTGGAAGCTACTTTTGGATCTACAGGAACATGGGTTCAAACATTTGGCCCTGGTGTTGGTTTTCCAGGTACTCCGGCAACAATTACACAAAACCCTGTCGATAGCAATGTCGCAGAGGTAAGTAATCTAGAATTGGGTAGGGTTTACAGGTTTACATTCACCACCAATTATCCTGGTTCCACAGGTTGTGGGAATACATCGGATGAAGTTCAGGTAGAATCAAGCGGTTTACCGACGATATTACCTGACGCCGGGCCAGACCAATTGTTGTGTTTGGGCGATTTGGTAGTACCCAATCAGACCACTTTGGCAGGGAATATGCCTCCAGATGATGTGGACGAGGCAACTTGGAGTTTTACGGAGCAACCTACGGGAAGTACGGCGATAATTACCAATGTAAATGACCCACTTTCAACAATTACTGGATTGACAGTTCCTGGGACCTATATTTTGGAATGGAATTTTGAATCAGGTTTTTGCTTTACCACTTCGGATGTAATGCGTATTGAAGTTTATGAAACTCCTTCTACTGCAGATGCTGGTCCCGACCAAATCAGTGCATGTCAATTAGATGCGCAGATGAATGCGGTTCCACCAACTTCGGGAACCGGAACTTGGACTTTTACAGTAGATCCTTCGGGCGGAGCGGCAGTAATAGATAATCCTAATTCACCGACTACAACAATATCAAACATCACAACTACCGGAACATATACTTTAACCTGGACCGTCGCTCATAACGGAATTACGTTTGTAGACAGTCCATCGGCATGTGACCCTTCTTCGGATACTGTGGATATTACATTTCCAGCAGATGCCCCTTCAACGGCAGATGCTGGTCCTGATCAAGAGTTTTGCGCCGCTACCCAAACCAACATGGCAGCAACTGCTATTGTCGTTGGAACCGGAACTTGGACACAAACTGTGGGTCCAGGTGTTGGAGGAACCCCAGGAACACCCGCTAATATAGTTTCACCGAACAGCGAGGCGACATTAATAGATACTTTGGAACCTGGCACTTATGAATTTACATGGACTGTGATCAACGGAGGTTGTACGTTTACGGATACCATGGAATTAGTCAATTATGCGGACCCTGGAAGTGCAGACGCTGGCCCAGATCAAAATTTAGATCAGTTTTCTTCCGTTACTTTAGTCGCTGTTCCCGCAACAGTGGGAGTGGGCACTTGGTCTCAAATTTCGGGACCTACAACGATTGGATTTGTAAATGAGAATGACCCAAATACAGATGTTTTTGGAGCTACCAATGGAACCTACGTCTTTGAGTGGAGGATTTCCAATGGCACTTGTGCAGATGTTTTTGATACGGTTGAAGTTGTCTTGGAAGGAATAGATTTGGAATTGAACAAATCTGTGCTGCCTACTTCGGCGAACCCAGGGGATACCGTAACCTTTACTGTGGATGTATTCAATAACAACGCTTCTTCAAGTTCGGATGCTACAGGAGTATCGGTTCGGGATGTAATTCCTTCAGGATATACTTTGGTCCCGGGAACAGTTAGTAACGGAGGTGTTTATAACGCTGGGGATTTGTCCCTTACTTGGTCAAACCTATCCATTACAAATGGAAATACGTTAAGTCTTACGTTTGATGCTACAGTTAATCCTTCTGGAAATTATGTAAACACAGCTGAAATTACTGCCAATGATATCTTTGATATTGATTCAACGGTAAATAATGGTTTAGCGGGAGAGGATGACCAAGATTCTGCGCAAGTAACCGTTACCATTACAGATCTAAACCTGTCAAAAGATATTAGTGCAGGGTCTAGTCTTACACCTAATGTTGGGGATACAGTCATTTTCGAATTGACGGTCAGCAATGCAGGTCCTGTTACTGCTACAAATATTATGGTGGAAGATATTGTGCCTTCTGGATTTACAATCGGAACCATCAATAATGGAGGGACGGCATCCACAGGAACTATCACTTGGAACATCGCTAGTTTGCCCGTAGGATCTACAACAGTGTCTTATGAAGCAACAATAAATGCACCAACAGGGTCGGCGAATGAATATTTAAATACTGCGGAAATCACATCCGTAGATCAATTTGACCCAGATAGTTCACCAGGGAATGATGATGGTGATCAGGATGAAGATGATGAGGATTTCTTCGAGATTACTCCACAGGTTGTTGATGTTGAATTAGAGGTTTTGGCCAGCAATACCATTCCAGATGTAGGTGATGTTGTGACCTTCACAATTAATTTAAGTAACATAGGAGCAGTAGTTGCTACTGGTGTTTCCATAGAAAATCTGGTACCAGCTGGTTTCGAAACCATAATCGGAATAAATAATGGGGGAACCTACAACTTTGGGTCAAGAACTATTACATGGACAGGTCTAACAATACCCGTAGGGACGAATACAACCATACTGACATTTAATGCAACTGTGCAGACTCCGGCAGGTGCATTGGGTGAATTCACACATATTGCCGAAGTAACTTTCGCCAATCAATTTGATTCAGATAGTACCCCGAATAACGATGATGGAGATCAAAGTGAGGATGATGAGGATGCCATAACATCGGCACCTGAACAAGCTGATCTTTCCTTGACTAAAATTGTGGTCGATAATGATATCACTCCAAGTGTTGGCGATGAGATAAGTTTTGAAATTACCATTTCGAATAGTGGACCAAGCGATGCCACTAATGTTGTGGTAACCGATTTACTGCCAACTGGATTTGATTTTGTGTTATATAGCGCTACAGCTGGAACGTACAATGACACAACCGGTGAATGGCAGTTAGGAACTTTAGCAAATGGAGCTTCTGAAACCTTGATTATTGATGTTTTGGTTAATCCATCTGGAGATTACGTCAATGTTGCGCAGATAACTGCTTCCGATGCTTTTGATATTGATTCAACACCAAGTAATGGAGCTTCTGCAGAAGATGATCAAGATGATGTCACGATAACGCCATCCGCCTTGGTAGATCTTTCATTGACGAAAAATGTCGATAACGCTAATCCGGTTGTAAATACAAATGTAATATTCACATTGACAGTAGCTAATTCAGGACCGAGCGATGCCACTTCTATTCAAGTTACCGACCTATTGCCATCTGGGTTTACCTATGTTTCTGACGATGGCGGCGGAAATTATGATGACACTACGGGAGTTTGGAATGTCGGTGCAATTGCAAATGGAGGAAATACAAGTTTGAACATTACTGCAACCGTAAATCCGACAGGCAGTTATACGAACATTGCTCAAATCACAGCGCAAGGCGAAACAGATAGTGATTCCACTCCAAATAATGGAGTTGCCGGGGAAGATGACCAAGACCAAGTGGTTATCAATGCTGCGCCATTGGTTGATATTTCGGTTACAAAAACTGCCGATGACTTAACTCCAAATGTCGGTGGTCAAATACAATTTACCGTAACCGTACAGAATGATGGGCCTAATAACGCTACCAATGTTGTGGTAACTGATCTCTTAGCATCAGGTTATGGGTTTGTGAGTGCCGTTCCGTCTACTGGTGTATATGAGTCCTTAAATGGGTCGTGGACGGTTGGAAATCTTGCAAATAGCGCATCAGAAACGCTTGTGATAACCGCTGATGTATTGGCAAATGGAGATTACACCAATATTGCAGAATTGACTGGTTTAACCGAAACAGATGTGGATTCCGCACCTTCAAATAATGATGATACGGAAGATGACCAGGAAACTATTGAGTCAGTTCCTGTTTTGGTTTCTGACCTGTTACTACGCAAATCGGTTAACATTTTAAGTCCATTGGTTGGTGAAGAGGTTATTTTCAATATCAGCATAACTAACAATGGACCAAGTGATGTCACTGGAGTCGAAGTGCAGGATTTGTTGCCTTCAGGATATACATACGTTTCTAATAACAGAACTGCCGGTGTCTATGATACTGGGACAGGAATTTGGGAGTTGAATGGCATAATTCCGAATGGTACCACAGAAACTATGAATATTGTAGCTATTGTGAATCCGGCTGGGGATTATTTCAATGTGACCGAAGTGTTCTCATCCAGTAATCTAGATCCAAATTCTACCCCGAACAACAACAATATATTTGAGAATGATCAAGATAGTGCGGGAACCACTCCAATTCCAACAGCTGACTTGGCTTTGGATAAAACCGTGGATAATGAATTCCCAGATGTGGGTTCCAACGTGACTTTTACCATCACTTTGACAAATGATGGGCCTAGTGATGCAACCAATGTCGTGGTTTCAGATGCATTGCCGACAGGTTATATTTATCTGTCCGATGATTCCGGTGGGACATATAGTGCTACAACAGGGCTCTGGAATGTAGGTACAATTGCTGGAGGAAGTAACGCTGTTTTGAATGTGACTGTACAGGTAAATACCTCTGGTGATTATAACAATGTGGCGGAAGTGGTATCGGCCATTCAACTGGACCCTGATTCAACTCCAGGAAATGGTAACCCTTTTGAAGATGATCAAGATGAGCAATCCGTTACGCCAAGATCGGTCACGGATATTTCAATAACGAAGTCTGCCGATAACCTAAGTCCTTCGGTGGGCGAAGAAATCGTGTTTACGGTAACAGTAACCAATTCTGGCCCTAATATAGCTACCGGTTTGGTCATTGAGGATGTGTTGGCTACCGGATATGATCTGGTTTCAGCCGTGGTCACCTCCGGAACCTATGATCAGAATACAGGAATTTGGGCAATTCCATCAATGGCCAGCGGTATATCGCAGACACTTACCGTCACGGCAACGGTACTTGCTTCGGGTGAATACAGCAATACTGCTGAATTGATTCGATTGGATACCTTCGACCCAGATTCGACCCCGGATAATCGTCTCAGTTCAGAAGATGATCAGGATTCGGTAGTCCCTGTTCCAAACGGACTTGCAGATCTTTCACTTACAAAAACAGTAAATAATGCAACACCGAACGTTGGGGATGTAGTTGAATTTACCATAAATGTCACAAACAATGGAGCCAGCGATGCAACAGGTGTAGTGATTACCGATATATTGCCATCAGGCTTTGCATATCAATCCTATGTTTCGACCGCAGGAACTTACGATGCCAACAGTGGAATTTGGAGCTTAAACGGAACCATATTTAATCAAAACACTGAAAGCTTAGTGATTTTGGCCACAGTTAATGTCCCAACTGGAGATACAGATGAATATTTGAATGTTGCTACTATTACAGCAAGTAATTTGGCTGACCCGGACAGTAATCCAAGCCAAGGAATTGATCAGGATGACTTTTCTGATAGATTAGCTGATGATGATGAAGCAAGCGTATTGGTCACTCCTCAAACAACCGATATTGCCGTGACCAAAACAGTCGATAATACCTCTCCCAATATCGGCGATCAGGTGGTATTTACCATTACGCTAACAAATCAAGGAAGCGTTTCGGCAACCAATATTGGTATTGAAGAAAAATTGCCTTCGGGTTATCAATTAATAACCTCTCAGGCATCAATAGGAGCTTATGATGAGGTGTCAGGATTTTGGGAAGTGAATTCCTTAGATGTACTAGGAACTGCTAGTCTTCAACTCACCGTGGAAATCCTTGATGTCAATGATTATCTAAACACAGCGAGTCTTGCTTTTGTGGATCAGTTGGATGTAAATCGAAGTAATGACTCGGACCAAGCCGTGGTAGAGCCTTCTTGTTTAACGGTGTACAATGAGTTTTCTCCCAATGGCGACGGTGTAAATGATCTATTTAAAATTGATTGTATTTCTCGATACCCCAACAATGTACTCAAGGTATATAACCGATGGGGCAATATTGTATACGAACAACGATCCTATAACAATGAATGGGACGGAACATCAAATGGACGTGCCACCGTGCAACAAGGAGATCAGCTACCAGTGGGTACCTATTATTATGTGTTGGACCTTGGAGACGGTTCAGCACCAAAAACAGATTGGTTGTACATAAATAGATAGAAGAATGGGCACGGAAACAGTGAAAAATATGCAACGAATGAAAAACCAATTGAAGTATACTTGTTTAACCGCATTGATGTTGGTCTGTGTCAACATTTTTGCTCAACAAGACCCTCAATTCACGCAGTATATGTACAACACACTAAATGTCAACCCTGCTTATGCCGGGTCTCGTGGACATTTAACAGCATTGTTGTTACACCGTTCCCAGTGGGTGGGCGTAAATGGTGCGCCAAATACGCAAGTCTTAGCTGTCGATGGCCCTGCTGGTAATAACGTGGGTCTTGGGTTGGTACTTTCACATGATGCATTGGGCCCTGCCTCAGAGGTTTTTGTGGATGCGAATTTCTCCTATACTGTTAAGTTAGACGAAAACAACAAAAAGTTATCCTTTGGTCTTAAAGGTGGAGGAAGGTTGTTCAATGTGGACTTTTCAAAAGGATTGACCGAGAATCCCGACATTGCGTTTCAAAACAATATTGCAAACAAGTTTTTTCCAACCATTGGTGCAGGGGTTTATTACCACACGGGTAAAACATACCTAGGACTTGCTGTACCCAACTTTTTTGCCCAGGATCACTATGATGGAGAAGAACAAGAAATTGCAGCGGAACGTTTGCATTACTATTTAATAGGTGGAAAAATTATAGACCTTACCCCAGATATAAAGTTTAAACCGGCCTTTTTCGTGAAATGGGTTCCCGGAGCACCGGTAGTTGCAGATATTTCTGCAAATGCTATGCTCAAAGAAACCTTTACGGCAGGGTTGGCCTACCGATGGGACGATTCCTTTTCGGCTTTACTGGGGATTCAAATTTCACCAGACTTAAGTGCTGGGTATTCATATGATTTAACTACATCAGACCTAAGAAGCTATACCAGCGGCACACATGAAGTATTTTTAAGATACGAGTTCAAGACCGTGGAGAAGCGACTAAAATCCCCCAGATTCTATTAAGATGAAAACCTTAAAAACCAACATACTAATACCACTTTCTTTTTTGGTGTTTACGGCTCACGCACAGCTCAATTATCAGAATGCAGATATCAATTTTGATGATATGATGTACATAAGGGCTGCTAAACAGTACGAGACCCTTGTTAGAAGAGGAGATGATTCCCAGCATGTACTTCAACGTTTGGGAGATGCATATTTCTTCAATACGGATATGGAAAATGCCGCTAAATGGTATGCTGTGCTGTTTTCCAAATATGAAAACGTATTGGAACCGGAATATATCTTTAGATATATCCATGCGTTAAAAGGAGTGAGAGATTACAGGATGGCAAAGGCAATTATGAAGATTCATTCCAAAAAACTTAAAAAAGGAGGTTATGCCGTGGCTCAATTTCAGGATAATGATGAAAGGTTGGACGAAATTATGAGTCGACAACCTCAATTTTACGTCTCTAATCTGGCCATCAACTCCCCAGTATCCGATTTTGGGACTATGTACTATAAAGATAAAATTGTCTTCTCTTCTAGCAGGGATTCCCTAAAATTGGAAACCCGCCTCTATGAATGGAACAGACAACCTTATTTAGACTTTTTTATGGCTGATACAAGTCATTTAGGGTCCGATTTGGCGGATGTATCTTCATTCTCATCCATATTGAATACACGCTATCATGAAGCAGGGGCCGCGTTTATTCCAGAAGGCAATGTAATTTACTTTACACGCAACAATTACTCAAATCAAACCTTGGGGGGAGATGATGAAGGAACCAATCACTTAAAAATATATACGGCAGAACTTCGTGGAGGGGAATGGACTGAAGCTGAGGAAGTATCTTTCAACAACGAGGAGTATTCCGTGGGGCAACCAGCCCTTAGTCCAGACGGAAGCAAATTGTATTTTGTCTCCGATATGCCCGGAAGCATCGGTAAGACCGATATTTTTGTTGTTGATATCTATCGTGATGGAAGGTTTTCGGAACCTAGAAATTTAGGTCCAACAATTAACACCAGTGGAAGGGAAATGTTCCCTTATGTGACCGAGGAAAAAATTTATTTTGCGTCGGACGGACATTTGGGTCTAGGAGGTCTGGATGTTTTTGAAAGTGATATGGGAAAAGAAGGTTTTGGCGAACCTAATAATTTGGGGATGCCTTTGAACAGCAATCTCGATGACTTTGCCTACATCGTGAACGAAAAAACACAAAGGGGATATTTCTCCTCCAATAGAGAAGGAGGTAAGGGAGATGATGATATCTATTCTTTCCAGCGATTGGAAGAAGCCTGCAAACAAACCGTAAAAGGTAGTGTGGTAAGGAGTGCCAATGCACAGCCCATAGTAAATGTCGATGTTGAACTGTTGACCTCAGATGGAACTTCTTTGGGAACAACAAGAACCGACCCTTATGGGGCATTCGATTTTGAAATTCCACTAGATTGTGAGACCACATACGCCATCAAAATAGGCAAAAAAGGTTTTAAGGCTGGAGGAGCAGGTTTTAGTACTTCGAAAATAAAAGATGAAGTCAATCAAGTGCCATTAGAGATTACCAAAGAGCTTAACAAACTTATCGTAAGGGAGAATGGAGTGCTCAAAATCAAAATTGATAATATTTATTTTGATTTGAATAAAGCGGACATCCGTCCTGATGCAGCCCAAGAACTTAACAAAATTGTTGAGGTAATGAAAGAATACCCCAAAATGGTTATCAAAATAGAAGCTCATACCGATTCAAGAGGTAGTGATCGTTATAATGAGAACCTTTCAGATAAGCGGGCAAAATCTACAGGGAGCTATATTATATCACAAGGCATTGATGCAAACAGAATTGAAAGTGCTGTTGGGTATGGTGAAAAGCAATTGCTTAACCATTGTCGTAATGGAGTTAAATGCTCAATGGAAGAACATGATACCAACAGAAGATCAGAGTTTATTATTGTTAAACTTCAATAACAGACCAATATAAACCATGCTTATGAAGACCTTCAATATAATATTGAAGGTTTTTTTGATAAAAATGGGTTCATGTGCAACCCTAAGAATTTTGATTTGTCTTTGGAATAGATGAATAAGAATTATTTTTAGCTGTCATTGAATAACCGTCCAGGATTTTTGGAAGCGAACATACGTTTTACACATCAAGCTTTAGTAGAGCAAAGCAAAGCAGGCGACAGAAATGCCCAGTACCAGCTGTATGGGCTTTATGTAGATGCTATGTTCAATGTGGCGATGCGATTATTGACAGTTCGGGAAGATGCTGAGGATGTGCTTCAAGAAAGTTTTGTGGAGGCCTTTAAAAAACTGGACACTTTTAGGTATGAAAGCACTTTTGGGGCATGGTTGAAACGCATAGTTATCAATAGAAGCATAAATCATTTAAAGGCCAAACGACTTTTGTTGTCCTCTTTGGAAAATGAAGGTGAGCCTTTGGAAAATGAAGAACCTGAGGCCGTATCACAACTGGAGATAGAGAAAATTAAAATAGGCCTGGCGCAATTGCCAGAAGGATATAAACAGATAATAACGCTGTATTTGATCGAGGGATATGACCATGTTGAAATAGGTGAAATATTGGGAATATCAACATCGACCTCCAAATCGCAGTATCACCGGGCCAAAAAGAAATTGATTCAAATTGTAAATGAACTGTAATGGACAATTTTGAAAAATATATAAAGGAAAACAAACAAGCTTTCGATGTCCATAAAATGGACAAGGACAAGCTTTGGGGCAACATATCTGCCCAACTGGATGAAGAGGAGAAAGGTAAGGTAATTCCATTGTGGAAATCATATAAACTTCGTGTGGCAGCCTCTATTGTGTTGTTGATTGGCCTCTCTGTTATAGGGCTTTTTCTCGCAGGCGAGCCTACTTCACAAGGTATTGAAGGCTATGCCAATGAAGAACTCTTTGAGATTGACCTTCACTATAAAAATTTGGTTTTTCAACAAGTACAATTGGTGCAGAACCATCCAAAGCTGAGCACGGAGGACAAGGAAGAGTTTTTGTCCTTTATGGATGAACTGGATGAGGAATATGAACAGCTAAAACTTGAAATGCAGAATAATTTGGACAATGAGCTGATTTTGGAGGCCATTGTAAACAACTATAAAAAACGTATTGAATTGATTGAGAATTTACTCAAACAAATCAATGCTTCTAAAAATGAAATGGATTATGAAGGGTATGTATTATAAAAGGATAACGCTATCGATATTATGTTGCCTTTGGATGCTGTCGTTGTTCGCACAAAGTGAGCGTTCAAAGCAATGGGATGGCAGTTATGATTTTCCGACCACTGGGACAGTTCAAATTGAGAACAAATATGGAAACATATCCATAAATGGCTGGGACAGGGAGGAATTGAAAATTTCTATTTCCATGACGGTTACGCACAGGAAGGATGAGAATGCAAAGAAACTTTTGGATAGAATTCAACCGCAAGTAAACCAAGCAGGGGATTTCATCCGGATTACCTCAGAAATTGCAGAAAGAAGCTCCAGCATTTTTACCAGATATTTTAACAAAGCCAATCCTTTTGATTTTGATAAATCGAATATTCAGATTGACTATGAGATATACATGCCTATTAATGCAGAACTCAATATCACAAATAAATTTGGAGATATAATTATAGGAGCTTGGAAAGGGGACTTGGATGCTAATCTGCAGCATGGTGACCTATGGGTCAATGATGAAATATCCACAGCGAAAATAGACATGCGTTTTGGGAAATTGAACTGTGGGAATTTGGGTTACGGTAATATTAAAATAAGTAACGGTTCCATTGATGTGGACACCGCACAGAAACTTAAAATAATCAGCAGTGGAAATGAAATACGTTTGGGTGAAGTGTCCAAGTTGGAACTTTATTCCAGCAAAGATGAGGTGCATTTGGAGCGTGTGGGAAGTCTTCGGGGTGATTTTAAGTTTTCAAATGCTGACATCTCAAGTGTGGATTCCGAGTTGTTTTTAACCCTTAGAATAGCGGAAATAGATATCCATAAAATATTGAAACAAGATGCGGAAATTGACATTGTTCAAGAATCTTCTGAGATAAATATGGATGTTTCAGGCCTTTCATTTGATTTTAAGGCCACTTTGGAACAAGGTTTGTTGCGAGTTCCCAAAACGTTTGCCAATGTAAATACAGATATGACCAATGCTGGTCGAAAAATAAGGGAGATTTCCGCCACATATGGAACAGAACCACGAGGTGATTTCTCTATCAACGGAATAAAGGGAGTAATTATAATCTCCGACTAGTAATCAATAAAAAAACAAAAAAAGACTATTTACGTGCAACCTTTTACAATTGCGCTTGTCTTTAACTCGACAACCTAATCAAAAAACGATGAAACTAAACAAATTAACGCCAGTAGTTTTACTACTATTTGTATGCACCGCCTGGGCCCAAACGGATGAGAGTGGTGATTACATAGAATTTAATGATCGCAGAAATGTCGTCCACGGAGTGTACTTGGGCCTTTCTACTTACTTTGGCGAAATTGATAGCAAGGATACCTATATCGGAAGCCTTAAGATAGCCTATGTGGCCAACAGAAAATTTGAAGTGGGATTTGTAGGCTCTGTACTGTATTCAGAACAAGATAATCCCTTGACCACAAATGAAGATTTGTTGGCAGCCTACGGAGGGTTACACTTAGAGCCGATTCTTTTTAGCAAATCAGCGGTGAACCTTTCTTTTCCTATTCTTATTGGAGCCGGAGCAGTTGGTTATCTGGGAAATAACTTTGACGATCGCATCGATGACCGAATCGATGAAGATGATGTTGATGCCGTTTTTGTTTTGGAACCAGGAATGAGCGTACTCTTTAATATTTCAAGATACCTTCAGTTGGAGGCGGGTGTAAAGTACCGTTTCTCAAGTAAGTTAGATCTTGAGTTTAACCCATTGTCAAGGATTAACGGATTTTCGGGTGGTATAGGTATCAAAGTAGGGGTTTTTAATATGGGCAGGAACAGATATAAAAAACATTTACGCAATGAATAGCAAATCAAAAAACAAACAGTCAATCAACCAAGGTCTAATGGCAAAGCATGTATTTTCAAAAAATGGTGCGGTATTCGTAAGGAGCTCCCAGAATGTGGAAATAGATGAATGGGCGGCAATAAACTTTTACTGGATGCCAATGCTCAAGTTAGAGAAAGAGCTTCGCTAAACACCTCAATCAAACATCATGAAAAACATATGTCTAAAAAGTCCTTTTGTATGGACCCTGCTTTTTAGTGCCGTATTTTTCTCAAACGCCCAAGATTTAAAACAAACGGTCAAGGGTAAAGTAACCGATATTGTCACAGGAAGTCCCTTAATGGGTGCGACCATAATTCTGTTAGATTCAGAACCGCAAATTGGAGTAATAACCGATGCTCAAGGGTTTTTTGCCATGGAAAATGTACCCGTGGGAAGGCAGTCTTTTTCATGCAGCTATTTAGGGTATGAAGATGCATTGGTTTCTGAGGTTTTAGTGGGTTCCGCCAAAGAAATCAATCTAACCATTAAGTTGACCGAATCCTTGAATCAATTGGGAGAAGTTGTGGTGCAGGCACGTAAAGACCAAATTAAGCCGAACAACAAATTGGCAACGGTGAGTGCGAGATCTTTTGGAGTGGAAGAGACCAAACGCTTTCCGGCCAGTATCAGTGATCCCGGGAGGATGGCGCTTTCTTTCGCAGGGGTTACCAATACAGATGATACAACTAATGAAATTGTAATTCGAGGTAATGCACCAAACCAATTGTTGTGGAGAATCGAAGGAGTGGAAGTGCCAGAGCCCAATCATTTCTCTGAGGAAGGCTATTCTCCGGGTGCAATAAGTTTGCTGAGCACCAATATGCTGGGAAATTCGGATTTTTTCACTGGTGCGTTCCCTGCTGAATATGGAAACGCCACTTCTGGGGTGTTCGACATTAAACTCAGAAACGGTAATGCCGAGAATACCGAATATGCCTTTCAATTTGGGGTTTTAGGTACCGATTTGGCTGTTGAAGGACCGTTTTCAAAAAACTACAAAGGGTCATATTTGGTCAATTATAGATATTCCACTTTGACCATTTTGAACAATATTATTGAAGTGTCTGAAGGTTCTGTGCCCACATTTCAGGATCTGGCCTTTAAGGTCAACTTGCCACTTGGAGACAAAACCAACTTCTCAGTATGGGGTATGGGAGGAATCAGCGAAGACAATCAGGATAACGCAGAACAGGTCAATCCAAGTGTTTTTGAGGATGAAATTTTTGAATCCAAAACTTATATGGGTGGGTTGAACCTCAAACACTTTTTAAACTCCAATACTTCGTTGGATGCAGCGCTATCTTATTCTGGAAATCGTAGTGATTATATTTTTTCCTTGGATAATAGAACAAATTCTGACTTTTATCGGGAACAAGATATTCTTCGAAATAATGCCATTCGACTGAGTGCAAATCTTAACCAAAAATTCAATGCCAAGACCACGCTTAAAACCGGGATTGTTTATAGTCGGTTGTCTTATGATGTTTTGACGGATGAAACAAGGGACACCGATACAGAAGTTTTGGTCAATGCAGATGGTAACGGAACATTTCTGCAATTTTTCTCTCAGGCCAAATATAGATTCAATGAAAAACTATCCACCACATTTGGGTTACACGCTTCCTCCTTTTCGGTAAATAATGACTTTGTATTGGAGCCTAGGGGAGGAATCGAATACAGAATTTCACCAAAACATACCTTAAGTGCAGGAGTTGGACTGCACTCTAGAAGAATGCCTTTGAACCAATATTTTATAGAGGTTTCTGCTGGTCAGGGTAATGTGACCACTCCAAATACCAATCTCGATTTAATGCGTGCGACACATTACATTTTGGGATATGACTGGCGTATCATTAAAAACGGGCATCTAAAGGTTGAAGTCTATTATCAAGACCTGAACAAAGTGGCCATATCGGCAACACCGGGTTTCACGGATTCTTTTTTGAACGGACGTTTTATTGAGACGGCACTGGTCGATTCCGGTAAAGGCAGAAACTATGGTTTGGAGCTTACCTTGGAAAAATTCTTTTCCAATCAGTATTATTTTTTAATAACAAGTTCACTATTCGATTCGCAATATAGGGCGGGGGATGGTAATTGGTACGATAGTCGCTACAATGCCAATTATACTTTTAATGTTGTTGGGGGAAAGGAATTTAAAATGGGAAAGAACAACAACAATATTTTGGGGGTCAATGCCAAGCTGTTGTGGAACGGCGGAAAGCGAGAAACCCCTGTGGATTTAGATTTCTTTGACCAGACGGGTAGGGTAAGATTGCTTCAAACAGAAAGAAATACCGTTGAGCTGGATGACTATTGGCGATTGGACACCAGTTTGTCATACCGCATCAATAGGCCCAAAGTATCACATGTCATCTCTTTAGATATTCAAAACCTTACCAATAGGTTGAATGTGAATGAGGTTTCCTTCAATCCGGTTGCCCGAACAACAGAAACGGAATACCAATTAGAACTTTTGCCATTATTGAATTATAGAATAGAGTTTTAATCAAAAACAAACATCATGAAAACAATCAAAAAAGCAATTTTTAGTATTGCCATGGGGACATTATTGTCGTCATGCACCTATGAAACCATTAGGGAAAGGGTTTCGGACACAGTTTCCTCGAGAGAGTATGAATTTGAAAATATTACTGCTATTTCCGTCGCAACAGACTTTAAGGCATATGTCACTTTTTCAGATACAGAAGAAAGTGTTCGAATAAGATCTAATGATAATTTATTTAGTAAGATTAAAATTTATCAAGAGGGCGAAAGGCTTGTCGTAAAACTTAAAAATAATGTCCATATAGTGGGCGAAAAAACGCTACAACTATATATTACAATGGCAGAAATTAGGGATTATAGAGCGTCCTCTGATGCGGCAATATATCTAGATGACCCCCTGGTTGCGGATAATGTAAGTTTAGAATTGAGTTCTGATGGATATTTTGAAGGAGATATTACTACAGCTGATTTTGAGTTAAAGGCCTCTTCCGACAGTAAAGCAGATGTGTTCCTAGATGCTGATAAAACCTATATGGATATTTCTTCCGGAGCTAAGGTAGAAGGAGAAATAGCAACAGAAGATGCTACCTTGAAACTGACCTCAGATAGTGTGATCGATATGGTAGGCACTATGGATGATTTAAAGGCCAATTTGTCATCTGATAGTAGGTTGAGGGATTACGGACTTGAAATCAGGGATTTGGAAATCTCCCTTTCGTCGGATAGTGATGCATACTTGACCGTTTCGAATACCATTGACGTAAAAGCAAGCTCTGATGCAAGACTTTTCTATAAGGGAGATGCAGATATTGTTAGGCAAGAATTATCTAGCGATGGAAGAGTGATCAAAAAAGATTGAGACATTCTTCATACCTTCCTAAGATAAAACCTGTTCTATGTCCAAAGAGGAAAAAATACTCACCCTTCATCCACAGGGAAAATCAGGTGTGAATATTCTAAAACGGCGTTATGATTTTATCAAGAACTACATAGTAAATACCATTTCTGAACACGGAACAATTACATTTGAAAAATTAGGTGATATGGTCATTGAAGAATTGACCAATAGCTTTGATGGTAAAGTCCTATGGTACATTGTCACGGTAAAGTTGGATTTGGAAGCCAGGGGAATCATTGAGCGTATTCCAAAAACCAGTCCACATCAATTGCGGATGAAAACTTCATAAAAAAAGATTACAAATACAGTTTGATAGGGCTTTTCTGAATAATTTTGGAAAAACTAACGTAATGGCCCTATCTGGAAAAATGGAGGAAGTTTTTCGACTTTTTGATGAGGCGAATGGACAGGACCCCAATGTTGAATTTTATGATGGGAGAGAATTTCCAAAGGAACTACTGTATGCCATCCGAATGACGAACACCTTGAATGAGTATGCGCCAAACGCCTCGGAAGCTTTGCAGTTGGCAGCTAGGAGTCAGCATATTTGCAGATGGAAAATCCCTCGAGAGGATTATGAAATGGATAGAGTCGGGTATCTGAAATGGAGGCAGGACCTGAAAAAATTTCATGCCCAAAAAGCATCAGAATTATTACAAGAAGCTGGTTATGCGCAAGAGGTTATTGATCATGTGTCATTTTTACTTTTAAAAAAACAGCTAAAAAAAAATGAGGAGAGCCAAATGCTTGAAGATGTTGTTTGTTTGGTGTTCTTGCGCTATTATTTTGAGCCGTTTATGAGCAAGCATCCCGACGAAAAGGTGGTGGATATTTTGCAAAAAACATGGAGAAAAATGTCAATCAAAGGGCAGGAAATGGCATTGGAGCTGTCATTTTCAGATAGAGCAGGGAAACTAATAAAAAAAGCGATAGCGAATGGAACAGAATGAGCTATACCCGATTTTTCTAAAGGCCTCAAACATCAATATCCTAATTGTTGGCGCTGGTAATGTAGGTCTGGAAAAGCTGTCATTTTTATTAAAATCAAGCCCTAATGCCAATGTACAAATGGTCGCGCCCCAATTCTTGGATGACACTTTGAAGTTGGCAAACAAACATGGAGTTAAGATTACGGAGGACGTATATCGTAAAAAATACCTGGAAGACAAACACATGGTTGTTGCTTGTACAGATAAGGTCAACGTTAATGAAGAAGTCTATTACGATTGCAGGGAACAAAGCATTTTGGTGAACGTTGCTGATAATCCGCCTTTCTGTGATTTTTATATGGGAGGAATAGTGACAAAGGGGAATGTGAAAATAGCGATCTCCACCAACGGAAAGTCTCCAACCGTGGCAAAGAGATTGCGGCAGTTTTTTGAGGATGTTATTCCTGAGAACATTGATGATTTGGTCAAAAACCTGAACGAATATAGAAAAACGATCAAAGGAGATTTTGACCAAAAAGTTGAAGCCTTAAATGAGTTTACCAAAAGTTTGGTGAACCCAAGAAAGAACGATTAGGCTGGGATTACAGAAAATCACAACCGTTTCATTAACTCAATAAGGTCATCCTTTTTTCTTGGTGAAAGGCTTACATGCATTCCATTGCTCATAATAATGTAGCCACCATCAGATTTTATATACTTTTTCACCTCTCTTAAATTAATCACATAGCTATTGTGCACACGCATGAACATTTGGTCAGCCAAAAGAATCTCATATTCTTTTAGGTGTTTGCTTACTAAAAGAGAGGTCTTATTTTTTAGAACAAATGAAGTATAGGACCCATCCGCTTTACAAAGAACAACATCCTGTAACTCTATAAATTCCATTCCGGCGGTGGTGGCCAAACAGATTTTATGCATTTTGTTCGATTCTTGTGTCAAGCTTTGCATAAGTGTGTCAATCTGTTGTCTGTATACATTTGTATCCATACGAACTCTGGCCTTTTCAACAGCTTGTTGCAGTTCATCTAAGTCTATAGGTTTTAACAAATAGTCCAAAGAACTGAATTTTATGGCTTTTACAGCATACTTCTCAAAGGCAGTTGTAAAGATGACCTCGAAACTTAGGTCTTTTATCTGGGTCAATACATCGAAACCTACACCGGATTGTAGCTCTATATCTAAAAAAACTACATCTGGACTATAAACGGAAAGCACTTTAACGGCTTCCTCGACGGTACTAGCCATAGCAATTACCTGAACATCTCTGCAAAACTCTTCGAGTAAAGATTTTAAAGTCTGCCTACTGTGTTTTTCGTCTTCTACGATTACTACTTTTAATGTCATAAGGTTGTTTTTTGGTTGCTTTCTTTTAAATACAATTGGGATTGTCAAAATATTACAAATCCCTTATATCAGAATCCATGGAGTCATATTGGATAAAGAGGTTGCGCACGCAGGTTATTGAAAAATTCGGCTTCTAAGATAATACATTCATGGTTGCGGAGGTTGGGTTAAGTTCGCTTCAAATTATAAATTAATTTTTTAATAGGAGTTAATAGAAGATGACTTTTTCCAATATATTATGGTAAGGCGAATTGGTTGTATAGATTGATAGCTGAAGAAGGAATCGATTTTGAAAAAAGCCCATCACTTTCGTGCCATCTTCTGCTATTGCGCAGCATAACCCCATACTTGCTTGCAGTGCAGATGAAATTACTTATGATGGGCTTGTATTAAACCAAAACATGATTTCTATTTCCAAACAACAATAAATCATATATAACTATGGAAATGATAACCTAAGATTTTGTTGATTGATATAATATTTGAACACTAAAGTTTGATTCAATTCATATTTTTTTTGTGGTTTTATAGAATAAAAGTACTGTATTGGTCATTTTTTTAACCTCCCAGTTGATGTATGCCCAATTTCAATTGATGAATCATGCATACGGATGTACGGTTGAATTTTTGGTCGTATTGATAAACGGCCATTGTGGGATTCAGAATCGTGAAATTTATGATGAACTTTATCATTTGCCGTAACCATCAGATTAATTAGCTAGTAGATAAATATTGAGGAGCCCGTGATGTTATTGCTCGTTTACCTTGATTTAGTTTGTCATTGGAATATTGTCCATTAAAGCTTATTTCCGCTTTATTGCCGAAGTATTCTTTCACTTCGTTATAGTTCTCAATGTTTACGCCTGCTTTTTGAAGTTTTCTATATATTTCATGTTTACTATTTTTTTTGCCGTTTTCTACCATTATGCCATGCTCATGGGGTTTGACAATCAATATTTTAAGATTGGTCAAATGCCAAGTAGGAATATAAAAATTGGAAACATCATCTTTCAAAGATTTGAAGGTTATATATACCTTACCGACATTCTTGTATATATTGGCACTATATCCCATATCAATATTTTTCATAGGGAGTTTTAAATAGGAATCTGCCGACTCTAAGTAGAACAAAATCGGGTTATTGAACAATACATCTTCAGTTATCTGTGGAATATCTAGATTTAAAGACCACCCCGGCAGCTGGTGATTAAGGTCTATTGAAATAAGTTCAACCATATCAGATGGTTTATAGATATATTGCCCCTTCGCCTTCGATTCGACATTCATAGCCTTGTTAAGCAAATACATTGGATATCCAATAATTATTGCAGCACACACAAGGGTCCAGATAATTGTCAATAAATGCATAAGCTGTGAAATTTGGTTAAAAATTATGGGGCTTTATGCTAAGCGTAGTTCAAATAACAAATTATAGGGGAAATATCAACAGATGAATGGACGGTATGGTGGTTTCAATTGACGTATAAGGTGAAATCGATGAAATGTGTGTTTTTGTCGATGAAACGCAGGGTAATTAAAAACCACCAAGTAAACACTTGGTGGTTAAATTGTTTCGGTACTTAAGAAAATGAAGTTACACCAAACCTTGAATTCTTAATTGGTTCGGAACAATCATTTTATCACATTGATTTCTACCCTTCTATTTTGTTTTCTTCCTGCTCGAGTAGCATTTGAGGCTATCGGCTTGTCCTCTCCAAACCCTTGGGCATTCAATCTACTTTCAGCGATTCCTTCGTTTACCAAAAAGTCTTTTACAGAGTTGGCCCTAGCTTCAGATAGTTTTTGGTTGGTTGCATTACTCCCAACACTGTCCGTATGGCCCTCAACGGTAAATTTGGCATTTGGATATTCATTGAGAATCTGGATGATATCCACCATGGTAGAGACAGATTCTGCTTTTATGGTCGCCTTTCCTGTATCGAATAAAATAGTGCGGGCATAATCATTCAATTGCTTTTGGACTGTTATTGTCATTTCGGGACAGCCATTATTACTTACAGGTCCAGAAATTTTCGGACATTCATCATCAATATCCACTAAGGTGTCACCATCAGTATCAGGGCATCCTTTGTTTTCAATTTTACCTGCTTCAGAAGGGCATCTGTCGTCTTTATCTATGAGGCCATCGTTGTCAGAATCTGGGCACCCGCTGTGTTCTTTAGAACCTGGCTCACTTGGGCAAATGTCATCTTTGTCAAGTATGCCATCACCATCAGAATCTGGCCACGGACAACCTTTATTTTCTTTGGGCCCAACTTCTTGCGGGCAGTCATCATCTTTGTCCAAAACACCGTCGCCATCAGAATCTGGCCATGGACATCCATTATTTTCAACCGGGCCAGGTGTCTCTGGACATTGGTCCTCCTTGTTGTGGATGCCATCATTGTCTTTATCTTTTAGCTTATTCTGATAAAAAGGAATCTTTAAACCTGCATATGCATCAATGGATTTTGATGTTTGTCCCAATAGCGTGGACAAAATTGAACCGGATCCAACATACAAAGGTCCTGCTCTAAGTCCTAAACCCCATTGAAAATCAGCATATTGGACAATGCTTACGGGGGAATAAAAACTTAACCAAGTAGTTTCATACCTTGGGGTCAACATTACTTGGCTCATAATTCTGTTCGCGTTTATTTTGTGTCGAGCGGTTAATGGCATGTCTAGGTTAAGGTTTAAATAGAATTTGGAATTGATGTTCCAATCCGTATTGGCATGTAGGGCTGTCGGTAAAGTTGAATTTTTTGCAGGACCGTTCTGAACAAAAGAAAAGTTTTGCTCAAGACCATCCTCCAAATCAGTTCCATCAAAATTATCAATGTCCTGTATCTCATTAAGATTGTAAACTTCTTCACTTCCCACAGTGTTTTTGATTTGTCCAATATCAGTAACGGAAAGTCCAAATTTTAGCTTGTACTTGTTGATTCCCTTGTTCAAGAGGTTCTTTCCGGTGCGATCCATTTTAGTATGTTCCGCATGGTTGGGCCGCCACTCATAAATAAGACCAATGTCTGCGCCAAACCCTTTTCCTCTATTTAGGTTAAAATCTGTGCCTTCTGCATCAGTAGGGTCGGAAAATATAAGTTCACCAGTAGTCTCGACTAATCCAGGATCGGTCTCGACCAATTCGTCACCGGCAGTATAGTTTATACTTAAATTATCGGTATACGCATATAAGTTGCCTGCACTTTGAATGTATTTTAACGAAATACCTCCTTTGATAAAATGTTGCTCTTGATTCAAAAGTACTTGAGCGTAAGTAGCCCCCACCTCTGCCCATAAATTAATTGCGCCTGAGACAACGCCTTCATTAATGGTAAAATCTTGACTTTCGTCAAAACCACCTTCTTTTTCAATCAAGGAACCGTCTATGTCATTTACGTTGATAAGCCCTCTTGCCCTTGTATACAATGCAATCGAGGATTTTTTGGTAATGTTGAACATTACCGAAGGTCCCAAGACATCGATGTTTGTTGCCAATGAATTATTTGATGAAGGAAAGGTCTTGGCCTCATCGAATACCTTGCTATAGTCTCCGCCAAGCGCATCACCGAGGTTAAAACCAATATAATCATTGGCAAAGAAAGCACTTACACCAGCAAGATTGATGTCCAACTTGAGGCGTGAGTCTGCAATATTGGCTGGGTTGGCAATAATACCATGGACACCATTATAATTGTCAGTTAAAAATCCTTGGTAGGATTGTGATTTTACGGCATGAATCGAACATAGCAAAAGTATGGCGATTATAATTTTTTTTAGAATCATAATAATATTGATTAATAAAGTAGAAGTTGATAATTAGAGTTTATATAAATTGGGGACAAAGAGAAAACAAACATTGCATAGAATTGTATACGAATGAACGAAAGCGCTTTTTGAATTGACGGATGGGGAGTTTGACTTAACGTTTAGATGAACGGGAGTTATTTATGTAAGATTATTACTTCAATATTTTTGTGATAAACAGAAAGAGCCACTATTAAAGTGGCTCTAAAGCATAGTAGATTAAATTAATGGAGACGTAGTTCTTTGTTTATCCATTACAACCAAGGAATTAGGGCGCAATCCCTTGGCGTAATGGAAACCTCAACTAAACTAAACACTTTTGTGACACCAGTCTTTAAAAGTGCATTGCTATATGGTTCGCGTAAAAATCTTCAAACAATTTGATTCCTAACTCTAATTGTGTATGATTTCTAACGCTCATCGGAACAAACATACATAAGGCGCTTTGTTCAAACCCTTGTCAACTTATGGATGGCCCATTTGAGTTGATGGATGCACCGTTTCAGTTAATGGATAAAAAAGTAAAGGGTTAAATACGGGGAAGGTTATTTTTGATATTACTCCAAAAATTATTGCCGAAAAGACCTGTGCAACCTATAATGGACCCTTTTTCTTTGTGTTCGGATATGCGTATTGCCACGGATAGTTCATTTTGGTCAAAAACCTGTTCCAGCTCATTCCCAAAACAGAAATACGTCTTAGAAATATTTCCGCACAAACCAGTACCCAAAGTTACACATAGTTGGTTTTGATAACCCAGACTTTCTGCGAGCCATGCTTCCCCTACGGCAAAAGAAGTGGCATCGTTCAAAAAACGAATAGGCAAAACGCCTTCGTGATTTAGTAATGGCGACAATTCTTTTTCTATCTCTATACTGTAAAGTGCGCCATATTTAAATCCTTCGGGATATTTGGCTACACCATTTGCATAGTCAAACGGGCCGGGCATGGCAAAAGCAATCCCAGATAATGGATTTTTTTTGCTGATTGCAAAGTTTTGTTCAATATTCTGGCCCAAGTCTGCAAAATTGAACTTTTATCCAGCATATTGGAAACATGACTTGTGGAGTAGGTACTCTGAAGTAGTTTCTTTTGACTTAAGGCAACCGCTGCCGAGGAAATATGGGTGCCTCCGACATCAACACCAATAACGTAAGTTTCGTTCTTCAAAATCAAAGAGTAGAATTTGCAGATACTTTTACCAATTGCAGTGCTTCGCCATTATTTCCTGCCAGTAAATAGAGTTCATCGAGAATATTGATGAAATTTAAATTTTTGACATCTTGGGACATAAACAATCCGGTGGTATTTGAATTAATGGTTTGAAAATACCCGTCACCATTATTTTTTAAGACCATTCCGTAACCGGCATCATTTCGAGGTGTTTCGATTTCTGATGCAAACAAATTTCCGGCTACGATAAGATCTTTTGCGCCATCGTTATCCAAATCGTAACCCAAAATGGAATTTATGGATGAAATCTGAGCCAATTCCGGGAATTCCACAAAATCAAAATTTCCACCTCCGTTGTTTACAAGAACACCGCTTTTAAAATTGTATGCCACTAAGTGCAATGCTTTGGATAATTTTTCAGGACCATAAATGTCGGAAAGTGTAGATTTTCCAAAAAGATCGTAGGAAGGAGTTATTTTTTTTATTGATGGCATTTGTTGTGATGAGCATTCACGACCCCTGACCGGGTAAAGTTCACCAAAATTATAGTAACCCAAAACCAAATCTTTTTTACCGTTGTCATCAAAATCATGATAGTAAACTTCGAAAGGGTTCTTTTGGTCTGCTTTGTACTTGTAATTTTGCCCTAAGTTTCCAAGAATATAATCCTCATCTCCATCATTATCGATATCAAGAGGTTTGATGGAGAAATACCATCCCGATAAACCATTTAGTGAACTTAAATCTGCTTTGCTGAAAACACCATCGTTATTGGTCAAGAAAGTGGGTTGCATCCATTCACCTACAACACTTAGATCCAAATCACCGTCTTGATCATAATCCGTCCATGAAGCATCAGTGACCAATCCAATAGAGTTAAGGTCTGGGGCAATAGTATCGGTTACGTTGATAAATTTTCCATTTTCATTCTTAAAAAGAAGGCTGTTTGCTGCTGTTGGATAATCATGTGGGATGAATCTTCCGCCTATAAAAACATCCATGAAACCATCATTATTATAGTCCGCAATTCGAATTTTTGAACTACTAACCGGAATTTGCGGAAATAGGTCTTTTCTTAGCACAAACCTACCATTACGATTTTCATATAAACGGTCAATATAGTTGGGTGAGTCGGCTTGAAACTCATTTCCTCCTGTAGCCACAATTAGGTCTTTGTCGCCATCATTGTCAAAATCGAAAAATTGTGCGTCCACATCTTCAAAAATGGCTTCTTTGTCAAAGGTCTGCTGAAGCTGAAAGGAGCCATCAGATTTTTGGATGTACAGATTGGATGCTGTCCCTGTACTTTGTCCCAAGAAAAAGTCATCTCGGCTATCACCATTAATATCACCTACGGCCAAAGCGGGACCAAAGGTTGACATTTTATGGGGCAACAGCACTTGTGATTTGTAGTCATCAAAATCATTTTCAACATGTGAAACTTCAAGATTTAAAACAGCAGATTCAAATCTTTTACTGTTTTCGGGTAGCTCCTGGATGTTCAGATTTTCCTCAGGGTGGTATGTTATGGTAGTGGTGTTGTTAATATTAGGATTATAGATACGCTGTATCTTTTTTCCTGGCCACGTGACAAGTAGTGAATCAATAGAGTTTTTACCTCCTAGACCAATGACAATTTTTGGGGGAACGGAGGATTGATAGCCGCGAACACTATAATTTTCATAAACCTGTTCTTGGTTACCAGAATATACTTTGACTCTTGCCCCAATTCCCATGGCGTTTTGGGAAGGGCCTTTGAACAGCAACTTTAAGTAATTGGAAGACTGGCGCAGATTTGAATTGTTCCTTAATATCATGGCCTTTGAGTCTACATTATTGATAACAAGATCCAAATCACCATCATTGTCCAAATCGGCATAGGCTGCCCCGTTGGAGTAGGTGCCTTCAGGGTTGTTTAACCAGAGTTCAGAAGTATTTTCAAAAATGAGTCCACCTGTGTTCTTATAAAAATAGTTTACATGAGGTCGGTGAGGAGTGGTTTCAATAAGATGGGTTATTTTTTCTTCATTGGTGAGGGCATCGTGGTTTTCACGAAGGTATTTTTGCAAATTGTTGAAGTAATCCTTGTTCCTGAAATCCCTTTTAATTCCATTGGAAATAAAAATATCTTTTAAGCCATCGTTGTCAAAATCGGCTAAAAGTGGCGCCCAGCTCCAGTCCGTATTAGAAATCCCTGCCATTTGACCTACCTCTGAAAAATAAGGGGTGCCCGAAGTATCAATATGACCACTGTTTTTTTGCAGTGTGTTGTACATATATTGGAAATGTTTACCAGCTGCTATGTTGTTATTGAATTTTTGTGGATTCATACTGGCCATACTGGTTTTCATTCCATAATTATCCTCAGAAACCATATCCAAAGTCAAAATATCTACAAAACCGTCATTGTCGAAGTCAGCAATATCATTTCCCATGGCAAAATTGGAAATATGGTTGGTTGCTTTTTTTACGACTTCTTTAAAAGTTCCATTTTTTTGATTGATATACAGATAATCTGGTTCGTCATAGTCGTTAGAGATATAGATATCGGGCCATCCATCATCATTCAGGTCGCTTACTCCTACGCCAAGTCCGTAGGAGACCGAATTTGAATAAATGCCCACTTTTTGGGTTACATTTACGTATTTACCATCTTGGTTTTCATAAAATCTGTCGCCCAGCGGGGAAAAAGCTTCGGTATTGCCCAGTGAAAAGGTTTGGGGGTTATGGTTCATCAGGTACATGTCTAAATCACCATCCAAGTCATAATCCAAAAAGGCAGATTGAATAGAGTTTCCAGTATCCGCCAACCCATACTTTTCAGCAGATTCCTCAAAAATTGGTATTCCCTTATTGTTGGTTCCCTTGTTTATAAAAAGCTCGTTTTGAAGTAAAGACTTTTTCTCATAGGGACCGGATTTACAAATATAAATATCCAGTAATCCGTCATTGTTGATATCCACCATATTGGTTCCAGTGGCCCAACCTCTTTTACCAACAGTTTTTGATGGTTGACTAATATCCTTGAACTCAAGATTTCCTTCATTGAGGTAAAGTGCGTTGTTCTCTAAGTTTGAAGTGAAATAGATGTCTTCCAATCCATCATTGTTCACATCACCTACAGCAACGCCCGCACCATTATACACATATTCATAAAGAAAAGAGTTGGTCAGTTTGTTCTCCACATTGACATTCACAAAATGAATATTAGTTTGGTCTGCATCCATCTTCTGAAAAAGGAAAGAAGAATCTTCTTGGGTAGTGTTGCATGAGGACAAACATGCCAAGAGTAAGAACAAAAAGGGATATATGCTGTTTGCTATTTTCTTTTTCATAGGGCAATATTATGTTTGAACACCAAACCGAGCAGAGAAATATAAAAAAGTAAAGGAAGAACGATCTTCCTTTACTTAATCAAATAAATAAAATTAACTCAAACTATATATATAAATTCCTTTGGGAATTTTTTCGTTAAGCATTATTGGGCAAACCATAAAGTTGTTCTTTGTAAGTTTTCTCCTTGAATACCCTCTACCGCGCCAAAATTTTCATTATCTTGTGCTCCAGAACCGTACCTCATACGTTGCGGGTATACCCCGTTTAAATCTCCTGGTCCGTAAATAATAAAATCGGATACACCATTTGCCAATTCGCTCGGATATCCTGTATCGCGAACGACTGTCCAAGCCTCAAAGCCATCCGTATAACTTACCAACCATCTTTGATGGGCTATTTTTTCCAGTTTTTCATCATCAGAGCCCACTGTAATATTGGCGGCGTCTTCGTTGGCAATATAGGTATCAACATCTCCATCCGGAATGCTCCATAATTTCATTGCTTCTCTTATGCCGGATTCAAACAGTGCTTGTGCATCACCACCGGACAGACCTCTTACAGAAGCCTCTGCCTGCAAAAAATAAGCTTCTGCACTGGTCAAGACAATTTCTGGATATGCATCCACTTGGGTACCTTTTTCCTGTATGACCCGGTCGCTCGGTGTGCTAAATAAGTCATAACGTACGTAAGATTGTGTATCTCCATTGATTCTAGTTGGTTGTCCAATATATTGTCCAGGTGTAAGCTCAATTGTAGTGACAGTACCATCAACGGTAACCGTATAATCTGCTCCTGCTCTGTCCAGAGCTGCTATTATAAAATCCAAACGATCTTGATAGTTAGGGTCTGGAGTCTCAGTGTTATTTTCAAACAGGAAAGTACCTCCTTCTGCTGGTTTTGCATAAACTTCCAACCTTGGGTCATTGTTATCCTGTAACATATTGATAAGGGTAGCACCCAGGGTCCAATCTGAACCACCACCAAAGTTGTGCCAGATATCACCATAAGCTGCAGCTGCCCATTGACTAATCACAAAATCCTTTTTCATGGTTACACTACCACTTTCAGCATTCAGAAGTGGTGCGCCCAAAGCTTCACTAATTGCTGCTGCTGCAAAATTTTCCCCGGGAGCACCTAGAGCACGCATTGCTATTCTCAACTTTAGTGTATTGGCCAAGCGTTTCCATTGTTGTAAATCCCCGCCACAATAAATATCGTTCTCCCCAGCATCATCTACACCAATCCCTGTTCTTTCAGTATCGCCAATAGTTGCCATTGCTGCATCCAAATCAGCAATAATTCCCTGATAGATAACCGATTGTTCATCGAATTTAGGTTGCAAAATCCCTTCCACACCTGCTTCAGTATATGGTACCATGCCAAAAGTATCCGTATGCATTTGATAGTACAATCCCTTTATGATCAATGACATAGCATACATATACTCGTTTTCCAATTCAGCACCTTCTTCCACAAATTCCTGAAAGTTGAGTATATTTCCTAAGTAGTTGTTCAACCAATCAAAAGTAGCATTCGTATAATCTTCCCTATAGGTATAGCACAACTCATCAGACCACCAAGAGGAGTTATGTCCAAAAGTAAAATGACCAGCATAACGATCTGCATGGATCAAGTGTGCCCTCCAATAGGGAAAACGATCGGGGGAATATAACCGAAACTGTACATCTGTCAAGAAGAATTTAGCACTTACTTCATCAGCAAGAAAACCACTCTGATCAGTGTTCATTTCATCAAAATCATCGGTACAGGATGTTGCCAGGACCAAACACAACAACATACCCGTCATTAATTTAATTCTTTTCATCGCAAAATTTTTAAAAGTTAACATTTAGGCTAAGTCCAAAACTTCTTGTGGTAGGAAGCGCATAAAACAATACACCTTGGGCAAAGTTGGAAGTAGAGTAGCTTGACTCTGGATCAAAATTATCAGCCTTTTTATATAAAAATAATAAATTTCTGCCAACCGCACTTACGGTAGCGCTTTGTACAAAGGTGCTTTTCAAAAGTTTACTGGGAAATGAATAACTTAAACTCACCTCTCTCAATCTAAAATTCGTTTGATCAAATACATATTCCGATGCTATACCGCTTACAGCTCCCCAATAATCTTGGGCGCTGATTGTTGTTGTGTTGGGAGAAAACGTTCCGTCATCATTTTCAATTACTCCATCTACAAGGATACCACTGTCCCGGAATTGCAACGATCTTTCTGAAACCCCGGAAGCATCCAGGGCAGCATCTGTAAAGGAATATACTTCCCCACCAACCCTAAAATCAATTAAGGTGTTTAAGGTTAGGTTTTTGTATCTAAAAGTATTGGTAAAGCCCCCAGTAAAATCTGGTTGGTAGTTTCCAAATTTCTCCCGTTCAGAGGTCGCTTGAGGAAGACCTGCGGCATTCACGATTAATTGTCCTTGATCATTACGCCGCCAGGTTGTAGTCTCAATATCCCCAAAACCTTCCCCGGCTCTCGCAACAACTGAAACCCCTGCTGCTGAACTGAAATCAAATATATCCTGGCCTTCCACTAAACTTACAAGTTTGTTCTTGTTCCTAGCCAAATTGAGGGAAGCATCCCATGAAAAATCTTGAGTTTGGATAGGCACACCTCCCACCAATATCTCAAAACCTTTGTTAGTGATTTCACCTACATTGGTCCTAAAATTTTCAAACCCTGCACCAGCACCCAATGGCACATCAAATATTAAGTCTGTGGATTTAATGTCATAATAGGACAAATCCGCATATAGTCGATTTCCAAACGCTCTTAACTCCAGACCAAATTCTGTGGAAGTAACCTCTTCTGGACGAAGACTTTCACTAAAAAGAGTGTTTTGTCTACTTACCACTACATTGTCCAAAAAGCCATTAGCAGCAATCCTAAATGTATTTACCAATTGTTGTGAATCTGTATCGTTACCCACTGTAGCCACACTTCCCCTAACCTTTAGCAGGTCTATTGAATTCCCCAAATCAAAAACTTCATTCAACAACGCACTTAAACTGGCAGAGCTATAGAAATAAGAACGATTGTCTGCAGCAAGGGCGGAAGACCAGTCATTTCTACCTGTTAAGTCTAAATACAACATATCATTATAGGCCAAAGATGCTGAACCATAAACAGAATTGATGCTTTTTTGAACTCTTTGCCCTTGTTCTGCAAATAGGTCTTCCGTATTAGCCAAAATAGGTCTTCCCGGAATTTTAAAGTTCTCTCCACGGGTATTTGAGCTGATTGTCGTAAAACGAAGCGCATTGGCACCGGCATTGGCAGTCAAACTAAACTTTTCATTCAAATTCTTGTTAAACATAAGCAAGAAATCATAGTTGGTCTCAGTTCTGTCGTTTTTTCCAAAACGGATTATGCCATCTCCAAAGAAATGGTGACCAACTCGGGTTATACCTTCAGTGTCTTGGGTAATATCATCCGTACCTACACGAACAAAAGCAGACAGCCAATCAGTAAATTCATATTGTAATTTGGCGAAACCCGTGACCCTACTTCTTCGGTCTAAGTTGGAATCGTGATTTAAAATCCAATAAGGGTTGCCACCTGCAGAAGTGGGTGCAATTACTCTAAAGATAGCATTAGGATTATCTGGATCAACAGGTCGTATAGGGCTCTCCAAATCTTGGAAAACCTGAAGATCGGAAAGCCTTACGTTTCTTGCCAAAGGCCAGATATATGCAGCAACGCCTTCAGTACCTTGATTTGGCCTATTACGTGCTGTTTGCTTAAAGTACGTAATCCTGGCATCCAAGCTCAATTTGTCGCTCAAGTTGGTAAAAGCCCTTAGGTTAAAGTTATCCCGGTCAATTCCAGAATTTGGAAGAATGGATTCAATATCTGAATTGGTGTATGAGAAACGAACAGAGGTGTTTTCACTTCCACCACTCAATGCTATGGTATTGATAAAACTTGTACCGGTCTCGAAAAAGTCCTTCACGTTATCCGGTTGCGCCAAATAGGCCCTTTGTTGACCATTGTAGGCCAATTGTTGGGAACCATCAAACCTTGGACCCCATGATCCTGCACTTGCAACAGTATTGGCCTGGACGTTCAGGGCGTCGTCTGGATTAAGTTGCGGGAAATTCCCATCAGTACCTCTTCCATATTGGTTTTGATATTTTGGCAACACCAAAGGATTCTCAAACAAGGCATTGGAAGTAAAAGAAACTCCCAAACCTTTATTAAATGCACCTTTCTTCGTGGTAATGATTATTACCCCATTACTGGCCCTAGAACCATAAAGTGCCGCTGCGTTAGGTCCTTTTAAAACGGACATGGATTCAATATCATCAGGGTTAAGGTCAGATACACCATCACCTAGATTGTTGACATTAAATTGACCTGAGCCATCTGGTGCACCCAATGCGGTATTGTCAATTGGCACCCCATCCACTACATATAACGGTTGGTTATTTCCTGTAATGGAATTGTTCCCTCTGATAACTACCCTGGAACCACTACCAGCCCCAGAAGTATTTTGGGAAATAACAACACCAGCGACCTTACCGGCCAACGAATTGATAACGTTAGGTTCCTTTGCCAAGGAAACTGCACTACCATCAACTTCCGTCACAGAATATCCCAAAGATTTTTTCTCCCTACTGATACCTAGAGCCGTAATCACAACCTCATCCAACTGGCTTAAATCCTCAACCAGAGAGACATCAATAGTAGTAGATTGTCCGGAAGTTGCAATTTCTTGCGTGGCAAATCCAATATAGGAAAATACCAATGTAGCGCCTTCGCCAACTTCGATAGTATAGTTACCATCAAAATCTGTTTGCGTACCATTGCTGGTTCCTTTTTCAATTATGCTGGCCCCTGGCAGGGGGTTGCCATCGGCATCAGTAACCGTTCCTGATACTTGAAACTGGAACAAGCCATTGTTAATTAACTGTTCTATAATGGCCGGAGGCGGATCTTTATCTTTTGATCTGGTGAGAACAATCTGTTTGTCAACTATTCTATATTGTATTTTTGAATTTTTAAACAACCGATTTAGCACATTCTCAATGCCTTTACGATTTACCTTTATCGATACCATCCTTTCGGTATCCACATCTTCAAGGTTATAAAAAAACTTGAACTCGGTTTGATTTTCTATTTCCTTGAATACATTTTCAATAAGTGCTTCTTCAATATCCAAGCTTATTTTTGTCTTTTGGGCGTAGGAAGTATATGCCTGCAATTGAAGGAATGACACAACAATAAATAAAACGGTCAGTCTCATCTTTAGGTTGAATAATACGGGCAAAGGGTATATCTCCATACCTCTTAGCCATATAAGATTTTTCATATTTTTGTTCTTTTTTGGTGATTTTTACTTGTTTTACGATCACTAAAATTTTGATATCAGGGAATGTTACCGCATTCCCTGATTTATTTTAGCCATCTTCTTTCAGGTCAATTACATTTTTTTAAGTCATGTTGTTTTAGTTTTTGTTAGTTTTCGTTTTTGTCAGTTGTCTTCTTTTGGTTTTTCAATCAATATGGTATTGTCCTTGATCGTATAGTTGAACAATCTACTTTCCGTAAATGTCCGCATCACCTGTTCTATGGTTTCATTGTCGAAAATTGCCTGATACCTCTGGTCGTTCAGGTCTTTGTATTGGTTCTCTATTTGCACATTATACTTTCGTTCCAATACTTTTAAAATATCCTTAAAGGTTTTTTTATGGAAAACGACTTTGCCTTCCATCCATGCTATGTGATTATACACGTTGGTCTCTTCAACCGTCAATCTTTTTCCACTGTTATCCCACATACCCATTTGGCCGGGTTCAAGAGCGATCACACTATCCAGATGCTCACTATTTAAGGTTACTTTTCCTTCTACCAAAACTGCGGAAACTTCTTTATCATCTTCATAGGCAGAAACATTGAATTGGGTCCCCAATACCTCCACGTCCATAGTTTCTGTATGAACAGTAAATGGGGATTTTTCATTTTTGGCCACATCAAAAAAAGCTTCTCCCTTTAAAAAAACGGTACGGGCATCACCAATGAAATATTCAGGATATCTCAACGTAGATCCCGCATTGACATGTACTATTGTCCCATCTGACAGTTTAAGATTGAACGTTTTTCCATAGGGAACCATCAGTGTATTATAGGCTACTGTTGTTTTATTTCCCGAATACTCCCCATAATTGAGCGTGTCGCCTTTTTGTGCACTGACTATATCACCTTTTTTTGAACGGATTTCCTTTTCTTTTCCCAATTCAATGGTCTTAATTGAACCATCGCCCAATTGCAAGGTGATTTTTTCATCCGCTATGATGAGTTCTTCAACATTATTTCCTTGGGAAAACAAGTATAGCGAATACCCCAATCCGATCAAACCAACAAAGAGTGCCGCATACCTAAACATTTTTAGCGATATAAAAGAGCGTTTATTGGATTTTTTCCGTGATAGAGCAAATACTATTTTGTTGTATGCTTCTTTTCCGTTAAAATCGTGCTGGGCTTCATTAATCAAATGATATAACCGAATTTCATTTTTAAGAAATTCTCTGTTTTCCGGGTTTTGAATCCACTTGCTTAATTCTCTTGATTCTTCGAATGAGATCTCGTTTTTCAAGAATTTTTCAATAAGGCCTTCAATATGTTTTTTCACCTCTGTTTTTTTAATAATACTGTCCCAAATACAAAAACCCCCACTCTAAATTCATTTTTTTGTAATTTTTTATACTGTTTATTATAGAAATGATTTTTTTGGGCATATTATATATACTTGTATTTTGTGCCAGCAATATCTTAGAGATTTTATGGGGCGCCATTTAGAGAATCAGGAAGATTTGATTTCCCGTGTTAGGTCAGGGGATAGGGGTGCATACAAAATAGTTTATTTACATTACTACCCAAAGCTGCGCGTTTACATTCTAAATTTTACCCAAGACAGTTATATTGCCGAAGACATTGCCCAAGAAGTATTGTTGAAATTATGGAAAAAAAGAAAATCGTTACATCTTAAAAAATCAATCAACGCTTATCTGTACAAATTGGCCTATCACGAATTTTATGACCTCAACAAAAAGAAAAAGAAACATGCCAATGAGCTCGAAAAGCTCAGGTATTCCGTTTTGAGCGAATTATTGTCCAGAGAAAACGAAACTGATTTTCAACTACGCTTACAAAAGGTCCATAAAGCCATTGAGGAACTGCCGCCCCGCCGTAAAGAAATTTTTATTCTTTGCAAAAAACATGGAATGCGATATAAAGACATTGCCCAAGAACTGGGGATTTCAATAAAAACAGTTGAAAACCAGATGGGCAAAGCGATGTCAGAAATCAGAAAAAAGGTAAATTCCAAGCTGGTTGCATTACTTTTTTTACTGAGCAAAAGATTAAATATTATTTAAGGATTTCATTCAAATTTATTCCAAGACAAATTCCAAAGTTTTGGCATTGGTCAAATCTTCATGGGAAATAAAATAAGAATTGTGGGGTTTCCCATTCAAAAGGATTCTCTTGATTCTTTGATTTTGCCCATTATTATAATTGGACGTAATTCTAAGGTGATGGTTTTTGTAGTATTTATGACTCAATTGCACCGTTATTTCATTGAACCTTGGTGTTGAAAATGTATAAATAGGCTCTCCAGGAATTACGGGGTAGAGTCCCATCATGGAGAAAACGGCCCACGTGGACATGGTACCGGTATCGTCATTTCCTGGAAGTCCATCAGGAGCATTTTTGAAATAGGCTGAAAGCAAATCCGAAACCGTGTTTTGGGTACGCCATTCCTCCCCTTTGACATAATTGAACAGATAGGGATAGCCTATGTCCGGTTCGTTGGCCATATCAAACTGCTTTTTATCAAACACTTCTTGAAGCTTGCTTGAAAAAGGTTTGGGGCCACCCATAAGCTTTATGAGTCCTTTTACATCATGGGAGACCATAAAGGTGTATTGCCATGCATTCCCTTCAATAAACCCAAGGTTCTTTACAAAGTTTGCCCCAGTTTCTGGGTTATAGGGGGTCAACCAACTGCCATCATCATTTTTGGGACGCAGTAAATTGAATTCTTTGTCGAAAAGCTTCCGATAGGAAATGGAACGTTTGGAAAAACGTTTATAATCTTCTTTTTTACCCAACGCCTTAGCAAGTTGAGCGATAGCAAAATCAGAGATGTTGTATTCTTGGGTGGTGGATACCGAACCACTGTTTGTGGTTTTGGTTGTCAAATATCCTTTGGTAATATAGTCGTTGATTCCTGGCCGCAATGGATTTTGCTCTAATTGATCGGCACTTTTTACCATAGCTTCATACGCTTTTTCAACATCAAAATCCTGAATGCCTTTTAAATAGGTGTCCGCGATAACAATTCCCGCTGGGTCTCCAACCATGGTTGTTGTTTCCGTTGCATTCAATTCCCATTTGGGCAACCAACCCGATTCGTCATAAATCTGTAACATACTCTTGACCATGTTAGATTGCTGTTCAGGGTAAACCAAACTCATCAACTGATGTAAATTTCTATAGGTGTCCCAAAGGGAAAAGACTGTAAATCGCGTTCCGTCCGTCTTCAACGTTTCCCGGGTTCTCATTTTTGGATATTCCCCGTTAAAATCATTCAACGTACTGGGATGTATCAAGGTGTGATAAAGAGCAGTGTAAAAAATGGTTTTCTCATCTTCTGAACCGCCTTCTACTTCTATACGAGATAGGTGTTCTTCCCATTCTTGTCTAGTTTCTTCAAGAATTTGGTCGAAGGTTCTTCCTGCGGTCTCTTTTTCAAGATTCTCCCTTGCATTTTCGATACTTATATATGAAATGCCAACTTTCATTTCAATTTGTGTTGGCTTATCAAAGTCGTATTGTATATATGCTCCAATACTGTCACCCACAACTTCTTTAGTGTAACCTTCCATTAATCGAGTCTTTCCATTGTAACCCATCCATTGGGCTTCTTCGCCTTTGTAAGTAGTCGGCTTTTTCCATGTGCCAAACGCTTTGGCAGGTTCCGAAAATTGGGCAACAAAATAAACGGGATAGGCCTCTTCGGGCTTGTAATAGCAGAACGAGCCCACACTTCTAATACCTTCAATTTCTGATGGAGAGACAACTTTGACCTGGGCTCCCTGTTCATTGGTTAGCCCAAGCCCTAAATTCAACAAAATGTTGGCTTTCCCTTTGGGAAAAGAATACTTGCTTACGCCTGTTCGCGTAGTGGCTGTGGCCTCGACTTTAATATTGTATTTATCCAATCTGCTGGAATAGTAGCCCACTTTGGCAACTTCTTCAGAATAAGTTGATCCGTATGCTATATGGTCGGTAATGATTTCCCCTGTGGTGGGCATAGCCAAAATGACCCCTAATTCAGGACAACCCACTCCACTCAGATTAACATGACTGAATCCTGTCAAAAAATTGTTGTCCGAAGTATAGGGAGTAGACCACCAACGACTATCTTTTTCAAAAGGTAGATTTTGTGGTCCAGCTACATTAAAAGGAGAGACGTTGGCCATTCCCCGTACGGCAATCGGCCCCGGATTGGTAGTTCCAAAGTTGGATGAACCTATAAATGGATTTACAAAGTCGATTGTCTTTTGCTGGGCATGACCTAGGGCAGTGACCATAAACAAAATTAGTAGGGAGTTCAGCCTCATTTTAATAGTTTATTGGGATTATTGAACTAAAATTTCGTCAACGAAAAGCCAAGTGCCTCCACCGTTGAGAGCCTTTTTTAAATTCTTGGCCTTAACTTTTATATATCTGGCTTTGCGTTCTACAAAGTCTATTTCAAAGTTTTTCAATATTGGATTTCCATTTTTGGCAAATGGCCTTTTAATCTCTCCGACCTTCTCAAAGGAAGAACCGTCTTGAGAAACAAAAACTTCTACCTCCGTTGGGAAATATATTCCGGGCCCTTGATTTTCCATTGTACCCAATGTTACCTTGCTGACTGTTTTTTCTTCTTCAAGGTCAAGGGTTGCATTCATATCGTCATTTAGCCACGCCAACCATTGTCCATCATGAAAATTCTTGGTTCCCCTAACGGCATTTACCAAGGTTGCTGGTCCTACTCCTTGATAGTTTTCGCTATAGGTTTTGGCAAAATTCACCTTTTGGGCCACCCCTTTATGAAAAATGATGGTGTCTTTGAATACTCTGTCGGACAATTTACCATCTTTATACAAAGCCGCCTTTAAAGTGGTAGTTTCATTAAGCTCTATTGGGGCAGTGTATATGGATGAGCTTTCGTTTAGTGGATTATCTCCGAGAGCATATCGAATGTTCGCATTTGGAAATTCATTTTGTAAGGTCAAAGTGATAGTCTTTTTATCTAGGTCCGCTTCTGTTTTGGCAGTTACCAAAAAGGCGCTTTTGGCATAGTTTACCCCTTGATTTTCATATCGGTCGAATTGAGCTTTCATTCTATTCGAAAAGTCGTCCCAATCCCTTAACTCTTTTGGACTCCAAACAGCCTCGGCCAACGCCGCCAATCTTGGATAAATCATGTATTGAGAATGTTCTGGTGTTGGGATATACTCAGCCCAGAGATTGGCTTGTCCTCCTAAAACATGGGAAGCTTCCTCCTCGTTCATGGTCTCCACAACCGGGTCGAACTGATATACCTTGCTCAATGGAGAATATCCACCAATAGCCAAAGGCTCCTCATTTTGCGGGCCTTGATAGTGATCAAAATAACAGTGACTGCCTGGGGTCATGACCACATCGTGTCCTTGTTCAGCTGCCTCAAGACCACCTTTTACACCTCGCCAACTCATAACAGTGGCATCCGGAGCCAGACCTCCTTCGAGTATTTCATCCCATCCCACCAATTTTTTACCATGGGAGTTGATGAACTTTTCAATGCGCTTTATAAAATAGCTTTGCAATTCCTCCACATTCGCAAGCCCCTCATCTTTTATGCGTTTTTGGCAAAAAGGACAAGTTTCCCAGTTAGTCTTTGTGGCTTCGTCTCCACCAATATGAATGTATTTTGATGGGAAAATTTCCATCACTTCCAATAGCACATCTTCCAAGAACTCAAAGGTTGATTCTTTTCCAGGACAATAAATGTCCGTAATAGGCCAAACCCCACCTGAGGGAACACCTACAGGTTCTGGATTTTCAAAACACATTAAGTGGGGATAGGCAGCAATGGCACTGGTAACGTGGGCTGGCATTTCTATTTCAGGAATGACTTCAACATTTTTAGCGGCGGCATAGGTTACGATTTCTTTCAATTCCTCTTGGGTAAGAAAACCACCGTAGGTTCCTTTTTCACCTGCTTTTACGGGTGATCGGCTATTCCAATGCAAATCTTCTTGGTCCACTCGCCATGCACTGACCTCGGTTAGTTTTGGGTATTTTTTAATTTCGATACGCCAACCTTGATCATCTATCAAATGCAAATGCAAAACATTCATTTTGTGCTTGGCCAATTGATCTATGGTACTCTTGACATACTCCTTATCAAAAAAATGTCTTGATAAATCCAACATGAGTCCTCTCCATTTGAATCTGGGTCCATCTGTAACGGAAACATTGGGGACCTCCCAAATTACACCCTCTACGTTTGCTTGACTTTCAAAGGCAGGTGGTAGTAATTGCTGTACACTTTGAAGACCATATAAAAAACCTGCATTGTCTTTGGCGTTGATATTGATGTGTTCACTGTTTATTTCTAAGACGTAATCTTCCTCCGCTAAGGAATCATCGGCAATTAAAATGACATAGTTACTTGAAGGAACCGTTGTGGTTAATTCTAAATCCCAACCTGCTACCGTTTTGAAACCATTTTGTAACGATTGAAAAACTTCTTTCTGGGAGTCATCTGTTACCACAAGTTTGGTGTTTTTGGTAAAAAGAAAACCTCCTGGATTTAGTTGTGCCTCTTTGGGTTTGGGAATGATGGCAATGTCGGCTTCGGTAAACGCCTTGGTGCTTTTTTGCTCACATCCCGTTAAAATCAAAAGTAGGGTGACAAGAGACGAAATCAGTATTTTTTTCATGCAAATTATTGATTAGAAAGTGAATAAGGGGCTGACGCTTCCGAGACACCCCATTTTTTATTTGGTTCTGAGCCCATTGTAAATTCCAGATTACCACCATCTTGAACGGTTTTGGTAGAAATCCAGGTATTGTTGAACGATTTGCCGTTTAAACTGGCATTCTGGATAAACGGATTTTTCTTTCCATTTCCATCTGCAGTTATGATGAAGGTGTTCCCATTTTCAAGATGCAACACTGCTTTGTCGAACAGCGGACTTCCTATGACGTATTGGTTTGTGGCGGGAGCAACCGGATAGAATCCCAATGAACTGAAAACATACCATGCAGAGGTTTGCCCATTATCCTCGTCTCCGCAATACCCATCAGGAGCCGGAGTGTAGAGTTTGGTTAAAACTTCTCTTACCTTGCTTTGTGCTTTCCAGGGTTCTTTGGCGTAATTGTACAGATAAATCATGTGTTGGATAGGTTGGTTGCCGTGGGCATAATTTCCCATGTTCATTATCTGCATTTCACGGATTTCGTGAATGGTAAAACCATAATAGGAATCATCAAAATCTGGTGGCATATTAAACACGCCGTCCAACATACTTACAAACTCTTTATCTCCTCCCATTAAATCGATAAGCCCTTGTACGTCATGAAAAACAGACCAGGTATAGTGTAAACTGTTGCCTTCAGTAAAGGCATCTCCCCACTTTAATGGATTAAAGGGCGATTGAAACTCACCATCCTTGTTCTTGCCGCGCATCAACTTTGTGGTTGGGTCAAACAGTTTTTTATAGTTGAGTGATTTTTTATAATAAGTTTCAGCTAATTCATCATCACCTAAAGATTTTGCCATTTGCGCAATGGTAAAATCGGCATAAGCATATTCCAAAGTCCTGGCAGCATTTTCATGGATATCCACGTCATAAGGAACGTATCCCAACTCATTATAGTAATCCAACCCAGCTCTGCCCACACTGTTCACAGGTCGTCCATCTGGAACAGTTGCATTTTTGAGCATTGCCTCCAAAAGTGTTTCTTTATCAAAACCTTCCACACCCATTAAATGGGCATCCGCAATGATCGGGGCAGAATTGGAACCGATCATACAATCGCGATGCCCTGGACTGGCCCATTCAGGTAGCCAACCGGATTCTTTATAGGTGTTGACCAATCCTTCCATGATGTGTCCGTTCAATTCAGGATACGTCATATTGAAAAATGGGAACACCGCACGGAAAGTGTCCCAAAAACCATTGTCCGTAAACATATAGCCTGGCAAGACCTGTCCGTTGTACGGGCTATAATGAACAATTTGGTTATCCGCATCAAATTCGTAAAACTTTCGAGGGAACAACAGCACTCGATATAGGCAGGAATAAAAAGTACGAAGATGGTCTATGTTTTTGGAGCTAACCTGTATTCTACCCAATTCTTTTTCCCAAGCTCCGGTTGCTTTGGCGCTTGTTTCTTCAAAACTTTGGCTGCCGATTTCGCGATTTAAATTCAGCTGCGCTTGTTCGGGGCTGATAAATGAGGATGCTACTTTTACGTGCACTTTTTCTCCTCTTTTTGTTTTGAAACCAATGATGGCCCCAACGTGTTCTCCTTTATTTTCTTTAGAGTCTTTTTGCAGTTCCCAATCATCGCTCCAAGTGTGAGTCAACTCAAAGTCCTTATCGAACTCGGCCACAAAATAATTGTGGAAGTTTTCTGGCACACCTCCACTGTTATTTCTGCAATACCCGATTATTTTGCGCTCTTCTGGCAGAACCTTGACCATAGAACCTTTGAAAAAGGCATCAAGCATGATGTAAGCCTCATCGGTTTCTGGAAAGGTGAATCGGAAGTGGGCAGCTCGTTCTGTCGGAGTCACTTCAGCCAAGACATCATAATCCGCCAAATAAACACCATAGTAATCAGGTTTTACGGTTTCTGCCTTATGGGAAAAGTGTGAAGCACGCTCATCTTCCTTATATTTTAAATCTCCGGTTACGGCCATTAATGAAAATGCTGCATAATCATTGATCCACGGACTAGGTTGATGGGTTTGCTTGATTCCACGGATGGTTTTCTCATCGTATTTATAAGTCCAACCATCTCCCATTTTTGAAGTCATGGGTGTCCAAAAATTCATCCCCCACGGAGTGGCGATAGCCGGATAAGTGTTTCCGTTTGACAAGCTAAAATCAGAGTCGGTACCCATTAGTGGGTTTACATACTCGAGCAAGGAACTTTCTTCTGAACCTTGGTCCATTGCAATAGACTTATCTTGTTCTTTTTGGCATGAAAACAAAATCATAGTAGTCGTCAAAATCAAAGAATGCAATTTCAAATGATATGTTTTCATGGTGTTCAAGTTGTTAGTATATTTTGTTTGTGTCAGGGGTTCTAGTCTGGTTTTTGTCGGCTAGTTGAGGGTCGGAAGTCATCGTGAAAACCAATTCTCCGCCTGAGGTAATTTCTTTATGGGTAATGAAACTTCTATCCAATTTTTCTCCGTTTAGAAAAACTGCCTCAACAAATGTGCCGTCGCTGTTACCGTCCTTTTTTATGGTGAAGATTTTATCATTTTCCATCTGGATTTCTGCATTTTTAAACAATGGAAGTCCTAAGTCATAAACACCTTGGGCAGGATTTACTGGATAAAATCCGAGGGAACTCAAAATGTACCACGAAGACATTTGCCCGCAATCTTCATTACCGCAATGTCCGTTGGGGTCGTTTTTATACTGATTTTCAAGAATATTATTGACCAATTTTTGTGCTTTAGAAGGCTGGCCCACATAATTATACAGATAAGCGACGTGATGGCTAGGTTCGTTTCCATGGGCATATTGTCCAATCATTCCTGTGCTGAACAGCGGTAGTTTGTCCTCAGGACTTGGGGCATAACTGAACATGGAGTCCAGTTTTTGTACAAAACGTTCTTCCCCTCCAGTGTGAGAGATGAGCCCTTCTATGTCTTGGGGAACAAACCAATAGTAATGCCAGGCATTGCTTTCGCAAAAGTATGGAGTGTATTCCTTTGGAATAAAGGGTTCAATAAAATCACCATCAGGATTTTTGGGCTGTAGCCAAGACCTTTTGGAATTGTATAGATTTTTCCAATTTTCTGAACGCTTAAGGAAATACTTATAATCTAGCATTTTACCTAAATCCTTGGCAAACATGGCAATGCACCAATCATCGTAGGCATATTCCATGGTTTTGGAAACTGACCAGTTTTCATGTCCTTCATCCACAGGGATATACCCTTTTTCCTTGTAAATGTCAATTTGACGCTCATCAACCATGGCACTCTGCTTGCAAGCCTTATATGCTAATTCGGCATCAAAGTCAAACCCTTTGAAATAAGCATCCACAATTACCGGAACGGCATGGTACCCAATCATCATATTAGTCTCACTACCTTGCATAGACCATACAGGTAACACTCCAGTTTCATTATAATGTGCCAATAGTGATTTAACCATGTCCGGCACTTTTTCAGGTTGGATTATGGTGTAAAGTGGATGGGCCGCTCTAAAAGTGTCCCAGAGCGAAAAGGTATCATAACGATTATAGCCATTTGCTTTGGCAATGGAATCTGTTCCCTCTTTAAGCTTCCCATTGGCATCATTAGCCGCTTTGTACTCTCCATTGCTATCGCTGTACAAGGTCGGAGCAAGCATGGAATGGTAGAGCATGGTATAAAAAATGGTTTTTTTGTCCAGATTCTGGGATTCAATTTTGATTTTCCCTAATTCTCTTTCCCAAACGTCTTGAGTCCTTTCTTTGATGGTTTCGAAATCCCCTTGGGTTTCAATACCAATGGCTTTTCCAGCAGCTTCCGAACTTACCGAAGACAAACCTGTTTTGATTTGAATCTGTTCTCCTTCTTCGGTACTGTAATCCAAGATTATTTTTGACGATGCACCTTCCTCATTTTCAATTATATCGTAGGATTTGAAGGGTTTGGAAAACTGCATTTCAAAAAACAAACGCTGATTTCGGGCCCATCCCGTGGACATCCGATGCCCTTGTAGGATGGAATCATTGACCACTTTGATGAAAGTATCTGTTGGTTTATCCCAATTGAGCGAATATCCTAAATCCACATGGATTTGGGTGTTTTTGTCCTTTGGAAAAGTATACCTGTGAACGCCAGTCCGTTTGGTGGCAGTCATTTCAGCTTTGATGCCATAATCCAATAAATCCACCCAGTAGTATCCTGGAGAGGCACCTTCATTTTGATGATCAAATCTTGAATAGGGTTTGTAGTTGTTTTCTGGAATGCTATCTGAAAATCGACTGTTAGTCGGCATCACCAAAATATCATATAAATCTCCTGCCCCGGTACCAGTTAAATGGGTATGGGAAAAGCCAGAGATAATGGAATCTTGATAATAATATCCTGCAATACGATCCCAGCCAGGGATACCAATATCGGGACTCAATTGCACCATCCCAAAAGGGGCGGTAGCTCCGGGATAAGTATTTCCAGGACCATCGGTGCCAATAAATGGATTTACAAAATCAGTTAGCTTTGCGGCCGTGTTGGGTTGCTTAGGTTGTTGAACACAGCCAAAAGTCAAAAGCAATAATCCGGTATAGACGAAGCCCAACTTCATTTTAATCTTCCTGCTATTTATTCATATCAATTAACTCACAGTGGTCTGCTCTAAATTAGAGTTAAGATGGCTACTTCTCATGACTTTCAAATTTACCTTCTTTGTCAACAGTGAGAATTTTATTGGTAAATGGACTTTTTGTCCAGATGACAAATCCTTTAGTGTATTTTTCAAGGGTAGGGGTAATAGATTTTCCAAAAAATTCTTTTTCAATTCCTTGGAAATTTCCATTGGAGTCCTTTTTCCAATTGGCGCCCATATTTTTCCCTTGAATTAAATCTCTATAGAGCTTATAGAGATGCCATTTGAGATATTCATCCTTTGGAATTTCAAAATTAAATGGGTTGCCATCCACTTCATTTTCTGAAAAATATACATAGCCCCAATGCTCGGGTTCGTGCATATTGATTACATACTGAGGAGACCAAACCCAATTGTATTCATGCAAAAGCTTATCAGTGCTTGGATCTTTTTTTCTTGAGTACTTTCCTTCAGAAATGTCATGGTCCCAATTGACCCTAGAGAAGCCAACTCTCCAAAAACGGTTTTTAGGGACGTTGTTTTGATAGTATCCAGTTCTTAAATCGGTAAAAGGAATTGCTATTTCAATTGACCATCCTTTATCAATATCCGTTGGATCGTTGAGTGTACCTTGAATGGAAACTGCAGATTGCATTCCCAAAGCTTCCCATCCATTTATGGTTTCATTGCCAGCACGGTACGGGGCAGTTATGTATTGATCCCAAACCGTATTCAAAACATTCCACTCCAATTCGTAATAGCCATGAACATCTCCTTCAGGGTCAAGAAAAATCTCGAAATCATTGTTGTGGAAAATTACCGCATCGTGTTTGGTAATATCGCCCCAAACATGTGGTTCTTCCATTTGTGCATAGAAGTAGACATTGTTTTCATCCCAAAGCATTTTCATCCGAGTATCATAAGTGGGCTTTTTGACTCCTTCTATGTCAATAAACAAATCTGACCAAGGTGCATTAGCCCAAGAAGACTCGTCAGCTTTTCCGTCCACAAGAATCGAGTCTACGGTTTTGTAGGCTACATAGCTTCTCGGTACTTTTTGGGAGAAAGCTATGATACACCCAACATACAATACGAAAAGAATGAAGCTGATGAGTTTTTTATGTTTTCCTATTTCCATTTTCTACATTTTACAAACTATTTTCTTTGGTGAACTTCACGATTTCAGAGATATGCCCGAAAGCCAATCCAACCACGGTATCTGCAGCGCCATAATAGATAGCTATCTTATCTTCATCAATCGAGTGCAATGTGGCGCATGGGAATACCACATTGGGAACATCACCCATACATTCGTATGTTGTCTGTGGAGAAAGTAAATAGGGTTGTGTTCTAAACTTTACTTTATCAGGATTCTCCTTGTCCAAAATGGCAGCACCCATGGAGTATCTAAATCCATTACAGGTATTGATCACACCATGATAGATCATGAGCCAGCCTTCGTCCGTTAAAATGGGTACAGACCCAGCGCCGATCTTGGTGCACTGCCAAGCACTGTCTTCAAAAGGAGAAGCTTTCATAACACAGCGATGTTCTCCCCAATATTTTATGTCGGGGCTATAACTTATATAGATATCACCAAAAGGAGTATGGCCATTATCACTTGGCCTACTCAGCATAGCGTATTTGCCATTGATTTTCTCCGGAAACAATACTCCATTTCGGTTAAAGGGTAAAAAAGCATTTTCACATTGAAAGAATTCCTTGAAGTCAAAAGTGTATCCAATTCCGATAGTCGGGCCATGGTATCCATTGCACCAAGTTATCCAATATCGATCTTCTATAAAAGTAACTCTGGGGTCATATTTATAATCTGAATCGATCATTTGGGTGTTGCCTGCCTCAAACTCAATAGGCTGATGATTAATATCCCAGTTGATTCCGTCTTTACTGAATCCCGCAAAGATGTCCATTTGTACAGCCTTGTTGTCGCACCGGAACACCCCGGCATACCCATCTTCAAAAGGAACAACAGCACTATTGAAAACACTGTTGGATGTGGGAATGGCATCTCTTTTAATAATGGGGTTATTGGAGTATCTCCAGATAACGTCAGTGGTTTCAGCAGGTTTCTCCTGCCAAGGAATGGCAATTGTCTTTGTTGTGATTTGATCGTTCATTTTGTTAAACCGCGATTAGGGAACTTAATTTGGTATTTTTTGCACCTTGTTTAACCAAGTATACTTTAAAATTATGGAAGTTATTATAAATACAATACATGCCACCAAGGTTTTCGGGTAATCCCGAATCACTAGATAGATAGGCAATAAGATCATACTGGACTGCCAGATGATACCGATGACACAATTCATCATATCCATCCAAAAATCACTGTTCTTTTTGAAGGTGGGATCCTCGTTGGTCAGTTCGGTATGTACAGGTTTCCACCAGCCCCATGGTTTTACCTCTTTATAAAAAGACTTTAACACGGGCATTTCCGTTGGTTGGGTGAAATAGGTGCCTAAATACGAGCCCAATAACGAAAAACCAAAGATGATAGGGAACAAATAAATGGCATGCATATTGGCAACATCAAATAGGAAATCACCTTCCATAATATTCGCCTTGTTCTGGTCCAATATGAATTGAAGGGTGGCAATAAGTAGTCCGGCGACCATGCCCCAGAAATACCCCCAGCCATTAAATCGCCACCACACCCATTTTAGGAAATTGGCTGCCACATAGCCGCCATAAAGTGCACTGGTGATCCAGAGTGTAAGGGAGTTGATGGATTCTGCAAAGAAGCCCATAAAAACCCCTAGGCCCACAACAAAGAAGGAAGCTATGTGGCTTGCTTTTATGTAGTGCTTGTTGGAAGCATTAGGCTTAAAGTATTTTTTATAGATGTCATTTACAATATAAGCAGGGCCAGAATTCACAAAGGCGGAAAAGGTTGACATAAATGCTGCCAAAAGGCCAGCGAGTAGCAAACCTTTTATCCCAACTGGGACGTGAAAGTTAATAACTTTTGGAAGGATGACTTCTAAATCTCCACCGGCAAGTTCCGGATTGGTGCTCATACTTGGCCCAAGAACAACTAGGGCAATTACCACTATACCTGCAATCAACAAATATCGGGGAATATAAAGTACCAAGTTGGTAAATCCACTCATATAGGCGGCCTCTTTCACGGTTCTTGTGGAAAGAATCCTTTGGAAATCATAACTCGGGACCGGACCAGCAATACTCGCGAAGAAACCTTTAAAAAGGGTCATCCCGATAAAAGCTCCAAACATCTTATAACCTTCAGAATCTATCAGATCGTTGAAAGCTTGGAATTTATCGCTCCAAATTCCGCCCAGTTCATTTCCAAAAAAAACGTTACGCCATTCTTCGGATATTATTGCGTTTATTTCAACATCACTAATGGCGAAAAATGTATAACCTGCTACAAGGATTCCCGCTATAACCATGATGACATACTGTAGCACTTCTGTGGCAACCACGGAAAACATTCCACCTTTAATAGTGTACAGAGTGGTCAAGAAAATGATAATCAGCGCGTACGATTGCTCTGAAGTGAGCAACAGGACATCTCCAAACTCTAAGGGAATGTTCCAAGGCAATATTATGGTTAAAAATTTACCAATCCCTTCGAAAAAATAGGCAATGAAACCAACTACAGAAACTATTGCAAATATGGCTACTATAATGTGTGATGCTCTTCCTGCTCTTCCATCTCCAAAACGGGTAAGAATCCATTCAGAGCCTGTCATAATGTTGGAGCGACGAATCCAAACGGCCAAGAACATCATTACGAAAATTTGATTCCAGACAGGCCATAACCACATGAACATAAAGCTTTTTACTCCATAAAGAAACAGAATGCCCACCATCCATGCAGTACCTGAAATATCAAACATACCCGACCCATTGCTGAGCCCGAGGTAATACCATTTAATGTTGTTCCCACCTAAAAAATAAGATTCAAGGCCTTTGGACGCTTTTTTGGAAACCCAAATTCCGATAAAAAGCGTAAGCAATACATAGAGTGCTATGATTGAAATGTCTATTACATCCATATGTTCGTACGGGCTTTAACTATATGCCCCAATTTTTATTTGGGTCTGAACCCATTTCAAATTCCAACAACCCCCCAGCCATGATTTCGTCATGGGTGATATAGGTTCGCTGTAATGATTTTCCATTTAACTTTACTGATTGAACGTACTTGTTGATTGATGAGGTGTTTTTTGCTGATATGATAAAATCATTTGCTTCTGATATTTTGATTGTCGCTTTTTCAAAAAGTGGGCTTCCCAACTCATATTGACCAGAAGCAGGGTTCATGGGATAAAAGCCCAAGGAGCTGAAAACATACCAAGCGGACATTTGCCCGCAATCCTCATTACCACTCAACCCATCAGGTTGTGCGCTGTATTGGGAATTCAAAATTTCCCTGACCCAATATTGTGTCTTCCACGGTTTTCCCGCCTTGTTAAAGAGGTATGCGATATGGTGACTCGGTTCGTTGCCGTGAGCATATTGACCTACCAACCCTGAAATATCTGCGGAAATGTTATCACCAGAAATTTCGGAGGTTTCTGTGAACAACTCTTCTAACTTTTTTGTAAAGGGCTCTTCTCCTCCGTGTAATGCAATAAACTCAGGAATATCGTGTAATACAAACCAGCTATGCTGCCAGGCATTTCCTTCTGTATAATCGGTGTGTTCTCTATGATTGGAATGTTTTGGGTCAAAAGGTTCATTCCAACTCTTCTTGTCTGCGGAACGACCCCTCATAAATCCAGTTTCAGAATCAAAAATATGTTTGAATGCCTTAGAGCGATTCAAGAAATAAGCGTAGTCATCTTCCTTACCCAAAGCTTTGGCCATTTGGGCAACGCACCAGTCGTTATAAGCAAATTCAAGACTGATTGTAACGGATTCGTCTTGTTCTGTATATGGAATGAATCCGTATTCTTTGTAAGGTTTCAATCCGCGGATATCGCCCATCATGGTGTTGCGAACAGCTTCGTAAGCTTTATCTACATCGTAGTCTCGAATTCCTTTCAAAAAAGCTTCAGCAATCATAGAAACCCCGTGATTTCCAGTCATGGTATTGGTCTCATTGGCATAAAGTGTCCATACCGGAAGTCGGCCTTGTTCTTCATAATAGGTCAACATAGAATTTATAATTCCGCTAACTCTATCTCGCTGCAGTATGTTCAGTAATGGATTTTCTGCTCTAAAAGTATCCCATAAAGATAGAGTAGAGTATGCTTGCCAACCATCTGCCTTGGCAATACTGTCGTTTTGCAATCGAAATTCGCCCTCGACATCGCTAAAAAGCACTGGAGCTATTTGGGTGTGATACAGGGCGGTATAAAAAATGGTTTTTAAGGAATCTACCGGAGTCTCAACCTTGATTTTGGAAAGTAGGTTTTCCCATTGTTTACCTGTGGTTTCCTTTGTTTGGTTAAAAGAATTGGAATCTCCTTGTAATTTAAGGTTTTCCTTGGCATTGTCAACACTTACCGAAGATACGGCTATTTTAAGTTCGACAATTTTTGAAGGACTCTCCTCAAAAAAGAACTGTCCGCCTGTTTTAATGCCTGCTACTTCTTGGACATTTTCCACAACTTCATTGTCAGAACTGAGAATAGACTTTTTAATAGGTTCGGAAGACGAAATGGCAAAGAAAACTTTTTGGTTTTTGGCCCACCCGGTGCTAAATCTATAGCCGGTCAACGTTGTTTCATTTTCTAGGTTAATCGCACTTTCAAGTGGCCTGTCCCAATTAACCGCATAACCTAAGTCCAAAATAAATGACGGTGAGCCTTCGGCTGGATAGGAGTACTTGTGATAAGCAACATAAGAATTTGCGGTAAGCTCAACCTTGATATTGGAATCGTCTAAATCTACTCCATAATACCCTGGGGAGGCAACTTCATTGACATGCGAAAAACGAGAGGTGTAGGGAAGACTGTCCTTTGGTTTTCCAAAAAGAGTTTGATTCATAATTTGGGTGGTCGGCATAAGCAGAATATCGGCTAAATCTCCTATTCCCGTTCCACTTAAATGGAGTTGACTAAAACCTGAGATTATCGAATCTGTTATATGATAGCCAGAGCACCAATCCCATCCACCCGTCCCATTATCGGGACTGGGTTGTACCATTCCAAATGGAGCCGTGGCACCTGGAAAGGTATGCCCGTGGCCACCTGTTCCAATGAAGGGGTCAACAAAGGAGGTGAGGTTTTGAGGTGAATCAATAGATTTTTCTTGCTTGCAAGAGATGCCTGCAAGCAGCAGTACTGATAGCATAAGGAAGCAAAAGAACTTGTCCATTACCTTTCAGTATTAATATTTTTTATACTTTTCCGCAAAAAGCATTTGGTTTAGTTATTGCTTAAGCAATAAATAGGAATTGGTTCTTTGGTTATTATAGGTTGTGCAATTGCAATTTTAAATATTTATAATTTTATCCTCCATAAGAATTAAATTAGACCAATAACCTTTCGGAAAAGCTGAACAACGGAAAAACCGTACAAGAAAAACAAGAAGAAATCCATGTATATTAATGATAAGTTGGATGGGTTTTTAAATGGCGAAACCCCAAGGCGATATCGGATTACATATGTGCACCATATCATCTTTTGGCTCATTTACTTTGCTATCAATACAATTCGGTGGGGGAGTGTGCACAATGACTTTGCACTTTCTTTGAAAACAAACCTTATCGGTTTTCCAATTCATATAACGCTTGCCTATTTCAATATCTATTTTCTTATGCCCAAGTATGTGTATACAAGAAGATATATTATGTATGCCCTTCTTATGATAGCCAGTTTGTTTGTTATGCTGTTGGTAAAGTTTAATCTTACCTATTATTTGGTGAGCACTAATGTTATGCCAGAAGGCTCGGGAATTACGGATAGTATTACCTTCAATTATGCCATGACGACAATGATTGGGGAGTTGTATGTTGTAGCCTTTGCAACAGCAATCAAGGTAACTGTAGATTGGTTACGAGAAAACAGTAAGCTCCATGATTTGGAAAAAAGACAGTTAATGACCGAATTGAAGTTTCTTAGATCTCAAGTGTCGCCTCATTTCTTTTTCAACACGCTTAATAATATATATTCGCTCACGCTTGAAAAATCCAATAAAGCTCCAGAGGTGATTTTAAAACTTTCTGGAATGATGCGGTATTTACTCTATGCGACCAGAAAAAGGAAACAAGACCTTAAAAGCGAGATAGACTGTATTCAAAATTATATAGATCTTGAGCGTATCCGGTTCAATGATGCCCTTCAGATTGATGTTGGGATTTCTGGTGATATGGAAAACAAGGTGATTGCCCCCATGTTGTTGGTGCCGTTGATTGAAAACTGCTTTAAACATGGTGCTAGCAAGAACATTGGGAGTATGTACATTTCCATAGATGTGGACGTTACGGAAGACCTTTTGCACTTTAAAGTATCCAACACTATTCCTAAAAAAGATACTGCTAGTAAGCTTGAGACTAGAAGTGGTGGTATAGGTCTATCGAACGTGAAAAAAAGATTGGAATTGGGATATGATCCCGAAGATTATGAGCTTTCGATATTTGAAAAAGATAACATGTTTCATGTAGATTTAAAACTTAAAGTGTGATGGAGTTACGTGTAATAATAGTGGATGACGAGCCGTTGGCAATCAATGTGTTGAAAAATTATGTGGAACAAGTAAAACAGCTTCAACTTGTTCAAACTTGTTCAAATGCCATTGACGCATCATCCTTTTTACAGGAAAATGAAGTGGATATCATTTTTTTGGATATCAATATGCCGATTCTGGATGGAATGGAATTTTTAAAATCGTTACAGATTGTTCCAATGGTGGTAATAACAACTGCCCATGAAGAATATGCACTTGAAAGTTTTGAACTTGAAGCGATTGATTACCTTGTGAAACCTATTCCATTTCCTAGGTTTTTGAAGGCAATAAACCGTATCATTAACCTAAAACAAGGAGCTCCAAAATCAGGAGCTTCCAAAAATGAGAAACCGAGCATTTTTGTAAAGGTTGACAAAAAAAAGCTTCAAAAGATTTTTATTGATGAGATTATTGTAGTTGAGAGCCTTAAGGATTATGTCCGTATAAAAACCACCTCTGGAAAATACATTATCCATAAGACTTTGGGCAGTTTTACAGAGGAACTCCCATCAGATAAATTTCTTCGAATACACAGATCCTACACCATTGCAATAAATAAGGTCGAGGCCATAGAAGGAAATAGTCTTGAGATAGATGGGATAAGGTATATTATTGGGCGAAGTTATCTGAGCGAGGCGAAAAGCCGTATTCTGAATGATTAAGAATAAAGAAAAAACAATTCGAATTGTTTTAAGCTGCTGTGATAACTATATAGTTATCAATATCTTTCATTAATCTCTGCAACCCTGTTATTGGTCGAAAATTTTTAACTTGTAAAAGGTTATCAAGCTAGTTTAAAGGAAAATAAAGTTTAATTTACTTCGGCCATGTTTCTTAATTCCAAATCGAGAATACAAACAATTTTTGTTGTTTTTCTAGTTTTCCTTGCTGCAACTGTAATTGGTTGTAAGAATGGAAATAAAAAATATGTGGCCATGTCTGAAACCGGTTCTACCGGTCAGCTTCCAGATAGTATTGACTTTTCACTACATATAAAACCCATTCTATCAGATAGATGCTTTACTTGTCATGGACCGGACAAAAACGCAGTTGAGGCTGGATTGTCATTGAACAAGGCGGAAGATGCATATGCCGCGATTGGAGAAAATAAGGACAGGTATGCAATAGTTCCGGGAGATTTGGATAAAAGCGAGTTGGTCAAGCGTATTTTTGAAGAAGACCCCAACTTGATGATGCCTCCTCCGGAATCCAACCTGATGTTATCTTCATACGAAAAAGAATTGTTGAAAAAATGGGTGTCCCAAGGTGCGGTTTACAAAGAACATTGGGCATTTGTGCCTCCAATAGAGCCCAGAATTCCCAATCCAGTGGATGATAATTGGAGTGAAAACGAAATAGACAAGTTTATTCTTGAAAAATTGACCTTTAAGCAATTTACTCCATCCAAAAAGGCGGCAAAAGAACAACTCATAAGACGTGCTTTTTTTAGTATTACTGGCCTACCTCCTTCGGTGGGGCAAGTAAATGCTTTCTTGCAAGATGATTCTCCAAAAGCATATGAACATATTCTAGACTCTTTGTTGAATACAAAAGCATATGCGGAAAATATGGCCGCCGAATGGATGGAAGTGGCAAGATATGCCGACACCCATGGTTATCAAGATGATTTTGAGCGAATTATGTGGCCTTGGCGGGATTGGGTGATTCATGCCTTCGATAAGAACATGCCATATAATGAATTTGTGACTTACCAGTTGGCTGGAGATATGCTGCCCGACGCTACCAAAGAATCCATACTTGCAACGGGATTCAATAGAAATCATAAGATTACTGCTGAAGGAGGTGTTATTCCTGAAGAATACCGCATAGAATATGTAGAGGACCGTACCAATACTTTCGGTACAGCTTTTTTAGGAATGACTATGGAATGTGCTCGCTGTCATGACCATAAATATGATCCTGTTAATCAGAAAGAGCACTTTCAATTGTTCGGATTTTTCAATAATCTGGATGAAGATGGGTTGATGCGAGGAGCTCAAACAATCCCAAAACCGTCCATGGCCATTACAAAGAAAGATGTTGAGGGTGTTTTAGACTTTGTAAACATGACCAAGGTACAAGCACCTAAAGTTGAGGTAATGGTGATGCAGGACATGTCCGAAGCGAGAGAAACCTTTGTGTTGAATCGAGGTGTTTATGATCAGCCCACCGAACAAGTTTTTCCAGGAACTCCCGAAGCTATTCTACCTTTTCCTGAAGAATTGCCAAGGAACAGGTTAGGGCTCTCCAAATGGCTTTTCCATGAAAAAAATCCTTTGACCGCTCGTGTAGCTGTAAACCGAATCTGGCAACGCATGTTTGGAAACGGACTTGTGGAAAGTTCATATGATTTTGGAAATCAAGGAGCATTGCCTTCTCACCCTGAGTTATTAGATTTCCTGGCCATAAAATTTCGAACAGAAGGTTGGGATATTAAACAGATGATGAAATACATGGCCCTGTCGGCCACCTATCAGCAAAGCACAGAAATTTCTAAGGAAATGAACGAAAAAGACCCAGAGAACACCTATTTGGCTCGAGCTCCTCGTCTACGATTAAGTGCTGAAATGATTCGGGACCAAGCTCTAAAAATAAGCGGACTTTTAAATGCCGAAGTAGGTGGGCCGAGCGTAAAACCATACCAACCTGAAGGCATTTGGGAAGAAACTACCGGTGGCGGTGGAGGCAGCACGGCAACCTATGTGCAGAGCTCAGGAAAAGATCTCTATCGAAAAAGTCTGTATACTTTCTGGAAAAGAACCGTGCCCCCACCAAGCATGATGACGTTTGATACCTCATCAAGGGATTTATGCACCGTACAGCGACAAGAGACCAATACACCGCTCCAGGCTTTGGTGCTCTTGAACGACCCTCAGTTGATCGAGGCTGCAAGAGCATTGGCCAATAAAACTTTGGATATTGCAGGTCAAAATTTGAACGATAAGATCACTTATATTTTTCAAAGTGCCACATCCAGAAAACCTAAGGAAGAAGAACTTACAATTCTGAATGATTTGTATCAGGCATCCCTAGAAAGAATTAAAACAGGTGAAATCGTTCCCGATGAATATCTTTCGATAGGGGAGTCTGTAAATTCAGAAGATATTCCGGCTGATCAATTGGCCGCTTTGGCTTTAACTGCGCATACCATTTTAAATTTGGACGAAACCATATCAAGAGGATAACATGGGAGAAAAGAAAATAATAGCCGATAATGCCCTCAACCTGAACCGACGTGCATTTTTAGGAAAATCTGCCCTTGGAATCGGGGGAGCCGCTCTGGGAACGCTGTTAGGTTGTAATTTTTATCGGAAGGAAGGAGAGCTGATGGTTAAGGCAGACAATCCGATGGGAATAAAAGGAATCCTTAACTCACCCCATCATCCTGCAAAAATAAAACGGGTGATTTACCTATTCCAAAGTGGAGGACCTTCACAACATGAGTTGTTTGACTACAACCCACTGTTGAATAAAAGAAGGGGAGAAGATTTACCTGAATCGATTCGAAATGGGCAGCGCTTAACCGGAATGACATCAGGGCAAGATAGTTTCCCTTTGGTCGGATCTAACTTTGAATTCAAGCAATATGGCAAGAATGGAACTTGGATTAGTGATTTATTGCCATACACCGCTAAAATGGCTGACGACATTTGCATCGTAAAATCAATGTACACGGAGGCCATAAATCATGACCCAGCAGTAACTTTTTTTCAAACCGGATCGCAACAACCAGGTAGACCAAGTATAGGATCTTGGCTGAGCTACGGACTAGGGAGCGAAAATGAGAATCTTCCCTCTTTTACCGTTTTACTGTCAAGAGGCACAGGTAGACCAAATGGACAACCCTTATACACCCGACTTTGGGGCAACGGTTTCTTACATTCCTTGCACCAAGGAGTACAGTTTAGGGCCGCAAAAGACCCGGTACTTTACTTAAACGACCCAAAAGGAATATCCAAGGAGACCAAACGTGCCATATTGGATAATCTTGCTGAGCTTAATGAAAAGCAATATCAAGAATTTGGTGATGAAGAAATTCAAAGTAGGATAGCTCAATACGAAATGGCATATCGCATGCAAACTTCAGTTCCGGAAGTCATGAACACGGATGATGAACCTGACTACATTTATAAAATGTATGGGGCTGACGCTAAGATTCCAGGGACCTATGCTGCGAATTGTCTATTGGCAAGAAGGTTGGCAGAACAAGATGTTCGGTTTATTCAGTTGTACCATATGGGCTGGGATCAACATGACAATTTGCCTGGAGCGATAGAAAAGCAAGCCAAAGATACCGATCAGGCTTCCGCTGCGTTGGTGGCCGACCTAAAACAAAGAGGTATGTTGGAAGATACTTTGGTGATTTGGGGCGGAGAATTTGGAAGAACTAATTACTCCCAGGGAATACTTACAGATACCAGCTATGGACGCGACCATCACCCACGATGCTTCTCCATTTGGTTGGCTGGAGGAGGTATAAAACCAGGAATCGTTTATGGGGAAACTGATGATTTCGGGTACAATATTTCTGAAAATCCTGTGCATGTGCACGACTTCCAGGCCACACTTTTGCATTTATTGGGAATTGATCACGAAAGACTCACATACAAATATCAGGGCCGCAGATTTAGGCTTACTGATGTTGAAGGCCATGTGGTAAAAGATATTCTAGCATGATGAAACGCAGAAAATTTATTGAAAAAAGCAGCTTGGCGGGATTAGGATTGGCTTCATTGGGGAACATGTCTTTTTCTCCAAGACTTCTAAAAGACGCTATAATAGGACACGGTGATTATAAGTATAAAGTTGACATGGATTGGGGTAAGCTCAATAGTGAGCGATTCCCCGTAAAAGACTGTCATGAAATGGTCCAAGATGCCAAAGGGCGCATCCTTCTATTAACCAACCATACTAAAAACAATGTCCTTATTTATGATAAGTCTGGGAAACTTCTGGATTCATGGGGTACGGATTATCCAGGGGCACACGGGCTGACATTACATGATGAAAATGGAACCGAGTTTTTGTATATCTGCGATAACAATCGACACGAGGTCATAAAGACTACTCTAGATGGAAAGGTAATCCAGGTTTTTCCATTTCCAGAGGAAACGGGGAAGTACCAAAAGAAAGAAGAATATATTCCGACAGAGACGGCGATTGCGGCTAATGGGGATATTTATGTGGCAGACGGGTATGGAGCGCAGTTTATAACCCACTATGATGCGAAGGGGAATGTCAAAAACGTGTTCGGTGGGAGAGGAGATTCAGATGAATTGTTCAATAATGCGCACGGTATCTGTATCGACAATCGAGATTCAAATAACCCAACATTGCTCATCACGGCTCGTCAACAAAACAAGTTGAAACGCTTTTCTTTAGCAGGGGAACATATAGAGACCATTGATCTGCCCGGGGCTTATATCTGCAGGCCAGTTATTCATAACAAGCATGTGTACTTGGCCACGATTTGGTCAGGAGACGGTTCTGAAGGAACCGGATTTATCTCCATATTGGACGAGAACAATAAATTGATTTCTGCTCCCGGTGGAAGCACACCGGTATATGAAAATGGTTCATTGAACCCAATGTACCAAGCATTGAAGATTTTCAGACATCCCCATGATGTGTGTATCGATGAAGATGAGAACATTTACATCGCGCAATGGAATTCTTGGGCTACTTACCCTATAAAATTATTTAGAGTATGATGTATGGACGATGGAGATTGAGGTTTGGGAAGCCCCAAATTCAAATTTTAATAATGATTTTAGCCGTTGGCGCTTTCAACTTGGCTTGTCAACCCAAAAACACAAACTTTTTAAAGACCGACGAGGTACAACTGGCACCTCCGAGAATAGCGATTGATTCTTTGCTTTTTATCCAATCAGCGACCGTGCAATTATCAGCTGGAAGCGAAGAAGCGACCATTAAATACACTTTGGATGGTTCGGATGTAAATTCTGATGCTCCTGATTATACTTCACCATTAGCTGTTTCATCATCAACCCAAATAAAGGTCAGAGCGTTTCATCCCGAGTTTGGTGCGAGTGAAACTGAAGAACGGACTCTTATTAAAATGGGCAAGGATATTTCTGGTTCTGAAATAATGGTTCAACCAGATGCGCACTCAAACTATGCTGCCTTGGGACCACAAACCTTAGTTGATGGTCGAAAAGGAGAATTCAATTTTAGAAGTGGAAATCGATGGCTAGGGTTTCAGTCTGATGAGGTGATTATGGATTTGGAATTTTCTAAACCTACAGCCGTTAAAAAAGTATTAGTGGGGTTACTTCGTGATCAAGGTGCTTGGATTTTCTTTCCGAAGACTATTGAAGTTAAAGCATTGGAAAAATCAATAGGATACTTCAATGTTGAACAAGCGGGTGTGGAGGAAAGCAAGAAAATGAGATTCATGGAAATTCCCGTTGAACAAGGTGAATATGACCAAATAACCATAACAATCAAAGCGTTGGAAGGCATCCCTGACTGGCATCCTGGAAAGGGAACCATGCCGTGGACATTTGTGGACGAAATTTTGATTGAATAACCGAACCAAGCATGCAATTAGGCAATTTACACCCCTTATTTGTCCATTTACCTATTGGTATATTGATTTTGGCCTTTCTTTTGGAACTCTATTATAGAAATAGACCTGAACCAAAGGATAACGGGACGGTATTATTTGCATTGGCGATTGGAGCTCTTAGTGCTTTGTTTTCTGTCCTGTCCGGTTGGTTTTTAGGTGATGGTGGTGGGTATGATGAGGAACTGCTTTTTAATCACAAATGGATAGCTGTAGCTTTTGCAGTGGGAAGTTTAATGCTCTTTTTCCTTAAGAAATCTAATAAAAACATAGCCAAACGTACATATTTCCCAGTATTTATTGTGGTGCTGGTGCTTTTGACATTGACTGGACATTATGGAGGCAGCCTGACCCATGGAGAAGATTTTTTGTTTCACGAAGAATACGAAGACCCTGTAATTGAAGATGTGGATAAGGCTTTGGTCTTTTCGGAAATCGTGCAGCCCATAATACAGAAAAAATGTGTGAGTTGCCATAACCAGGGAAAATCCAAAGGGGAATTGCTTCTGACTTCGCAAAAGGAATTGCTTGCTGGAGGGGAGTCTGGATCGCTGTTTGATTCATTGGAAGTGGAGCAAACCTCCCGCTTCATGCACCACCTAAAACTTCCAATAGCGGATGAGGCCCATATGCCTCCTAAGGGAAAAGTGCAGTTGACCTCAGATGAGCTGTTGCTCTTGGAATGGTGGGTGCGAAATCAAAATTGTTTTGATTGTGTCACTAAAGATTTACCAAGGACCGATAAATTGAATGCCATTTTGGCCTCCTTAGAAAAAGACACCTCCACCAGAGCGCTTATTGCAGAAAAAGTGGATGAGGTGCCCTTGGAATTTATTGCCTCTCTCGCCCAGAATAAGATTTCGGCCCAACTTATCGCTGAAAACGTGCCTTTAATATCGGTGAATTTCATGAAACGAAATGATGTTTCCGAAGCTGACTTTGACCTTTTAAAAGAGTACAAGAAGAATATTGTGGGGATGAACTTGGGTTATACCAACTTCAATGATACCCTTATAAAACTACTAAAACCCTTTAAAAATCTTACTGAACTTCAATTGCAGCATACGGATATTGGTAACGAAACTGTTAAACAGCTTGCAAAGCTTGAGCATTTGGAGTCCATAAACCTTGTCGGAACCGAACTTGATGACTCTGCATTTCAAGAATTAGGAAGATTCCCAAATCTAAGAACGCTTTTTATTTGGAGAACCAAAATGACTGACGAAGGGGTTTTGGTTTTTAAAGATCAGAGCAACAAGGTAAGAGTTCAAGGGCAAATTGCGGATAGCGTTTTTGCTGCAAGTACTTTAGCACCTCCTACCATTTTGGCAGAGCATGAGATTTTTACGGATTCCATTGAAGTTTCCATCGAACAGTTTTTTGATGGGGCGAAAGTGTTTTATGTGTCTGAAAATGCTCAAAATGATACTATCCCCAAAGAGTATAAAGAGCCTTTTTATGTTTCCGAAACCACCACGATAAAAGCATATGCTGTTTTGAACGATTGGGAGCCCAGTGAACCTAGTTTTGTCAATTTACTTAAAAGTAAGGCTGAAATTACAGATGTGTCCCTGGCTAAATCCCCGCACCCAAAATACAGCGCAAAAGGAGGGAAAACGCTTATGGACTTAAAACGGGGAACCACAAATTTTGTAGATGGAAACTGGTTGGGCTTTGAGGCTCAACATATGACAGCTACTATTGAATTCAAGGAGCCTACGGTGGTCTCTACCGTGTCTATTGGAAGCCTTTCCATCCCTAATAATTGGATATTTTTTCCAGTGGGATATACGGTTTGGGGCTCTACTGATGGAAGCACTTTCAATAAACTTAAAACGGTGAAGCTGGGAATTCAGGAACCTTCAGTGATTATAGAGCGAAAAGCTTACAACATCGATTTTGACCCTGTCGCCTTAAAAAAAGTACGTCTGCTGGTTGAAAGCCCATTAAAGAATCCGGATTGGCATGCAGTGCCCGGTGGAAATAGCTTTATCTTTTTGGATGAACTGGTTTTTAATTAGATCTTAAGGAAAGATAGCATACTCCTTTTGCTCTCCATTAGGTAAGTTTTCCTTTGTAATAATCTCTATTGGAGATAAAATTTCAGATTCTGGAGGGGTTTTATAAAGCAAAAACTTTGAAAGACTACTTACAGATCGGTATCCTTGTTGAAAAGGCTTTTGTGAAATCAAAAAAGTGATTTTGCCATCCACAAGGGCATTTGAATTATGTGCTGTAATATCGAACCCGATTAAATAAGGTATTTCGTTCCTGAACCCTTCAATATGTTTGGCTATGATATGTGCTCTACTGTTCGGTACAAAAATCCCCTTGATTTTGGTTTGTTTCTGAAGCAGTGAGGCAATCTTATCACTGAATTTTTTAGCATTCCAGAAATCTTCAACCTCAATTTTATGATTGATAAAATTCAACTTTTGTTCCTTGAGGTAATGATCGAAGCCTTCAATTCGCTGTGATATATTGTTTACGTTGGAGAGATTGGGTCTTGAGTGAATGGTCAGGATATGGTCGTTTTCATTAAGACAAAGCTGCATAAGCTTAGCTGCCAAATAACCACTTTTAAAGGAATCCTGTCCAACAAAGCATAGGTTTTCATGACCGTTCAAGGCGATATTAAGAAAGATGAACGGAATCTGTTTCGCTAGCAATATATTGGTAAGTTCTTTGGTCTCCTTTTTAAAAGTGGGGACAAGTACAACACCTTGAGGGTTAGTTTGCAGTAGCAAATCAAAAGAATCTATGTATGACTTGGGGCTTTTTTGGTCAAAGGAGAACGTTTTTACATCCACTCCGAAACTCATCACTTCTTCTTTGGCTTTTTGAATGCCTTCTAAGGGAGTTCTCCAAAATTGATTTTCCTCATCATGATCTGGAAGTAACACGGCTATAGTGTATCTCTTTTTCATTGCCAAGGACTGGGCAATGCGATTGACCTTGAAATCGTGTTCCTTTAGAATTTCCCGTATCCGCTGTGCTGTTTTTTCGGAAACACCTTTTCTATTATGTATTACCCTATCTACTGTTCCTGGGGATACATTGGCGAGTTTGGCTATTTCCTTGATGGTAATCATATGTAGAATAAAGCTGTTAATATACAACCTTCAATAATTTTTTACCATGTGAATTTGTATTATGTGGGATGAATTTATATTTTTATCGTGTGCGCACACGAAATGAATCGAAAAGCACATAAAAATAAGCTAGTGAAATCAATTTTTGATCTAACAAATAAGGTTGCGGTTATAACGGGAGGTACTGGGGTTTTGGGAAACTCTGCCGCTCTAAGCCTAGCAGAGGTTGGAGTCAAGCTGGTGTTGCTCACAACGAACAAGAAGAATGGAGTTGAACTAGAGAAAACTATTCTAAAGAAGGGAGGCGAAATATCGTTGTTGGAAGCCAATGTATTGTCGAAAATCTCAATGGAAGAAGTTCGTGATGCTGTTTTAGAAAAGTTTGGACGATTGGATATCCTTTTGAACATCGCTGGAGGAAACATGCCTGGAGCCACTATCGGCCCCGACCAAACCATTTTTGATTTGGAATTGGATGATTTCGATAAGGTAACCCAACTGAATTTGAACGGAACCGTGATTCCTTCCTTGGTATTTGGCAAGGTGATGGCGAATCAGGGTTCGGGAGCCATTATCAACTATTCTTCTATGGCAGTGCCAAGAGTGCTCACTAGAGTGGCCGGATACTCGGCCTCCAAAGCGGCGATGGAAAATTTCACGAAGTGGATGGCAGTCGAAATGGCGACTAAATTCAGTGATAAAATAAGGGTGAATGCTTTAGCTCCCGGTTTTTTTATCGGAAACCAAAATAGAAGTTTATTGCTTAATGAAGACGGCACATATACGGAACGGGGTGCTGATATTATTCGAAACACCCCCATGGGCAGATTTGGAGAACCGGATGAATTGAATGGAGCTTTGCATTTTCTGTGTAGCGACGCATCAAAATTCATGACAGGAGCGGTGATTCCAATAGATGGAGGGTTCAACATTTTTAGTGGAGTATGAAGGATTTAAGGATGAAACAAACCTGGAGATGGTATGGGCCAAATGACCCAGTATCCTTAATGGACGTCAAGCAGGCTGGTGCAACTGGGATTGTTACAGCCCTACATCATATCCCTAATGGAGCTGTATGGCCTGTAGATGAAATAATGGAACGGAAAAATACTATCGAATCCGAAGGTTTGGAATGGTCTGTTGTTGAGTCTGTTCCAATTCATGAAGACATCAAGACGCAAAAGGGAGACTTTCAACAATATATTGAAAACTACAAACAAAGTATTCGGAATTTGGCAAGCTGTGATGTCAAAATAGTCTGTTATAATTTCATGCCTGTTTTGGATTGGACACGCACTTCATTGGATTATGAAATGCCCGATGGTTCCAAAGCCCTACTTTTTGAAAAGGACGTTTTTGCAGCATTTGATTTGTATGTGCTAAACAGGCCAGGAGCTGAAAAGGAATATTCCGAAGAAGATCAGGTAAAGGCTAAAGCTGCATGCGAATTAATGAGTCCGAAAGACATTGCCAAACTGACCAAAAATATCATTGCCGGCCTTCCAGGTGCCGAAGAGGGATATTCCTTGGAAAGCTTTCAAACTGTTTTGGATACCTATAAAGGAATCTCAAAGTCTAAACTACAAGAGCATTTGATTCATTTTCTTTCAGAAATTGTTCCGGTTGCCGAGGAAGTAGGTGTGCTATTATGTGCTCATCCCGATGACCCACCATTTCCAATATTGGGTTTACCTAGAATTTTGAGCACCGCGGAGGACTATCAATATATTTTCGAAAAGATTTCATCCATATATAATGGTATAACTTTTTGCACGGGATCTTTGGGAGTCAGAGCGGACAATGATTTACCGAAAATATTCAAAAAATTTGCGCATCGTGTTCATTTTCTACATTTTAGGAATACAAAACGAACAGAAAGCGGAGATTTCTACGAAGCAGACCATTTGGATGGTGATACCGATATGTATCAAATGATAAAATTGGTGCTTTTGGAGCAACAACGTCGTTTGCGTGAAGGTCGTACGGATGTTTCCATACCGATGAGACCCGATCATGGGCACCAAATGATAGATGACCTCAAAAAGAAAACGAATCCTGGATATTCTTGTATTGGAAGATTAAGGGGATTGGCGGAACTCAGAGGGTTGGAACTTGGAATAGCTAACCAAATGAAAACATAATCGAATGAGAGGTAAGCCAACTTTTGTTAATGAAAACTTCCTATTGCAGAATCGATATGCCCAAGAACTCTATCATGATCATGCGGCTCAAATGCCCATTATTGATTATCATAATCATTTAGATCCACAACAACTGGCCAATGACCATAGGTTTGAAAACATTTCCCAGGCTTGGTTGGCTGGCGACCATTACAAATGGCGAGCGATGCGCACCATGGGAATCAATGAAGAATATATTACAGGTAAGGCCAGTGATGAGAAAAAGTTCTTGAAATGGGCGGGCATCGTTCCTTATCTTGTTAGAAATCCATTGTACCATTGGACACATTTGGAACTGCAACGCTATTTTGGAATTGATCAATTATTGTCCAAAGAAAATGCTGAAGAAATTTATGCGCATACCTCTTCAAAATTGCAAGAAAAGAGTCATTCCGCTTTAGGTTTGGTACAACAGATGAATGTGGAGATGCTTTGCACCACGGATGATCCCATAGATGATTTAAAATACCATCAAAAGGCTAAGGGACAGAATCAAATACCTAAGATGTTGCCCACCTTTCGACCAGATAAAGCTTATGCGGTTGAAGATTCGTTGGCATATCGCATGTATCTAGATCAATTGATGGAAGCTTCTGGAGTCTCAATTGGCTCATTTGCCGATTTACTTGATGCTCTTAAAAATAGAATTGATTATTTCCATAAAAATGGATGCCGTCTTGCGGATCATGGACTTTCCCAGTTATACTTCTTTGAGGAGGGAACTTATGATATTGAGAAGATTTTCCAGAAGGTTCTGCTAGGTGTTAAAGTAGAAAATCGAGAGGAGAACTATTTTAAATTCTTGACTCTTTCATATTTGTGCAAGGAATATCATGCTAAAGGTTGGACGCAACAATTTCATTTAGGCCCTTTGAGGAATACCAACCAGCGCATGTTGGAAAAACTGGGTCCTGATTCAGGTTTTGATTCTATTGGCGATTTGGAGCAAGCCTATCCAATGAGCAAGTTTTTGAATCTTTTGGACGCAACCGATCATTTGGCAAAAACTATTTTGTACAACCTGAATCCAGCTCAAAACGATGTTTTTGCAGCGATGACAGGAAATTTTAATGATGGAAGTGTAAAAGGGAAGATACAGTACGGTTCGGCGTGGTGGTATTCGGATCAGCTCGATGGTATGGAAAAGCAGATAAATACCCTTTCGAACATTGGCATATTGAGCTGTTTCGTTGGAATGTTGACAGATTCTAGGAGTCTATTGTCCTTTCCAAGACACGAATATTTCAGGAGGTTGCTTTGCAACATTTTGGGCAATGACATTGAAAAAGGGCTATTGCCCACTGATATCCCCCATTTGGGAAAGATAGTACAAGACATATGTTACAACAATGCAAAAGCATATTTCAAATTTTAATAGGATAAATAAGGTAACGCGATAAGTCATGGCCAAGAAGTTCAAATATTTCTGTCTTTCAGCTATTGCTTTCCTTTTATGGGGATGCAATAACATGGGGACTTCCAAGACCATCAAGTTGGCCCATGGTTTGGATGTGAATCATTCCGTGCATAAAGCATTGGTAAAGATGGGGGAGGATTTGGCTCAACTTTCCGCAGGCAAGTTGACTGTCGAGATTTATCCCAATCAACAATTGGGTACTGAAAGACAAATCATGGAATTGTTGCAGATTGGAAGCTTGGACATGACCAAGGTTTCAGCGGCCACCCTTGAAAATTTTGCCCCAAAGACAAAGGTTTTGGGACTGCCATACCTGTTTAGGGATAGAGAACATTCATTCAAGGTGTTCGATGGTCCTATTGGACAGGAGTTACTGAATGATGGCAAAAAATACTGGTTGAAAGGTCTTGGATTTTATGACGCAGGCAGCCGTAGCTTCTACACCAAGGAGAAGGTTGTGGAGCACCCTGATGATTTGAAAGGGCAAAAAATTCGGGTTATGCCAAGTGTGACCGCTATGGAAATGGTAAGAGGTTTTGGGGGTTCGCCCACACCCATTTCCTGGGGAGAATTGTATACCTCATTACAGCAAGGTGTTGTTGATGGCGCAGAGAACAATCCCCCAAGCTTTTATCTGTCCAAACATTATGAAATCTGCAAATATTATTCGCTCAACGAGCATACCTTTTCCCCTGATGTTGTGATTGTAGGAACCCAGTTTTGGGATAGACTTACACAAGAAGAACAGGGTTGGCTTCAACGAGCAGTGGATAAGTCGGTGATATACCAAAGAGAGTTGTGGGCAAAAGCCGAAGCTGAAGCATTAGAGGCCATTCAAAAATCGGGAGTGCAAATAATAAGGCCCGATAAAATCCCTTTTTCCGAACGGACGGACCAACTGTACGAGAAGTATCAGAGTGACGAGGCTCTCTATGCTTTAATTCAACAAATAAGAGCTGTAAACTGACCATGGAAATTAGAAAAACGATTGATAAAGTATTGGGCTGGGCATTGATCATTATTATGTCTGCAATGGTTTTGAATGTGTTATGGCAGGTGTTTACCCGATTTGTTATCGGCACACCAAGCTCATTTACCGATGAACTGGCTCGTTATTTAATGATTTGGGTGGGAATCCTCGGAGCTGCCTATGCATCTGGCAAGGACATGCACGTGGCCATTGATGTGCTGCCACAGAAATTTAGCGAAGAAACACAACGAAAGTTATCGATCACAGTCAAAGTGGTAGTGATATTGTTCGCTTTGGCAGCGATGATTGTTGGAGGCAGTAGATTGGTATATGTTACTTATGTATTGGAACAGTTGTCACCTGCTTTGCAGATACCATTGGCTTACGTTTACCTGGTCATCCCGATAAGCGGACTTTTGATAGTGTATTACAAGATTTCGGATATTTTAAAATCAGCTGTCTAATGGAGTATATTCCCGTTTTAGTATTGATCATTAGTTTTTTGGGATTACTTGCCATTGGCACTCCTGTAGCTTGGAGTATTTCTATTTCGGCCTTGTTGACCATGTTGGTTAGTATTCCTTTTCTACCAGCTACGACAACAATTGCACAACGAATGGGAGCGGGTCTGGATAGTTTTGCACTCTTGGCCATTCCTTTCTTCATCTTAGCAGGAAATCTGATGAACAAAGGTGGAATGGCCCATCGACTCATCGCTTTTGCCAAGACTTTAGTAGGAGCACTTCCCGGTGGGCTTGCGCTGATCAATATTGTTGCAGCTATGTTGATGGGGGCCATTGCTGGATCTGCCATGGCATCGGCATCAGCTATGGGAAGCATCCTTGGGCCAGAAATGGAGAAAGAGGGCTATTCAAAAGAATTTGGTGCTGCTGTAAACATTACATCGGCAACAACAGGTTTGGTCATTCCACCAAGTAATATTCTAATCGTATACTCTTTGGCGAGTGGGGGAGTATCAATAGCGGCTTTATTCTTGGCAGGGTATATCCCCGGTATTTTAACGGGACTCTTTTTGATGATAGTAGCGGTAATATGGGCCAAAAGAAAAGGCTATACGGGCAAAACCAAAAAAGGAAGTGTTGGCATTTCTGAGATTGCAAAGACTTTTGTGAGCGCATTCCCAAGTCTGCTATTGCTTTTTATCGTTATTGGTGGAATTGTAGCGGGTATTTTTACAGCAACTGAAGCTTCGGCGATTGCAGTTCTGTATTCATTGCTTTTAGGGTTTTTGTACAAGGAAATCTCATTCAAAAACCTTCCCGATATTTTGTTGGAATCCTCGCTTACAACCGCTATTGTTATGTTGTTGATAGCAGCGTCCATTAGTATGTCCTGGGCCATGTCTTACGAAAACATACCCCAAGCAACCAGTGATGTTTTACTGGGTATAAGCGACAATAAGTTTGTTGTCCTCTTGATAATAAATGCCATATTACTTTTCGTGGGGATTTTTATGGATATAACACCAGCCGTGCTCATTTTCACCCCAATTTTCTTGCCAGTAGTTACTAAGTTGGGAATAGATCCGGTTCATTTTGGAATCATTATGATTTTGAATCTCTGCATCGGCTTATGTACTCCTCCAGTCGGTTCCGTACTTTTTGTGGGGGTTGGGGTGGCAAAAACCTCTATTCAAAAAGTGATAAGACCATTGCTGCCATTGTTTCTGGCAATGATTATAGCACTGTTTTTAATAACCTATATCCCACAGCTGACAATGTGGTTGCCTAATTTATTTGATTTATAACTAGTAGAACATGAATAATTTAAAATGTAGTAAAGTGAAGAACAAGCAAAAAGCCCTTTTTATGATATCCGTGGTTTTGATTTTAGCCATTATGGTCGGCTGCAACCAAAAACCGAAGGATAATACCCCTTGGGTGTCCATTTTTGATGGAAAGACACTGAATGGATGGACCAAAAAAGGTGGTGTCGCGGAATATTCGGTAAATGATGGAGCCATTGTTGGCAAAACGGTGCATGATACTCCCAATACCTTCCTTACATCCGATAAAATATACGGAGATTTTATTTTGGATTTGGAGTATTTGGTGGATTCTACAATGAATTCGGGAATACAGATTCGAAGTAACAGCATTCCTGAATACCATGAGGGGCGGGTACACGGTTATCAAGTGGAGATAGACCCTTCTGACCGCGCTTGGAGCGCGGGCATCTATGATGAAAGTAGAAGGGGATGGTTGAACCCACTGTCCAAAAATGAAGCTGCTCAAAAAGCATTTAAACAAAATGAGTGGAACCACTATCGTATCGAAGCGATAGGGGATACCATAAAAACTTGGATCAATGGCGTGCCGGCCGCCTACCTAATTGATGATGCTACGGCTACTGGTTTTATTGGGTTGCAGGTGCATAGCATAGGTGAAAAACAGAAGGCCGGAACTGAGATACGTTGGAAGAATATCCGGATTCTTACCGATGATTTGGAAAAGTACAGCACAAAATCTCCTTTGGAACCTATAGCTACAAAAAACCGACTGACCCAACATGAGGAAAAAGCCGGATGGGAATTGCTTTGGGATGGTGGAACAACAAAAGGTTGGCGAGGTGCAAAATTGGACCATTTTCCAGAAACTGGATGGGCAATTGAAAACGGGGAGTTGACTGTTTTGGCTTCCGGTGGAGGAGAGTCAGAAGCAGGGGGCGATATCGTGACAGAAAATCAATATGACAACTTTGAGGTAAAATTGGAATTCAAGATTACCGAAGGAGCCAATAGTGGAATCAAGTATTATGTGAACACTGATTTAAACAAAGGAGCTGGTTCATCCATTGGTCTTGAGTTTCAAATACTGGACGATGCTAATCATCCTGATGCCCAACAGGGTAACCATGAAGGGAGTAGAACCTTGGCTTCACTTTACGACCTTATTCAAGCGAACCCGAACAAGTATGTGAAACCAATTGGCGAATGGAACACAGCTCATATCATTTCAAACAACAACCATGTAGAACATTGGTTGAATGGAATCAAAGTTTTGGAATATGAACGCAAAAGCGAACCCTATCGAAAACTGGTTTCGGAAAGTAAATATGTAAAATGGCCCAATTTTGGTGAGGCAGATAAAGGAAACATCCTGCTACAAGATCACGGGGATAGAGTAGCTTTTAGAAATATTAAAATCAAACAACTATAAACCTGAGAACATGGGTACAAGAAGAAATTTCATCAAAAAAACAACAGCAGGAGCAGCTGGACTGACCGTGGGAGGAATATTAATGCCCAATACAGGGTTTGCCAGCATCCTTGGGGCCAATGACCGTTTGGGAGTTGCCGTCATTGGGGTTCGAAGTCGTGCAAAGGCGCATTGTATTGCCATCCATCAAGACCTGAATGCCAAAATTTTGTATAACTGCGATGTAGATGATGCCATAATTGAAGAACACAATACATGGTGTCAAAAGAACTTGGGCTATGTGCCAAAGGTCGAAAAAGACTTCAGAAAAATTTTAGAAGATAAGGACGTGGATGCTGTTTTTATTGCTACTCCTGAACACTGGCACGCTCCCATGTCCATTATGGCCATGCAGGCTGGAAAACATGTTTATGTTGAAAAACCTTGTAGTCATAATCCTTATGAAAATGATTTGTTGGTCGCTGCCCAAAACAAGTATGGCAAAAAAGTGCAAATGGGAAATCAACAGCGATCAGCAAGAACATCTGCTTCCGCAATAGAGGATATTCGAAATGGCGTAATTGGAGATGTTTATAAAGGAGAGGCCTATTATTCCAATAATCGGGGTTCCATTGGAAAAGGAAATAAAACAAGCATTCCTAAAACTCTTGATTGGGATCTCTGGCAAGGACCAGCACCTAAGGAAGACTATCGTGATAATGTACATCCTTATAATTGGCACTGGTTCCGTACTTGGGGAACAGGTGAGATTCATAATAATGGAACACATGAAATTGATATTTGCCGATGGGCACTTGGAGTAGATTTACCCTCATCGGTAACTTCTTTTGGTGGAAAATACACCTATGATGACGATTGGGAATTTGTTGATAACCAGCAGGTGACCTTTGCTTTCCCAGACGATAAATTTATGACATGGACAGGACATAGTCGTGGGATTATGAAACCGGAACGCCCAGGAAGGGGAATTACAATATATGGAAGTAAGGGTAGTATCGAACTCAGCAGAAATTTTTATAAATTATATGATTTGGCAGGAAATCCAATTAAATTGGAGTTTGAAAGAGAACAAAGCGCCACAACCAACACCAGGGGTATTGGGGGATTGGATGTGGATCATGTGGGTAATTTTTTCAATGCCATTAGAAAGGATGAATCATTGAATTCAGATATCAACGATGCTAGCATCTCAACTATGTTGTGTCACTTGGGTAATATGGCGCAGGATGCAGGACATTCGTTGGAAATAGACACTAAAACAGGAAAAGTGCTTAACGATGATGCCATTATGAAGAAGAGTTGGAAAAGAGAATATGCAAAAGGTTGGGAGCCTAAACTATAAAAAATGAAACGAAGAGATTTTGTAGCGAGAACAGGAATGGCTGTAGCAGGAGTATCTGCTATGAATGCTGGAGTGTTTTATCCATCAAAAAATGAAGTGATCAAGATTGGGGTTGTCGGTACGGGAGACCGCGGAGGAGGACTTATTCCCATCATTAATAAAATTGAAGGTCTAAAAGTAACTGCGTGCTGTGATGTCCTCCCTTTCAGATTGGAAAATGCGATGAAAAAGATCGAAGGCAAAGCCAAAGCATATTCCGATTACAAAAAACTTCTTGATGATAAGAATGTGGACGCTGTTTTGGTAGCTACGCCGTTCAGTGAACATTCCCATATAGCCCTTGATGCTTTGGAAGCGAAAAAACATGTTTATTGTGAAAAGACCATGGTGAAGGGATATGATGCCATTAAAAGCTTAGTGGAGAAAGCTTCACAATCGAAAAATATCTTCCAGACAGGGCACCAATACCACAATTCAAGGCTTTACACCCATGTGGTAGATTTGATAAAAAATGGTAAAATAGGTAAGATAACCGCTATTGAGTGTCAATGGAACCGAAATGGAAATTGGCGAAGGCCCGTTCCAAGTCCAGAACTTGAAAGGGCAATCAATTGGAGGATGTACAAACAATTCTCAGGAGGCTTGTTGGCCGAACTATGCTCCCATCAGCTAGACTTTACCAATTGGGTGTTGGATGCGGTCCCGATAAAAGTTGTTGGGGATGGAGGAATAGATTACTGGAAAGATGGAAGAGAAACCTTTGATAATGTCCATATGATTTATACTTACCCGAATGGGGTTCGAGCAAAATTCACCTGTTTGACCAGCAATTCAAAAGATGATTATCAAATCAAGGTACTTGGTGATAAGGGAACTATAACCATTGACTATTCCAAAGCCTGGTTCTTTCCGGAAAAAAGGGAGAAGACAAAAGAGGTGGGTGAGGTCGATGGAGTATCTGGGGCTACAATCAAATGGAATAAAGAAAAAGGTATTCCTATCGAGGTGGAACATTTAGACCCAAGCAAACAAGCATTGCTTGATTTTCGGGACAGTATTTTGAACAACACTATACCAAAATCCAATGTTATTAGTGGAGCAAAAGCAGCTGTCTGTGTACAGATGGGATTGGATGCACTTTACACAGGGGAAATGGTGCATTGGAAAGATGAGTTGATATAATATACCTTAAGTATTTGAAGGATTTTTTTTCGTGAATTATCAAAAAATAGAAAGAATGATTCAGTTTGAATGATATTTCATATTTGATAATATGATAGTTGGGATGTATTTTTTTTATATATTGTAAAAACAAACTAACTTAACTCTTACGAAAATGTCATCATATACTGAGCTTTTATCAGAATATAATAAAGATGATGAAAGGGATGGTTTTGTTGATACAGCAAAATCGTTTGAATTTGACCCAGCTGCGGAATGGAAAGCATTTTGTGATGGCAGTGAATCAGCATTTGTAAAAATCTACAACCACTACTTTCAAACACTATACAACTTAGGTCGACAATTTTCGGGGAATTCTGACTTGTTGAAAGATACACTTCAAGAAACTTTTATTAACATCAGAAAAAAGCGTCATAAACTTCATAAAGTTGTTTCGGTAAAAGCTTTTTTAATAAAGTGTTATCGAAATAAAATCATTACAGAACAAAAAAAACAAAAGAAGAATATGACTTTGAATTATACGGCAAATTCATATGGGTTTCTTTTGACACCTTCGCACGAAAGCGTTTTAATAAGTAGGCAATTTAAACAGCATCAAGTGGAGAAGATGCAGGAATCACTTAACAAATTGACCAGACGGCAACGAGAGGCAATTTATTATTTCTATTACAATGGACTGTCCTATTCCCAAATTAAGGATGTAATGGGTTTTTCAAGTATTCGTGCCGCTAGAAACCTAATTTATAGGTCGCTTACTGAGCTAAAAAAACAAGCGGAGGTTTTTAGCGATAAATAGCATTCTTCATTGACCCGTTACCTACCTAATTTTATATTTTTCCTAGAACATTGATACAGCATCTTTACTCAAAAAATCTAATCAAAAGATGAATTGGATAAAATTGCTTGCGCCGTAAAAACTTTATCAATTGTTTAGGATTAAACCATTAAAAACCAGATTGATATAAAGAAATGTCTATTTTTTTGAAAGAAAACTACTTTTTTTTGATGTCATTTAACAAATTTTTAAGTCTTATTAATGTTAGAGGCCGACTATATGGATTACCATGAGTATGAATTAGAAGATTTTTTAGCTGATCCAGAGTTTAGAAACTGGGTATTAAAACCAAATCCGGCCTCACATTTTTTCTGGAAAAAATGGTTGGCCGCCAATCCTTCCAAAAGAGATACCATTTTTGCCGCTAAAGAGATTATACTTTCTCTTAAGTTTCATTCGTGCAATTCTATTGATGATGAAGATCAAGGAGAGTTGTTGAAATCTATCCTGGGAAAAAGGAAAACCGCTTCCGATATAAAAAGAATGACGTGGCGTAGAATTGCTATGCAAGCTGCCGCATGCGTTTTACTGTTTTTGGGATTGTCGATAGGACATAGAATGTCTACCACTGCCGAATTGAATCCTATACTTGCTTCGGTAAAATATATCGTTAAGGAGAACTTCAAAGGGCAAAAATCGAGAGTTACTTTACCGGACGGTTCTACGGTATTCTTAAACAATAATAGTAGAATTTCTTATGCATCAAAATTTGCCAACGAAAGGGAGATATTTCTAGAGGGGGAGGCATTTTTTGAGGTCAAAAAGGATTCGGCCAAGCCTTTTTTGGTGAATTCAAACGGTTTGGTGACCAAAGCCTTGGGAACCTCTTTCAATATTAAAGCACACAAGGGCAAAAAAGTTGAGGTAGGGCTGGTTACCGGAAAAATATCGGTGGCCTCTGTGTCTGAAGATAAAAGTGTTAAAATTATTGATGACAAGGGGGGTAAGGCTATATACGATGCTTTTGAAGGACAGCTGGACATATCGGCCTACGAGGACATGGATTTTTATAAATGGACCAAGCGTATATTAGTGTTCAAGGCAGCTGATTTTGACGAGATCAAAGAGGCTTTGGAAAATTGGTATGATGTGGATATCACAGTTGAGAATTTGAACAGAAAAATTACATATACCGGCGAATTTCCAAGCGAGAGTTTGGAAAATGTATTGGAAAGAATTGCCTTCGTTGAAAAATTTTCCTTCAAAATAAATGAGGAGAACGAAAGGGAGATTACCATAGTATTTAAATAATAACCACTAAAACTTAGACTTATGAAAATGAAAAGCTACCCGTAAAAAATAAGTTTGCTCCAAAGAAAATGGCACTTTCGATGGAGACAAACTTATCATCAAAAGTTCAATTAAAGTATATCAACTAAACCGATGTAAAAGTATGAAATTTAAACTATCTAAAACAATCGCTATGCTCTCTAGGATATTTATTTTGCAAATAGTGTTCTGCTATTTTGCAATGGCAAATGAGGGGTATACGCAAAGCATGAAAGACACTTACCTTGAGTGGAACTCCGTTCGACAAGTTAAGGTATTGGATGTCTTCGAAGAAATCGAGAACCAATCTGCTTTCAAATTCAATTATGATGAGAAAGATGTAAACAGAAGGACCAAATTCCAGATTGCCTTGGGAACACACTCCGTGTATGATCTTCTGGAGCAACTAAGTAAAGAAGCTTCACTGAATTTCAGAAGAATGAATAGCACAATTGCAGTCACGCCAAGACTGGAAGAAAGTGCTCCAGTAATTGTTGAAAAAGTAGTTCAGCAAACCGTATCCGGTACAGTTACCGATAATGCTGGTTCTCCTCTACCAGGAGTAAATGTTGTGGAAAAAGGAACTTCAAATGGTACCTCAACGGATTTTGATGGAAACTACACTATTTCAGTGTCCAATGGAGCGGTATTGGTGTTTTCTTCTCTTGGATTCACTTCTAGGGAAATGGCTGTTGATGGTCAATCGACTGTCAATGTGTCTCTTTCTGAAGATGCTGAACAATTGGGAGAGGTTGTGGTAACGGCTTTGGGTATCAAAAGACAAGAAAAAACACTGACATACGCTCAACAAACAGTTGGTGCTGATGAGATTACCAAGACAAGGGACGTTAACTTTCTGAACAGTATCAATGGTAAGACTGCAGGTGTTGAAATCAAGAAAAGTAGTTCTGGTGCCGGTGGGTCTACTAAAATTCTGTTAAGGGGAAATAAATCTCTAAATGGTGACAGTACTCCATTGTTTGTAATCGATGGTATTCCTTTGGCAAACAACCGTGGCGACCAGCCGGGTATGTGGGGTGGTACAGATTCTGGAGACGGTATTTCGGCTTTGAATCCTGATGATATTGCTAGTATTAGTATCCTTAGAGGTGCCAATGCGGCACTACTTTACGGTAGTGCAGGGGCAAATGGAGTTGTCCTTATTACTACAAAAGAAGGACAAGCGGGTAAAACCACAGTTTCCCTCAATTCAGGTGTGACCTTTGAAAGTATCATAGAGACACCGGATTTACAGTTCAGATATGGTGCTGTTGGAGAAGCGAAAGAAAGTTGGGACACTACGCCAGGTAATTATGCAAGCAATTATGTAGATGATTTCTTTTCTACAGGGGCCAACTTTATCAATTCACTTTCTGTTAGTGGTGGAAATGATAGAACTACAGCCTATTTTTCCTATTCCAATACTACAGCTACCGGTATTACACCGGATAACACCTATTCCAGAAATAACGTAGCCTTTAAGCAATCAACCAAGCTGTTGAATGATAAATTGACTGTAAGCTCGAATATTATCTTATCTATTGAGAATTCGGAGAACAGACTGCCTTCTGGGTACTATCTAAATCCTTTGACCGGTCTTTATTTCTTCCCGCGTAACCGCGATTTTGAAGACACTAGGGTTAACTATCAGGTGTTTGATGAATCACGTAATCTTTACGCAATGAATTGGTTTGTGAATGATCACCACCAATCCAACCCATATTGGATTATCAATAACCAACCTAGGGAACAGAACAATAGAAGGGTAATTGCTAGTTTGACTTTGAATTATCAGCTGGCAGATGCGCTTAACCTTCAGGTTAGGGGGAACTACGATTATGCAAATATTACTCGTGAACAGAGACATGCGGCTACTTCTAATACCACAAATGTGAATAGAAATGGTACTTGGGATTATCACAAATATGAAGACCGTTTGATTTATACTGATGCGATTTTGACGTATGATGCTGATTTGTCTGATAGTTTCAGCCTTACGGCCCTTGTAGGAGGTAGCTACACTGAAACAGATTATGGCGATGGGGTCAGAGTTTGGCAAAGTAGTGGTAATGGTTTAATTTATCCCAATGAGTTTAGTTTCCAAAACCTGAGTTTGACACAAAGACCAGTTGAATCGGTAACCAACGGGGTAATAAAAAAACAAGGGTTGTTTGCCAATGCTACCTTAGGATATAAGGAAATGTTGTTTTTAGATGTGGGGGGAAGAAACGATTGGGCTTCGACCTTGGCACTTACCGGAAATGACTCTTATTTCTATCCTTCAGTAGGTCTAACAGCAATTGTTAGTGAAATGTTTGATATGCCAGAAGCTATTAGTTTTGCAAAATTCAGGGTTTCTAGTACTCAAGTGGCAAACGAAGTACCTTTTAATTCAATTAGTCCTAATAACAGAATTGTTGATGCAGTCGGGACTTTGGAGCGAAATGACATATTGCCCTTTACCGATGCGAAACCAGAGATCATTACCAGTACAGAGTTTGGTGCTGATTGGCGATTTTTTGGAAATCGATTGGGTATTGACTTTACCTATTACCATATAAAAAGTACAGATCAGTTTGTTGAGATTAGCATAGATGCTGATGATCCAATAGGACAAGGTAGATACGATAGGAGATTTATTAATGCAGGAGAAATAGTAAATAAAGGGGTGGAGATTTCATTGAATGGGTCGCCCATACGCAATGACAACTTGGAGTGGAATACGACATTTAACTTTACAACTAACAAAAATGAAGTTGTGGATATTGGACCAAATGATGATAGTTTTCTAAACCTTGGATCATCTGAGGGTTATTATTCTCGATTGTTTGAAGGTGGAAGTTTTAATGATTTGTATGTATTGAAATTCCGTAGGGATGACCAAGGAAGAATTCTTTTTGATGATAACGGAAATCCTTTGCGAACACAATTACCTGAATTAATAGGGAATCTTGATCCAGACTTTACCTTGGGATGGAACAACATCATTTCTTATAAGAGATGGAGTGCCAGTGCTTTGATTAATGGAGTGTTTGGCGGTAAGGTATTTAGCCAGACTGAATCCATGTTGGATGGAGCAGGAGTATCCGAGCGCACCGCAGTCGCCAGAGATGCTGGAAGTGTTGCCGTAAATGGTGTGGTGGAATCATCAGGAGCTGCGGTGACGAGTGTAGACCCTGAACAATGGTTTCGTTTCATAGGGGATCGTAATGGTGTGGGAGAAGCTTATGTTTATGACCGAACAAACATTAGATTGGCACAGTTGTCTTTGGCTTATGATATTGATTTGGACAAGTTGAATATGCCCTTCATACAATCAGCTTCCATTGCCTTTATCGGTAATAACCTGTTCTTTATCAAAAAAGAGGCTCCGTTTGATCCGGAATTGGCCATGAGTACTAATAGAAACTCTGTAGGTCTGGATAACTTTAATCTACCGTCTACACGGAATTATGGACTGAACCTTAAAGTAACTTTTTAAAAATGGATATGAAAAAGTATATATATGTATTAGCAACGGTATGGGCACTAGGTGCATGTACCAGCGACTTTGAAGAGACCAATACCAATCCATATCAGATTACCGATGAATCTCTGAAGCAGGATTTTAACAATATTGGTGCTTTTTTCCCGAGCTTATTGTCAAATCTTTATGGGATTCAGATTGACCATAATTTGACCAACGATTCCTATGCCAGGCATCTGGCAACTCCTACCCCTTTCGTGGGTGGAGTAAACAATACCACCTATTATTTACGTTGGAATCGGTATTGGGATGTACAGTATGGCAATGTAATGGGACCAGCAACCAAGTAATCGATATTGCCTCACAAGAAGAGGGCAATGAAGCGTTTATTGAATTGGCCAATTTGATCAAAATTCTTTCCATGCACCGTTTAACTGTGTATCAAGGCCCCATCATTTATACAGAGTTTGGTTTGGGAAAAACGGGGGAATATGATAGCGAACAAACATTATATAATGCCTTCTTTGCAGATTTGGATCGTATCATAAGTGTTTTAAAGGCCAATGCCGATTTTGGCGGTTTTGCAGCCTTTGATGACAGTTATGGCGGAGACATTGCTGCATGGGCCAAGTTGGCAAACTCCATAAGACTTCGTCTGGCTATTAGGATTTCCAAAGTAGATCCGGCAAAGGCCCAAGCTGAAGGTGAAAAAGCTATAGCAGATTCTGCAGGACTTATACTTGCTAATTCTGAGAATTTTAATATCTCCAATTATGGAAGAAAGTACCATCCGGCGGTAATCTGCTTTGAATGGAATGATACCCGTATGAGTGCGAGTATGGAATCTATACTTGGTGGATACAACGATCCTAGGGTTGCGGCTTTCTTTGACCCGGCAACTGACCCTGCTGTGGTTGCAGACCATCCAGATTGGCCCTATAAAGGAATCCGAAATGGAGCCACTTTGGGGGCTAAAGATGATCGTTTGAGTTACTCGACCATTGACCTTTCTTTTAATGATCCCGCCGTGGTAACAAGTCGGAAAATGATGAGTGCAGATGAAGTTCATTTCCTATTGGCAGAGGCTGCGCTTCGTGGTTGGGCAGGTGCAGGAGATGCTGGTACACATTATGAAATGGGAGTACGTACCTCATTTGAACTATGGGGAGCAGGAGGTGTTGACGACTATTTGGCCGATGATACGAGCATACCTTGGGATTATACAGATCCAAAAGCGGCTGCTGGAGTTAATGCCTTCACCAATAGAATTACAAATACTATTGCTTGGGACGAGGCTGCAGATAATGAAACCAAATTGGAGAAGATCATTACCCAAAAGTGGATTGCTGCTTATACCGATTCCATGGAGCCATGGGTAGACCATCGTAGAACGGATTATCCCAAACTTCCGTTTAACTATCAGAATGATAGTAATTCGGATTGGGGGGTTATAGCGGATGATGATTTCTTAAGAAGAATGACATTCATCAACAGCCAACGGGAAAACAATCCCACTGGTGTCGCTGATGCAACTACTAAGTTAGGTGGCCCTGATGAAATTGGAACACGTCTCTGGTGGGATACCGGAGGACCTAATTTCTAATGGGGCGAAAAAAAAACCTGTGGCTAACCCCACAGGTTTTTTAGTATATGATGTATGTAAGATTTTAAACCAACCGATAATTTATGTATCCCAATTACAAAACCTATTTGATTCTATTTTTAATAGGAGCAATCTGCTCATGTAAAAAAATAGACTCTAGCAAACTCTTTTCAAAAATGCCTTCCAGCCATACGGGCATCAAATTCAAAAATTTAGTTGTCGAAACTGATGAATTCAACATTCTTACCTATGGCAATATTTATAACGGAGGAGGAGTGGCCGTTGGGGATATCAATAATGATGGACTTCAAGACCTCTATTTTACAGGTAGTATGGTCGGCAGTCGTTTGTATATCAATGAGGGAGACTTTAAATTCAAGGAAATTGCAAAAGATGCAGGAGTATTTGCAGAGGGCCTTTGGAATACGGGCACCTCTATGGCTGATGTAAACGGTGATGGTTTTCTGGATATTTACATATGTAGGTCGGCTGCCAAGGATAGCGAAAGAAGACGAAATCTATTATTTATAAATAATGGCGACTTAACTTTTACGGAGAAAGCAGCTGAGTATGGTTTGGATGATTTTGGATATTCAACTGAAGCTAATTTTTTTGACTATGATCGGGATGGAGATTTGGATGTTTTTGTACTTAACCATTCTGTCCAACCGTATTCAAGTTTCAAAAATGCTTCTAAAAAACTTAGGGAAAAGATATATCCTGAATATGCAGACCGCTTATATAGAAATGACAATGGTAAGTTTGTGGATGTAAGCAGAGATGCGGGAATAATTTCCAGCCCACTCGGATTTGGTTTGAGTATTTCGGTAAGCGATATCAATGACGATGAATGGCCAGATATTTATGTGTCAAACGATTTTCACGAGCACGATTTCCTATACCTGAACAATGGTGATGGTACATTTACCGAAAGTTTAAAAGATTATATTGGGCATACTTCCCATTTTTCTATGGGGTCCGATATTTCCGATATAAATAATGATGGTAGGCCAGATATCATTACACTTGATATGCTTCCCGAAGGAAACTTTCGACAAAAAATGGTTTCAGGTCCAGACAACTATGATAAAAACCAATTTTTGGTAAACTCGGACTTCCATCACCAGTATATGCGAAATATGCTGCACTTAAATAAAGGCAACTCATTTGCCGAAATAGGACAGCTGGCGGGTATACACGCTACAGACTGGAGTTGGGCACCATTATTTGCAGATTTCAACAACGATGGTTTCAAAGATATTTTTATCACAAACGGTGTCAAGCGCGATTATACCAACATGGATTTCATGAATTTTGCTGTTCAAAAACGGCTGGAGGAAATGGATTCTGGGGTTGAGACCGCCATAAAAGACCTCCTTGAAAATATCCCCTCGACCATAGAAGAAAATTACGCTTACCAGAACAAAGGAGACTTGACCTTTAAAAAAACAACCGGCGATTGGGGGCTCGGAGGAAAATCCTTGTCAAACGGAGCCGCATACGCAGATTTGGATAACGACGGCGATTTCGACATTATCGTTAACAACACAGATCAAGAAGCTTTCATATATCGTAATAACAGCGAGTTGGACAGCCTTAACTACCTTAAGCTGCAATTAAAAGGAAGTGGAAAAAATACTTTTGCAATTGGAACCAAAGCGATTGTAAAAATTGGAGAAATGCAACTCCATCAAGAATTATTTCCAGCAAGAGGGTTTCAATCTTCAGTAGACCCATCCCTTATATTTGGTTTGGGCAAGCATAAAAAAATTGATGAGCTTAAGATTGTATGGCCTGATGGAAATACAACTATTGAAACCAACATAGAAGCAAATCAAACATTGGTTTTGGATCAAAAAAATGCAAAACCATCAAATGGTATTGAAAAGAAATCCCCTAAGCTCTATTATAAAGATGTAAGCTCAGATAGTTTATTAAAGTACACCCATAAGGAAAACAAGTTCATTGACTTTAAAAGAGAGTCACTGATTCCTCATATGCTCTCCACCCAAGGGCCAAAATTGGCTCATGCAGACATCAACAATGATGGTCTTGAAGACATCTTTGTTGGAGGAGCCAAAGGCAGTTCAGGAGGAATTTTTAAGCAAAATAAAAATGACCGTTTTGACCAAATAGAAAACACCTTTATTGAAGAGGATACCGAATCGGAAGATATTGACGCACTCTTTTTTGATGCTGATAATGATGGTGATTTGGATCTCTATGTGGTGAGTGGAGGACACGAATTTCAGGAAGAGTCTCCCGAACTTCAAGACAGATTGTATTTCAACAATAAAGGCAACTTCAAAAAGAACGAAGCTGCTTTACCAAAAATGTTGAACAATGGATCCTGTGTGAAATCGTATGATTATGACCAAGATGGTGACCAGGACTTATTCGTTGGAGGAAGATCTGTGCCAGGAGAATATCCATTGGCCGCCCGAAGCTATATTCTTGAGAATGATGGAAAGGGCAATTTTAAAGATGTGACTCAGCAGGTAAATCAAGATTTGGTTCAACCAGGAATGGTCACTGATGCTATCTGGACAGATTTTAACGGAGATAAGGTTAAAGACTTGATTGTGGTGGGTGAATTTATGCCGGTTCGCTTTTTTGTGAACGATAAAGGGAAATTGGTGGAAAACATTGACGCCGTTGCTGATAAGAACACAAAAGGGTGGTGGAACCGGATTGTTGAAGGAGATTTTGATAATGATGGCGATTCAGATTACATACTAGGGAATTTTGGTTGGAACTCCCAATTAAAGGCCACAATGGAAGAGCCTGTTCAACTTTACGCTAAGGATTTTGATGATAATGGAGCAATCGACCCTGTTTTATGTTCCTATTTAATGGGAGAAAGTTATCCGGTTTTCTCTAAAGATGATTTGGTTGGACAATTGAATGGATTGAAGAGCAAGTATGTAAACTACTCTGACTATGCAAGCCAAAAAATCTCCGATTTGTTCTCCGAAGACGAATTAAATGATGCATACCTTCTGGAAGCCAACAACTTTTCCACCAGCTTTATAGAAAATAAAGGGAATGGCCAATTTGTGCTCAAATCACTTCCAATACAAGCACAGTTTGCTCCGGTGTATGCAATTTTAGTGGACGATGTTAACCAAGATGGAAACCTTGACATTATTTTGGCTGGAAACTTTTATGGAACCCGAGTAAAATACGGACGATATGATGCCAACAAAGGACTTTTGATGTTAGGTGATGGTAAAGGAAGTTTTGAGTCCGTAGAAAACAAGTTGAGCGGACTTGACATTGATGGCGAAGTAAGGGATATACTGCTTGTTAAAAATGGATTGGAAGAGCCTTTATTGCTTTTTGCCAGAAACAATCAGCCTTTGGCTATTTACAGGTCAAATGCTTATAGCACCGATTAAAAAAACACTTTATGAAAAAAATAACACTCTTATTATTCCTGGTTTCACTGGGGATGATGGCTCAAAAAGCCACGATCACAGAGGAAATAAAACAGTTGAACACCTATGGCTTTGGCACTCCCAATCCGGTTCCCATACTGACAGAGAATCCCAAAATATTTCCATATTTCAAGTTTGAGGGGTACTCCCATACCTCTCAGAAGAAAGGATGGAAGGTAGTCAAGTTGGAAAATGACTATATCGAAGTATATGTATTACCCGAAATCGGGGGGAAGGTTTGGGGAGCGATTGAAAAGAGCACTGGAAATGAATTTTTGTACCGCAACGAAGTGGTCAAATTTCGAAACATCTCCATGCGTGGTCCTTGGACTTCAGGAGGAATTGAATTCAATTTTGGAATCATTGGACATCACCCTTCCACTGCTACTCCTGTAGATTATGCTACCCGAACCAATAAAGATGGTAGCGTAAGTTGCATTGTAGGGAATCTTGATTTGCCATCTAGAACGTATTGGCAAGTGGAGATTCGATTGGAAAAAGACAAGGCCTATTTTGAAACCAATGCTTCATGGTACAATGGTACGCCCCTAAATCAATCCTACTATAACTGGATGACCGGAGCAGCACCTGCAACTAACGATTTGGAATTCTTCATTCCTGGGAATGGGTTCTTGGAACACAACGGAACTTGGAAAAAATGGCCAATTGACGATAAAGGAAGGAATCTGGCCATGTACAAAAACAACAATTTTGGAGGCTCTAAATCGTATCACATTGTTGGCGATTATCAAAACTACTTTGGAGGGTATTATCACGACAGAAATGTTGGATTTGGTCATTTAGCTACCTATGAAGAAATGCCCGGACAAAAATTATGGCTGTGGGCATTATCCAGATCTGGTGGCATTTGGGAAGATTTACTCACCGATACCGATGGGCAATATATAGAGTTTCAGGCAGGGCGGCTGTTCAATCAGTATTTTCCTGGAGCCGAAAACCCTGTATCACAAGCCAACTTTGACCCTTACATGATGGATTCATGGCAAGAGTTGTGGTTTCCGATTAAAGAAATTGGAGGTATGGAGGCAGCGTCCGAATATGGTGTGCTCAACCTTGAGCGTGCCGATGGGAATGCCACAATTGGAATCAATGCCCTTCGAACGTTTAATGAGCCGCTACGGATTTTTATAAACGGTAAGGAGGTTTCCAAAGAAGACCTTCAAATGACGCCCATGCAAGTTTTTGAAAAAACGATTTCAGCTAAGGAATCGGATGTATTGAAAATCGTTTTGGGCAATAACAAACTACACTACACCTCTGTCAATAAAACATTGTTGAAAAGGGATTTTGTCCATAATCCCGAGGTGAAAATGTCCGAAGTGGAGCAATTGTTTCACGAGGCATCTGAGGCGATGAAGTATCGGGAATACGAGCTGGCAGATGAAAAACTTACCAAATTACTGGAGCTAAATCCAACCCACGCGAGAGCTTTGGTGCTTATGGCTGAAGCGGAATACAGAAAAACACGTTACAAGAAGGCTTTGAAATATGCGAATACCGCATTGCAGCTTGATACCTACAATCCATCAGCCAACTATATGGCAGGAATTACGTATTGGGCACAAGGTGACGCTATCAATGCGCTCGAAGCTTTTGGCTGGGCGGCTAGGGCAATGCAATATCGTTCCGTTTCTTATGCCCAGATGGCAGAAATCTACCTATTTCAAAACGATTTGAAAAATGCGGAGATATATGCCAAAAAAGCGTTGGATTATAACAAGTTCAATATAAATGCAAGACAAGTGTTGTTGGTAGTCTATAGAAAAAATGGTGATGCAGAGGCATTTAACAAGCAGCTGAACAAGGTGTTTAAGGGAAGTCCTATAAACCATTTTGCCACTTTTGAGAAGATTCAACATGAAAGTAATGACCCAAATAGTATTCTTAAGGGTATTCAAAATGAATTTGCAAATGAAACCTTATTGGAGCTTGCACTGACCTATTTAAATTTAGGGCAGAAAAAAGAGGCGTTGAAGGTATTGGAACTGAATGTGGACGACAGCAAATCCAAACTGATTAAGGCATATTTGATAAGAGAGGGAGATGCGGAAAAGAGTAAAGCTTTAATTAACGAGTTGGCAAATAGCTCGCCTAACTTCGTTTTTCCGTATAGGAGAGAGACTATCCCGGCATTGAAATGGGCTGTAGCTGAAAATGGCGATTGGAAGTTTAAATATTATCTGGCGCAAAACTATCTTGCTGTTGGTCAAAAAGACAAAGCGGTCGAGCTTTTAAAGCAATGTGGTGATGCTCCTGATAATGACGCTTTCTATAAATTCCGCGCCAAGGCCGATGCCAAAAGCGCTTATGAAAGCAAATTGAAAGACTATAATACTGCATTGCAGTTGAATAACAAGTACTGGAAAAACTGGGACGATCTTATTTTGTTTTATTTGGAAAATGGTAAAAATCAAGAAGCAGCAGCCTCTGGCAAAAAAGCAGTCAAGAAATTTAAGGACAATTATAATGTTGGATTGAGTTATGCAAAGGCATTGGTGGCTACCAACAATTATGCTCGGGCAATTTCCGTTCTTGGAAAACTAAATATCCTTCCCTTTGAGCATGCTTCCGAAAGCAAAAAAATATATAACAATGCGCACGTTTATTTGGCAAAGCAATACATGGACAAAAATCAATTTTCCAAAGCTATTGATTTACTTGAAGCATCAAAGGAGTGGCCAGAGCATTTGGGAGTGGGAAAACCCTTTAATCCTGATGATAGATTAGCGAACTATTTGCTAGGATTAGGGAATGAGAAATTAAATAAAAAAGACGAAGCTAAAACAAACTTTGAAGAAGTAAGTAACTACTCAGGGGGCAATAATGCCAGTCTAAATAACTTATTTGCACTAATCGCATTGGATAAGATCGGAAAGAGTAGTGACAAAGAAGCCTTGTTGTCCAAAATTAAAAAGGCATCGGCTGACAATCAAAATGCTGAACTGATATGGGCACTGTATCACAAGGATATGGAAAAAGCAGATGCTATTGCGGTTTCAAATGACATTGACCCAAGAATGATGAACATCCTGAAATATGTTTTGGACAAATAATCTTTTTGCTGAAATGAAATATATAAAAAGTAAAATAGCAATAGCATTTTTGATCCTCTTGATGGTTGCACCCGTTGTAGCACAAGAAAAAGAGGATACTAAAGTAAAGGTGAAGGTGTTGTCTTTTAATATTTTGGGAGGTCGAACTACCAAAGGAGACTTTAATTTGGATGCTTTGGCCAAACTTATCACTGATGCCGACCCCGATTTTGTTGCGATGCAAGAGGTAGATTACAAAGTAAACCGTTCCAAAAAGTACGATTTGGCTACGGAGTTGGGGTGGCGAACAAAAATGGCACCCATTTTTGCACGAGCTATGTATTATGATGGTGGCGAGTATGGTGAAGGGGTATTGTCCAAATACTCTTTCTTGAGCACCAGGAATGTGCCTTTACCTTATAAAGAAGGGCAAGAACCAAGGGCCGCGTTGGAAGTGGTTGTAGAATTACCTTCAAAGGATACTATCGCATTCGTAGGGACACACTTTGCCCACGAGACTAACGAGGGAAGGCAAGTTCAGGCTGAAAAAATCAATCAGGTATTCTCAAAAAACAAATACCCAACCATTTTAGCCGGTGATCTTAATGCAGTACCGGGTAGCGGACCCATTAATACCATGGAAGAAATTTGGCAAACCACCTATAATAAAGAAAACCCTGAAGCCACGCACCCATCTGACAATCCTAGGGTGAAGATAGATTATGTGATGTTCCACCCCAAAAATCATTGGCGTGTGTTGGAGAAGAAAATTATTGCGGATACCTACGCTTCTGACCATTGCGCCTATTTGGTAACGTTAGAACTTATACAGGAGTGATGAATTTATATTTAAAAACATACTTCACATAAATTTGACTTCTAAATGGAGATTGTAGATACCTTTATATAATAAGGTATAATCCAATTGAAAACCCAAATAAATTTACCCCGATGCGAAGCTTCGGGTTTTTTTATGGTTGTTCCTGCGAACACAGGGATCCGATTAACTGTACCTGATTTACCCCAAACACTGTGCAGACTTTGCTATCCTTATCGTATTTACCTTACGTTAAGCGGCTGATCCTAAACACGGTTCAGTAAAGTTTCGTAGATCCAAATGGGTCATTGGTCAATTAGGAAACCCCATCCGTGAATTCTTAGGGGGAAAATCTAGCCCTTATTCCTTTTTTTACTATGGATTAAAACTGTTCCAACCTCTTTAATCCATGAACCCAAAATCTTAACCTATGATACAAATGATACAAAAACTACTTTGCTACGTATTATCAATTCTTTTTTTGGAAAGAAAAAAGCACGCTCCGCTCGGTTCAACCCTAAACCAAAAAGTATCAAAATGGATGCTTTTAGGGTTGTTGCTTGTGGGTTCATCAAATGGTTTTTCGCAAGACTTGGACACCTGGTTGGCTGCGGACAGAGCCGTAAATCAACCGGCAGGTCCGGCAGGCCAATTTTATCAAATTTTAGGATTGGAACCACTGCTGTCAAACGGAGATGAGATATTCACATGGTATGATTTGATTGATGCAGGTGGTGCTGTCAACAGACAGAATGCAGTAGATCATCCAAATCCGGAAGATTACGAAAATGATTGGAAACAAGCTTTAAATGACGGGTTTGAGCATCCGGGCGGGCTAGGTTTTTTAACTCCTACTGGGGCTATACCCGATCGACCTACTTTTCAAAAAAATGTGATAAACTATAATCCCGTCATTCAATTTGACGGTTCTGGAAATGGCCAGGCGTTACATTTTCGTTCCCATACAAGAGAAGAACATGTTGGTGTGTTTATTGTGTTTCAGGGAGCTGGTGGTGGAAATTCTGCAGAAACAATGAGCCTGTTATTTGGCGGTGATATTGAAAATCACCTTAATGATAAGACCAATCTTTCTTTGGGATTATCCAGAAATATATCAAATGAAGATGTTTTTTCGATTGGTAGAACCTGGAAAAATGACGGCGGAGGTTTTTTTCAAGAGGGTAGTATTGATTTACAAGGATTGCCCACTATAGGTACCTTTGTTCGAGATGCTGAAAACTTTGGCAATGAACAGGAAAATTTAAGGACATATGTAAATGGCCTTTCAGATGTTAATACGACTAGAAATCATGCCCAAGCCCAACAAGACCTTTTCTATTTCAACAGATTGGGCAAACATTTCAATGACAACACACCAGATTCTCCGGGTAATTTTACAGGTGATATAGCAGAGATATTGTTGATAGATCATTCGGATGGAGCCATTGATCAAGATGATATCCAAAGAATTGAGAGCTATTTGGCCATTAAATATGGTATTACGCTGAATGCTTCTGGTACTTTGGGGAGTATAGTGGGGAATGATTCCTATGACTACTTGGCAGCTGATGGCACTATAATATGGTCTGTAGATGCAGATTATAAATATGACATAGCGGGCATAGGTAAAGATCGTAGTGCATCTAATTTACGTTACAATTTACATCAAGTAATTTCAAAAAGTGTGAATTCCGAGGCGCGGGTGACCATTGCGACAGACCCAGATTTCATTTCAGATAATTTTGACCCCAATAGAACAGCAATAGACCCTGTACCAAATAGCCCATCATCTCGGCATAACTACTTGTTGTGGGGTAATGATCATAGAGGCATAAACTTGACCAATGCAGAATTGCCGGCCCCTGCTACAACCGTTACCCAAAGAATAGAACGGGAGTGGTTAATGCAAAAGACTGAAAATTTGTTTAATATAGATGGCGACCCCATCAATGGAGTTAGTATAAGGGTCGATTTGTCGGGTTCTGATATACCGCTTACCTCACCTTGTGCCATCTATTTAATGATTGATACCGATGGTGATGGAGATTTCACAACAGGCCCCATTACCTATATTCTTGCAACAAATATAGTAGGCACGGATGTCTTTTTTGATAATGTGGATTTTGAGCACCAAGACGTATTCACGATTGGCTATGGCGATTTAATACCACCAACGGCCAATACACAAGTCATGAATGTTTGCGGTGATATGGCACCCGCCTTTGACCCTTTGGAAGTAATTAACGAGACCGATAATTGTGATATTCCAGCGGATCTTGTTATAACACATGAGGGAGATTCAGCTCCTCCAGTTGGTTCCGACCCTGCAGTAATTACCCGAACCTATAGGGTAACCGATACTTCTGGCAATTTCACCCTCGTAGACCAGACCATAAACCTATATCCACCACCCAATGCTGGTACTAACAATGTGATAAATATTTGCGTGGATGACCCATCTGTTGATCTTTTTGCAAGTTTAGGAGGAATGCCTGATGTAGGCGGTAGCTGGAATGATGATGATATGGTAATGGTAAATTTAGTGGATCCGTCCAACGTGGACTTTAATGGAGTTCCTGTAGGCATATATGGTTTTACCTATACAGTTAGCCCTTCCAATCCATCTTCTCCTTGTGCTAATGTCGATGCAAAAGTAATTGTTACTATAAACGATAATCCAACGGTAGCTGTAGCGGGGCCCGATATTTCCCAGTGCAACGATGGTAACTTTGTCATGGCCGCCAATGCTCCGGTGGTGGGCACGGGTGAATGGACACAGACATCAGGGCCTTTAGTATCAACATTGACCCTAAATAGTCCCATGGCCATTTTTACAGGACTACCGGCAGGCAGTTCTGCGACGCTCAGGTGGACAATCTCAAACGGTAGCTGTCTCGATAGTTTTGATGAGGTTGTAATCACCAATGATGCGCAGCCCGTGGTCGATGCTGGTTCTAATGAAGAAATTTGTGAGACAGGTTCTTTTGATTTATCTACATCATCCACTCCTCCATCAACTGTTAATTCCAGCTCCCTTTTATGGTCATCGGCAGGAGATGGTTCGTTCGATTTTAGCAATGTGTTGACTCCGATTTACACCCCAGGTGCAACGGACATTGACAATGGTTCTGTGGAATTGACTCTTAGGGCCAATGGCAATGGAAATTGTCCACCCGTAGAAGATAAGATGATATTGACAATTGATGAACAACCCGTTGTTGATTTGGGGCTTGATGACGAAACTTGCGGTGTGGATCCCTATGTAGTGGCGGCTGCCTTTGCTGATAAATATGATGGCTCCTTGGTATGGGACCATAATGGTAATGGGGATTTTGTTGATGCAACAGTGGTCAACGTGGTGTACGAACCCGATCCAACGGACGTCGGCACGGTGGTAACCCTTACCCTTACGGTGAACAGTGCAGGTGCTTGTTTTAGCGCTGAAGATGAAATGAACCTTACAATAAAAACACGGCCAGAAATTGATGCGAACATTTCTGATATTACAACATGTGGGGGAGATGGAACTATCAATTTGACTTTTGATAATGTGCCGAATGGTAGTTATACGATAACTTATGACGGGGGCAGTTTTCCAAATGTTTCGGTGGTTGACGAGGAGGCAACCATAAATGCCCCACAAGGAACATATAACAATCTTAGCATAATGGTCGATGGTTGTTTGTCAGTGGAAACCGATAACCCAAGTGTTACCCTTACCGACCCACCACCACCAGATGCCGATGCGTATGAGCCTGATGGCACAACAGTTTTTAATGAATGTGGACTAACCCATACGGTTGATGCACTTACCGCTATTGGAACAGGAACATGGACGCAAATATTAGGTCCTGGAAACTTGTTCTTCGAAACAGATGCCAATGACCCGGACCAGACCTTTACCGTTGACCAGTACGGGACATACACCTTCAGGTGGACGGATGTTAACGGCACGTGCGTTGATTTTGATGAGATAATGGTGAACTTTTACGAGGTCCCGACGGTTGCCGACGCGGGCTCCGATATTTCCCAGTGCAACGATGATAACTTTGTCATGTCTGCCAATCTTGCCACGGTCGGCACAGGGGTATGGAGCCAAGTGAGCGGCCCTGCAGTGGGCATTACGAATATTAACGATCCGGCGACAACCGTCACAGGGCTTGCCGTTGGGAACAGTGCTACATTGAGGTGGACAATATCAAACGGCAGCTGTCTGGCCACCTTTGACGAGGTTGTGATTACTAACAATGCGCTCCCGACGGCGGACCTCACTAGCAGCGATGCCGACGATGAGATTTGTGCGGGGGACAATGTGGTCTTCACGGGCTCGGGCGGTGACGAGTACGAATTCCTTGTTGACGGGGGCATCATGCAGGCGCTCTCCCCGGACGACACCTATGACACCACGTCCCTGTCCGACGGCCAGGTGATAACGGTAAGGGTTGTGGACACGGCCACGGGCTGTGAAGCGACCAGTACGGGGATAGCGATGACGGTGAACCCGCTCCCTACGATCTCGGTGGCGGCCACTTCCGACCCGAGCACCTGCGGTGGCAGTGATGGCTCGATAACGCTCACCTTCACCGATGTTCCCGACGGCAACCATGACATTGTCCATGACGGGGGGACCTTCAATGCGGTCCCTGTCGCTGGCAACTCGGCGACGATAAGCGGGCTTGTGGCGGGCAGCTACGACAATTTAAGGGTAACGGTCTCCGGCTGTACCTCTTTGGAGGACCCCAACGTTACGCTCACGGACCCTGTGGTCCCTACGATCTCGGTGGCGGCCACTTCCGACCCGAGCACCTGCGGTGGCAGTGATGGCTCGATAACGCTCACCTTCACCGATGTTCCCGACGGCAACCATGACATTGTCCATGACGGGGGGACCTTCAATGCGGTCCCTGTCGCTGGCAACTCGGCGACGATAAGCGGGCTTGTGGCGGGCAGCTACGACAATTTAAGGGTAACGGTCTCCGGCTGTACCTCTTTGGAGGACCCCAACGTTACGCTCACGGACCCTGTGGTCCCTACGGCTGACCTCA
>NZ_SRXX01000008.1:180030-182189 GCF_004804315.1 Flagellimonas onchidii
CGCTGGCAACTCGGCGACGATAAGCGGGCTTGTGGCGGGCAGCTACGACAATTTAAGGGTAACGGTCTCCGGCTGTACCTCTTTGGAGGACCCCAACGTTACGCTCACGGACCCTGTGGTCCCTACGGCTGACCTCACCAGCAGCGATGCCGACGATGAGATCTGTGCGGGGGACAACGTGGTCTTCACGGGCTCGGGCGGTGACGAGTACGAGTTCCTTGTTGACGGGGGCACCGTGCAGGCGCTCTCCCCGGACGACACCTATGACACCACGTCCCTGTCCGACGGGCAGGTGGTGACGGTAAGGGTTGTGGACATCTCCACGGACTGTGATGCGACCAGTTTGGGGATAGCGATGACGGTCAACCCGCCCCTCCCTCCGCCGAGCGTGAGCGTGACCCCGGAGAGCTGCGCCGGTGCGGCGACCAACGTGGTGGACAACTATGACGATGCGCTGGACTATACCTCGGTTCCCAACGGCCTGAGCGTTGACGGCAGCGGGAACATCACCGGTGGCACGCACGGTACGAACTATGTGCTGACGGCCACCAATGCGGACGGCTGCTCTGCGGACTCCCAACCGTTCACCTATGACGGGGACGGGCAGCTTGCATCGCCCCCTCCGCCGAGCGTGAGCGTGACCCCGGAGAGCTGCGCCGGTACGGCGACCAACGTGGTGGACAACTATGACGATGCGCTGGACTATACCTCGGTTCCCAACGGCCTGAGCGTTGACGGCAGCGGGAACATCACCGGTGGCACGCACGGTACGAACTATGTGCTGAGGGCCACCAATGCGGACGGCTGCTCTGCGGACTCCCAACCGTTCACCTATGACGGGGACGGGCAGCTTGCATCGCCCCCTCCGCCGAGCGTGAGCGTGACCCCGGAGAGCTGCGCCGGTGCGGCGACCAACGTGGTGTCCAACCATGACGATGCGCTGGACTATACCTCGGTTCCCAACGGCCTGAGCGTTGACGGCAGCGGGAACATCACCGGTGGCACGCACGGTACGGACTATGTGCTGACGGCGACCAATGCGGAGGGCTGCTCTACGGACTCCCAACCGTTCACCTACGACGGTGATGGGCAGCTGCCCGTTCCGGATGTGCCCTTGGTGTCGGTGACCCCCGAGAGCTGCGCCGGTGCGGCGACCAACGTGGTGTCCAACCATGACAATGCGCTGGACTATACCTCGGTGCCCAACGGCCTTAGCGTTGACGGCAGTGGTAACATCATGGGCGGCGCCACCGGTACGGACTATGTGCTGACGGCAACCAACGGCTCGAACTGCTCTGCGGACTCCCAACCGTTCACCTATGACGGGGACGGGCAGTTGCCCGTTCCGGATGTGCCCTTGGTGTCGGTGACCCCCGAGAACTGTAACGGGGCTGCGACCAACGTGGTGTCCAACCATGACGGTGCGCTGGACTATACCTCGGTTCCCAACGGCCTATCGGTGGACGGCAGCGGTAACATCACGGGCGGCGCCACCGGTACGGACTATGTGCTGACGGCCACCAATGCGGACGGCTGCTCTGCGGACTCCCAACCGTTCACCTATGACGGGGACGGGCAGCTGCCCGTTCCGGATGTGCCCTTGGTGTCGGTGACCCCCGAAAGCTGTAACGGGGCTGCGACCAATGTGGTGTCCAACCATGACAATGCGCTGGACTATACCTCGGTTCCCAACGGCCTTAGCGTTGACGGCAGCGGTAGTATCACGGGCGGCACGCACGGCACGGACTATGTGCTGAGGGCGACCAACGGCTCGAACTGCTCTGCGGACTCCCAACCGTTCACCTACGACGGTGACGGCCAGCTACCGGTTCCGGATGTGCCCTTGGTGTCGGTGACCCCTGAGAACTGTAACGGGGCTGCGACCAATGTGGTGTCCAACCATGACAATGCGCTGGACTATACCTCGGTTCCCAACGGCCTTAGCGTTGACGGCAGCGGTAGCATCACGGGCGGCACGCACGGCACGGACTATGTGCTGAGGGCGACCAACGGCTCGAACTGCTCTGCGGACTCCCAACCGTTCACCTACGACGGTGACGGCCAGCTACCGGTTCCGGATGTGCCCTTGGTGTCGGTGACCCCTGAGAACTGTAACGGGGCTGCGACCAATGTGGTGTCCAACCATGACGGTACGCTGG
>NZ_SRXX01000008.1:182199-190796 GCF_004804315.1 Flagellimonas onchidii
CTCTGCGGACTCCCAACCGTTCACCTACGACGGTGACGGCCAGCTACCGGTTCCGGATGTGCCCTTGGTGTCGGTGACCCCTGAGAACTGTAACGGGGCTGCGACCAATGTGGTGTCCAACCATGACGGTACGCTGGACTATACCTCGGTTCCCAACGGCCTATCGGTGGACGGCAGCGGTAACATCACGGGCGGCACCACCGGTACGGACTATGTGCTGAGGGCGACCAATGCGGAGGGCTGCTCTGCGGACTCCCAACCGTTCACCTATGACGGGGACGGGCAGTTGCCCGTTCCGGATGTGCCCTTGGTGTCGGTGACCCCCGAAAGCTGTAACGGGATTGCGACCAATGTGGTGTCCAACCATGACGGTGCGCTGGACTATACCTCGGTTCCCAACGGCCTATCGGTGGACGGCAGCGGTAACATCACGGGCGGCACCACCGGTACGGACTATGTGCTGAGGGCGACCAATGCGGAGGGCTGCTCTGCGGACTCCCAACCGTTCACCTATGACGGGGACGGGCAGTTGCCCGTTCCGGATGTGCCCTTGGTGTCGGTGACCCCCGAAAGCTGTAACGGGGCTGCAACCAATGTGGTGTCCAACCATGACGGTGCGCTGGACTATACCTCGGTTCCCAACGGCCTATTGGTGGACGGCAGCGGTAACATCACCGGCGGTACGCACGGTACGGACTATGTGCTGACGGCGACCAATGCGGAGGGCTGCTCTGCGGACTCCCAACCGTTCACCTACGACGGTGACGGGCAGCTTCCGGTGCCAACTATTGCTATCAATGGTTTTTCCGACCCAACAGCTTGTGGTGGAAATGATGGTTTAATTGTTCTCAATTTGGCAGGAGTTCCCAATGGAAGCTATGACATTGTATTTGACGGTGGAACTTTCAATGCAGTTCCAGTTGTGAATAACGTTGCCACAATAACGGGACTTGGTGCTGGAAATTACCATAATATGAGAGTGATTTTAAATGGCTGTATCTCTTTGGAGGATCCCGATGTTACGCTCTCCGACCCGTCAGCTCCAAGCCTTGATTCTGTTGAGAATGTAGAAGTTTGTGAATCATATATACTTCCAACAATAATAGGAACAAGTCTTACGGGGAATCAGACATACTATGATATGCCAGATGGAGGAGGAAGCCAATATCTTCCAGGAGATGAAATAACAAATTCCACAACACTTTACATATATGATGAGAATGGTACTTGTTCTGACCAGAAGAGTTTTGATATCACTATATATCCAAGACCTTTGGTTGATGCTCTGCCTAACGAAACAGTCTGTGGCTCCTATGAGCTTCCATCATTGACTAATGGAAATTATTTTGACGCTCCCAATGGTGGAGGAAATGCATTAAACACAGGAGACGAGATTACCAACGTGGGTGTGAATACAGTCTATGTGTACAGTCCGTCGAATGGTACGTGCCCTGCGGTTGAGAGCAGCTTTACGGTCACAATCAATGGATTAGAAACAAACATTTCAGTAGAAAATGAATCTTGTCTAGGGAATAATGATGCATTTATTAATGTACAAATAGCAAATGGGGCAGCTCCATATTCCGTTAGTCTTGATTCTGGCCCAGTCATGGTTTTTGCCAATAACAGCTTTATTATCGATGAGTTATCTACTGGAAATTATTCCTTGAGCATATCAGATGCAAATGGTTGTGAGGTAACAGAGATTTTTGATATTCAAACGGAAGGTGTAAATCTTAATGCAACTGTCAATCCAATTTACGGTTGTGATTCTGGATCTTATTCAAATAGTTTGGATATCACTTTACTGGATTCTTCTGTTGTTTCCAATGTGATGTATGCTATAGATTCTACTGACCCTAATGATTTTATGTTGGATTCAGATTTTACCAATGTTTCGGCAGGTTCTCACTTTTTGGCCATCTTACATACGAATGGTTGTATGGAAACTATTCCTTTTGAGATTGAGGATAGAGAATCTCTAAACTTAAGTTTGAATAGTTCCAATATTAATCAGATTGTAGCTACGGTTACTGGTGGAACAGCGCCATATACCTATTTCTTTAATGATGAACCAGGATCTAGTGAGAATACCTATTCCATAACATATAGCGGAGTACATACCGTAAGAGTTTTGGATGGAAATGGCTGTGAGGTTTTTGATACCATCTCCCTCGAGTTCTTGGATATTGAAATACCAAACTTCTTTACACCCAACAATGATGGACAAAACGATACATGGAACCCTAAGAACATAGCTGGGTTCCCAAACATTGAGACCATCATATTTGATCGCTATGGTCGGGAAATTCGAATCATAGGAGCTTTGGGCAATGGATGGGACGGTGTTTATGAGGGTAAATCTTTGCCTTCTGGAGATTACTGGTACATAGTTAAACTGAATGATGGTAGTGAACGTGAATTTGTAGGGAATTTCACCCTATATAGATAACAAATAATAATGAAGAGAATAATATATCTATGCCTACTTATGGGACTTCTTTCGGCAAGAGGTCAGGAACTGACTATACCCCAGCTTTCCCAGTATTTGTCCGACAATCCATTTTTAATGTCTCCATCCTATGCGGGAATTGGAAATTACGTAAAGGTTAGGATGAACGGACTTACACAGTGGGTTGGGGTGGAGGATGCTCCAGATACCCAGTCTTTGTCGGCAGATGTAAGGCTGGGAAACAGATCAGGTATCGGGCTGGTTCTCTACAATGATGCCAATGGGCAAACGAAACAACGCGGTGGAAAAGTCTCGTTTGCCCATCATTTGATTATCGATAGGCATGAAGACAACTTCTTTTCGTTTGCCCTGAGTTTTAATATGAACCAGTTTCGAATTGATATTGAAAATTTTGACCCCAATAATGACCAAGCCATTGTGGATGATAGGGCTTCAAATAATCCAAATTTTGATGTGGGGATTCTCTATCGAAAAAGAGGTTTTTACATGAGTCTGAATGCTGGGAATATTTTGAACAAGAATCTTAAAAGCTTCAATCCCATTTATGAACCCAACACCTTACGCAATTATTCGCTCTATGCTGGGTATAAGTATAGAAAGCATCCTAGGGACAGATTTGAGCTTGAACCATCAATCTTTTTCCAATATTTTGAGAATGATGGCCGTTCCGTAACAGATGTAAACATCAAGTTTAGATGGTATGATTTTTTGGATTACTACTATGCGGGCTTCACTTATAGATTTTTAAATGACCAGCCTGGAAGCCCTTTATATATAGCTCCTATAATCGGATTAAAGAAAGGTGATTTTTACTTTGGATACTCTTATCAACTAATAATGAACGAGATACTGGGATACTCCTCTGGAACCCATGTTCTAACTCTTGGAATAGACCTTTTTCAAGGAATATCCAATTGTACATGTACTTATTGAATAATTAAATATGAAAGAAGATGATTTTAACAAAAAACAAACTGTTTTTAAGTAGTCTAATAGTCCTTTCCCTTGTGATTTTGGGATGTAGCAAGGATGGTGGTGGCTCAAGTCCTGAACAAAATATTGGACCTATTGTTGAAGGTACAACAGAGACTTTGGTGTATATGCCGGTCGATAATTTTGAGATTCCTGTATATCTGTCAATCCCTGAAGAATGTCAAGATGGACCATTACCCGCCGTTGTAGTGATGCATGGGTCTGATGGCATGTGGACCAATCATAATCCAGATTCAAAAGTGATGTCCGGTCAATTTAAAGAATGGCAGGCCATTTTTGCCCAAAATTGTATAGTTGGGGTTTTTGTGGACAGCTATTCTGGAAGGGGGGTGATTACAAGAACCGGAAAATGGAGAGAGCTCCCAGATAATTTTAGGATTAGTGCTCAATTTGTAAGGCCCAAAGACGCTAATGCAGCCTTATCCATGTTACAAAATTTAAAATATAATGATGGAAGCCCTGTTGTGGACAAATATAAAATTGCACTTTTAGGATTTTCTGATGGAGCAAGTGCTGTGGCCTCTTCATTGATTGATACGGATAGAGTACCTGAAAATTTTAAATGGACACAGAGTGAAGACGGAAAGGAATACGATTCTTCTGATGGAGTATTACCACCCCAGACCAAGCCCGAGATAGGATTCTCTGGAGGGGTTTTCTATTATGGAGGTTCCGTTGGATATAACTATTGGGGAAAGCACCCCTGCGGTACTGATGCTTTGGAAGGCAATATTTTTTATCCCTATGCTCCTATGCTTTATAATACTCCAAGTGATGGTTATTTATCGGATAACACGCTTTGTCTAATAGATGTACTCCTAAAAAAGGGAGCTCCCATAGAACTCAATCTATATGATGGTGTAGGACATGGCTTTGACTTTGATAACTTACCTCAAAGCGTTACAGCAAGAAATAATACTATAAAATGGTTGAAAGAACTGTGGATTGAGAATTAAAATTCACCTGCATTGAAATTAAATTAGGACATATCCGGTTGGCCACTGTGATAGCCTTGAAATATCATCCTCCCTGGTCACGCTCCAAACTGTAAACCTCACTCAAATAGGAGCACATAATCATCCTCACAAGTACAAAAATCAAAACTTAGGCCTTTTTGGTCCTATCTAAATATTTATATAAACAAGTGAACCACTATGAAGAACAATTTTTTGGAAAAATGGATTTTGAATCTCGTAAAGTCTGAATATGAAATTGGTAAAATTCCAAAAAGTGCCATTTACAAATTTAAGGACCAAAAGGGAGATTCAGTGGAAGTTACCGTGGAATGGGTCAATGGTATGAATGTAGATTGTAAAATTGTGTACAGAGCAAGAGCATTTGGAAAATACAACCAAATTTTGGAAAACGACACCATGTACAATCCAATATTTAATGTAGAGAGTTATTATACACTAGAAATACACACCTACATGAACGATATTAAAAGAAGTTATAGCATGCGTAAAATTGTTGATTATGATGTGGAGAATGTTGTAGGTCAAATGGATTTTGGATTGGAACTGGAGAAATAGATACGTTGGTTTTGGGCTATCATTTGTCAATTCAAAAGGGGTATTCGTCAATTGTGATGATATTTATATTTGAAAAACTACAATCTTTGAGAACAGTTGTTTTAAACTGATTAATTATAATTCCTTTTTAAGGTTACTAAAAAAGTCCTTAGGCTTTTACCGTATTTAGGTTGGGTCGCTGTCATCGTTTTAATACCATACTTTTTCAAACTCATAGATAGGGGCAGCGGCTTTTTTTAATTAATACCAGAAATTGTAGATTATTTGAAGAAAACAATCCTCGATTAGATAAAATATAGATGGGAAAAGTCAGTACTTTGACAATAGACCTGTTTATTATTTCAAGTCAAATCTTTTATGATTCGGTCCGAAGTACGATTTCACACTTCTTACTATTATAGTTCGTAAAAGAATTTCTATTGTATTTTGATATTTAGCAGTTACCTTTAATAAGACATCAAGAATAGTTGATGGTTATAATTGTCTATGTCAAGGACTCGGATTGATATTTTTTTACTGTAGGAAATTTTGTTTTACCACGAATAGTAAAGGTCCATGAATCAATACCAATTAATTGTGGACACAAGAATTTTAATTGAAAGAGTCGTCGCCGATAAACTAAAAACTACATAGAACCTATTAAAACGCACTTTATATATGATTGCAAAAGCCAAAGTTTGTGTTGGTGTCCTTATGATTTTGACACATTTTTCATGTGAAAAGTACTTAAATAGGAGCAAGAAACAGGCCACTGTTTATAAAGAAGAAAGTGGGTGGATTCGTATTGGCCCGGGAGGGGGAGGTTCTACATTCATTCCGACATTTTCATACCATAATGAAGAAGACTTTTTTATTCGTTGTGATATGACAGGAGCTTATCACACTAAAAATGGAGGGAGTTCTTTCAAAGAGGTTAATTATCCCAACGGACCCCACTCGTTTGCATATTGTACATCTTCAAACGAATCTGAACTGGTTTAGTCCAAAGATAAGTCATAGTCTCAACTTTTGAATTTGGTGCTCTTTCCTTCTTTTGAGCATCGTTCTTTTCTTTATCGATTTACGGTTTTCCAGTATCTTTTTGTCCAGTCCAAAATATACGGCTGCCGGTGTTGGGTTGTCCAATGATTCGTGGTATCTCCTGTTGTTGTAATGGTCCACGAACTCTTCCAGCCTTTTCTTGAGTTTCCCTGGCAGATGGTAATTGTCCAGTTTGATGATGTTCTTCATCGAACAGTGGTAACGCTCTATCTTGCCCTGTGTCTGTGGATGGTTCGGTTTTCCCCGGATATGCTCCATCTCCCTTTCCTTTATGAACCCCTTCAGTTCGCCACTGATGTAACAGGGCCCGTTGCCGGACAGGAGCCTTGGCATTTGCCCCTTGGGCAGCGACACTTTTTCCAGTGCCCTTCCCACTGTTTTCTTCACATCTCCTGTGTTCATCGAGGGACAGAGTTCCCAATACGATATATAACGGCTGTAATCGTCCAGAATGGTCGAGAGATAGTACCACCACCATCCTATGATCTTCAGATAGGTGAAATCGGTCTGCCACATCTGGTGCACCCTCGAAGTCTTGTCCTTGTATTCCCGAGAGGCGGCCATGGTATCAAAGGCTGGGGATGTTATCAGCCCATGGGACTTCAATATGCGGTACATACTGCTCTCAGAGATATAGTATTCCCTCTCATCGGTCATCTTACAGGCAAGTCCCCGGCAGGACTCCTCGGGAAAATCCAGGGCCATTTCCACGACCTCGGACCTGATCTTGTCGGGGATCCTGTTCCAATAGGTGTTCCTGGTCCTTTGGCCTGGGGCAAGCCCGTCAAAGCCACCTTCGAGGTACTTGCCGTACCAGTTGTAGAAGGTGCTCTTGTTGACCCCTATTTCCTTTAATGTCCTGTTCACGCCTATCTCAGATGTTTCCACGAGCCGTATTATCTCGGATTTCTCTGCCTGGGCAAATCGCATGTTCTTCCTCCATTTTACCCTAGGCCAGTCGTACTTTTTTTCAGCACACGGTTCTGGAGCAAAAGCTCGGCCACGGTTTCCTTGAGCTGGGAGTTCTCCCCACGGAGTTCCCTGACCTCACTGGTATTGGCCTCGCGCATGGTATCGCCCATTAAACGCTTTTTCCAGCCTCAAGAAAATCCTTGCTCCATCGGTAATAAAGTGCCGGGGCAATGCCCTCACGCCGACAAATGCCCGATACCGATTCCTTGCCCTTCAGTGTAACCCTCCCTAAAAATCGGACTGGATAAAATTAGACAAAAAGGTTAATTTTAAACAGTCAGAAATTATGAAGCGGACAAAGTTTACAGAAAGTCAGATCGTCTCGTGCATCAAGGAGCACGAGGCAGGTCGCAGAGTGGAGGATATTTGTAGGGAGAAAGGGATCCACAAAGCCACTTTTTACAATTGGAAGAGGCGTTATTCAGGAATGGATAGCCTTCAGCTTAAGCGTCTAAAGGAATTGGAAGAAGAGAATCGCAAGCTCAAACAGATGTATGCTGATATGGCCCTTGATAACAAAATGCTCAAGGATGTGCTCTCAAAAAAGTGGTAAGCTCTGGTGATAAACGAAACATGGTAGCTTATCTAAAGGAGTTTTATGAGGTAAGTCTCACCAGAGCCTGTAAAACGCTGATGTTTGCCAAATCCATGTATTATTACCGCTCTGTTAAAGATGATAGTGAAGTTATTGACAAGCTTTTGGAGTTATCTGAAGCAAAGCCCAGAGAGGGTCAGGACAAGTACTATCAGCTATTGCGCCTTCAAGGGTATCCGTGGAACAAAAAACGGGTAAGAAGGGTTTATTTAATGCTTGGACTTAACTTAAGGAGGGAAACTAAAAAGAGGGTTCCCAAACGGGTTAAAGAACCTTTGAGTTTACCAGAGCGGCCCAATAAGGTCTGGTCTTTGGATTTTATGAGTGACTCTCTGCTTCACGGGCGGAGATTCAGAACCTTTGATGTGATCGATGATTTTAATAGAAAGGTTATTTCCATTGAAGCAGAGTTCAGCTTTCCTGCCCTTGGTGCGGTACAGGCCATGAAGCGTGCCATCGGGGAGCATGGAAAACCTGAGAAGGTGCGCGCGGACAATGGTCCGGAGTTTATGGCACTAGATTTCTCAAGATGGTGTAAGGCACAAGGAATTGAAATACAATACATACAACCAGGCAAGCCCATGCAGAATGGATTTGTGGAAAGGTTCGACCGAACTTATCGCCAGGACATCCTTGATGCACATATCTTTGAAGATATAAGTCAAGTAAGGATATTAACTGAAAAGTGGATAAAGGACTATAACAAAGAGAGGCCTCATGAAGCATTAGGAGGGATAACTCCCGAACGATATGAAAGAGAATTCGCTTCCAGCAAGCTTGCTTGGAAGAACAACAAAAGTCGTCTAAAACCTAGTCCGAAAAAAGGGAGGGTTACACTTTTGAAAATTAATCTACCGTCTTTAATTGTAATAGTTAAGACTTAATCTGACAATCTTAATAAATTAGTTTAACCCTTAAATTAGATTTGTCAGATGAGTACAGAAGAAAAGATCATCAAACCAAAGTTAGGATTATTAGAACTTGCCAAACA
>NZ_SRXX01000009.1 GCF_004804315.1 Flagellimonas onchidii
TGCAGACTTTTGAGGATTCCATACTTTTAGCAAAAGAAAAGCTCATCGAATACAATGAGCTTAAAGGTTCTTTTCAAGTGTCAGATTAACCACAACTGTCAGGTTAAGTAGTGGCTAGTACAAATAAGCAATGATCGTAATCTTTATATTTTTTCTGCTCATTCTATTTTTCTCCTATTTGGCACTAAAATCCGATGTGTCAATACTCACCATTATCACACTATGGATCCATTTATTGGCATTTCTTGCTTTTGCCTTCTATTTTTTAATGAACAGCAACGAATATAATGTGGCCATAGATATATTGGACGAGGGCTATACCCCCTTCGGTTGGCAACATATTTGGACCTTATTTGCTTTTTATGCGCTGTACCTCATTGCCAAAGGATTGTTATGCTTTAAAAGCAAAACGCTACCCCCACTTACCTGGGTGGTTTGTTATGCGCTGGTTATCATCGGAATCATAATATGCATATTTATCATTGCCCAAACTTCTATCGATTATAAACATGAAATCAATCTGTCAGATGGCCCTCCAGATAAATTCAGCATTACACCTTTCTTTTTTTATCCGTTGGTGACCAGTATAAGCTCTCTTTATGTGTTGTTCAAAAGCTTTGACGCTATAGCAACTCGTTTTGATAATTATGAATACACAAACCCCACTTTAAATTACTTGCATGGAATTCTCTTAAAACGAAAAGCATATCCATTGGCGATCGTGCTATCTATTTTTCCGGTTTTCTTTTTGGTAACGGTAATTTTAATGCTCTTTGGGCAAGATTATGATAGCATGGTAAAAGTGTTCACCGATACCACCACCTGGCGGTTTTCCCAGAAAATGCACCCACCTCTCTTAGATCATCAGGGTCATTATTTATGCACGGTTGCTGCTATAGGATCTCCTAAAATCGTAAAACCGGTTCGAATGGGCACAAGGCACGGAAACCCTATCATAGTAAACAGGCAATTAATGGTTGCGAATGCCTTTGAGGAAGTGATTCAGAAAAATCTTCCAAGACTGCATAAGGTCATCCGTAAAAACTATGACATCTACGGGTACAACCTATCATCAAAAATAAACACGACCAAAAGATCCAATTTGACCTATTTGCTCATGAAGCCTTTGGAATGGTTATTTCTTATTTTTTTATACCTCTTCTGCACGCATCCTGAGGCATTGATAAAAAGGCAATATTCATGAAAAATGGAAAAACAATTTTGTTTGCAATCATTCTTATAAGCTTATTAGGAGCAGGGCACGCGATAATAGAATACATCAAAAAAAGTAATCGAAAAAAATATAATGCAACCAAAGCCTGTGAAAATGTGGAGTTGGAATATTGCAAAGCAATTTTTAACATAGGAGACTCCTACTCAGTTTTTGAAAAAAAGCGTGAAGATATGGGTATTGCAATATTCAGAGAATGGAAAAATGAGGACACAAGATTCATTAAAATAAAAGATGTTTTAAAAGAATGTCCACTTTCAGGAAGGCCATATTGTGGCATAATCATCCTATTTAAGCAAAACAAACTAACCAATATTAGTGCGGGGTATCCTTGCCATTAATCCGTCAACTCAAAAGGGCCGTCCGTCAATTTGACTCAGATTTTAAAGTTTAAATTTAAGAACTTCATATGTCTATCGAGAGTTTGTTTCAAATCATAGATTATTAAGATGAGCCAAATCTTAAAGCACGTTTTATTAAGAGTTTTAGTATTTATAATACTAGTGTTTAGTTCCGTAATTATTGGTTTATCCACATTAAATCCTAGCAGAAGATGTGGTACTGGTGATGTACTTAGCATTATTCCGTGGTTTTTGATGTTTTATGCCTTTTGGTCTTTTGGCTTATTAGGTGAAATATTCTTTCTACAAAAAAGAAAACAGATAACAAAGAGAAATAGTAACCTGATTATGGTTCTTTCACTCCCTACTTTCTTTATCCTTCTTTGGGTTTATTTTAAAATAATGAATTAATGGGTAGGCGTAATAATAGTATAGGCAAGATGCCTACAAATGTATTTTCTTCCTCCGTGGGGTTTTTATAGTGCTTACAATTGGATGTTTTGTGTCTAAAAAAATCAATGTAAACCCAAGGTATGAGGTTGGGCAAAAAATAGACAGCTTAAACAATGTTATGGTATTCTATAATGGAGGGGTTGGAAATGTTAAAGGACCGAAACTTATGGAGGAGGCATATAATCTTGAGTTAAAATGACAATGCGGTTAATCAATAAAAAAGTCTTGAAATTTCTTTGTATAGTAACATTAATAATGTTTTTGATGAAACTATTCTTAGTCATTATAAGGCTTCATGGAGACACCACAGTTTTTTTATGCTTTAAAAACAATTTGGTACAGGAAAATATTATGTTAAATAATGTTGATGGAATAAATGGTTATATTCTATATAGTGATGAGAATGAGTTATTTGGTGAAAAATTCATGAAGTGTATTTTTAAAATCCCTTATTGGGTTTATATAATAAGTATTCTTATGTATTGTTTGTTGTTATTAAAGAAAAAAAATTAATCATAAGTGAAAGGTTGTTAACCTTAAATTGATTAAAACAATAAATTATGAGCAAGCTCATATACACTTTAACCACCGAAATAGAACCTTACTACAGGCTATAGAAGAGCCATTAGAGTTAGCATTAGCAATCCCAAAAGTTACCAAGGTAGAACAAGACTCATAAGAATAAGAGTATTTTAAAGAGTTAGTTAATGAGCAGACAATAATAGTATAAGCAGATGCTTACAAGTACAAAAATGATTTGAATTTGATGGCTTTGGTCAATTACAAGTTATGTAATGGATTAAGTCTTCTGCTTCTTTTTCCTTGCAGCTGGAAACAACACATTATTTAAAATAAGGCGGTATCCCGGCGAAGTCGGATGCAGTTCCAATTCGGTTTTGGGGTCCCCTACTCTATGCTGGTAATCTTCGGGATCGTGCCCGCCATAAAAAGTAAAGAAGCCCTTCCCTTTTATACCGTGGATATATCGCGCTTCGCTGTTAAGTTTGTTTTCTCCCAAAACCATGACCGTTGGCTTCACCTCATCACGAGTAAAGGCTGTGGTCTGCCCCATAAACCCTTTTACCAAACTGGTGTGGTTTTGCGTTAGCATAGTGGGTACGGGATCCCACTTGGCCGAAAACTCCATCAACGAAAAATAATCCGATTCTTTGGGAACACCTCTCCGTTTATTGGTCATATCAATCGAAGAAAACTCATATCGCAATGGATTGCGCTCCAAAATAAAATCGGTAAAAGCAAATGTTCTGCTAAAATCCAATTTCCCTTGATAATTGGCATCTGAGGGGTCACCATCGAACATGGGCTCACAGATATCAACACCTTCCGAGGCAAGCGCAATATCAAAACTATCGGTAGCGGAACACATGGCGAACATAAACCCACCACCAATCACATAATTTCTGATTTTTAAGGCAACCGCTCTTTTTTGCTCAGACACTTTAGAATACCCAAGCTTTGTAGCCAATGCTTCGGCTTGTTTTTTACCCTCTATATACCAAGGTGCTGCCCGATATGCGCCATAGAATTTACCATATTGCCCGGTAAAGTCTTCATGATGCAAGTGCAACCAATCGTAAAGTGCCAATTTATTGTCCAGTACCTCTTCATCATAAATGGTTACATAAGGAATTTCGGCGTAAGTCAATACCATAGTTACGGCATCATCCCACGGTTGATTTCCCTTTGGGGAATAGACAGCAATCTTTGGTGCCTTTTCCAATATGACCGCTTCTTGGTTTTGCGAAGGGCTGCTGATTCCGTCTAAAATAGATTCTGCTTTGGCATCTGATAATACCTCGAAAGAAACCCCGCGTATCTGGCATTCTTTTCTAATAGATTCTCCATCTGGCAATAAAAAGGAGCCTCCTCTATAGTTCAACAGCCATTGTACTTTTTGTTGTTTGGTCAACACCCAATAGGTAATACCGTATGCCTTCAAATGGTTTTTCTGGCTTTCGGCATCCATCGGAACAAGGATTACTGAAGCTGTAGTTTTAAGAACAAATAAAAAAACAAAAATAAAAGTGAGATTTCTCGCTTTCGCTCGAAATGACAAAGTAAAGTTCTTAAAAAGGTACGTCATTATCCGGGTCATCGTCGCTGTTCATTGTACTGCCAAAAGCCTCATCGGCACTGGGCAGACTTGGTGGCGCAAAGGGGTTTTCCTCATCCGCATTCATTTTAGATTGGAATTCGAATGGAGAATCAAAGTCATCCAAGTTATCAAATTTACCTAGAGCCCCAATGAACTTTAACCTAATATTCTCTAATCCACCATTACGGTGTTTGGCAACAATAAATTCTGCTTGACCTTGTGTAGGAGTACGTTCTTCGTCATCCCATTCATCAATTTTGTAGTATTCAGGGCGATAAATGAACGATACAATATCAGCATCCTGCTCAATAGCTCCAGATTCCCTTAAATCCGATAGAATCGGCCGCTTGCTTCCTCCCCTCGTTTCCACTGCTCTGGAAAGCTGGGACAGTGCAATCACGGGAACATTCAATTCCTTTGCCAACGCTTTTAGGTTTCGTGAAATGGTAGAAATCTCTTGTTCGCGATTACCTCCTTTTTGACTTCCCCCCGCGGTCATTAACTGCAAATAATCTATGATTATCAGCTGTATTCCATGTTGGGATGCCAATCTTCGTGCTTTTGCCCTGAGGTCAAAAATGGACAGGGATGGAGTATCATCAATAAATAAAGGGGCCTTTTCCAAAGCCTTCACCTTTACGTTCAACTGCTCCCATTCGTGTTTTTCCAATTTACCGGTACGCAGTTTTTCGGAAGAAAGCCCTGTTTCAGAAGAAATCAACCTTGTAATCAATTGAACGGATGACATTTCCAAAGAAAAGAACGCAACTGGAATCCCTGAGTTAACGGCTATATTCCGTGCCATGGAAAGCGTTAATGCTGTTTTACCCATACCAGGCCTTGCAGCAACAATGACCAAATCACTGGGTTGCCACCCTGATGTTAGCTTATCCAATTTGTCAAATCCCGAAGGAATTCCACTTGTACCCTCCTTGTTTGAAATTTCCTCTATTTTTTTCTTGGCCTGAATAACCAAATCCAAAGCGGTTTCGGCTGATCGTTTCAAATTACCTTGGGTGACCTCGTACAGTTTCGCTTCGGCACTATCCAACAAATCAAATACATCCGTGGATTCATCGTAAGCATCTTCAATTATCTCGTTCGAAATTTTAATTAAACTTCGTTGGATGTATTTTTGAAGAATGATACGCGCATGGAACTCAATATGCGCCGATGAAGCTACTTTTTGGGTCAGTTTTATGAGATAAAAATCCCCACCTGAAGCTTCTAACTTACCATCTTTCTTTAATTGGGAAGAAACGGTTAATAAATCCACAGGTTCCGATGATTCAAACAATTTGAAGATAGCATCGTAAATAAATCTATGGGCATCTTTATAAAAAACATCGGGATGTAAGATATCTATTACCTCATCCACACCTTTTTTGTCAATCATCATCGCACCAAGCACAACTTCCTCTAAATCAACAGCTTGAGGGGGAATTTTACCATGCTCTAAAGTAATGAGCGTGGACTTGTCAACTTTATGACCTACAACAGGGCTTGGTTTGTCCATAAGTGCGAATGTAGCTAATTAACCTTTAGTTAACTTTAATTTTAAGGAACTCGATGTTCACAGGTCTTCAACAAAGTTACTGTTGAAAACTCATAAAGCTTGTTAACAACGTAAAAATGTTTGAAGAAAAAATCTAATAAAAAAGAATGACCGCTGAAAAACCCTAATTATCCGTTGAAGACACCCATTGAGGCATATTTTTCCATTCTTGTTTTCACCAATTCTTTTGGTGATAACTTTTTGAGTTCCTCAAAATGAGCGGAAATTTTATTCTTTACGGTCTCGAAAGTTTTTTCTCTATTGGTATGTGCCCCACCCAATGGTTCACGCACAATTTCATCTACCAACTTTTGCTTTTTCATATCAGTCGCGGTAAGTTTCAAGGCTTCTGCAGCTTGCTCTTTGAATTCCCAACTACGCCATAATATAGAGGAGCAAGATTCAGGTGAAATAACCGAATACCATGTATTTTCAAGCATCAAAACAGTGTCGCCCACTCCTATGCCCAAAGCACCGCCAGAAGCTCCTTCACCAATAATTACAACAATAATCGGCACCTTAAGACGGGTCATTTCCAAAATGTTTCTTGCAATAGCTTCACCTTGGCCTCTCTCCTCAGCTTCAATACCTGGGTAAGCTCCAGGAGTATCAATAAAGCACACTACAGGGATTCCAAACTTTTCTGCGGATTTCATCAAGCGAAGTGCTTTGCGATACCCTTCTGGATTGGCCATACCAAAATTTCGGTATTGTCTTGTTTTGGTATTGTAACCCTTTTGTTGCCCGATAAACATATAGCTTTGGTCTCCTATCTTTCCAAGACCGCCTATCATTGCCTTATCATCCTTTACATTTCTATCGCCATATAGCTCTAAAAAGGTATCACCACAAATCGCATTGATGTAATCCATGGTATACGGCCTGTTAGGATGTCTTGACAGTTGCACCTTCTGCCAAGCGGTAAGGTTCTTATAGATATCCTTGCGCGTTTCGTCAAGTTTCTTTTCAATTTGCTGACAGGTCTCACTGACGTCAACGTCACTTTCCTCTCCTATGACCATGCATTTTTGCAATTGGTCCTCTAGCTCTTTTATGGGAAGTTCAAAATCGAGATACTCCATGTAAAGTTGATTTCAGGTTGATATCAAAATATAGTGGGGACAAATATAAAACTTTACACCACACTCATAAAAACTTGATGCATTAAAAATATTGTCTATTTACCGCTTCGCTTTCATAAGCATATATACTGCGAATGCGCCGAAAATAAGATTAGGAATGACCACCGCAAGCAAAGGTGAAAAACCAGATTGCTCTGCCAAAGTACCAAATACCTTATCAAAGAATATGTAAATAAAGGCCACACCTATACCAAAAGCAAGATTCAGCCCCATTCCCCCCCTGCGTTTTACGGAAGAAACGGCAACCGCAATGATCGTAAGGATGAACGCAGCAATGGGCAAAGCCCATCTTTTATACTTCACCAAAATATATGTATTGATGTTGGAAGCGCCTTTTCGTTTTTGGTCATCTATGAACTCATTGAGTTCAAAAAGGTTTTTTGTCTCGGCAACATACGAAACCGGAGTAAGGTCCTCTATTTTAAAGGTGAACAATGTATCCAATCTTCTTTTCCTTTGAACAACTTCTACATCTCCTCTAAGCTTTCGCTTTACGTAGTTGGTCAATCTGTATATGCTATCCTTTTCTACCCATCGAATACTCTTTGCTGAAATTTTCCATTCCAGTTTTTTGTCTTGGTCAAAGCGTTCATATGTGAAATCCTTTCCATTTTTTCGATTGGGATCAAAACTGCTCACATATAGATAGTCATTATCATTTAACTGGTTGAAGATGTTACTTGTTTCTTGAACCTTCCTTCCCTTTTTAAAATACTTATATTCAAATTCATTGAAACCAATACTGGCATGAGGAACTATAAACATTCCCATTAGAAAAATAAGTATCGCAACCAGCGTTGCACCCACTAAATAAGGTCTAAGAAAACGCCAATACGAAACCCCAGAACTCAAAACTGCGACAATCTCTGTATTACTCGCTAATTTTGAAGTAAAAAAGATTATGGACAGGAACAAAAATATAGGAAGTAACAGGTTTCCGATTACTAAGGTAAAATTGCCATAAAACACAATAACTTCTGATAAAGGAGCTTCATTATCGATAATTTTGCCCACCTTTTCCGCCAAGTTGGCCATAATCCCGATGGGAACGAAAAGCATGAGCATTCCTAAAAAGGTAATCAAATAGCGTTTTAAGATGTATTTATCGAGTATCGTGAACATTTACAATCTTTTGTCCATTTGTTTTACCATTTTTGTCTTCCATTCATGAAAATCCCCCGCTAAAATACGTTCTCTTGCTGTACGTACCAACCAAAGGTAAAATCCGAGATTATGGATAGTAGCGATTTGCTTGCCCAGATATTCATTGGCAGCAAAAAGGTGACGTAAATAAGCTTTAGTATATTCGGTATCCACGAAAGTGATGCCCATTTCATCTATGGGAGAAAAATCAGCTTCCCACTTTTTGTTTTTGATGTTGATGGTACCATGAGCTGTGAACAACATTCCATTTCTAGCATTTCGGGTGGGCATTACACAATCGAACATATCAACCCCCAAGGCAATATTTTCCAATATGTTGATTGGTGTACCGACCCCCATGAGGTATCTTGGTTTATCTTCTGGTAGAATATCACATACAATTTCGGTCATAGCGTACATTTCTTCCGCCGGTTCTCCTACAGAAAGCCCACCAATGGCATTACCCTCTGCCCCTACTCCTGCAATGTATTCTGCCGATTGTTTCCTTAAATCTTTATATGTAGAGCCTTGAACAATAGGAAAAAAACTCTGCGAGTATCCATATTTAAAAGGTAGTTTCTCCAAATGGGATATGCACCTCTCCAACCATCTATGGGTCATATGCATGGATCGCTTGGCATAATTGTAATCGCAGGGATAAGGAGTACATTCATCGAAAGCCATGATGATATCCGCACCTATGGTGCGCTGGATTTCCATGACATTTTCGGGAGTAAAAAAGTGTCTTGATCCATCAATATGGGATTTGAACTTAACCCCTTCTTCTTGTATTTTACGGTTATCAGAAAGCGAATATACTTGGTAGCCTCCGCTATCGGTCAAAATATTCCTATCCCAACCCATGAACTTATGCAATCCTCCAGCCTTTTCCATAATCTCCATTCCGGGTCGGAGGTATAAATGATAGGTATTCCCTAAAATGATATCAGGGTTGATTTCCTCCTTCAACTCACGCTGGTGCACTCCTTTTACAGAGGCTACCGTTCCCACGGGCATAAAAATTGGGGTCTGTATTGTTCCATGATCGGTAACCATCTCACCAGCCCTGGCTTTGCTCTGATTATCCTTCTTTACTAATGTAAACTTCAACCTGTACTTTTAAAACCGCAAATATAGCTATCTGATTCCCAGAAAGCCTTAACAAAAAAATAAAGTTTAACTGTTAAAAAGCATTTCGTAAAATAATGTGTTAGTGCTTGTGTAGCAGAACGATTGCCGTTACTTTTGCCTCCATAAATTAAATATGATGCCAAACAGTAAAGAATTACAGGATTTAGTAATCCAAGTTAGAAGGGACATTTTACGGATGGTCCACAAGGTGAATTCGGGTCACCCTGGGGGGTCTTTGGGTTGTACCGAGTTTTTTGTTGCCCTTTACAATGAAATTATGGATTTGAAGGAAGGATTTGATATGGACGGACATGGTGAAGATGTTTTTTTCCTGTCCAATGGCCACATCTCTCCTGTTTTTTATAGCGTATTGGCACGAAGAGGATATTTTCCTGTTGATGAATTAAACACCTTTAGACTTATCAACTCCCGATTGCAAGGTCACCCAACGACCCACGAAGGTCTTCCCGGAGTTAGAATTGCTTCTGGTTCTTTGGGGCAAGGTATGTCGGTTGCTATCGGGGCGGCATTGACCAAAAAGTTGAATGGTGATGATCATTTAGTCTACAGTTTGCATGGAGATGGAGAATTGCAAGAAGGTCAAAATTGGGAGGCCATTATGTATGCCGCTGGGAAAAAGGTCGATAATCTAATTGCCACTATTGACCGAAACGGACAGCAAATTGACGGTTCCACCGAAGATGTAATGCCTTTGGGTGATGTTGCCGAAAAGTTCAAAGTTTTTGGATGGGATGTCATGGAAATTGAAAATGGAAATAATCTAGATCAGGTCATTGCAGGATTGAACGAAGCCAAAAGTAGAACTGGAAAAGGCAAACCTGTTTGCGTGGTCATGACCACTGAAATGGGCAATGGTGTGGATTTTATGATGCACACCCATGCTTGGCACGGCAAGGCGCCCAGTGATGAACAATTGGCCACGGCACTTGACCAAAACCCTGAAACTTTAGGTGATTATTAATTTTTAAGCAACAGACATGACCAAATATACAGATCAAGGAAAAAAAGATACCCGAAGTGGATTCGGAGCAGGAATGACCGAATTGGGAAGAACCAATCCTAATGTTGTGGCGCTATGCGCCGACCTAGTTGGTTCTTTAAAACTGGAAACTTTTATTGAAGAAAATCCGGAACGCTTCTTCCAAGTTGGGATTGCTGAAGCAAACATGATCGGAATCGCAGCAGGTTTAACTGTAGGTGGAAAAATTCCGTTTACCAGCACATTTGCCAATTTCTCTACAGGGAGAGTGTACGACCAAATCCGCCAATCCGTAGCCTATTCCGATAAGAATGTCAAAATATGTGCTTCACATGCCGGACTTACCCTTGGAGAAGATGGGGCTACGCACCAAATATTGGAGGATATCGGTTTGATGAAAATGCTTCCTGGCATGACCGTCATCAACCCTTGCGATTTTAACCAGACCAAAGCGGCGACCATTGCTATTGCAGAACATGAAGGTCCCGTTTATTTACGATTCGGAAGACCCAAAGTAGCAAACTTTACCCCTGCCGACCAAAAATTTGAAATTGGGAAAGCATTAATGTTGAACGAAGGTACTGATGTGACCATTATCGCTACAGGACATTTAGTTTGGGAATCATTACTTGCGGCCGAAGCTTTAGAAAGTCAAGGTATTTCTGCTGAGGTAGTCAACATCCACACCATAAAACCTTTGGATGATGAGGCTATTTTGGCATCTGTAAAGAAAACAGGATGCGTGGTTACCGCAGAAGAGCATAATTATCTCGGAGGGCTTGGAGAAAGTGTTGCCCGTGTATTGGCAAGTCATCTTCCCGCACCTCAAGAATTTGTAGCCACTAAAGACACCTTTGGGGAAAGCGGAACCCCAGATCAGTTGATGGAGAAATACGGATTAAACAATAAAGCCATCCAAGAAGCCGTTTTAAAAGTGTTGAAACGAAAATAGATTTTTCGGTATCATATTTGATATTTCTACAATCAATTAAACGAAACACTTATGAAGAAAACACTTCTAATGGCAGCCTTTGCCCTAATGGGAACTGCTGCATTCGCCCAAAGTGGTACAGGATGGGGAATCAAGGGAGGACTTAGTTACAACAAGAACGGTGACTTGATTCAAACTGTGAGCAACTCTGCACAAAATGTTGTAGAGGGTGCCGAAGGTAAAACCGGATACCATTTCGGTTTGTGGGGAAAACTAGATTTCCCTAAAATGTACATTCGTCCAGAACTAGTGTACACCAAAACCAAGAGTTCTTATAACCTTAATAATGCTACTAACGATTATGATCTTTCCAAGTTGGATCTTCCAGTACTTATTGGGGTTAAAATTATAGGGCCTTTGCACGTTTTTGCCGGACCTGCTTTTCAATATGTTTTGGACAATGATCTTGGCGACTTAAGAGTTCAAGATGTAGAAAATGATTTTTCCGTTGGATTAAATGCTGGTGTAGGCGTCAATCTGGGAAGAATTGGATTGGATGTTCGCTATGAGCGCGGATTTTCAGAAAATGAAGCTAGGTTCATAGGCAACAACATTACCAATGTAGAAGGGCGGGTAGACTCTAGACCTTCGCAAATAATATTTGCGTTATCCCTAAAACTCAGTGGAAGTAATCGCAGATAAAAAAAGAAATGATTTTTAATAAAAAAGCCACCTTTTAGGTGGCTTTTTCTTTGTTTTTTAATTTACATCAGGATCCAAATAATCAGGAGTACCGTCATTATTTGAATCAGGGTAAGGGATTATGATGTTGCCATTGTCGTCGGATATTTCATTTCTAGTAGATACACCATCACCATCATCATCCGCATCCTGAAAATTTGCAAATCTTACCGTAAGTCTAGCATCAATCTCATCTTGCAAATCGGTATTATCATCATATAGGTAACCATTTCCATTGACATCCTCTTCAATAGAAGGGATACCGTCGCCATCGTGATCAGTTCTGTTCAAAGTAAACAAGTCTACAGTAAACATGAGCGGAGCATACTGCGGTATTGCTCCCTGCGCCCTATTAAAAGTTGCCAAACCAGAAGGCATAATAATCAAACCAACCCCATAATCTTCAACGGTTACTGTACCGTCTCCATTATCTATTATGTTATTTCCCTTTATAAAATTTGGAACTCCTTCCGCAAATCCTCTAAATCCTTGGGTAAGATCTTGTAACCTTGCCAAATCAAACCATATAGGATTGTTTAAAGAAGCATCAAACGATGTTCCATTCAAAAGCTTTCCTTCATAACGTACAAAAACAGAATCAGCAACAGTAGGAAAGCAATCCTCACAGCTTTTCTGCTCACGTATCTCCTTAAGCTCCTCCGTAGTAGGCCTAGCAGAAATATAATAAAGTGTATGGACAATGTCTGTTTCTTCCTCGCTTAATAAATGCTCAGATGAAGAAACTTTGATTTCTTTACTGCCCACGAAGTCAGACATTGGTTTTTTATCAGAATTTTCACCAGCTATAGTGTCAATCTTAATTCTATAATCAAAACCGGCAGGAGGGTTCTGAAATTCCTCATAGTTATAAAAATGAGTTTCTAGAAACTCTCTGATTTCCTCGTCATCCTCAATGGCCACATCTGCCAGTAATCTAGGTGGGATTACCTCAAGTCCTCCCCCATTGTCATCATTGTTACAAGAGCTGAACAATGCCACTACCAACAACAAACTAAAAATGCCGTACTTCATTTAACTATATAATTTAGCTGCGCAAGATACAATTTTCCGTTATTTTTGTGTATTGCGTTAACAAAGATTTGCAGAGTTTATGCGCATAGACAAATACCTTTGGTGTATTAGATACTTTAAAACAAGAAACGTTGCCACAAATGCTGTTAAAAAAGGGCATGTGAAAGTAAATGGTAGCACTGTGAAACCCTCTAGGGAGATATTTCCTATGGACAAAATAGTCATAAGGAAAAACCAAATAGATTACCAACTTGTTGTTTTGGATATTCCGGAGAGCCGTGTCGGGGCTAAATTGGTTGATATGTATCGGAAGGATACCACCCCCAAAGAGGCTTTCGAGCACACCGAATTGCTCAAATTTGCTAAAGATCATTACCGTAAAAAAGGAATGGGTCGCCCCACAAAAAAAGACCGCAGGGATATTGATGGTTATTTGGACGAATCGGAATGATCTGTTTTTTATCTTTGAACCAATAAGCACTTCTTATGGTAAACCGAATCCTGACCCACGAACAAATACAGCATAAGGTAAAACGAATAGCCCATCAAATTTACGAAGCCAATGTGGATGAGGAAGAGATTGTGGTTGCCGGTATTGACGGAGGTGGCCTAAATTTTGCCAAGAAAATAGCGACGGTCCTTAAAAAAATCACTGAAGCCGAAATTGTGCTTTGCAGGCTTACTATGGATAAAAAGAATCCATTAAAAAGTGGGGTAAATACTTCTATTGAGGAGGCCGACTACAAAAATAAATCCATTGTGCTGGTTGACGACGTACTGAATTCTGGAACCACGCTAATATATGGCGTTCATCATTTTCTTAAAACCCCGATTAAACAGCTAAAAACTGCCGTTCTGGTCAACAGGAACCACAAAAAATACCCTATTAAGGCCGACTATAAAGGCATTTCCCTTTCCACTTCACTAAATGAACACATTCGGGTGGAGTTCCAAACCAAGAACGATGCTGTTTATTTAGAGTAGAAGCTGATTAATTTCTTCAACTACTTCTTCTAAAGATTTGTTGTCACAATTTACCGTGTGCTGCGCTTGCGTATAAAATTGTCTTCTTTCAAAAAGGTGCTTCCCGATAAACTCCGGAAGTTCCTCATTTGTCAAGTTTTTAACCAAAGGCCTACTTTTCTTTTCTTTACTAATTCTGTCCACAAGAGCTGGAATCGATAAGCTGAGATAAATGGAATGGTCAGCTGTCCCAAGTATAGTGCCCATATTATTGCTATAGCATGGTGTGCCCCCACCTGTGGAAAGGAGTACCGATTCTTGCTCAGTTAAAACCTTGGACAACATTTCGTGTTCTAGCTTTCTAAAGAAAATCTCACCTTTTTCAGAAAAAATTTCGGGAATGGATTTTTCTTGCTGCTGCTCTATGTACTCGTCTAAATCTATAAATGGAATATCTAACTTGTTGGACAACAGCCTTCCAACCGACGACTTTCCACTAGCCATATAACCTACCAAAACTACTTTCATTTATAAGATTTAAAAGTGATTTCAAAAAAACACAAATTTATCATTATTTGGGCTTGCCAAATAAATTATTGGGCTTATATTTGCACCCGCTTACGCAGATTAGTGGGGCGTTTTTTTGACCTGATAGCTCAGTTGGTAGAGCATCTCCCTTTTAAGGAGAGGGTCCTGGGTTCGAGCCCCAGTCAGGTCACTGGATAGAAAAACAAATTTTAACAAAACCTTGCTAAATATATGATTGGCAAGGTTTTGTGATTTTTGGACAATCATAAAATTTGATTCGATTTGGTTTTAAAGGTTCACAAATCGTCAACACTTTTACAAAATCGTCAACAAAACGTCAACACATTTTGATTTGATGATCTAAAAACCAAGAAACCTGCAAAGTTGATTTGGCTTTTGTCTTTAACAAATGTTCAATTTTAAAAGACGACAACTATGCGCACTTCTTCAACATTTTCAATCCTTTTTTGGGTATATTCCCAAAGGGTCGACAACAACGCTACAAAAATTTATCTACGGATTACCCTTAACGGAAAACGGGCCAATATCAGCCTGAAGCAAAAGGTCGATATAGACCATTGGGATGCCAAGAGGCAAAAAGCAAAGGGCAATGGTGCAAAATCAATCATTACTTAGATGAAGTAAAATCAGACCTGGTTTCTCTTTTGTTTGATGGAATGGATGGTATTTTAGAGAAAATTCCTCTTTGTCCTTATTTCATTTGATATTTTCAATGGAACTGGCGCAACCCATGAGCCACTATTATATCTTAAAAAAAACGATTTGGTCATGGTCAAAAATATACTAGTTTTTATGGTCCTGTGCATTTTACTCCTTAGTTGCACAAAAGAGGACATTCCAAATTCTTTGGACTTGGGCGTATGGATTTCGCTGGACAAAAAAGATACTTTGGATTTTAAGACGGAAAACCATTTTCTAAGGTCAAATGAATTTATGACCAGTGATAATTATGATTATAGCCTGAACAAGGATTCAATCACGATTGGATATAGGGGCAAAATGTTCGTTGGTGTCCAGCCCACAACCCATAACTATTCACTTCAGAACAATATACTTACAATTGACTTTACCAACGAACAATGTTATGGGTTTGACAGAGAAGTTATATATTATCAAAAACAATAATATTCCTATGAAAAAGATATTGGCTCTCATAACGACTTTATGTCTTGCAGTTGGATGTTCAAACAATGATGATAACGAAACACCAACAGACTGTGACTTTAGAACATTGGTAAGTTCCGAACAATTTGATAATGCACCTTCTGATGAATTGGAAATCATGGACTTGGACATAAATGGGGATTGTTTAAAAATCACCTTTGCTTCAGGTGGCTGTGATGGGGATAGTTGGGAACTGAAGTTGATAGCCTCACAAGCTGTTACATTACCGAATACACCTCGAAGGAGGATAAGGCTATCGTTAAGGAACGAGGAACTTTGCGAAGCATATATCACCAAAGAATCAACGTTCGATATTTCAAATCTACAGGTTGGAGGTAATCAAGTCAGATTGATTATTGCAAATTCTGATGAAAGCATCTTGTACCAATATTAAAACAACAAACAGCATTGTGAGGAATTATATACTAATTGTAATAATCGGTACTTTCCTAATCAGTTGCTCAAATGATGATGGAACGAACCTTGACCAAAACAGTTGTGATTTTATAAATTTCAAATATTACAATGGGGCAAAGGATATTTTGGGGGACATGTCAAACGAATTTATCCTAATTGCAATTGACACTAGTTTTAACGATAATGAAATCGAAAAGTTTATTGCAACCATCGATGTTGTTGACCAAAACTATGACTACACAGTTCAAACCATTGCAAAATATAAGTTCAAGGAGATACCGTTAAAGTTCAATACTTCTAAAAGTTGTGAGGAAATAACCGAAATAATCTCGGATTTGAACAAAAATGAAATCATTTCCTATACACATTTCACAATGGACACCAATGACTGTAACAATGCAATTTGGGAATCAATGGGGGATTTATGCATAAATAGTTATGGTAGTAGTTTCTTTGTGAAGGTGTTTGATGAAAACGATTTGTCGGACTTGACCCAGATGGTAAGTGAAACCAAGACTGAATTGGTAGAACAGAATCAATTTATGGAAAAGTGGTTTGAGCTAAGAGCTACTAAAAAATCAAATGGAGATGGATTGGCCATGGCCAACTATTTCCATGAATCTGGGCTTTTTGAATATAGTGAACCAGATATTTCAAAATATCCTTTGGAATAATATACGAATTATGACCAAAAATATCCTTGCTTTAATAATGATTACATGTCTTTCCATAGGGTGTTCAAATAATGGGGAAGAAGATTCAAATGGAGATTTTCCAAATACCATTCTTGCAAGAACTTTTCAGATAAACACTCCCGAAGGATGGGAACTGGTCGAAGACCAAGGTATAGATACTTACATTGGTAGAATTAAAAATGATAATTTGACAATCTTCTTTGACCAAGGCCTCTTAAGTTTCGGTCGTTTGGAGGATGTCGAGGAAACCTCAGAGACCATCTATTTCAGAAGATTGACCATAAAGGGAGTTCCTGCAATAGTTCACAAAGAGAACCGTACAGATGCGGACACAAGGTTGTCAGTTTATTTGGATAACGGTGAGGAACAGAACAGGTTGTACATACTGGATTCCGACAATGATGATTTCTTTATTGCCATGTTCAAGACCCATAAATTCTTATAGGCTTAAGCCCATATCCACAAGAAAGGTTTGAAAATCCACCAACCATATTGTCGTGAACCCATCATTTTTTTAAGACACCCGCCTATCCAGTTCGAGGCTTCCAATATTTCAAAATCCACTCTTTTTGATTTCAAAGCATCTCCAAAATTAGAAGCGTCGGGTGTTCCATAAATTTTCTTCTACCCATATTTTTGTTTTAATAGATAAAAAGAGTAATGATAAAATAAATCGCTACAGGAAATTTGTGCTTGCGAAACAGAATCTCTTTAAAAACAAAACATAAAATTAGTGCGCCCTATTTTCCGGATAAAAACTCTCTAATTTCCAGATAAAAAGCTTCCCTAGCCTCAGCTGAATCATTGGTAGGATTCAAAAGAAAATAACTTATGGTTTGTTTCTGACAAAATTCTTCTAAATCCTTACCATCCCATAGGTGATAGCTCATAAGTAAAACATTGTAGTCTATCTTATAGGGTTTATCCGCATCATCATATCCGTTAAGAATAAGATTCAGTTGAAAAATGGAATAATCAAGATTGGCACGTTCATCCGTAAGAAAGGAAGGATTTTCAGAGTTTACATTTTTGTCCATTCAGTTGGGCTTATTGACATCCTATGAGAACCAAAATCGTCTCGGATAACTTGCCTTAAATATAGGAAAAAAGAGTTTTAGTTAGCGATAAAGTGTAAAATGCCCGACATATCGCTGCTTTTCACGATCATTTGCATTTACAACGTACCAATAATCTCCTGTGGGCAACGGATTACCTTCATACATACCATCCCATTTTTTCACTTGGTCCAGTCTTGCCACAACTCTTCCATAACGATCATATATGATTACGTCTATATTTGGGAAGAATTCCCTGTTCTGTGGGTACCAATAATCGTTTAAACCATCACCGTCTGGGGTGAAAAAAGGTGGTATCTCTGGCATTCCATCAAAGTCGAATGGCATTACCAAATTAGCAACACATCCATTTTGGTCCCTTACCATGATGTTGATATTTGAATCATGGTTTACGGTAAAAACATTGACTTCTCCGAAGGATTCACCTTGGAAAAAGTATTCATACCCTCCGAAACCTCCTGTTGCTACAGCGGTGATTTCGTTCGGTCCTGTTTTCATAGCTTCCAATGTCAATGGTTCATAGGCATCAATTTCAAATTCCGCGAAAGTTACACATCCGTTTTGATGGTAGACATAAACCGTGTGTTCACCCGCAGGCAAGTCACCAAAAATCCTTTGGTCGGTCGCCAACTGGACATCATCAACATCCAAAGAGAACAACAAATTGGGAATCAATGAAGCATCTGCAATTGACACCGTTGCCGTACTATTCGGGAAAATACCCTCACAACCATATTCCACTATAGGTTCAGCCATCAGTTCAATTCCTATTCCGATATCTGCAATGACGTTGGTTTGACAGCCATTTGCATCCCGTACAAAAATCACATATGTCTCCCCTCCCATCAAATTATCAAAATATAGTGCGTTATTCTGTACAAAATCGGCATCATCAGCAGAATTGACACTTGTGTAATATGGCGCTGTACCTCCTGATACTTGCAACGTCAAGGTTCCATCAGCATCACCCAAACAGGTTTCTGGGGTGGTTGCTACAACTCCCGCAACCAATTCCATCGGTTGGGTTATTTCTACCGTTCGGGTAATGGTACATCCCAAATCGTCTTGAATTATAATATCATATGTTCTTGGAGCCAAGTCATCAAATGTCTTTCTGTTTGGATTTGTCGGGTCGTCTCCTTCAAAAAACTCGCTTAAAGTATCTGAAATAGAATACCTTATGTCTCCAGTACCTCCACTGGCCTCAATAATAATCTGACCATTGGCATCTCCGGCGCAAACAACGGGAACAGCTTCTAAATATTCCAAAACCAATGGTGGTTTGGGATCAATAACAATTGGGTCCGATATAGCCTCACACCCTCCACTTTGTGCATAAACGTAATAGGTTCCAGCATCAAGATTTCTAAATATTCCTGAGCTTTGGGCCGGTCTTACCGTATTTACAGCTGTTGGATTTGGAGGGGTGTTTGAATTTAAAAGTGTATAGACATAACTTCCAATTCCTCCAAACGCTTCAGATCTAATGATTCCTGTTGCTTCTCCAGCACAATTGATTGTGGCATTTGTTAAGTCCAATGCAATAACCAGAGGCGCAGCTGGATCCAACGAAATCTGATTTGAGAGCTCAAATGGACATCCATTAGAATTTTGTACATCATATTGGAAAGGTCCTGGATCTATAGTAATATCCGCTGCGATTTCCACACTGGTCATTCCGGTACCAAAAGGGGTAAAAGGGTCTGATGTACCTGATCTACGGTAAAAATAGTCTACCCCTACCTCAGGATTTGTCACGGTAAGTTCCATTCTTCCCAAATCGCCACAACCAGGTGGTTGTAATTCTCTAAGTTCAGCTATAACAATTTCTGGGTCTTGTACAGTAATTGGCAATGTAACAAAACTGCAGTTCCATCCGTCAAAAATGGTTATGGTGTAGTCTCCAGCGGACAGGTTAGCAAATGTAGGGGTCGTCTGCAATCCACTATTGGTACCATCTGTAATCCGGTTCAACTGATATAGATAATTGCCAGGTCCTTGACCTCCAGTCACATTGTGCGCTTCTATAATTCCATCATTGTCATTATTACAACGCAACGGTTGTACTACTTGGATATCGGCAGTAATTGGTGTAGGTAGCGGCAAATTAATATTGGTACTCTCCTCACATCCCCTAAAATCCCTGACATTTACCGTGTAGGTTCCTGTAGAAAGATTCTGGAAAATTGGATTCGTATTTGGGTAATCTACCAAAACAGTAACACCATCTGGAGCGATCAATTGATATTCATAGGTTCCCCAACCGCCATCTCCAGAGGCCGTAATCTCACCAAATCCAGGAACATTACAAGTAACCTCGGTAGTTTGTACAGCTGTTACAGATAGAGCCCTGTCAGGAGATCTCACGGTAACAACGTTACTAACAACGTCGCAAAATGGTGAATCCAAAGCTTCTATATGAACAATAAGATTTCCCGCCGGTACTCCTGTAATTCTTTCAGGAGAGTTTATGGGTGCATTGGTATCAAAACTTCCCGTAACACCCGTTGATGTTTCAACCCCAGCGTTATCTCTGGAGAACACCTCATAATTATAGGTTCCACTATAATTGTTGATAGCCAGACTAATTACCCCATCACTACCATTAAAACAAGTTACCGGTTCTACTTCTGCAACAACAGCTTCAATAGTATTATATTCAGGCATGTTGATGGTTGGGGTTAGATAAGAACATCCCCCACTACCAATGTCGGTCACTGCAAAAATATAATCTCCAGGAGTTGAAATTGGCCAAACAACCCTGTCTGTACCAGAAGAATTTCTAGCGGGCTCGGAACCTAAAGGAAGAATTTCCACTTCATAGTTTCCAGCACCTTCGTTTACGATAATTTCGATAAATCCAGGGTTAACACCAGTTCCTGAGGCGTCACAGGTTATTTGCCCCACATTATGGCTAAATGTTATATCTGTTGGTGTGTTAATGTTGACTGTTGTAGTTTCTTCACATCCATTTTGATCTCTGGCGGTCAGAATAATACTTTGATTGGTACCATTATCTATTACCTCAAACACATTGCTTGTTTGGAAATTTGTTCCATCAAATTGAGGAGTACCATCGTTCATACTATAAGTATACGGACCGGTTCCCGTAGCCGTTCCCGTACCATCACCATTGGTATCGGTATAAATTGTAATAGTAGCAGTACTGAATTGATTGCTCGAAGGATTACAACTAAATTGTGTGTTGGCCGCATTAACCTGTAGCTGTGATGGTTCTCCAATTACAACATTTCCGGAACGATCTGTACACCCTCGGTCAGAAATCACTTCTACCTGATAAGTATCTGGTGCCAAGTTATCAAACAAAGGAGATGCTTGTGGGCCAGCAAGTACTGTTGAGCTAGGACCATCATACAAAACATAGTTTATTGGAGTATCCGTATCACTGCCGGGTTGAAGTTCCACAAATATGGAACCATCCGCAGCGCCATTACAACTTACGTCTGTTCTTGGTGTAGCGGTAATAACCGGTGTGTTTACCGTGGACACATTTACAATCGCTTCATCGGAACAAAGCGGAAAAGTGTTCGAACTTAAATCTGTAACCAAAATATTATAATCTCCAGGCAATACACTATTAAATACATTAGAACTTTGCGCTGGTCCAATATTTGCTAAAGTACCGGCATCCCTTAATTGGAACTCAAAATTCCCACTTCCCCCAGTTGTATTCACCGTAATGACACCATCTCCCGCATTACAAGTCGGAAATGATGTAGCATCAGCCGTAATCGCAAAGAAATCAAAAACATCTGCCGTGATAGTATCGGTACATCCATTACCATCTCTTATGGTAATTATATAGCTTCCCGGGTTCGGTACAACAAAATTGGGGCTGTTTTGAAAACCACTACCAATATCATATTGGAAAGTCGTTTCCGGACCAGGTCCAGTAGTCAAGGGAGCAGTAACATTAATCTGATAGCCGCTGGTAGCCGTGCATTGATTTATTACATCAATTGTGGGAGTTGGAATTCCCGGTTCTTGGGAAACCGTGACCGTGGTCAATGCAGTACATCCATTGGCATCTTGCACATAAAAATCATAGTCAGAGGGATAAGGACCGGCTATTTCAAAAGTGGTGTCCGTTCCAAAAGTTGTTGGAGCGGGGTCACCTGTGGGCACATAGGCGTATCCAAAAGGTGCTGTTCCTCCAAATCCTCTTACTGTAACAAAAGCTCCAGCATTACAGGTAGCCTGCACGTTACTGTCTACGACGATAGTAGGAGAGCTAAATCCGATAAAGACTCTAGTGCTAGCACTACAACCAGAATCCGTATCGGTAACAATAATTTGGTAATTGCCCGGCGCCAATCCAGTGAATGTATCATTAAAAGGAAGCGGTTCATTGGTGTAGGTCGTAGGGCCGGAAATATTGGCTCCAGTATCGGTATTTTCGAGCGTAACCTCAAAATTTGCGGGATTAGCCGGCAAGCCGGAAATTTCATAATTGATTTCTCCCGTTCCAGACACATTACAGGAAGCTGTAGTGGCGGTTGCGGTGACGATAACCGGATTAGTTGCTGCAATGGGGTCAATCTCTTCAATATAGGTACAACCCAAATTATCACGTACCTCAACAAAATATGTAATACCGAAGGTCACCTGTCCTGTAAAATCATATTCATCTCCATTCACACCCGTACCAGGTTGAAATGTAGGGTCTCCAACCAACCTAAACTCATATGGAGCCGTACCTCCTGTAGCTCGAACACGGTAAGTGAAAGCAGTTCCAGAACATACCGGCGGTGTAACATCTAACGGAATCAAATCCAATACATTTTGGTCTAAAACAACATCATCCCTGTCTTCGCAGCCCTGGGAATCGGTTGTAACCACAGTATAATTCCCGACATTAAGGTTCGGGAAATTCACTGTTGTACTGGTCGTGGCCAATGACTGGGCCACCAGATTTCCAGCTGCATCCAATAAAACATAATCAAACGGGGAAACTCCATTATTAATAGTTGTTGAAATGGAACCGCGAACATTTCCCGCAGAACAAACTGCAGGAGTGGGAGTAACTGTGGCATCCAACGGAGCACTTGCTCCAATAGTTACATCATATGCGGGGCTTACACATCCTCTACTGTCTCTGATAACAAAGCCTCCATGTGTTCCGGGTCCATAGCCCGAAAAAATATTTTGCGTACTGAAAGTTGCACCGTTATCATTACTAAATTCATATGGCGGGATTCCCTGTGTTGTATCCGGTATCAGCTCCACAATACCACTGGTACTATCACCACATTGTGTGTCCATGCCCACAACAGAGCCCGAAATGGTTTCAGGAGGGGTAATGGTCACAATATTTGACTCAGTTGTACATCCTTCACTATCTGTTATCAAGAATTGGTATGTTGTATCTGAAATGATAGACCCATCATTGGGAATGCTATATACGAATGAATTCCCTGTTATATTGTTGCTGTCAGAAGTATAAGGCGCACCATTGATGCTCACTTCGTAAATGTCATAGTTCCCTCCAGAAGTATAACCATTGCTAATGTTTACTTGTATTTGTGCTGGCGGTCCGGCACAATCCAATTCTTGAATGGTTGTTGCCAATGCTGTCACTTGGGGTTCAATGATCTGGGTAACCGTATCCCTACAATCATTTGCATCCACGACTTCTATGGTGTATGTTCCTGGGGTAAGTCCGGAAAAAGTGTTGCTGGCACCCAAAGCACCTCCATTAATTCGGTATTGATATGGTGCGGCACCCAAGGTTGCATTGACCACCAAGGTTGCTGCGGTAAAATTATCATAACATAAGTCAGAAGCTCCTGAATCCAAGGCCAAGCTTGGAGCCTGTAAAGAGGTCAATGTAAAGCTATCCGTTACCGTACATCCATTTGCATCTGTCACACTAACCTGGTATGTCCCGTCTTGGGAAAGATTAGAGAACACACTTCCATTTTTTGGCCCTCTAGTAGAACTATCTGGCTGGGTTAGTGTATAACGATTACCACCCCATCCGCCTACAGTATTCACCCTTACTGAACCTATGTTTCCATTCTGGCAACTCATAGCGGTAACATCTAAGCTGGAAATGGCAAAGGCCGTTGTGGGTTCCTCAATAACCAAGGTAGCTGTATCCGTACAGTTGGTTTCCTCATCTGTCACGGAAATCACATAGCTTCCGGCTGTCAATCCAGTTAAGGGAATGATACTTGCATTTTGCGCTGTGAATACGGTTCCTCCATCTATGCTATAACTATAAGTTGTGTTAAATCCATCGACAAGAAAACGTCCTTCCCCATCAGAATCACCTACACAGGTTACCACTCTTGTCTGTTGACCTTGAACTCCTATGGAACTAATATCTGTAATGGCATAGTTTTCATCATAAGAACATCCTTCGTTATCGGTTACCCTAAAGGTGTAGGTTCCCAGTCCAACACCAGTGAACGTATCGTTATTGCCATTATTGATTGCACTAGCAGCGGGTGCCACAATTTCGTAGATGTAAGGAGCTGTACCGCCAGTAACCGTTAATGAAACAGAAGCTGTGGTTGTGATACAGTCTAAACTTGATATGGAAAAATCCAAGTTGGTTGGCTTATCCAATGTGTTAAAAACAATATCTGGCAAAGCCTGTACACATCCATTCGCGTCTCTAATCAACGGGGTATAAGTTCCAATACCCAGATTTGAAAATACTGTGCCCGTTCCAAAACCGGCACCAACACTATATTCATATGGAGCGGTTCCACCCGAAACTCCAGAAATAGTAATTTGCCCACCTGTTTCATTGGTACATGTGGGTGCAGAATTCGGAGTGGCAGTAGCCGTTATGGTCGATGGTGTACCAACAGTTGCTGTTTGAGGGGAAGTAGTACAAGTAAAAGAATCTTGTTCGTATCGCAACACCACATCATAAGTTCCAGGAGCTAAATTGGAAAACACATTACTTATTTGATAGCTGGTACCATTATTAATACTATACTCAATTTCGTAACCAAATCCACTTGTTACATCAATGGTAATTCTACCATCATTTATACCACCGCAATTAGCATCTTCCTCAATAATGTTAAAAATTGGAGGCGGGATATTTGGAACATCAACCGATGCGCTGCGTTGACAGCCATTGGCATCTTCTACCAAAATAGCATAGGTGGCTGCCGTATTGACGGTAAATGTGGTTGAGCCCGTGTATGTGGAACCAAATGGACCCCCATCAACACTGAAGCGATATGGTGCGGTTCCACCCGAGGTTGTGAGATTAACATCTACAGAAGTGGCGCCACAACCAAAACTATCAGAAGCGGTGGCCGAAACATCCAAAGGACTAATCCCATTTCCAATTTCTATGAGATTTCCTGTAGTATCTGTGGTGATGGTCTCAGAACAATCATTCGTATCTACCCTAATACTGTATGTGCCAGGGCTTACGTTGGCAAATGTATAGGAATCTGACCCATTGGGTCCAAACGTATCCACTGTAACTCCGTTTTTAATCAAACGATAGGTGTAAAATCCCGGCACTCCGGAAACCTGTACATCCACACTTCCTAACTCACCGCTACAAAGAATATCATTGGCGGTTACATCGATTGTAATGTCCAAATCCTGAACATCAACCGAGTTTGAAGGAAACAAACAAGCACTTGCCGATACATTCTTCAATCGCACCCAAACCATATAATTACCCGCTGTGGTCACATCAAAGAATGGGTCGTCTTGATAAGGCCCTGCCGAACTGTTTAGGCTGTACTCATATCCAGCAGGTACATTGGTAACTTCTACTCTTCCAGGGTTACCACAAATAATATCTTCTTTGATCAATTGGGGGTCAAGAGGATTTAGGGTGGATTTGAAGTAAAAATATTGCCCTGAACCCACACGTACCCTAAACTCGCCAGCTGAATCCAACGCAAAAGTTGAACTAGTCCCGACCGTATTCCAGGTACATGCAGTATTTATCGTTGGACAATCATCTACGACAGTTGGAGCACAAGTATTTGTATCAAGCTGCTGCCATTGATAACTCCCACCGGACTGGCTAAGAGTAAGTGTTCTGACATCACTTGTCCCACACAGAAAGAACTTTGCCAATGTACTACCATCATTGGGGCAAACCACTTCCTCATCTGCGCCTTGGATGATAGTCATAAACATACTGCTTGAAGCTGTCAACGAAAAGTCTTTGTCAACTTTTTTGGTCTGTTTTAAGACCGCAGGATGTTCCTCTTTTTCCTTAGAATCTGAAACCAAAGAAACAAGCGAAGCAAGAAGATTGCTCGTTTCAGTTTTTGCCAATACCGTGGAACAACAAATTGATATAAGCACCAATAACACGGCATATAGCAAATGCCTTGTTTTTTTAGGTAGCATAGGTTAAGTCTTGTTATGGTAGAATATTGCGGATTTGGGACCTTAATATTCTAAATAGTAATTATCTAAACTTATATATTCTCTTTATCTTTCGACTACAAAAAACCGTAGTTCGTCTATAAAATCTATAATTTCAACGTAAATCTATGAAAAAAAGTGCTCTAATTCCCTATTTTTTCGTTGTAATGCTTAGTACATCTTGTGCCCAAAAACGGGACAATAGCATTAATCTTCCGAAAACCATTGATTTTACTATCGAAGCCGTAGTTTCCAATCTTCAAAACCCATGGGGCATGGTATTTCTACCCAATGGAGGTATATTGATTACTGAAAAAGCGGGGAAATTGCTGCATTTTAAGAATGGTCGTACTACAGAAATAACAAGTCTACCCGATGTTTACGTTCGAGGTCAGGGAGGTCTTTTAGATATCGCGCTCCATCCAAATTATGAGCAAAATGGTTGGCTCTACTTATCGTACTCTTCTAATGATGGAGGTGGTAAAGGTGGCAATACAACGATAATGCGCGCCAAACTGGACAACAGCAAACTTGTAGAAAAAAAAGTACTTTACAAAGCTGCGCCAAATACTACCAAAGGACAACATTTTGGATCTCGCTTTGTATTTGATAATGACGGATATCTTTATTTTTCGGTAGGAGATCGAGGAAACCGAGATGTAAACCCGCAAGATGTTTCTAGGGATGGAGGAAAAATCTACCGACTACATGATGATGGGCAAATTCCTGAAGACAATCCTTTTGTATCCAAATCCGGTGCAAAGGCAGCGATATATAGTTATGGACATAGAAATCCTCAAGGAATGGCGGTTCATCCAGAAACAGGAAAATTATGGGAACATGAACATGGTCCTAGAGGCGGGGATGAGATCAATATTGTTGAAAAAGGGAAAAACTATGGCTGGCCGGTTATTACCTATGGCATCAACTACAGTGGAACCAAGATTACTGACGAAACCTCACGTCCTGGAATGGAACAACCTCTTTACCAATGGACCCCTTCTATAGGGCCCTGTGGTATGACGTTTGTTTCTTCGAATAACTATCCCAAATGGAAAGGAAACCTACTCGTTGGGTCTTTGGCTTTTCAATATCTGGAACGCTTGGTGATTGAAAATAACAAGGTGGTGTATCGTGAAAAACTATTGGACGGCATGGGCCGTGTTCGAAATGTAAAACAAGCTCCTGATGGATTTATTTATGTTGGAATCGAAGGAAAGGGTATTTACAAGTTAATTCCTAAGGAATAAACCTCACTTTAAAGCCTTAATCGCCTCTCTTACCGAACCGTATTGTTTCAAAGCCTTTTCGGCTTCTTCATATTCAATATCCAATGCTTCAACCAAATAACGGGTACCCCTGTCGACCAATTTGTTGTTGCTCAATTGCATATCAACCATTTTGTTGCCCTTGACACGACCTATCCTAATCATTAGGGATGTAGTTATCATGTTAAGCACTAACTTTTGGCTAGTTCCACTCTTCATGCGGGTACTTCCTGTTAAAAACTCTGGCCCCACGTTCACTTCAATTGGAATATCTGAATCTGTAGCCAACGGCGAACCAGGATTATTGGTAATTCCTGCGGTCAATATCCCATGCTTTTTCGCATCGGCAATGCCTCCTAAGACATATGGTGTTGTGCCCGACGCCGCAATTCCGACCAAAACATCATTGGAGTTTATATTGAATTCATTTAAGTCCTTCCAAGCCTGATTTGAATCATCTTCGGCATGCTCCACAGATTTGCGTATGGCCACATCTCCACCGGCCATCAACCCCACTACCCTTTCATGGGGTAACCCATAGGTAGGTGGAATTTCCGAAGCATCCAAAATGCCCAATCGACCACTGGTTCCTGCTCCAATATAAAACAACCTACCCCCTTCTAAGAAACGCTCAGCCGTAGCGTCCACCAGTTTACCAATTTGAGGAATGACTTCCGACACAGCCTTTGCCACTTTCTGATCTTCATTGTTGATACCTTCCAATATAGCTTCGGTATCCATTTGCTCCAAATTGTCATAATTCGAAGGGCTTTCAGTGATTTTTTTATAGTCCATATTCATTATAATAGGTGTATCTCTTGGTTTCTAAATGGGTTTAAACGCTCATGGCTTGGGTTCAATTCCGTAATCATGGTGTTTATCGCATTAATATCGCAGGTTTTAAAACGGTGCTGGGAATTCAATTTTTCAGAAATGGAGAGTAAAATGGTTTTTTTAGAAGCCTTTATCACCGCCTTTTTAATTTGGACAATATCCCAATCAAACTCAGTTAATCCATATACTGAATCTACATAGCCAGTTCCAATAAAGCTATAATCCACGTGTATTTCAGACAGATGGTGGATTGCACTTGCCCCAATCGATATCTGTGAATCTTTCGAGACCTCTCCCCCAATTAAAATCACCTTTACATTTGACTTCTCCAAAAGCTCTAAGGCTACCGGAAGACTCATCGTAAAGCATGTTAATCCAATATTTTCAGGTATTTTCCGTGCAAGTTCTGTACAGGTAGTACCTCCATCAATAAAAACCACGCCTCCATCCTTTAAAAAACTTACCGCTTTTTCTGCTATCTTCTGTTTTTCCTCTAGCGCATAAACATTATTGTTTCTAACGGTTGTGTTGGTAAAGCCCAATGATACCGCACCTCCATGTACTTTTCGAAGTTTGTTATCGGTATCCAGTTCCTTCACATCCCTTCTGACCGTATCAATGGACACATCCAGCATTTCAGCTATATCTGTTAACAGCACTTTGTTGTGCAGGGCCACTTCGCTTAAAATGGTACGTTGCCGTTCTTCTTTTAGCATAGGTATCAATCTATTTTGCAAAGATATACATTTTCAAATTTTGCTGTTTTATTCGACTTTAAAGTTAAGTAAAGGTTATTAAATGCAAAAAACTGCAATAAAAAAAGCAAAAAACGGCAAAATCCAATTTAATTTGCTACTTTTGCCCTGTTTAACATTGACTCTCGATTTTTAAAACCAATAAAACAACACCAACATTTAGTAAAATTCAGGTTTCATGGAAACAGTAACATTGAATAAAGGAAACATCGACATCTCGTATAAACCGGTAGGTCAGTTCGAGGAAACCCGATTTGAGAAAATTCACAACATCGTTTTTGAAAATTCGAAGGATGGTTCCTTAATAGTGGCAAGAGAAATTGCTGATTTGATCAAGCAAAAACAAAGCGAAGGAAAGCCATGCGTTTTGGGTCTTGCCACGGGATCTTCACCTATCAAAGTTTATGAAGAACTGGTACGTATGCATAAGGAAGAAGGATTGAGCTTTTCCAATGTAACCACCTTTAACTTGGACGAATACCTACCTATGGAAAAGGAAAACAGGCAAAGCTACCACTACTTTATGCACGAGCACCTGTTTAATCATATCGATATTGCACCTGAAAATGTAAACATTCCAAGCGGCACAGTTACCGGTGAAGGGGTTATTGAACACTGCGTTACGTATGAAAAGAAGATAAAGGACGCAGGAGGATTGGATTTTCAACTACTGGGTATTGGTAGAACCGGACACGTTGGTTTTAATGAACCCGGTTCACATTATAATTCAGCTACTAGGGTTATTACTTTAGATCATATAACTCGAGTGGATGCTGCTCCCGCATTTTTAGGCATCGATAATGTCCCACGAAAAGCCATTACCATGGGTATAGCCACTGTAATGAGCTCAAAACGTATTGTACTATTGGGGTGGGGGCAAAACAAGGCCGAAATAATAGAAAAAACTGTGGAGGGCGAGGTTTCCTCACATGTACCGGCCACCTATCTTCAAGAACACAAAAACTGCACTTTTGTGCTTGATACAGGAGCAGCTACAGAATTGACGCGCAACAAAACACCTTGGTTAGTGGATGAATCTTGCGAATGGACTGAAGAACTGACTGCAAAAGCTATTGTATGGTTATGTGGAAAAACTGGCAAGTCCATCTTAAGCCTAACCGATAAGGATTACAATGACAATGGAATGTCAGGTCTATTGACCCAACAAGATTCTTATGAACTGAACATTAAAATGTTCAATAGACTACAGCATACCATAACCGGATGGCCGGGTGGTAAACCCAATGCCGATGATACCAACCGACCAGAAAGGGCACTTCCTGTCAAAAAAAGAGTTATCATTTTCAGTCCTCACCCTGATGATGATGTTATCTCCATGGGAGGTACTTTTGATCGTTTGGTTGAGCAAGGTCACGAGGTTCACATTGCGTACCAAACCTCAGGAAACATTGCGGTTTCTGATACTGAGGCGTTGAAGTTTGCAGAAGTATCCAATGCCATTCAACCAACTCCGGAAGCGCAACAAATTGTAGATGCAATCTTAGCAAAAAAAGAGGCTGATTTTGACCCTATCGAAGTCAGAAAACTCAAAGGTGACATCAGAAGGGGCGAATCCTTAGCAGCTACCCGATACTTTAATGTACCAGATTCTCAGGTACATTTCTTAGATCTTCCATTTTATGAGACAGGAAAAATAAAGAAGGACGACCTTTCCCAAGCTGACATAGATATTATGATCAACATTATTAGTGAGGTAAAACCACATCAAATATATGCTGCTGGTGACCTAGCTGACCCACATGGCACGCACAAAGTTTGTCTTGATGCCGTTTTTGCCGCTGTGGATCACTTAAAAGATGAATCTTTTATGGATGACTGTTGGGTATGGTTATACAGGGGTGCATGGCATGAATGGGACATCAACGAAATTGAGATGGCCGTACCTATGAGCCCAGGGCAGGTTTTGAGAAAACGTCTTGCCATATTCTGCCATCAATCCCAGAAAGATGGGGTAATGTTCCAAGGAGATGATTCCAGGGAATTTTGGATGCGAGCTGAAGAAAGGAACAAAAATACGGCAGACCATTATAAAGCGCTAGGAATGTCCGATTATGCGGCCATAGAAGCGTTTGTAAGATATCAGTTCAAATAATTATGAACATACAAGTTTAGTTCTTGAGTTGAATTAATTTTAAGTTAGTCAAGTAAAAAGGCCTACATTTATTAAGTGTAGGTCTTTTTCATTTAAAGGAACATGTTACCATACTATTCCACCTTGACATCAGCTTGACTTATGAACCATGATTTCTTTAAAGAAAACCAGTTATATTCGTAGGAAGTCAAATAATGATCCTAGGGTTACCTTTCAGGGTCAAATTCCAAAAAGAAATGAGCTCCCACATTAAAGTTTTTTTTAACCTTAGTATCTTCATATTACTATTGAGTTCTTGTGCGAACAAATCCGATAAAAAAGAAATACTTGCTCAAGCAAAACCGTCTTTGAAAGAGAAAATTGGGCAAATGATTATGGTCGGGTTCAGAGGAATTTCAGTAACTGAAAAAGATGCCATTTTTAAAATGGTAAACGATTACCACATTAGTGGGGTCGTTTTATATAGTCGGGATTTACCTTCCAAAGAACACGTAAAACGTAACGTACTATCTCCCACCCAACTTAAAAAGTTGAACCAAAATCTACAGGCCATCGATTCCACAGAACTATTAATCTCAATTGATGAAGAGGGAGGTTTTGTTACTCGACTCACCTTAGCAGATGGTTTTGAAAATCACGCCTCGCATCAAGCAATCGGTGATTTGGATAATATAGATTCTACAAGGATATGGGCACAAAACATGGCCCACGAATTATCTGAATTGGGTATAAACATGAATTACGCTCCTGTCATTGATCTCAACATCAATCCAGAAAATCCGATTATAGGAAAAAGAGAACGAAGTTTTTCGGATGATGAGGAGAGCGTATTATCAAATAGCAGGATTTTCATTCAGGAACACCAAAACCAAGGGATAATCTGCGTCCCCAAGCACTTTCCCGGACATGGCAGTTCCGACAAAGATTCCCATAAGGGATTGGCCGATGTAACCCACACATGGAGCAAAAAAGAGCTGATCCCATTTCAAGAGTTGATTAAGGATGGTAGTTTAGATGTAATCATGACCTCCCATGTTTATAATGAAAACTTGGATACGCTTCCCTCAACCCTTTCACCAAAAATTATCAATAATATGCTTAGAAATGATTTTGGGTTTGAAGGCGTAATAATTTCGGATGATATGCAAATGAGGGCCATTTCCAACTTTTATGATTTTGAGACCAGTATAGAAAAAGCAATCATTGCAGGGGTTGATATACTTCTTTTCTCCAACAATGCCGCGCCATGTCCTGAAGGGTCAAACGAAAATTGCGTAGAAATACCTTTTGATTCCGAAATAGCAAAAAAAGCAATAGATCATATTTTATCCCTAGTGAATAAAGGTCATATTTCTAAGGAACGAATAGAGCAAAGCTATCAGCGTATAAAAAAGCTCAAGAAACAATTATAATTTTTTGCAAGTGAAAGTGTACAAAGTTTTGGGGTTAATGTCGGGCACCTCTTTGGATGGTTTGGATTTGGCTTATTGTCATTTATGGCAATCCAACGACCAATGGGAGTTTTCCATTGAAAAAATCAAGGATGTTTCGTACGACCCTGAATTAAAAAATTCATTAAAAAATGCCATTTATCTACCCGAAGATGAGCATGACCAATTACATCGAGATTATGGGCTCTGGTTGGGGAACCAATCCAAAGCTTTTATTGAAGCAGAGCATCTAGAAGTTGATTTCATTGCGAGTCATGGGCATACCTCGCACCATAGGCCAGAAGATGGAATCACTTTTCAACTGGGCGATGGACAATCGTTGGCCAATGCAAGTGGTGCACAAGTAATTTGCGACTTTAGAACTAAGGACGTTTCCCTAGGTGGACAAGGGGCTCCTCTCGTTCCCATAGGTGACCAATTATTGTTTCATGACTATGATTTCTGTTTGAATTTGGGCGGAATCAGCAATATGTCTTTTGAAAAGGATGGAAAACGCGTTGCGTATGATATTGGTTTGGCGAATATGCCGCTCAACCATATTACTCAAAAAATAGGTTTAGATTACGATGAAGATGGAAAACTTGCCCGTTCAGGAAGGCTGGATGAAGCACTATTGCTAAAATTGAATCAATTGGAGTATTACAAGCTTCCCTATCCTAAATCCACCGGATATGAGTGGTTCACAGAAAGGATTGTTCCACTTATTGAAGCATCCAACTTACAAAAAATTGATTTGCTCCATACGTTTATACATCATAACTGCGAGCAAATAGCCATTGAAGTGCGCAAACATGTAATCAAACCGCAGAACAAATTATTTGTTACGGGTGGTGGAGCGCTAAATCATTTTTTTGTAGAAACCCTTCAAGCCAAACTTGGCTCATCGGTCGAGGTGGTGGTGACAAACAAAACCTTGATTGCCTTCAAAGAAGCATTGGTTTTTGCTTTGATGGGAGTTCTTCGCCTTGAAAATAAAACCAACGTGCTCTCTTCTGTTACCGGAGCCGCTGAAGATTCATGCAGCGGGGAGATTTTCTTTCCAAAATAGCATGGGTTATTGCTACTGTCACTTCGAGCGCAGTCGAGAAGTCTTAAAACCTATGTTTCTTGGTCTCGACTGCGCTCGACATGACATCTACAGAATTTTATCTGATAATCATTACGCAGTAGCCACTTGTCTTGACTTTCGTATCGTCATATAGATAAGCAAAGACACCAGTCCGCAAATGGCCAAACCTGCAAAAAGCGGCCATACACTGGTCTCAACAAAATCCCCGATAAAGGTGGCAATGGGAATCGCCAATAAGGTTGATACAAAACCGTTGATTGCGGCTCCGATTCCTGCAATATGGCCTATGGGCTCCATGGCGATTGACCTAAAATTCCCCCACATAAATCCAAGACAAAAGAATTGTGCTGAAAGAAATCCAACTAAAACAAAAATGTTGGGATTTGGTGAATTCCAAAACATGAAAGCATATAGCAAGGCTATAACACAAAAAGCAAAAAGCGCCATTAATGAAAGTTTACGCATCCCGAATCGGAGCACCAAAGTTCCGTTCAAAAATGTAGAAAGTCCAATAGAAATGGCCAAGCCGGCAAAAATGTATGGAAAAGCTTCCTTTAAATGATAGATATCTTCAAAAACATGTTGTGCAGCGCTCAGGTATACTAAAAAAGCCCCTGTCACCAATCCAGACATCAAAGTATATGCAATTGTCTCTTTGTACTTTAAAAATTCTTTGGTTCCATCAACAAATACATGTCTTGTAAATGGAATTTTAAATTCCGGTTTAAGGGTTTCAGGCTGTCTTTTCCAAAACCAAATGCAAACCAGAAGACCAAAAATCAATTGTATATAAAAGATGGCCTTCCAACCTAAACTATCCAATATGACCTTCCCAATGGCAGGAGCTACAACAGGCACCAGAATAAAAAATGCAACCACAAAAGACATAACCTTCGCCATATAATCGCCTTTGTAGGTGTCACGAATAATGGAAATAGCCAAGGTTCGCGGTGCGGAAAGGCCTATCCCCTGAAGTATACGTCCTATCACCATAATTTCTAAGGATGGTGCGAATACACAAATAATACTTGCTAAAACAAACAAGGTAAATCCAACATAAACAATCGGTTTTCTGCCGTAGCAATCAGATAATGGACCAAAGAACAGTTGCCCCACACCCAACCCTAGGAAAATCATGGTAACCAGCAACTGATTGTCGGTGGGGTTTAAACTATTTATAGTTATCCCTATATCCGAAATTGCCGGTAAAAGCGCATCAATAGCCAAGGCCACAATGGACATTAAAGAGGCCATTAAAGCGATAAACTCAAAATTGGGTTTTCGGGTGTCTTTTTGCATGCTGCAAAATTACATATACCCTTTTCGACAGTGAACTTTTTTAATAGGTATTTAGATATAGAACTATAAAAAGTTCTTATGGTTTCTGAAAATTACTAGGGTCTGTTTCCTTGTCAAGACTTTGGTTATTTTTCTTATTATATTGCAACAAATATTAGCGTAGTATACCTCTTTAATTTGTCAGGTCGAGCGCAGTCGAGACCTAATTAATCATGAAGTTCTACTACGTTTATATTTTACTTTGCGCCGATGGGCTGACCTATACCGGAATCACCAATAACATTTCAAAAAGATTGGCCGAACATAAAAACGGTAAAATCACAACTTCCTTCACATACAAAAGAAGACCCGTCAAACTTATTTTCCAACAAGAGTTTAATGATGTTCTCCAAGCTATTTCTTTTGAAAAGAAAATAAAAAAATGGAGCGCTAAAAAGAAAATTGCTTTGGCAAATGGTGATTTTGATTTACTACAGATATTGTCTGAATGTAGAAGCGCTTCACATCACAAATATCATCCCAATAAGGATTGAGGTCTCGACTCCGCTCGACCTGACATTTCTTCTGACAACCTACATTTACAAAGGGATATTCCCATGCTTCTTTTTAGGGGTCCGCACTTGCTTTTTCTCCAACATGGCAAATGCCTTTAACAACTTACGCCTTGTATTCTTTGGTAAGATGACCTCATCAATAAATCCTCGTTGCGCAGCACGATAAGGATTGGCAAATTTATCGGCATACTCGGCTTCTTTTTCCTTCAGCTTGGCTTCCGGGTCATCCGCTGCAGCAATTTCTCGGCGGAAAATAATCTCACTTGCCCCTTTGGCACCCATTACAGCAATCTCTGCTGTTGGCCATGCAAAGTTGAAATCAGCACCAATATGTTTGGAGTTCATCACATCATAGGCCCCTCCATACGCCTTTCGGGTAATCACGGTGACTCTTGGTACGGTAGCCTCACTAAGTGCATACAGCAGTTTTGCACCATGCATTATGATTCCATTCCACTCTTGGTCCGTTCCAGGTAAAAACCCTGGGACATCAACCAACACCAGCAACGGAATATTGAACGCATCACAAAAACGAGTAAATCGAGCTGCTTTGGTAGAACTGTTTACATCCAAGACTCCTGCCAAAAACAACGGTTGATTGGCTATTATCCCAACACTTCTCCCACCCAGTCGGGCAAAACCTACAATAATGTTTTCGGCATAATCTTTATGAATCTCATAAAAAGAACCCGTATCAATAATCCCATTTATCACTTCGTGCATGTCATAGGGTTTATTGGGGTTATCAGGCACAATATTGGAAAGTTCATCCCTGACTTCCTCCCCTAAAGTATACTGGAGTGTCTTTGGAATTTCTGAATTGTTTTGAGGAAGGTAATCCAATAGCTTTTTAATATCATCCAAACAAGCGGCATCGTTGCTTGAGGTTTTATGCGCTACTCCAGACTTTGCAGCGTGGGTGCTTGCTCCACCCAATTCTTCGGAGGTCACTTCTTCATTGGTCACGGTTTTTACCACATTGGGCCCTGTCACGAACATATAACTGGTTTCTTCTACCATTACAATGAAATCGGTCATTGCTGGAGAATATACAGCACCTCCAGCACATGGTCCCATTACCGCAGATATTTGGGGAATAACACCTGAAGACTGTACATTTCGATAAAAAATATCCGCATACCCTCCTAAGGATTTTACTCCTTCCTGGATTCGAGCTCCTCCTGAATCATTTAATCCAATAATAGGGGCACCTACTTTCATGGCCAAATCCATCACTTTACAGATTTTTTCGGCATGGGTTTCAGATAAGGCTCCTCCAAAGACTGTGAAATCTTGGGCATATACATAAACCAATCTCCCATTGATAGCCCCGTAACCAGTAACCACCCCATCTCCGTAATAAATCTCTTTATCCATACCAAAATCTGTGGTTCGGTGGGTCACTAAAATGCCCATTTCCTCAAAGGAACCTTCATCCAACAAATATTGAATCCGCTCTCGGGCAGTAAGCTTTTTCTTTTGGTGTTGTTTTTTAATCCGCTTTTCACCACCACCCAAATGAGCTTCTTCAATTTTATCTTTAAGTATCTTTATTTTGGAATCCATCTGTATTAGTTTGTGGGTAGTTTTACGATTTTTTTGTCTTCAAGATATTGATGCAAAGCAATCATAGCGGCAATCTTGGCTTCTCCTTCGTTTTTCTCATTTATTCTTTCCGACGAATAATAGTTCTTAACAAAATGGGTGTCAAAATTCCCGGAACGGAAGGCTTCGTGCTCAAAGACATAGGTTCCAAAGGGTAAAGTGGTCTGCACCCCTTTTATCTGATAATCATCAATCGCTTCCAACATGAGTTCAATCGCTTCTTCACGGGTTTTACCATAGGTAATCAATTTTGAAATCATCGGGTCATAGTAAATCGGAACATCCATTCCTTCTTCAAAACCATTATCAACTCGTATGCCTTCTCCAACAGGAAGCTGATAGGTTTCTAAATTACCGACACTCGGCAGAAAATCGTTAAGTGGGTCTTCGGCGTAAACACGAAGCTCTAAAGCATGTCCATGAATATTCAGATCTTTTTGTTCAATTGGGAGTTCCTCCCCTCTTGCAACTTTAATTTGCAACTCTACCAAATCAATACCCGTAATCATTTCCGTAACAGGGTGCTCTACTTGCAAACGGGTATTCATTTCGAGAAAATAGAAATTCATGTCGGCATCAAGCAAAAACTCCACCGTTCCAGCTCCAACATAGTCGCAGGCCTTAGCCACCTTTGTTGCCGCTATACCCATTTCCTCCCTAAGTTTTGGTGTCAAAACAGAGGACGGCGCCTCTTCAACGACTTTCTGGTGTCTTCTTTGGATGCTACATTCCCGCTCAAAAAAGTGCAACACATTACCATAGGTATCAGCCATTACCTGAATCTCAATATGCCTTGGTGAAGTAACATATTTTTCCAAAAAGACAGAGCCATCACCAAAAGCAGAAGTAGCTTCACTTATAGCCCGCTCCATTTGAGATTCCAAATCTTGTTCTTTTTCAACGATCCGCATACCTTTTCCACCACCACCGGCCGATGCCTTTATCAAAATTGGATACCCTATTTCATTGGCAATTTCTTGTGCTTTTGCAACATCTGTAATGGCCTCATCGATTCCAGGCACCATGGGAATGTCATATGCCTTAACCGTTTCCTTGGCCATAAGTTTGCTTCCCATAATACGAATAGCGTTAGATTTAGGCCCAATAAAAATCAAATCGTTTTTTTCTACGGATTCCGCAAAGTCTGCATTTTCACTCAAGAAGCCATATCCTGGGTGAATCCCATCAACATTTAACTCCTTTGCGGCCTTAATAATCTTATCTCCCAACAAATAAGATTGGCTTGAAGGTGCTTTCCCAATGCAAACGGCTTCATCAGCAAATCTTACGTGTGGTGTGTTTCTATCAGCCTCTGAAAAAACTGCAACAGTTGAAATTCCCATTTTCTTGGCCGTTTTCATTACCCTTAAGGCTATTTCCCCACGATTTGCAACCAATATTTTTTTCATACTCGATTTTATTGAAATTCAATCAACAATTGCTTTTTATCAACCGCTTCACCTTGTTTTGCAGTAATTTTCTTAACAACTCCACTTCTTGGTGAAGTGATGATGTTTTCCATTTTCATAGCTTCAAGTACCAATAACGGCTGATCCTCCTCCACTTCTTCCCCCTCTTCCACCGAAATTTCCAAAATAAGTCCTGGCATTGGGGCCGATATAGAGTTGATGTTTTTAGAACCATTGGATGCAAAACCCATTTTTTTTATGAGTTCATCCAATGGTGTACCAATTGATGTTTGATACTCCTTTCCATCAACCTTTACCGTGTATAACCTCTTGTTGAAATCTTTGGTAATAATCTCAACCTTGAATGATGTGTCATTCTTTAAAATATGGAAGGTGTTTTTTCCTATTTTGAGAATATCCAGTTCAACAATATCCTCCTCTGATAATTGAAAATCAAAGTTCCCATTTACTTTGATGGTATGCGTCTTTTCCATAAAAATTGTTCTCATGGGTTAGCCAGATAAATATAAGATTAATGCCATAATACTAAGCAAATCTAATTTCATAATCTTTTATGGGTTATGATAATAATCATCCATTATTAAACTGAACAGATGTAACTATGCATCAATATTGGTAACTTGAAAATCTTATCAAATGCTTACTTTTGGGCTTAAAATTATTACCATGCTAATATTGGGAATTGCAGGGGGTACAGGTTGCGGAAAAACCACCGTGGTTAATCAAATAGTGGGTCAACTACCGGAAAACGAAGTTGGTGTTATCTCTCAAGATTCTTATTACAATGACCTTTCACATTTAACTAAGGAAGAGCGGGGGAAAGTTAATTTTGACCATCCCAATTCGATAGATTTTGACTTGTTGATTTCCCATTTAGAGCAATTAAAAGAAGGAAAATCTATAGATAAACCCATCTATTCTTTTGTAGAAGAAACAAGACTTACCAAGACTATTCCAACAGAACCCAGAAAGGTAATGATCGTAGAAGGTATTTTGGTGCTGAGCAATGCTAAACTTCGAGATATGTTTGATATCAAAATCTATGTCCATGCGGATTCTGATGAACGTTTAATAAGAAGATTGCAAAGAGACATCCGCGAACGTGGGCACGATTTGGAAAAGGTGTTGACAAGATACCAAACTGCCGTGAAACCAATGCATCAGCAATTTATAGAGCCTTCAAAAGAATTTGCGGATATTATTATCCCCAATAACCATTACAATACCGTTGCCGTTGATATGGTACGTACGATAATAAACGATAGGCTACATTAAAATGGGACTAAAAGGGTTAAGAAACAAAAGATGGTTCAAGGTAATGACCAACATGTATGTGCTGGTACTCACCATTTTTGTCATTTGGATGGCGTTTTTTGACACCAATTCCCTGCTCATCCATTTAGAATTGCGGAAAGAAATTAAAAAATTGGAAAAGCAGAAAGAATTCCTTCAAGGAGAAATCGACAAAGATAAAGAGGTTCTTGAAAAGTTATCTGACAAAGGAGAACTGGAAAAGTTTGCACGCGAGAAGTATTATATGAAGAAAGAGAATGAAGAGATCTTTTTGATTGAATATGAGGACAGTCTGAAAACTAAAAGGGAATGAGTAAATCTAGTCTTTTTGGTGAATTCCCAAAAGTTTCCGCAAAACAATGGAAACAGAAAATCCAATTTGACCTGAAGGGAGCAGATTATAATAATACGCTCATTTGGGAATCTCAAGATGGCATCAAAATAAAACCCTTTTACCATACTGAAGATTTAAGGGAATTAAAAACATTTGATTTACCAGAAGACCATAACTGGAGAATTGCCCAATCTCTATATGTCGGCAATTCTAAGCTGGCCAATGAAAGAGCAGTTGATGTTCTGAAAAGAGGAGCAGAAAGTTTGATTTTTACAATTCCCAATACAGATTTTGATGTACAGACATTGCTGACCAACGTCAATTTGGAAGCCACTGCATTGTATTTCAATTTTGATTTTTTGGCTCTTGAACCCTTAGAAAATATACTCTCTTTATTACATGGAAAGAATACCTGCATCCATCTAAATATTGACCTTATTGGTAATCTGGCAAGAACAGGAAATTGGTTCCACAATCTAAAAAAAGACCATTCTATTCTAGAAGAAATTTTCAACTTGACCAAAAAACAAAATGTCAGCTCAACACTTAGTGTTGATCTATCCTTATATCAAAATGCCGGTGCCAATATGATACAGCAGCTAGCTTATAGTTTGGCCCATGCAAACGAATACCTCAATTATTTTTCCAATATTACCACTAGCAAAATCGAAAGACCCTTATCTATTAATTTCAAAGTTTCGGTGGGCAGCAATTATTTCTTTGAAATAGCCAAGTTAAGAGCACTACGTTGGTTATGGAAAACCGTTTCATCTGCTTATGGCATTTCAAATGAGTGTCATATTTTGGCTCTTCCTTCCAGACGAAACAAGACATTATATGATTACAACGTGAACATGCTACGGACCACATCAGAATGTATGTCTGCCATTCTAGGGGGAGCAGATGCTGTTTGCAATCTGTCTTATGATGCCATTTATCATAAGGAAAATGAGTTTGGAGACCGTATTGCCAGAAATCAGCTTTTATTGTTAAAAGAAGAAAGTTATTTTGATGAAGCTTCAAAGGTTTCAAAAGGTTCCTACTATGTAGAATCATTGACAGAACAGTTAGCGGAAAAAGCATTAAGATTGTTCAAGAAGATTGAAAATTCTGGAGGTTTTTTGGCAGAGCTAAAAAAGGGAAACATCCAGAAAAAATTAAAAGAAAGTGCGGTAAAGGAGCAACAACTTTTTGATTCGGGTGAAATCGTATCTGTGGGCACCAATAAATTTCAGAACACCGAGAATCGTATGAAGGGAGACCTAGAGCTGTATCCTTTTGTAAAGACAAAACCCAGAAAAACCATCATTGAACCCATCATTGAAAGACGTTTGGCGGAAGCATTGGAACAGAAAAGATTGGATAATGAGTAGAAAGAACCTTCAAAATCTGGAATTGTCCACAAATAGCAAATCGAACCCAGAAGAAGGTTCAGCACATGAATGTTCCAATTTCGCCGCTGGTATTCCACCATTTCTTCGTGGCCCCTACTCTACCATGTATGTACGTCGTCCATGGACCATTAGACAATATGCGGGTTTTTCAACAGCTGAGGAAAGCAATGCTTTTTACCGGAGAAACCTTAAAGGAGGTCAGAAAGGGCTTTCCGTTGCCTTCGACCTGCCCACACACCGAGGCTACGACAGTGACAATGAGCGTGTGATAGGTGATGTGGGAAAAGCAGGTGTTGCCATTGATTCTGTAGAGGACATGAAAGTGCTTTTTGATGGTATTCCTTTGGATAAAATGTCAGTTTCCATGACTATGAACGGGGCAGTGCTTCCCATAATGGCCTTTTACATCGTTGCTGCAGAGGAACAGGGTGTTTCCATGGAAAAACTCTCTGGAACTATACAAAATGACATTCTCAAAGAGTTCATGGTTAGGAATACATATATCTATCCACCTTCGCCTTCTATGCAAATTGTGGCTGATATCTTTGAATTTACTAGCCAAAACATGCCCAAATTCAATAGTATCAGTATTTCTGGCTACCATATGCATGAAGCGGGAGCTCCCGCCGCAATTGAATTGGCATACACTCTAGCGGACGGAATCGAGTACATAAGAACCGGTATAAAAGCTGGATTAAAAATTGATGATTTTGCTCCCCGGCTCTCCTTTTTCTGGGGAATTGGGATGAACCATTTCATAGAAATTGCCAAAATGCGGGCTGGTCGAATGCTATGGGCTAAATTGGTCAAGGAATTTGGTCCAAAAAATGAAAAATCCCTGATGTTGCGTACCCATAGCCAGACCAGTGGATGGAGTTTAACAGAGCAAGACCCTTTCAACAACGTGGCCCGCACAACAATCGAAGCCATGGCTGCAGCTTTTGGCGGTACGCAGAGTTTGCACACAAATGCTTTGGATGAAGCTATTGCCCTTCCCACAGATTTTTCAGCAAGAATTGCAAGAAATACACAGATTTACCTGCAACAAGAAACCCATATTACCAAAACCGTTGATCCTTGGGCAGGAAGTCATGTAGTGGAAGAACTCACCCAGAAAATTGCTGAGGAAGCATGGAATCTGATTCAAGAAGTGGAAAAATTAGGCGGAATGACCCAAGCCATAGAAGCAGGTATTCCCAAGATGCGGATTGAAGAAGCTTCAGCAAAAAAGCAAGCACGTATCGATAGTGGTCAGGATACTATCGTTGGGGTCAACAAATATCTTTTAAAGGATGAGGATGAGCTTCAAATCCTTGAAGTGGATAATGACAAAGTTCGCAAACAACAGATTGAACAATTGCAAAACCTTAAATCTGGGAGGGATGAAAATGCAGTTCAAATAGCCCTTAAAAAAATAACAACCGCTTCCGAAATGGCTTTGCAAACCGGGTCTGAACGTGAAAATTTATTAGCTTTAGCCGTTACAGCTGCCAAACATAGAGCTACCTTGGGTGAAATCAGTGACGCCATGGAAAGTGCTTTTGGCAGGTATCAGGCAAAAATACAATCGTTCACGGGGGTGTATTCTAAAGAAATTAAAAACGACAAAAGCTTCGATACGGCAAAAAGGATGGCCGATGATTTTGCCTCGGAAGAAGGTAGAAGACCCAGAATCATGATAGCCAAAATGGGTCAGGATGGCCATGACCGTGGGGCAAAAGTGGTGGCTACGGGTTATGCCGACCTTGGTTTTGATGTGGATATTGGCCCATTGTTCCAAACCCCTTCGGAAGTTGCGAAACAAGCCGTAGAAAACGATGTACATGTCTTGGGTGTTTCTTCCTTGGCCGGAGGGCACAAAACATTGGTTCCAGAAGTAATCAAGGAGCTAAAAAAGCATGGACGGGAAGATATTTTGGTTATCGTCGGTGGGGTGATTCCAAAACAAGACTACGAACACTTACTGGACAATGGCGCTGTGGCAGTGTTCGGACCGGGTACCAAAATCAGCGAAGCAGCCATCGAAATATTACGCATTCTATCTGATTGACCCCCTGTAAAGCCCTTAAAACACTATCTTTAACTTTCTTTAACGCACATTATCAGGGTTATTCACCTTCTGTTAACAAAATACATTTTTTAACGTCTTAAATAATTGTATTTTTAGCACCTAACTTACTATGAAATGGGCAAGATAATTGCTATTGCAAATCAGAAGGGTGGTGTAGGTAAGACAACAACAACGGTAAACCTAGCTGCCTCACTTGGTGTACTTGAAAAGAAAGTGTTGTTGATTGATGCAGACCCACAGGCCAATGCTACTTCTGGATTGGGTATTGAAGTAGATGGTGTTGAAAAGGGCACGTATCAATTACTGGAACACACTATGCCGGTAGAAGAGGTCATAATGAAGACCGATTCGCCAAATGTGGACCTTATTCCCGCACACATAGACCTTGTGGCAATTGAAATTGAGTTGGTCGACAAGGACAATAGAGAGTACATGCTAAAAGAAGCTCTTAAGAGTCTGGGTGATAAGTATGATTTTGTCCTGATAGATTGTGCACCCTCTTTGGGTTTATTAACTCTAAATGCCCTTACAGCGGCTCATTCTGTAATGATTCCGATTCAATGCGAGTATTTTGCATTGGAAGGACTTGGAAAACTGTTGAATACGGTTAAAAGCGTTCAGAAAATCCATAACAACGACCTGGATATAGAAGGCATGCTTTTGACCATGTATGATTCTAGGTTACGCTTGTCCAATCAAGTGGTGGAAGAAGTTAAAAAGCACTTTGCAGATATGGTATTCGATACCATCATACAAAGAAATGTTAGGCTAAGTGAAGCGCCAAGTTATGGTGAAAGCATTATCAAATATGATGCAAGCAGCAAGGGTGCGACCAATTACCTGAACTTGGCCAATGAAATATTGAAGAAAAACAAGGAGAAAGTTTAAATGGCGAAAGCAACTAAAAAACAGGCTTTGGGAAGAGGCCTGTCCGCTCTATTGAAAGATCCGGAAAATGATATTCAATCAGTTTCTGATAAAAATGCGGACAAGGTCATTGGCAATGTGGTCGAGCTTGATATAAAGTCTATTGAGGTGAACCCGTTTCAACCGCGTTCTAATTTCAATGATGAAGCACTCCGTGAATTGGCAAGTTCCATAAAAGAACTGGGAATCATCCAGCCCATTACAGTACGCAAACTAGATTTCAATAAATTTCAACTCGTTTCTGGGGAAAGAAGGTTTAGAGCTTCCAAAATTGTAGGGCTTGAAACCATTCCTTCTTATATCCGAATTGCCAATGATCAAGAATCATTGGAAATGGCTTTGGTCGAAAATATCCAACGTCAAGATCTTGATCCCATTGAAATTGCCCTTTCCTATCAACGCCTTATTGATGAAGTTCAAGTAACCCAAGAAAAACTTAGTGACCGGGTAGGTAAAAAACGTTCCACCATTACCAACTACTTACGTCTGCTAAAACTACATCCCATAATTCAAACAGGAATGCGAGATGGGTTTGTAAGTATGGGACATGGACGTGCTTTGATAAATATTGAAAAGAAAAAAGACCAAATCAATATTTATGAAAAAATTGTTTCAGAAGGCCTTTCTGTGCGGGAAACAGAACGACTAGTGAAGGCTTATAAAGAATCTAAAAACCTAAAAGAACCTTTAAAAAAGGTCAATACCCCTAAAGAAGTTCCCAATTTTATTTCAAAAGGATTGGATGCCATGAAAAAACACCTATCCTCCCGAGTAGATATTTCCACTTCACAAAATGGTAAGGGTAAAATTGTGATTCCTTTTCATTCAAAAGAAGAGTTCCAGCGATTAAAAAAATTATTGACAGGTGATTAAAAGCCTCATTCTTTCGTGCATTTTATTGCTATCCTGCCAGTTCATCTTCTCTCAAGAAAAAAAAGAAGACAATCAGGAACATCCCCAAGAGATTGATTCTTTAGCTCAAGATTTAGAAGGAAAAGGATTTACTATTGAGGAGGTAACATATGAGAAAAAAAAGATCAATCCGTTGGCGCCAAGTAAAGCAGCATTTTACTCGGCCATATTTCCTGGATTAGGACAGATATACAATAAAAGATACTGGAAAGCTCCTATTGTTTGGGGTGCCATTGGTACTGGAATCTATGTCTACTCTTTTAACAATACGGAATACAACAAGGCCAGAGATGCATTTAAAAGACGTAGGGCGGGGTTTACAGATGATATATTCTACGATTTGAATAATGACAACGCGCCCGGTTCTCCGCCTGATGTCTCAGATGAAGCATTGCAGGACGCACAGGAAAGAACACAACGGGACCGTGACCTTTCCCTACTGATTACTATTGTCATGTACACACTCAATATTATCGATGCCAATGTTGATGCGCATCTGAAACAGTACAATGTAGATGACCAATTAGCAATTGACTTCAAACCTTATTTAGACCTTAATCCCCTGACCAATAGACCAAACTACGGAATGGCTCTGGTCGTAAAATTTTAACTTATGAAGATTGGTTTGTTTGGCTATGGAAAAATGGGCAAAATGATAGAGCAAATTGCGCTTCAAAGAGGCCATACCATTGTTGCCAAAGTAGACATAGATACAAAAGAGATAGATTTCCAGAATATGGATGTCGCAATAGATTTTAGTACTCCAGATGCAGCATTTAACAATATAACTTCCTGTTTTGAAAACAATGTACCCGTAATTTCTGGTACCACAGGATGGTTGGGCAATTTTGAAAAGGCCCTTGATATATGCAATAAGCACAGTGGTGCTTTCATTTATGCATCTAACTTTAGTTTAGGTGTCAATGTTTTTTTCGAACTAAACTCATATCTCGCCAAAATGATGTCTGCTTTGGATCAATACAAAGTTTCAATGGAAGAGATACATCACACCCAGAAACTAGATGCTCCCAGTGGTACGGCAATCACGTTGGCAGAAGGAATCATTGAAAATACAGCGTATCAAAATTGGAACATGGAAGATACAGGTGAAGATATTGTTCCAATAAAATCCAAACGAGAGGGGACAGTTCCAGGAACCCATACTATTGCCTATAACAGTAAAGTGGACGGTATCGAGATAAAACATACGGCTCACAATCGCGAAGGATTTGCCTTGGGTGCCGTAATTGCAGCTGAGTGGATTCAAGGGAAAACAGGTGTTTTTTCTATGAAAGATGTGTTAAACATTGATTAAAAACGTAACAACAGTACAGACATTTAGTCTAAACAAATAAACTTCTATATGGACGGTATACAGTGGATTATTTTCATCTTGATTGTACAGGTAATTCATTTTTTAGGGACCTGGAAACTTTACACAAAAGCTGGAAGAAAAGCGTGGGAAGCGGCAATACCAGTGTACAATGGTATTGTGCTGATGAAAATCATTAACAGACCTTGGTGGTGGGTTTTACTTCTTTTTATTCCCATTATCAATTTATTGATGTTTCCAGTGGTCTGGGTGGAAACTGTAAGAAGTTTTGGAAAAAGTAAACTTACAGATACTTGGGCCGCCATCTTAACACTTGGCTTTTACATTTATTATCTCAACTACGTAGAGGATGTGAAGTACATAGAAAATCGAGACTTAAAGCCTAAAACAGGACTAGGTGAATGGGTAAGTTCTATAGTTTTTGCTATTGTGGCCGCAACTTTCGTCCACACATATTTCATTCAACCTTATGTAATACCCACTCCTTCCCTGGAAAGGACGTTAAGAATTGGAGATTTCCTTTTTGTAAGTAAATTTCACTATGGTGCCCGAGTTCCAATGACAGCAGTTGCTGCTCCCATGGTTCACGATACTTTACCGGTTTTAAAGACTCGCTCTTATTTAAATAAGCCACAGATACCCTACTTAAGGCTACCTGGATTCAACGAGGTCAAAAAAAACGATATTGTCGTATTTAGTTGGCCTGCTGATACGGTTCGTCAATTTTTTGTTTCTGAGAGAAAAGTCGAAAAGCCTATCGACAAAAAATCAAATTATGTTAAAAGGTGTGTGGGAACCCCAGGAGATTCTTTAGAGATAATCGATGGTTTTGTCTACATTAATGGAAAAAGACTTAAACTTTCTGATCGGGCCAAGCCCATGTATGATTACACTATTTATTCCAAGAAAGGTGTATCCAGTAGACTTTTGTCAGATATTGAAGCCACTGATTTTATCAGAAAATACATTGCAAACAACATAAGTCAAAACCAAGTAGATGCCATTTCATCCATGGTTATAGGGGTAAGACAAGCTCCAGATGGAAAAATTGAACTCATCACCGACGAAAAGGGAATACCAACGGAAGCGATACGACAGTTAAGATTATCGCTTACAGAGGAAAAACCATTATCTAGAGTTGCCAATCTTACAGATGACATGGTTGCCAAATTACGAAGTAACTCCACAATTGATTCCGTGGTCAAGACCAATGAGGGCAAAGGAGTTTATATGGGGTCATTTCCGCAAAAACCTAATCTATATCCGTGGAACAATGATAATTTTGGACCAATTTATATTCCCGAAGCGGGCACTACCGTTGAGATAAATTACAGAACTATTCCGCTCTACAAAAAAATTATCCGTGACTACGAACATAACGATGTAAAAGTTTCAGGACAAAAAGTGTTTATTAACGGAAAAGAAACCAACTCCTATACGTTCAAGCAAGATTATTATTGGATGATGGGTGACAACCGTGACCATTCAGAAGATAGCCGAACTTGGGGCTATGTACCAGCAAACCATATTGTTGGCAAGCCAGTTTTTCTTTGGATGAGCTTTGATAATTTCAATGAAGGCTTACTTAAATGGAGACCCCGATGGAATCGAATTTTTACAACTGTTGGAGGAAGTGGAGAGCCTGTTTCCTATTTTAAATACTTCTTGATGGTAATAGCCGGTTGGTTTGTTTTTGATTTCATTCGAAAACGCAGAAAAAAGAAAGAATAAATCAAGTGTTCTAGTTTGAAGACCGTTCTACATCCCTCCTATTTTCCAAGCATAGGCTCATTTTCTATCCTTGCACAGAAGGATGTAATCTGGGAAATACACGATAATTTCCAGAAGCAAACTTATAGGAATAGGTGCTATATCTGTACGGATAGGGGAAAACATATGCTCAACATTCCCATCAAACATGTTGGAGGAAATGAGGGAAGACAAAAATATGTTGATGTCACCATAGATGACAGTTACAAATGGAGAAAACTACATTGGCGTACGTTAGAGACAGCCTACAGGACCTCTCCTTTCTTTGAGTATTATGAAGATGATCTAAAACTCCTTTTTGAAGAACAGGAAAGTTCACTTTTTGAATTCAATTTAAAAACCATAAAAATTATAGGTGGTTGTTTGGGGATTCGGATTCCCATGGAAAAAACCAGTACCTACGAAAAAGAAGTTTCATCTAATTTTGATGCCCGATTTTTGATAGAAGCTAAAAAAGAATCTATTGTGCCATTCCAGACATATTCACAGGTCTTCGAGGAACGTCACTCCTTTGTGCCCAATTTAAGCATCCTGGATTTATTGTTCAATGAAGGTCCAAATACACTAAGTTACTTAAAGAACCAGCCGCTTACCTTTTTAAATGTTTAGGCTCATCATTCATTACGGAATCCATTTTATAGTTCCCGTTCTTATTGCATTTATTTTTTTTAAGGAAAAAAAGCTTAAAACCTTACTGATTCTTCTGGCAGGAATGTCAATAGATTTAGACCATCTTTTGGCAACTCCGATATTTGATGCGAACCGGTGCAGCATTGGTTTTCATCCCTTGCACAGTTATCTGGCAATAATCATCTACTGTACCTTGCCTTTCTTTAGGTCTACCAGAATTTTAGGACTTGGACTGATCATACATATTATTGCAGATATTGTAGATTGTCTATTAATCTGATTTAAGTCTTAAGGTGGCCATCACAGGATAATGATCGGACAATTTTTTATTGAAATTTTGATGCGAAATGACTTGGAAAGAAGGATCGGCCAAGATATAATCAATTCTAAGAGGAAACCCTAAAAGGTTATACGTCTTGCCAAATCCTTTACCTTTTTCGAGAAAAGTATCCTGTAAATCGCCTTTTACCGTTCTGTAAACATTTGAAAATTGTGTATTGTTCATATCCCCACAAACAATACTCTTATAAAGGCTTTTATTTTTGTGATCTCTAAATATTTTGGCTTGCTCCTGTTGTTTGGCAAAGGTTTTCACCAATCTTCGATAGTTCTTCTCACTTTGTTCTTCAGAAAACGTTTCGGAGGAAGGAACAATATTAAACGATTGCAGATGAAGATTGTAAATGCGAATTGTATCGCCTTTGTATAAGATATCGGCATAAATCACATTGTTTATAGTTCTAGGTAAATCCAGAGAACCGTTTTCAACAATGGGATATTTGGAAAATATCGCTTGCTTAGTCCTTGGTGCTGAATGATAGGTTTCACTCCAGTAGGGATATTCCGGCAGTTGTTCGTATCTATTTCTAATATGTTCCTGAACGCAAATAACATCAGGGTTTTGCTTTTTTATAAACCCAATAATACTATCCCCAACGTTGGGTTTCTTTATCCACTCGTATTTATTGAATTCATGGACATTATAGGTCATTATTTTGAGATAAGAATCTTCATTGCTCCCAATATCGTTATCTCCAATTTTATAGAAAGACCCGAAAGCTAAGTATCCAACAAGCAAGGCCAAAAGTGACCAAACCAGCTTTTTTTTCCGTTTTATAAGCCAGTAAACAAGGAACAAAAAGTTAAGGATAAAAAGAATGGGAACAGCTAAGCTCAAAAACGAAAATATTGGGATAATTTGAACTGTAGAATAAGAAAAAAGACTAGTCACCAAAAGTAGCAGTGAAATAAAAATATTTACCGCATAAAATATCACTTTCCACAAGTGTCCAAGTTTTTTCACGTGCTAGTCTTCCTTACCTGCTTTAAACAAAAAATCTTTCTCTGATTTGGAAAGGCTCTCGTATCCAGACTTACTAATTTTGTCCAAAATGGCGTCTATTTTTCGCTGGTTGGCAGCCTTGTCATAATCCGATTTGCTCTTATCAGTAGAAGATTTCTTTTTATACACGGTTTTCATCGGAGCCTTTTTCTCTCTCGGTTTAAAAAGTTCGGCTATTGCGGTTCGGAGTTTTGTAAATCCGGCACCTATATCGTTTCCATTCAATAATTGTCGAGCATAGACATAGCCCAAAGCAGCACCACCTAAATGAGCCAATCTACCTCCAATATTTCCCCCGTATGGAATTTTAATTAAATCGACCAAAACAAAAAAAGCTCCAATGTACCAGAGTTTTACATTAAAGAAAATAACACGAACTTCTTGATTGGGAATATAAGCGCATACAAAAATCAATATGGAAGTCACTCCAGCAGACGCTCCAATCAATGCGGTATTTGTATCAAGTAAGGTGGGAAAGACATAATAACTTAATAAGAATATGGCACCGCCAACGATTACCCCCAAAAAGTAAACATTCAAAAACCTTTGTGCATCAAACAGATTAAGAAAAATACGACCCGCAAAGTATAGCATAATCATGTTCCAAAAAATGTGACCTATGCTTGCATGAAAAAAAGAATATGTCACCAAAGACCATGGTTGACCCAAAAACTCAACAAAATCCCGTGGCAATTGGAACCAATCAACAACGGCTCCCCCCAGTAATGCCAAGGAAAGACCATCAAGAATAAAGACCAATACGTTTATTGCAATAAGCTTTTCTGCAATATTAAGCCGTGAAAACTGATATTGAAGACCTCCTGCCATATGCTAATCCCATCGGTTTTGGTTGAACTGGTTCTTTTTCCAATACCACATCATGATGAAACCTATCAGTGCTCCACCAATATGCGCAAAATGGGCAATTCCAGTATTTACATTGCTTATTCCAAAGAACAAATCTGCGGCCAAAAGCAGGGGGACAAAATATTTGGCTTTGATTGGAACTGGTAAAAATATCAGCATTAATCGAGCTTCTGAATACATAAAAGCAAAAGCTACCAAAATTCCGTAAATAGCTCCAGATGCACCCACAACAGGCGTATTATAGGCGCTCAAAAAGTTTTGAATTGTACTTTGACCAGCAACATTGTACCAATCAGGATTATATTGCCCTTTCGAAATAATATCCAACACCTGCTGTTCAGTCATTCCCGCATTCACTAACGCACTCAATCCTTCGTTGAACAAGTAATAATTAACGCCTGTATGAAGCATTGCAGAGCCCAATCCGGCAGAAAAATAAAAGAACAAAAATTTGTTTCTACCCCAAACACGTTCCAAAGGCGTACCAAATGCCCATAATGCATACATATTAAAGGCTATGTGCATCAAATTTCCATGCATGAACATATGGCTGACAACTTGCCACCATTGAAAATTGTTGTTTTTTGGAAACCAAAGTGAAAGCCACTGGTACATTTGATCTCCATATAATTGCGTGGCGAAAAACAAAATCACATTAATGATTAATATATGCTTCACTGCCTCGGTCAATCTACCCATTTAATTCATTTTTTTTTCAATATCCCCTTCTGGGACAATAGTGTACGTTATTTTTTGAAACGGACTCAAAGTAGGCTCCTTGCACGCAAACAAATCGTTTAGAAGTGCCAATTGTGATTCCGTATCCAAGACATCCCCTGTTTTAATGGCCAAATTTTTTGACAACGTTCTTGCCAACAGTTCAGCCTGCGAAATCATGTTCCCTTCAAATCCTTCTTTATAATCTGATATTAAGCGATCCAATACCGTGCCAATTGCGCTTTCCGCTACCACTAATGGAACTCCTGTCACTTTTACCGTTTCTTTGTCCAATTCTTCGAATACAAAACCCACGTTGGTGAGACTTTCTCCTATTTCTTGCAACACGTCCCTATCCTGCTTTGAAAAAGACAACTCCATTGGAAACAATAGCTGCTGGCTTATTCCTTCCTTTACTGTTATCTCTCCTAAAAATCGTTCAAAAAGAATGCGCTCGTGAGCCCTATTTTGATTAATGACCAGTAAGCCAGACTTAACAGTACTAACAATATATTTTCTTCTGAGTTGAAAAGTTGCAGCTGCATGTATCTCACCTTCAGCATCTTTATAAAAATTGCCTTGCACCAAAGTGTCAGACTCAATCTCTAAACTACTAAAACTTTCTGTGTCAATGGGCGTTTCCAAACCTTCGTAAAGGTTCTCCCAGCCCTTAACATTTGGTTTTTGGTAAGCCGGACGGCCAGATGGTTTTGCTTCTACCTCCTGAAAAGGGTTAAAAGATGCATCAACGGTTACTTTGGGAATTGAAGCTTCTTTTTCCTTGTATGCGTATGGCGTATCTAAATTAGGATCATGCTCAAAATCCAATATTGGGGCTACATTAAACTGTCCCAAACTATGTTTAATCGTCGAACGAAGAATGGCGTAAAGTGTATTTTCGTCATCAAACTTCACCTCAGTTTTTGTTGGGTGGATGTTGATGTCAATAGACGATGGATCTACTTCCAAATACAAAAAGTATCCTGGATATACATCTTGTTTTATGAGACCTTCAAAAGCTGCCGAAACCGCATGGTGCAAATAGGGGCTTTTTATAAATCTATTATTTGCGAAAAAAAACTGCTCTCCCCTACTTTTTTTGGCGAATTCAGGCTTACAGACAAAACCAGAAACCTTAACCACTTCCGTTTCCTCATTCACAGGAACCAGACGATTGTTCATTTTACTTCCGAACACATGGCATATCCGCTGACGGTGTCCTGCTTTGGGAAGATTGAAAAGCTCCGAACCATTATTGTAAAAATGGAACTCAATAGAGGGGTGAACCAAAGCCACGCGATGAAATTCATCTGAAATATGCCTTAATTCAACTTGATTTGATTTTAAGAAATTACGTCTCGCCGGAATATTAAAGAACAGGTTTTTGACAGAAATTGAAGTTCCCTTTGGAGTAGCCGCTACGTCTTGGGATACAATCTTGCTGCCTTCAATTTTAATATGGGTGCCTACTTCAGAACTTTCGGTACGGGTATGCATGTCCACATGTGCTATCGCTGCTATCGATGCCAATGCCTCCCCACGAAAACCTTTGGTATCCAAATTAAACAAATCCTCAGCACATGAAATTTTGGAAGTAGCGTGACGTTCAAAGGAAAGGCGTGCATCTGTCTCGCTCATCCCTTTACCATTATCCACCACTTGAATCAGGGTTTTTCCGCCATCTTTAACAATCAACTTAATTAGAGTAGCCCCAGCGTCGATGGCATTTTCCAATAATTCTTTGACTACCGAAGCGGGCCGCTGAACCACTTCCCCTGCTGCAATTTGGTTGGCAACATGGTCTGGCAAAAGTTTAATGATGTCTGCCATTAGGGATTCAAGAATATCGATAAATCGAAGTCGATGATATAAAGGAAAAGCAATATCAAAACAGCAACGATGACAAGAAATCGAAGTTTTAAATTCTTGTCCCCTTCAGTTTTCAGGTCATCCATTGCAGAAGAAACCTTGTTTTTTATACCTCGTTGCGTATGTGCCGTACTTCGGAATTTATCTAGTTTGTGTTCTATTTTATACGGATTGCCTTCACCTTTATAATATCGCGGAGAATAATCAAACGTCCTATTTTTTCTAAGCTTTAGAAAATTTCGCATGGCATCCTTTTCGAGTAACCTCAAAGGTAATTAAAATCGAAAAGCCAAATTAATGCATACTGCCAAAAAATGTTAACAGCGTTTGAGGTTCAAGTGGAAAGCTAAAATTTAAGTTCAAGCGCTGCATCTAAAGCTAAAGTTCAAATCCAGTACTTAAGCTCAAGAGTAAATTCCAAGTATAAACCCAAGGTAAAACCAGAAACTATTTTGAAGTGGAGCTTAAGATTCTGATTATTTTCCCAGCATTGCCATCTTTATGGCTGCTATAGCGGCTTCGGTTCCTTTATTGCCATGCTTACCACCACTTCTATCCAAGGCCTGTTGCATGGTGTCATCCGTAAGAACACTAAAAATCACAGGAACATCATATTGAACATTCAGATCCTTGATTCCCTGCGCGGCCGCCGAACATACAAAATCGAAGTGACTGGTTTCACCTCGAATTACGCTACCTATGGCAATTACCACATCAACATTTTGTGTAGAAATCATTTTTTTACAACCAAAAGTCAATTCGAAACTTCCCGGAACATTCCAACGGACGATATTTTCCAAAAGTGCACCGCAATCCAATAAGGCTTCCAAAGCTCCTTTGTACAACCCTTCTGTGACGGTTTCATTCCATTCAGAAACAACAATCCCAAACCGAAGAGATTTCGCATTTGGGATTTTGGTCTTATCATAGGCCGATAAGTTTTTATTCTCGGTGGCCATGTATTAATTTTTCGTCAACCCAATAAGTGCATCGACACCATTTGCTTCTTGCGAAGCAGAAAATTCATTCTTAATTCTTTCAAACAAACTCAAAGCCTTGTCTTTTTGCCCTAAATCGAGAGCTATAACACCGGCTTTATATAAAAACCGTGGAGTAGTGAAGTCGTTTGCACTGTGCGCAGCTGCTTTCTCGTAATAATCCAATGCGTCTTCGGGCTGGTTCAACTGGGAAAAAGCATCACCTATTCCCCCTTTGGCCATAGCACCCAATACAGCGTCATCGGAAGAAAACTTTTCCAAATGCTCAATGGCATTGTCATATTCTTGAAGGTTCAAATAGGTCATTCCTGCAGAATATTCGGCTAAATTTGCTGCTTTGGTCCCTTTGTACTCCTCAATGATATCCAAAAAACCATATTTTCCTTCAGCTCCATTAAGAGCTAAAGTAAACAGGGAATCCTTAGCGGTTTCATTGGTCAGTGCTTGGTCAAAATATTGTTGTGGGTAATACAGTTCATTGGCGGCGGATGCTTCTTTAGGCTTCTGAATGAACTCATTGTATCCCAAATATCCCAAAACACCCAAAGCAATGGCACCGATAACCCCTAAAATATAGTTTTGGTTTTTTTGGACCCAGGCCTCGGTCTTGGAAGCACTTTCATCCAAGGTATTGAATACCTCAGCGGTTGTACTGTCCTGCTCATCGAATTGTACTTCCTCAACCTTATTTTTTGGCTTAAAGCCTCGCTTCTTGTATGTTGCCATCCTTGATTTTATTAATCGGGCAAAAATAAAGTTTTTATCCAAAACCGAAAGCTAATTTATTCGTTATTTTTGGATTCTTTAATTGGTTCCAAGACCAATCGAAACATTGTGTTTCTTTTATTTTTTATGTTTTTAAAGCACTTATCCTTAGTTAATTATAAAAATTTCGATTCCAAAATCTTGGAATTCGACCCCATAATCAATTGTTTGGTGGGTGATAATGGAGTAGGAAAAACCAATATTTTGGATGCCATTTACCACCTTTCTTTTGGTAAAAGTTATTTTAATCCTGTTTCCACTCAAAACATAAAGCACAATACCGATTTTTTTGTAATAGAGGGTGAATTTGAGAAAGAAGGCAGAACAGAAAAGATTATTTGCAGCTTTAAAAAAGGTTTAAAGAAAGTAATTAAAAGAAATGGTAAAGCCTATGAGAAGTTCTCGGAACATATTGGCTTTTTACCTTTGGTAATCATCTCTCCCTCTGACCGCGATTTGATTATTGAAGGAAGTGATACACGTAGAAAATTTGTGGATGGTGTAATTTCCCAGTCGGACAAAGCCTATCTTCAAACCTTGATCAAATACAACAAAGTTTTGGTTCAACGGAATTCTTTGCTAAAGTATTTTGTCGCCAACAACACCTTCGATAAGGATACCTTAGACGTATACAATGAGCAACTTGACCAGTTAGGGACCGAAATCCACAAAAAAAGAGTTGATTTTATTTCATCTTTCATTCCAATATTTCAGGAACAATACGCACATATTTCAGAAAAAGATGAACAAATAATGCTATCCTACAAAAGTCAACTTTCTGAAAAGAGACTGATTGAACTTTTAGATACCAACCTTGACAAAGATAGAGCCCTACAATATACCAGTGTTGGCATCCACAAGGATGACCTAGACTTTACCATTGCTGGGCATCCCATTAAAAAATTTGGCAGTCAGGGACAGCAAAAATCTTTTTTAATAGCATTGAAATTAGCTCAATTTCATTTCATGAAAGCACAAGCCAAAACCACCCCAATTTTGTTACTGGATGATATTTTCGACAAATTGGACGAAAATAGGGTCTCACAAATTGTAGGGTTGGTGGACAATGAAAATTTTGGACAGATTTTCATCAGCGATACGCATCCTGAACGCACAGAAAACGTTGTTAAAAATATTCAGCAGAGCTATAAAATATTTAACTTGTAGTATGAACAGGATTCTACTTTTTGGAACGTTTATATTGCTTTTCTCCTGCAAAGAAAGTTTGATTCCCAAGGAAAACCTTCATTATTTAAATGGGTATTGGGAAATTTCCGAAGTAACCTTTCCTGACGGGTCCAAAAAAGATTATAAAATAAGTTCTACCATTGACTTCATTCATTTAGATGGTGATTCGGGTTTTCGAAAAAAAATGCAGCCTAAATTTAATGGCACCTATTCGACTTCCAACAATGTAGAGTCTTTTACAATGATTAAAACCAACGATGTTTTCACCCTTACTTATAAAAACAGTTTGGACCAATGGGATGAAAAGTTGATTCAATTGGACTCAACATCCTTTGCAGTTCGAAATGAAGAAGGTATTTTATATTCATACAAACGGTTCCAGCCCATCCAAATCCCCAAATAATGGCAAAAAGAAACAATTCACATATTCCCTTAAGTGAAGCGTTAAACGAGTTTATTAAGGAAAATAAGCTACAAAAAGGCATGGACAAGGTCAATGCCAAAGATGCATGGGCTAAACTTATGGGTAACGGAGTAAACAACTATACCAATGGCGTCGAACTAAAAAACGAAACCTTATACGTGTCCTTATCTTCTTCCGTGCTTCGTGAAGAATTAAGTATGGGAAAAAGTAAGATTGTAGCAATGCTCAATGAGGAACTGGGTAGGGAGTTGATAAAAAAAATCGTCCTTCGTTAACCTCTATTATTGGATATAGGGATGAAAGCAATTACCAAAACACCAAGATTGCAAATTTGCGAAGCTGAGGTAACAGATTCCAAATTTATCCTTGAGCTGTTGAATAGCCCAAACTGGTTGGAATTCATTGGAGACAGGGATGTTAAAACCGAGAAACAGGCCAATGCTTACATTAAATCCAGTCTAATAGCCTCGTATAAACAAAACGGATATGGACTTTATAAAATGTGTCTGAAAGAATCTCTTCATCCCATCGGTATTTGTGGTTTTGTCAAAAGGGATTATTTGGATCATCCAGATATTGGTTTTGCAATTTTACCTCAATTTGAGGGTAAGGGGTTCACCTATGAAGCCTGTATTGCTTTATTGGATTATGGCAAGTATCATCTAAAATTAGACTCAATCCTAGGTATCACAACAATGGAAAATATCAAATCCCGGAATCTGTTGGAGAAGATCAACCTTAAGCAGGTTGGGACTGTTACACCAAAAAAGAATCAAGGGGAGTACCTACTTTTTTCAACTTAAATGGATTTACTTTCTCATGATTAGCTATCAAAACTATAACAACTTTACATAGTAATCAAAACAACTAGTCGTTACCAGGTCAAGGGCTTTTGTAGGTTCCACTTCATTAAAATCTTGTGAATAGGTGTATTTGTATCCCATTCGTTGGTACCATCCACTGATTCTGGTCTTGAACTCCACTTCCCTGTCTTTGGGCCGCAGTATCTCAATTTTTATAGCTTTCATATTCCTTTCAAGGGCTATTTTCTCTACAGCCCCTATTAGTGTTCGACCTATTCCCATTCCAGTTTTGCCAAAATCGGCACATAGTAGTCCAAACCCATAAATACCTGAAGCTTTTACATAATGACGTATTCCACCCACTACCAATCCATTGGAATATGCTACCAGTATCTCATCGTTCTCGATTAATTTATTATAATCTTCAAACGAAATCCTGACATAATTTTCGCCCCACATTTCCTTTTCCGTTTCGGCATAGGCAGTAATCAATATTTGATACAACCTTTTTCGGTCTTTCAAAGGCAAGTTCTTTGATTTTGAAGAAATCACGTTAATCATTATGCAAAGTTAACGAAGCACCAAAGTATCGGGTTCAATGAACACAAAAAAAGCCGCCCTTTTAGGGCGGCTTTTACAATTTTATCTCTTTTTATTTTTACTAGAATACTTCCCTTCCAGAAAAATGAAAAGCACCTTCTATCGCGGCATTTTCATCACTGTCCGATCCGTGAACAGCATTCTCTCCAATACTGGTAGCAAATAGTTTTCTGATGGTACCTTCAGCAGCTTCAGCTGGATTGGTCGCACCAATCAAAGCTCGAAAATCATCTACAGCATTATCCTTTTCCAAAATAGCTGCCACAATTGGGCCACGGGTCATAAACTCAACCAACTCTCCAAAGAAAGGACGTTCTTTATGAATAGCGTAGAATTCCTGCGCATCCCTCTTGCTCAATTGGGTGTATTTCATAGCCACAATTTTGAAGCCAGCCGCTGTAATCTTCTCCAAAATCGCACCAATATGTCCGTTCTCAACGGCATCGGGCTTAATCATGGTGAATGTTCTATTTCCAGTCATTTTTTTAAAATTTTGCGCAAACTTACACTTTTTCGAGCAACGAACAAGATAAGATTCAATACCTCTGCGTTAATTCTCGATAAATCTTTCCGTTTTCACCCATAATGGTAAACCGGACCTTCTTTTCCTTTAAATTCAATCTAATAAGTCCAAAGCTCTTCGTTGAAACGACCTCCCCTATTCGATTCTTATTTGGCTCTGATTTAAACTCAGCATACGAATGGGTCAGTCCACTACTTGTGAAATCTACAAGAGGATAATCCATACCTTTCAAAGCAATTCTTGAGAATTCAGAAATATGTCGATCACCTGACAAAACCATAACACCTTTTGCTCCAGAGTCAACAATTAGGTCTTTCATTTTTTCCATTTCCATTGGAAAGTTTCCCCAGCTCTCAAAACCATGCTCATGTGATAGTAACTGTATACTTGTTACAATGAGGTTAAAATCCGCATCTGAGGTTTCCAATTCTTTTTTTAACCAACGCCATTGTTCAGCACCAAGAATAGTAGATTCAGCTTCGGTATTTGGTTTGTAACGACGGTTCGGGTCTTCATCCTTTTTTAATGCACTGCGAAAATAACGTGTATCCAAAACTAAAATGTTCATCTTCCCAAAATTGGTTTCAAACAAGTGGGATGCGTATACACCGTCCCTTTTTCTTCTATCGCTTCCTTTTGGCACCCCCATAAAATCTAAAAACAACTGCTGACTTTCCTTTTTCATGGAAAACTCTTCTCCTCCGTCATTAAGTCCGTAATCATGATCATCCCAAGTACCAATAACAGGAACTTGAGATTTTAAAGCTTTATATCCAGCCACCCTATTTTGTTTAGCGTACATGGATTTCATTTTTCCCATATTATCCGTATCCGCATAAATGTTGTCCCCACCCCAAATCCAAACGTCGGGGTTTTGTGCCAAAATATCGTCCCAAAAAGGATTAACCTTATCATGCTTGTTACAAGATCCAAATGCAACTACAAAAAACTCATCGGAATCATCGGCAATGGTAGGTTTTACAATATTGTCTTGATAAGCCTTGCATCCAACAAAAAAAACGACAAAAAAACCTATAAGAGTACGATAGCACATTGCTTCAAATTTATCAGACACAAAAATAGGTTATCGCGGATTACCTCTACATTATATTATTGTATCTTTGCCGGCATGAATTTAGAGGACATTGCGACGGTAAAGTCAATTCTTTCCAAACCCCAAAAAATCGTTATCATACCCCATAAAAATCCTGACGGCGATGCCATGGGCTCGTGTTTGGGGCTATGCGCCTTTCTCAGGTCCAAAAACCAAAAAGCATCAGTAATCACCCCAAATGATTATCCAAAATTTCTAAAATGGATGCCTTATTCGCAAGAAGTCTTGAATTTTGAAAAGGAAAACTCCCAAGCCAAGAAGCTTCTTCAAGACGCTACGGTAATATTCACTTTGGATTTTAATAACTTTTCAAGAACCGGTCAGTTGGAAAATATATTGATGGAAAAACAGGCGGATTTCATCATGATCGATCACCATCAACAACCGAGTGACTATGCCAAAGTGACCTATTCTGACGTGAGTATGAGCTCCACCTGTGAAATGGTGTACAATTTTATTGAGGCCTTGGGCGAATTGGACAGTATAGACTCCGGTATTGCAACCAACCTATATACTGGAATTATGACCGATACCGGCTCGTTCAAATACCGTTCCACCTCCAGCAGAACGCATAGGGTAGTGGCAGACCTTATAGACCGAGGAGCCAACAATATGGAGATTCACAGACAAGTGTTCGATACAAATTCACCTTCCCGCTTACATTTGCTAGGTGTTGCATTGAGCAATATGGTCATTATGTCCAAATATAAAACGGCATTCATAACGCTTACCCAGACCGAACTAGATCAACACAATTTTAAAAAAGGAGATACCGAAGGCTTTGTCAATTATGGTTTAACTCTGGAAGGAATTGTTTTCGCCGTTATCTTTATTGAGAACAAGGAAGAAGGGATTATCAAGATTTCATTCCGATCCGTGGGAAGTTTCTCGGTCAATGAATTTGCCAGAGAACATTTTAATGGTGGGGGACATGACAATGCTGCGGGGGGGCGAAGCATGGATAGCATAACCGACACTGTTGAGCGGTTTAAAACAATCCTTGAAACCTATAAAACTCAGTTGAATTCATGAGAAACGTACTGACCATAATTCTATTGATTGTTTTGGTCGGATGTGGTGGACCAGAACCCAGGAGGCCTGTCAAGGTGAAATCCGGAAGCTTTTTCAAGGAATCCGTAGAACGGAACAAAGCTTTATTGGAAAAGGAAGAAGAATTGATCAAAGAAATCATTGAAACGGACACCGTAAATACATATATAGCAAGTCCAAGTGGATTCTGGTATTATTTTGAAAAAAAGAACGAGGCATCAGCTTACCATCCAAAAACTGATGATCAAATTTTGTTTTCATATAATCTTGTTTCCTTTACCAATGATACTCTTTACACAATGAAGGAAAATGGCCCTACTTCTTACGTTGTGGACAAAGAACAATTGTTTCCTGGGCTTCAAAACGCCGTAAAGTTGCTCAAAATCAATGAGCGGGCTACTTTTTTGTTCCCATCTTTGCAAGCTTATGGTTACCACGGGGATGGAAGTAAAATTGGTCCAAGAACTCCAGTAAAATCAACAATTGAATTACACACTATCATTATAAATCAAGATAGCTTAAATCTTAAACCATGAACATTATGAAACAATCACTTGTTTTAATCACACTATTCTCGATAGTCTTTTTTGGCTGTAAATCGAGCAAATATGCGGAGCTAGGAGATGGAATCTTTGCCGATATCCAGACCTCTCAAGGCGATATCATTGTTAAACTGGAGCACGAAAAAACTCCGGTAACCGTTGCAAATTTTGTATCACTGGCCGAAGGCAACAATCCATTTGTGGCAGACAGCCTTAAAGGAAAAAAGTATTACGATGGTATCATTTTCCACAGAATCATCAAAGATTTCATGATTCAGGGAGGTGACCCAACCGGAACAGGCAGGGGAAATCCCGGTTATAAGTTTAAGGATGAGTTCCGTGACTCCTTAAGTCATTCAAAAAAAGGAATCTTGTCCATGGCCAACTCGGGCCCAAAAACCAACGGAAGTCAGTTTTTCATTACCCATAAGGAAACTCCCTGGTTAGATGGCAGACATACTGTTTTTGGTGAGGTGGTCAGTGGTCTGGACGTGGTTGATACCATTGCCAATGTAAAAACAGTGCCAGGCGACAAACCCGAAGTAGATGTGGTAATGAACAAGGTAGAAATCATTAGAAATGGTAAAGAGGCCAAAAAATTTGATGCTCCCCAAATCATGACCGATTATTTTGAGGAAGAAAAAGTAGCCGAAGCTGCCTTCAAAAAAATGAAAGATGATTTTGTCGCCGAGTTGGCAAAACAAAAAGAAGAGGCTCAAGAAACTACATCTGGACTTCGCATTTATTCCCTGAAAAAAGGAGAAGGCGAAGCACCTAAAGTTGGTCAAAAAGTTTTGGTAAATTATGCTGGGTGGTTACCTAATGGAGATTTGTTCGATACGTCAGAGGCTCGAGTAGCTGAAAAATTCAAAAACTTCGAACGAATCAATCAAATGCACCGTGGCCAACTTACCCCGTCACCAATGGATTTTAGTCCAGAAGCTCCATTGTTCCCAGGCTTTAGGGAAGCTCTTCTTACCATGAAGGTAGGAGATAAAATCAGGGCTTTTCTGCCGGCTCATTTAGGATTGGGCCCTCAAGGTGGCGGTCCAATTCCTCCTAATTCAGACCTTATTTTTGATTTGGAAATTGTGGGAATTCAACAATAGAATTTTCTATACACCATAAAAAGGCAGCACTAAAGTGCTGCCTTTTCTTTTACACAAAGCTTTGTTAAGATTGAAGGAATCTTAGGAATTAAGGGCTAGATTAGAAGTCAATAATCCATACTTGCGATTTTGAACAAACAAAAAACCAAAACAGCTCTTGCACTTGCCTTGCCAGTACAAGTTATTCTGGTAAAATGGATTGGTAGTTATCCGGAATTTGTAGAACAATATTACAGCAATGGCATCTATCCCATTATCTCTCAATTTTTAAGGACGCTTTTCGGATGGATTCCCTTTTCTGTTGGTGACATATTGTACCTCGCAGCATTTTGGTTGGCAGGAAAATACATCTTTAAAAATTGGAAATCAATTAAAAGCAAACCATTACTTTTTGGCAAGGATATCTTAGTTGTGCTTTCGATTGTTTACTTCACCTTCCATCTACTTTGGGGAATGAATTATTACAGATTGCCCATCACCGAAAAACTAGATATCGAAAAGGAATACACCAAACAAGAACTAATAGACTTCTCTTTGTACTTGATTGAAAAAACAAATCATTTTCAATCCCAAATCACGGGAGATACCATAAACCCTGTGCAAATTCCATATTCCCGAAGTAACATATTCCAAAAAACAGAAGAGGGTTACAACGAATTAAAAAAAACCTACCCCTTTTTCGAATATAAAAAACCCAGCCTAAAAGCTTCTCTATTCAGCCTTCCTCTAACATATATGGGCTATGGAGGCTATTTAAATCCTTTTTCAAACGAGGCACAAGTAAACGGAATAACTCCTTTGTTTAGGCTTCCTACCGTTAGCGGACATGAGGTAGGGCACCAACTGGGATATTCAGCCGAAGATGCAACAAACCTAATCGGCTTTTTGGTCACTTCAAAAAACCAAGACCCCTACTTTAAATATGCAGCCTATAATCATGCCTTAGGATATTGCTTATCTGATTTATCAAGGAAGGACAAGGAAAAGTTCGACGAAATCATCACTGGGCTCAACCCTGGAGTTAAAGAAAATTTTAAAGAGCTTACAGCATTTTGGGAACGCTATGAAAACCCGTTGGAACCGGTTTTTAAATCAATGTTCAACACCTTTTTAAAAGTGAACAATCAAGAAGAGGGGATAAAAAGTTATAATTCGGTCGTGGGCTTATTAATAAGCTACCACGACCGAAACGGGTTTTGAGTTAGTTCCCGGATTAATTCTTTTTTGGCTCAACCCATACTGCCGATTCCGGCTTGGCGTAAAAGCCATCAGATTTGGGCATTTTGCTCAATGAAATGTTCTCAAAAGGCACCTTGCTTCGGGCATCCAAAATCTTGGAACCCTCATAATTGTACCATGTAATGGATTTTGGAAGGGTCAAACCATCAATATTTTGCCAATCATCATAACGAATCCATTTCACATTATCTGAAGACTCTCCTGTTCTATAGGTAACCGTATACCCCAACCAAGCCATTTGGTTGGTTTCTGGGTCAAAGTGAATAAAATATTCATCCTTAGGAGACGTTCCAACACCAGATTCATACGAAATACTTATTCCAGGATAGCTTTTTCCTTCATACACCAAATCCTCTGTTTCTCCGTAATGAATCCCGTCATCTGCCAATACAAACGGCATTGCATAGAAATAGAACATTAAGTTGTGATAAAAAACGGCATCACCTTCATAGCTCCCATCAGCATCTAAGAGCCAAACTTTGTTTCCATCAAAACCTATTGAAAGATTATCGGTATCCACACGGTCCTTCCTTGACCATAAATCAATAGTTTGGGTCTCTTTTGCATCGGGTTTTGGTAATTCGTAAGATAAGGTTCGTTGCTCTTTCCAATTATTGATACCGCCATGCGCATCAAAAACATTTTGCAAAGCTTTTGGGTATTTTTTTGGTGTTTCTGCAATCTTTGCGTCGATTACAGTTTTTGTTTCTTCTCGCTTGGCATTTTGCTTGCATGCAGTGGCAAAAAGCACAAGTAGAACAAGAGTTATTTTTCTCATTATGGTAGTTGTTTGCGACTTTGTCGTAGTTACCCCTTCAAGATTACAAGATTATGTATTTTTGATTTGTGAAGGAATCCAAATTCATCAGCAGCACCCAAAATCCTATAATAAAAAAGATTGTTCTCCTTAAGGAGAAATCCCGGGAACGAAAAAAAACGGGCCTTTTTGTTGTAGAAGGACAACGCGAAATTGAACTGGCCCAAAAAGGAGGTTATACCGTTGAAACTTTGCTATACTGCCCTGAAATCGCAACAGATTTCTCCAGAAATCCTATTTCTAAAAATCCAAGCATCGAACTAATCCAGCTATCCAAATCGGTTTATGAAAAAATAGCTTACCGAGAAACTACCGAGGGCGTTATGGCCATGATGAAAAGTAAGCAGCATACCTTGGAAAATCTAAGCATAAATACCCCAAAACCCCTAATTTTGGTTGCTGAAGCTCCAGAAAAACCTGGGAACATTGGGGCATTGCTTCGAACTGCTGATGCAGCCGCTGTAGATGCTGTTTTAATTGCAAATCCAAAATCGGATGTTTACAATCCCAATATAATCCGTTCAAGTGTAGGTTGTGTCTTCACCAACAAAATCGGTGTGGGTACGACCGAAGAAATCATCGGATTTTTAAAGATGAATAACATCCAGATCTATTGTGCTGCGCTCACCGCTTCCAAAAATTATGTCGAATGCAACTTTACATCCTCAACAGCAATAGTTGTGGGCACCGAGGCTACAGGTTTATCCGAAGAGTGGCTTCAAAATTCCAATCAAAACATTATTATTCCCATGCAGGGTGAAATCGATTCCATGAATGTTTCGGTATCAGCAGCAATACTTATATTTGAAGCGAAGCGACAACGCGGATTTTAAGCTATGGAAAAAACTACTTTGTTCTATGTGATCATCGCAATATTGGTGATTCAATACACTATCCAACAAGTTCTTGAATTTCTCAATGCCCGTAGATTTAAGTCCAGCGTGCCGGAGGAACTTAACGATGTTTTTGATCATGCCGAATATCAAAAAGCACAGCAATATCAGCGAGCGAACTACAAATTTGGATTGTTTTCCGATGGTTTTTCACTGATTTTGACCCTTTGTTTCTTGTTTTTTGGAGGCTTTGAATGGATTGATGGCATTACCCGTTCCATAACCGAAGAGGCTATTCCCATGGCATTACTCTTTTTTGGATTTATTCTATTGGGTAGTGGAATTTTGGGGTTACCCTTTTCCTACTATCAGACCTTTGTTATTGAACAAGAGTATGGATTCAACAAGACCACGAAAAAACTCTTCTTTTTGGACAAATTGAAAGGCAGCCTACTTGGACTTGTATTAGGTGGCGGTTTACTTACACTGTTCATGCTTTTCTATAAATGGACGGGGCCCAACTTTTGGATTTATGCATGGCTATTGGCAGGTTTTTTCATATTATTCATGAATTTGTTTTATAGCAGATTGATTGTCCCATTGTTCAACAAGCAAACACCGCTCACCGAGGGTAACCTTAAGAATGCCATTGAAAATTATGCCCACAAGGTTGGTTTCGAGCTTAAAAACATATTTGTTATTGATGGTTCCAAACGATCCACAAAGGCCAATGCCTATTTTTCAGGTTTTGGCAGGGAAAAGCGTATTACCCTGTTCGATACATTGATCAATGATTTGGAAGAAGATGAAATTGTGGCAGTTTTGGCACATGAAGTAGGTCATTATAAACGAAAACATATCATTTTTAACCTTGCAGTGTCATTGGGATTGATGGGGCTCACTTTGTATATTTTATCCCTTTTTATCAATACACCAGAAATTTCGTTGGCCATTGGAGTGTCAACACCGAGTTTTCATGCTGGACTTATCGGATTTGTGCTCCTTTACAGCCCAATCTCGGAAATCACTGGCCTTGCAATGAATTATCTGTCCAGAAAGTTTGAGTTCCAAGCGGATGATTATGCTAAAGAGACTTTTGCACCGCAACCTTTGATCACCTCTTTAAAAAAGTTGTCCAAAAACAGTTTGAGCAATCTCACCCCTCATCCGGCCTATGTTTTTGTGCATTATTCCCATCCACCCCTAGTTGAGCGCATTCGGAACTTAAAGGCATAATTTTTGTTGTTTAGCTAATTAGATTGTGCTAACTTTAATATACTATGACGGAGGCTGCTATCGAAAAAGAGAATAAGGAGATTGCCAAGCAATATAAAGAATTGCTTCGCATAAGCTATCAAACCTTGACCAATGAGGACAAGAAGTTGATACGCTCTGCTTTTGATGTAGCCGTTGACGCCCATAAAGATCAGCGCAGAAAATCTGGCGAAGCATATATTTTCCACCCTATCGCCGTTGCTAAAATCGTGGCTTCAGAAATTGGGTTGGATGCTGTTTCCATTGCCTCCGCCCTGCTCCACGATGTTGTTGAGGATACCGCTTACACTTTGGACGACATTGAGCGGATGTTCGGCGAAACCGTTGCTCGTATTGTTGACGGGCTTACCAAAATAGCACACCTCAAAAAGGATAAGGACATCAGCCAGCAAGCTGAGAACTTTAGAAAAATGTTGCTGACCCTTCATGATGATGTGCGTGTGATCATCATCAAAATTGCGGATCGGTACCACAATATGCTCACCATGGATGCCATGCCAGAGCACAAACAGGTGAAAATTGCTTCGGAAACGCTTTACATCTACGCTCCTTTGGCACACAGAATCGGACTCTATAATATTAAGACCCATCTGGAGGACTTAAGTTTAAAGTACACCGAACCTGAAGTATACAGCGATATACGTGCTAAAATCGAAGATACCGAAGAGGAGCAATTGGCCTATATTGAAGATTTTTCCAACGTCATCCGAAACTCATTGGATAAGGAAGGCCTCAATTACGATATCAAAGGTCGGATGAAGTCCATTTTTTCCATCCGAAGGAAAATGAAGGCCCAAAATGTTTCCTTTGATGAGGTTTACGACAAATTCGCCATCCGGATTACCTACAAATCAGACCGGAAGAACGAAAAATTCCTTGCTTGGAAAATCTATTCCATAGTAACAGATCACTTCACCCCTAACCCCATTCGACTTCGGGATTGGATTACTTCACCAAAATCCACAGGTTATGAAGCGTTGCATATAACCGTTATGGGCCCGAAAGGAAAATGGGTCGAAGTCCAGATTCGAAGTGAGCGGATGCACGAGATTGCTGAAAAAGGCTACGCTGCACACTTTAAATACAAACACGGAGAACAAAAAGAACAAGGCATTGAAGACTGGTTGAATCGTTTACAAGAGGCCCTGGAAACCTCCAATGGGAATGCCGTCGATTTTGTAGAGGAATTCAAACTGAACCTCTATTCCAAGGAAATCTTTGTCTTCACCCCCAAGGGAGATTTAAAGTCAATGCCGAAAGGCTCTACGCCTTTGGATTTTGCCTTTCATATCCATACAGAAGTCGGCATGAAAACCCGTGGAGCTCGCGTAAACGGAAAGCTTGTACCACTGGGCTCAGAACTTCATAGTGGTGATCAGGTGGAAATTATCACCTCCGAAAGTGCCAAACCCAATCAAAGTTGGCTGGATTATGCCACAACGGCTAGGGCGCGCTCCAAAATCAAATCCTCTTTGAGCGAGGAGAAAAAGAGCATTGCAGCAGACGGTAAAGAGGTGCTTCGTAGAAAGCTAAAGTCCCAAAAAATAACCCTGAACGAGGATACGGTCAACAAACTGGTCACTTTTTTCAAGCTAAAGACCAGTCTGGACCTGTTTTATCGTGTGGGAATCGGGGTCATCGATAATGAACGCATCAAGGATTTTGCATCGTCTTATCACAATGCCTTCCTGAATTTCTTCAAAAATAAAATCCGAAGAAACCCTACTCCAAAAGATGTCAATAAGGAAGAAATCACCACCAAATATGATATGTTGGTGTTTGGCAAAGAGGAGGAAAAACTAACTTACAAGCTTTCGCAATGCTGTAATCCCATACCTGGGGATGAGGTTTTCGGTTTTGTGAGTGTTAACGACGGCATTAAGGTTCATAGCAAAAACTGCCCTAATGCCATTTCGTTACAATCCAATTATGCGTATAGAATCATGTCCGCCAAATGGATAGATTCCACCCAAGAAGAATTTGCTTCGGATATAGAGATTACCGGAATCGACAATATGGGATTGGTTAACGACATCACCAAGATTATTTCGGACAACATGCACGTGAACATGCGAAACCTTAATTTTAGTGCGGATGGTGGTACTTTTAAGGGAAAAATAACTTTGGTGGTAAAAAACAACAATATCCTTAAAAGATTGATCAATAATTTAAAGCAAGTTGAAGGGATAGACAAAGTGACCAGAATTTAATTTTTAGCTGTACCTTTGCCTTTTAGCATAGGTGGGAAAACTATGGGGAACAATAAAAATCAAGAAATTGTAAAAAATGTGTTTACGACCTTTTTAGAGGAAAAAGGACACAGAAAAACACCTGAGCGCTACGCTATTTTACAGGAAATCTATGAAAGTGACGACCATTTTGATGTAGAATCACTCTATATTAAAATGAAGACCAAAAATTATAGGGTCAGTCGTGCCACGCTTTACAACACAATTGAGCTTTTATTGGAGAGCAAGTTGGTTCGCAAGCATCAATTTGGTAAAAACCAGGCGCAATACGAGAAATCGTACTTTGACCGTCAACACGACCATGTTATTCTTACTGACACAGGAGAAGTGAAGGAATTTTGTGACCCCCGCATACAATCCATCAAAAAAACCATTGAGGAGGTTTTTGATATCAAAATCCACAACCACTCACTCTATTTCTACGCAACAAAAAACAAAGAAGAAAACCTAACCGAATAACCAACACATTTCATGGTAGATTTATTGCTTGGACTCCAATGGGGAGACGAGGGAAAAGGAAAAATTGTTGATGTACTTACCAAAGATTATGACATTATAGCCCGTTTTCAAGGAGGTCCCAATGCAGGGCACACCCTAGAGTTCGATGGCATTAAGCACGTACTGCACACCATTCCTTCGGGAATTTTCCATAAAAACGCCATGAACATTGTGGGCAACGGCGTGGTCATCGACCCGGTCATCTTTAAAAAGGAGCTGGACAATCTGGATAAGTTCAATATCGATATTGTTTCCAAGCTATTGATCTCAAGAAAGGCACACCTTATTCTACCCACCCACCGTTTGTTGGACGCCGCTTCGGAAACCGCCAAAGGAAAAGCCAAGATTGGTTCTACCCTAAAGGGTATCGGCCCAACCTATATGGACAAGACGGGAAGAAATGGTATGCGTGTGGGCGATTTGGAGTTTGATAACTGGAAGGAAAAATACCGAAACCTCGCCAATAAGCACGAAGCCATGATCGGGTTCTACAATGTGGACATCCAATATGATCTGGCCGAATTGGAGGAAGAGTTTTTTGAAGCTGTGGAATCGTTGAAAAAACTAAACTTCATCGACAGCGAGGAATATATGTTCAAGGCGCAGGTCGAGGGCAAAAAAATATTGGCCGAAGGTGCACAAGGGTCGTTGTTGGACATTGACTTTGGAACCTACCCCTTTGTGACCTCATCCAACACCACAGCTGCCGGTGCTTGTACCGGATTGGGCGTGGCACCGAACAAGATTGGCCGTGTTTTGGGAATTTTTAAGGCGTACACCACCCGCGTGGGCAGTGGCCCCTTCCCTACCGAGCTTTTTGATGAAGACGGCGAGACCATGGGCCGCGTAGGAAACGAATTTGGCGCCACCACCGGAAGAGCCAGACGCTGCGGATGGCTCGATTTGGTCGCTCTAAAATATGCCGTACAAATCAACGGCGTTACCGAACTGATGATGATGAAGGCCGACGTATTGAGTGGTTTCAAGACTATTAAGGTTTGTACTGCCTATAAATACAAAGGCGAGGAAATACAGCACCTACCCTACAATATAGAAAGTGAAAATATCACACCGATATACACAGAGTTGAAAGGTTGGGCCAAGGATCTCACCAAAATGACCAATGCCGATGAACTGCCACCAGCATTGAACGAGTACATCGCCTATTTAGAGGAACAATTGAATGTACCAATCAAAATAGTCTCTGTAGGGCCAGACAGGACGCAGACCATTCATAGGTAGGTCAAATATTGTTGAGTGAACCAATAATATCTATCTTAAAGGTCTTCTCAGCGGTAAAAAAATATTCGAAAAACTCAGGAGACTTATCCGGTTTTGTGAATGAACAACTCACCTATAACAGAAGTTGTCTTGGTAAAATCCGTTGGCACTTCGTTACGGACAATTGCCAACACGAACTTCCATAAAAAAAACCAATCAATAGGCGCCGAAACTTCATTAGATTTTTAAAACAATTTCCCTTTACAATAGATTTAAAACACTTCTGAAAATTTTACTTTGGGTTGGTAATTAGATAAACAAAAGTTTACCCCTCCATTTTAATAGCTGAATACTTTTATCTCATTGGAACTTATGAGATGAAAAACCTTCTTTTCCTTGCCTGCGTTACCTCTTTATTGGTCATTTGTATCTATTACGACCAGAAAAAGCAGGAGTTGCACCCTGGAGACATCACATTTACTTTTTTTGATGCCGACAATGATGCGTTTGGAATTGTTGCGCATGTAGACATTCCGTCAAATACCATAGTCCATTTCACCGATTCTGAATGGAATGGCAATCGTTTTGGGTTCGATGAGAACAATTTGTCTTGGAACACTGGTGGAAACAAAATAACTGCAGGCACCCATATCAACTTTACAAAATTGGATACGCTACCCTCCGTCAACATCGGATTTTTAAAAAACAAGATGAAAATCTCAAAAAAGGAGGATGCCATATTTGCATACTCGGGCCATACCAGAATGCCTTCCGTTTTTCTGGCTGCTGCAGCCAATAGCGTAAATGCGTACGGAACCTTGATAAACACAGGATTGCAGCAAGGTACATCGGCATTGCTGTTCTCCGGTGAACCAACCGCCGAAGCACGTTGACCAAAAAGCAATGGATGGTGCCTAAAAAAGTGCTGAAATTGTTGTTTTGAATGAAAGTGTCCCCTTTAGACGCTATTCCATTGCTCACTACTCATTGTTCGTTGTTCACTGCACATTGTCAATTGTTCATTACAACATAATTCCACAACATGTCACACTGAGCCCGTCGAAGTGTGTTTTAAGCCTCTACAGACTATCCTTCGACAAGCTCAGGATGACAATCTTCCAGCTTTCAGTTGGAATCTTCCTTCCCATTACTCATTGTTCACTGCACATTGCCAATTGTAAATTGTCAATTGTCCATTGCTCATTGTAGCGTGTCCTCAATAAGCTGCCAGAGCACCTTAATTTGGTACAGCGCCTCTTTTTCAGCATCGCATAAAGGTTCTGTGGACTCATAAATCGCAATATCGTGTACCCATTTTAGGGCTTTTACCCGATCAGGGCCGTCAAGGACATCTACATATTGCAACAATTTTAACTGGGCGGGGCTAAGTTTTGATACGTCATCCTTCGCCATGGGAGCATTACATTCAGAACAGTGCTTACACTCTTCACCATTTCGCATAATAAGGTGATTAAAAAATTAAACAAAGGAAAGGTCATTGAAAACCTATCAAGGTGATTTCTTGAAAGGTTTGAGGACTTACACCTTTTGCCTATCCATATTTTAAATTCGGACGAGGTTGACGAGACCAACCGCAAAACGATAAGTGTAGCGACCCAAAGATACGGTTTAAATTAAAATGGTGGGATTTATCTTTAAACAACCAAAGGTTAATCGTGTAAAAAGGGTAAATTGGGGGCAATACAGAAATAATCCTCTTAAGAAAAAATGAATTTAGATGAATTGAAGAGCAGTATTCGAAAAGTGTCTAAAGAAGATATCATTCAAAAATTGGCAAATCATATTTCGAATTGGAAAACAGACAAGCAAAATACGTAGAAAATGAAAACATTAATTACATCACTCATTTGCGCCTTCCTCGCATTGGGGCTCAAGGCCCAGAACATTATCGGTGCATGGGAAGGTTATTCAACCGCTGAAAATGGGGACAAACTTAAAAACGTGGTCATTTTTGCCGATGGCTATCAAGTAATCAGCGTCTACAATGCCGCTAACGGAAAATTTGTTCGTACCAATGGTGGCACTTGGAAGTTGGATGGGGATATGATGACGGAAAAGGTAGAATTTGATACGGACAATCCTTCACGTGTAGGTTCCGAGATAAGTTTTAAGGTGATTATTACTGAAAATACCATTCAAATTGATGGTTCCGACATGAAATTGATCAGAATCGATAACGGGACCCCGGGTAAGCTTAGCGGAGCCTGGTTGATATCTGGTCGAGGTAGGGATGGTAAAATGCAATCGATTGATACCAACAGACCAAGAAAAACCATGAAGATTTTATCCGGAACCCGATTTCAGTGGATAGCTTACAACACAGAAACCAAACAGTTTATGGGAACAGGCGGAGGCACCTACACCACCAAAAATGGTGATTACAAGGAGAACATCGAATTCTTTTCAAGAGACGATTCCAAAGCAGGATTGAGTCTAAATTTCAACTATGAGCTTATAGATGGCAAATGGCACCACTCCGGCTTGTCGAGCAAAGGAGATCCCATTCATGAAATATGGAGTATCAGGGAATAAATGTATTGGATAGGATATTACTGATCAAAACTATAGCTTTAACCAAAAGGAAGTTTCAAAATTGTTCCTAAAAACGAACTATCCCAATGACCGAAAAAGAGAAAATGCTTAAGGGAGATTTTTATAATTCACGAAATCCGGAATTGTTGAAGATGTACCACAAAGCAAGAAGGTTGCTAAAGTAATACAACAATCTGGATTCGGAATTACTGGAAGAGCGGGTGCAGATTTTAACAGAGTTGTTTGACTATAAAGGCGATGGTGTTTGGATTGAATCTCCTTTCTTTTGCGACTACGGTGAAAATATTTCTATTGGAGAAAATACTTTTGTCAATACCAACTGTATGTTTTTGGACAACAATAAAATCATTATTGGCAAAAATGGATTGATAGCTCCATATGTTCAAATCTATACCACAGATCACCCTTTAAAAGTATCTGAAAGGATAATTGGTAATGGAAACCAAACTCGATATTTGACTTCGACCAAACCTGTAAAAATTGGAGATAATGTTTGGATTGGAGGAAATTCCGTCATTTTTCCGGGGGTGACCATTGGAAATAATGTGACTATTGGAGCGGGAAGTGTGGTCACCAAAAACATTCCTGATAATGTCTTGGCATTCGGAAACCCATGTAAGGTAAAAAAGAAATTAAACTAAAAATGATTTGGTAGTGAAACTATAGCCAAGGACAGCAAACTCAAATCATAAAAACCAATCCCCTTCGCATTTACTTTATTTTTATCAAAAGCTTCTATCTATAGTTTTACCAAAACAAAATAATAACCCGTCAATTATAAACAAGGTTCTGTAGATCCAGAGAAGCAATCCATCAAATCATACGGGAGAATTGTATTTGAGTTATATAGTTTCGTCGACTAATGTTTTCATCAAAATCAATTCTTAACCACCAATTATGATAAATAAGCAAAGTATGCTCGCACTAGTATTTTTAATCGGATTTACCTCCTGTAATCAAAAAGTGAAATCCGATAAAAACCAAACATCCAATCATTCTGACAACACTATTGAACAACATCCTGATTCGAAAGACAAAGATTTTTATTGCGAGATAGCTATTGGAAACGTCAAGGAAAGAAGTACTGACTTTAGTTTGAAAACTACGCCCGGTCCAAAACAGGGCTCCATCATGACTCATTTTGATATTTATTTAAATGAAGAGATTCCTAATCAATATCCTTCTTTAAAAATTGACATGACCTTGTATCGTCAATCAGAATCTGCTCAGCTGGAAGTAGGAACCTATAAACTTGGCGCCCTTTTATCTTTAGATACTTTCAGTTTCGACAGTGTATGGGACATGGATACCTATAAAAACGCAGTTGAGGCTAATAATTTGGACGGCATTATGGAAGATTATGTGCTTGTTCCTGATGAATCCAACCAAGTAATTATCGAATCGGTTTCACCATCAAAAGCAAAAGAAGACGCTGTTCTTTTTGAAGAAGGAAGCAAAATTGTTACCGGTACCTTTGAAGCGACCTTATTAAAGGTTTCCACCAAGGAAAAAACTAAATTGAAGGTCAAATTCAAAGTCAATCATAATTGGATGCTGTGAGGAATAGAATACAATCCCAAAAGAAACCTTAGAATTTGGGTCAACAACCTTAAAAATGTGTCGCTACGGAACCAACATATATAAATCTCACTATGCTTGTTTTGAGTGTAGAAAAACGTTCAAACGAAAACTTTTGATGGATATTGACCGAGACTCTTGCTATTCTGGAAGGTCGGAAAATGTTCCTTCAAAATGTCCAGAATGTGGAAATTTAATGGCCAATATGGGGTTGGACTTTGAATCTCCTAAAAAAAGTGACGTCAAAGCCTGGGTTCACACGAAAAACCTCTACGAATCAGGAATCACCTACCATTCCTGTGGTTGTTCCGGGCCGGGCCATGTCCCCAAAGACAAGAAAAGACTAATAGCATTCTTAGACAAGCTTAAACTCGAATACATTGAACATCGAAGGTTCTGGTCGAATCGAATTGAACCACAAAACCAGAATGGTAAGGATAAAGTAAATCTGGACAAAGCCGTCAAGTATTGGAGTGAAAAAATTGATTTGTTGGAAAGCAGGCTGAAAATACTAAAATAGAAGAAAAACAATGGACACATACAGTTCTTCGTGTATATAAGCACTTTGATACTATTAAACCTTTCTAAATCCGCATCGGTACTTTAGCTAAAAAGCCTACTTTTGGGCAAAATTTGATGGATTGAAGACCGTTTCTTTTTTTATAATTGTTTTGTCCTTTTTTGTTACGTTGGGGCAAGATACCCCTCCTCAAACAGAAGGTAGGCAAATCAACATTGTTTACGGAGGTAATTTCACTAAAGATGAAGTTCAATTTCCTGGAGCCTCCATTTTTAGCAAGGATGATGAGCGCCAGGTACAGTTTGAACATCAAGGAGCTGACCTATGGTGTGATATCGCCATTTTCTACTCAACAGAAAACCGATTAAAGGCTATTGGCAACATTCGTTTACAACAGGGCGACTCTATCGAAATGAATAGTGGTAAAATTGATTATGACGGAAACACCAGACTTGCCAAGGCATGGGAAAATGTAGATCTTACAGATGGTCAGATGACCCTTACCACGGATACCTTGTATTTTGACCGGGAAAAGCAACTCTCATATTATAGGTCAGGTGGTAAAGTAGTAGATTCAGCCAATGTGCTTACCAGCATTATAGGCAACTACTTTATGGAACGTAAAAAAGTGCAGTTCCGTAAAAATGTGCATATAGATAACCCAGAATACATCATTGATTCTGAACAACTTGATTACTACCGGGTTTCCAAAAACGCTTACATGTACGGTCCTTCCACAATCATTGGGGAAGATTATAAAATCTATTGCGAACGAGGGTTCTACGACACCAAAATTGAGCAGGGATATGGTGTAAAGAACACTAAAATCAACTACGACAACAAAGTTATTGAGGGTGACAGTCTCTATTTTGACAAGTTGACTTCCTTCGCCTCTGCAACTAACAATATTAAAATCACGGACACCATCAACAATAGCGTTATAAAAGCGCATTACGCTGAAGTTTTTAAAGAAAAGGATTCCGTATTTGCCACAAAAAGGGCTGTGGCCATCAGTTTGGTTCAGCAAGACTCCCTATACATGCACGGAGACACATTATTGGCTACGGGTAAGCCTGATGCAAGAATCATCAGGGCCTTTAGAGCTGCCAAATTCTACAAAACTGATTTGAGCGGAAAATGTGATTCTATCCATTATAGTGAAACCACAGGAGTAACACAACTGATTACCGACCCAATTATTTGGAATGTGGAAAACCAAATCACGGGAGACAGTATTCACCTCATTTCAGATAAAGAAACGGATAAACTGGATTCCCTTAAAGTGTTGGAAAACGCATTTATCATTTCTTTTGACACCATCGGGAAACAAGGGTATAACCAGGCCAAAGGCAAGGATTTATTCGGAAAGTTCATTGAAAACGAATTGAAGATCATCGATTTGGTTAAGAATACTGAGGTAATTTACTATGTATATAATGATGATGACGAGCTTGTCGGAATCGATAAAACAATTTGCAGTAAAATAAGGCTCGAGATAGCCAATAACGACATCGAAGATATTACCTTTTTCGTTGATCCGGATGGCGATATTTTTCCAGATAAAGATCTACCTGTTGAAAGCCGTAAACTAAAGGGTTTTATTTGGCGAGGTGATGAGCGCATTCTGACCAAGGAGGACATTTTTGATGAAGATGACAACAACATAGAATTGGTGAAAATTCGCGGAATTGATAACCCCGTCGATATTGATACCGAAGAACAAGAACGACAGAAGAATAGTGAAAACACAACCTCACAGGCGCCCAATTCCCAAGCCATAAAACCCAAGAAAACGGAGGTTAAAAAAGTTCAACTTCCTTAATGTTAAAAGATGATTTTTTAAAATATCAAGCTCAAACCACACCTCATCCATTGGGTTTGGAGGTCTCCCATGCGAAGGGTAGCTATATCTACGATTTAAACGGAGATAAGCACCTTGATTTTGTAGCTGGGGTCTCGGCCTGTAGCTTGGGCCATTGTCACTCGAAAGTGGTGTATGCCATAAAGGAACAGACAGAAAAGTATATGCACGTGATGGTCTATGGTGAATATGCGCAACAACCGGCCGTAGCTTACTCCAAATTCCTAGCCTCCCTCCTACCTGAAAACTTGGAGACCACCTATTTAGTCAACTCCGGCACAGAAGCCATTGAAGGTGCTATAAAATTGGCCCGAAGATATACTGGTCGTTCGCAGTTGATTGCTGGCAACAAGGCTTATCATGGAAACACCATGGGAAGTTTAAGCCTTATGGGCTACGAAGAGCGCAAAAGTGCGTTTAGGCCACTTATTCCTGATGTTGAATTTATTCAGTTCAATCTGGAATCAGATTTACAAAAAATCACAGAGAAAACAGCTGCAGTGGTATTGGAAACCATCCAAGGAGGAGCAGGTTTTATTCTTCCTAAAAATGGGTATCTAGAAAAAGTCAGAAGGCGATGTAACGACATGGGAGCAGTATTAATCTTAGATGAAATACAACCAGGTTTCGGTCGGACTGGAAAACTTTTCGCCTTTGAACATTACAATTGCGTACCAGACATTCTGGTTATTGGAAAGGGTATGGCATCCGGTCTTCCAGTAGGAGCATTTGTAGCTTCAAAAAAGATGATGGACTCTCTACAAGACCGTCCCAAACTTGGTCATATCACCACTTTTGGCGGTAATCCCGTAATTGCCGCTGCCAGTTTGGCTACTTTAAAAGAAATATCTGAAAATCAACTCATTAAAAGCACCTTAACTAAAGAAAAGCTGTTTAGAAGCCTTTTGGTACATCCTTTGATTAAAGAAATAAGAGGTAAAGGGTTAATGCTTGCCTTGTTGTTTGAAAAAAAGGAAATTGCTGATTATTTGGTATTGACTGCGGCCAAAAATAGATTGATTCTTTTCTGGTTGCTTTTTGAGTCCAAGGCAGTTCGAATATCTCCACCACTAACTATTTCAGAGGACGAAATAGCGGAAGGATGCGAACAAATCACCCGTATTTTAAACGCATACAAGCCAACCTCTGTTAACTAAATTGTTGATAACATACCCAAAATGGCGACTTAAAAATGCCCTTAAACGGCTAATTTTAAGTCCATTGTTAAACAAAACTAGTTTCTATGGCGTTAGATTCTAACGAAAATCCTGACAAGTCCATAAGTAAATTTGAGTCTATGCTCAAAACAGATGACGTCTACTTCTTTGACGCAGAAGACTTTGAGGAAATCATTCACCACTACCTTAATAATGGAAAAGTGTCCTTGGGTAAAAAAGCCATACAAATAGGTTTGGAACAACACCCCAATTCATTGGAATTAAAGCTTTTACGTGTAGAAGTTTTGGTTTTTGAGGATAAATATGAGGAAGCCGAAAGGATGTTGGACCAACTACAGACTATTGATTCGAACAACGAGGAAATTTATATTCAACGCGCAAATATTCAATCCAAACAGGATAATCACCCCGCCGCTATAAATCTGCTTTTGGAAGCTCTTGACCTTTCCGAAGATAGTTTTGACATACACTCTCTTTTGGGGATGGAGTATCTTTTTATGGATGATTTTGAACAGGCCAAGAAAAATTTCATGAAATGTGTTGAGTTTGATCATAGTGATTATTCATCCCTGTATAATGTGGTGTACTGCTTTGAGTTTTTAGAGGATTTCGATGGGGCTATTCTATACTTGAACGATTATCTTGAACGAAACCCTTATTGTGAAGTCGCATGGCATCAATTAGGTAAAATGTACTATACCATCGATATGTATAACGAGGCTTTGACTGCTTTTGACTTTGCTGTAATTTCAGATGATTCCTTTATTGGAGCCTATTTTGAGAAAGGTAAGGTGTTGGAAAGGCTAGGCAGGTATAACGAAGCCATAGAGAACTATGAGACCACCATATCCATAGAAGATCCTACCTCACATGCCTATCTTAGAATAGGTCGATGCCATGAAAAACTCGGCAATAATGACCTTGCCAAATATTATTATTACAATACAGTTCATGAAGACCCCCTTTTGGACAAAGGATGGTTGGCAATAACAGACCTTCATTATAAGCTGGAAAATTTTGAAAAAGCACTTTACTACATCAATAAAGCCATAAACATTGATGGTGAAAATCCTACGTATTGGAAACGAAGTGCAAAAATTTATTCAGTATTAAAGAATTTTGACGAAGCTGATTTTGCTTACAAACAAACAGTAGATTTAGGAAACTATGAGTTGGACACATGGCAAAATTGGGCAGATGTCCTCAAAAATATGGGTGATTATAGCTCCTCCATCCAGGTCTTGGTACAAGGCCTAGAGTTTTATCCTGAAAGTGCAGAATTACTTTATAAACTGGCAGGCATATACCTCAAAAACAAGGAAGTCTTGAACGCCAAGGAAAGATTAGGGATCGCTATGCAGATGGACATTGACAAACTGCAGCTTTTCGAAGCGGAATTCCCTGAATTCAATAATGTCCAATGGTTGAGAACTTTGGTTTCTGAAATCAAAAAAGCCTCAACCTAAACCTCGGATTTCATAATACATACATGACAGTAAGAAAACTCACAGATTATGTGCTCATAACCCTTAAGGGAATAGCTATGGGTGCCGCCGATGCAGTTCCAGGTGTTTCAGGAGGAACCATAGCACTCGTTTCGGGAATATATGAAGAACTTGTTGGAACCATAAGCAACATCAACATTGACCTTTTTAAGTTGTTGCTTAAGGGAAAGATAAAAGAGTTTTGGCAAAACGCCAATGGAAACTTTGTCCTTGCTTTAGGAATTGGCATTTTGGTCAGTTATGTCTCTTTCATGAAACTGGCCAAATACCTGCTTGAACATCACCCTATATTAATTTGGTCCTTTTTTCTGGGGCTCATTATTGCGAGCATTTGGTACATGGCCAAGCAAATTCAAAAATGGACCCCGACTCTGGTTTTATTCTTGATTATTGGTATTGGTATTGGATATTTTTTGACCACGTTGCCAACAGCCGAAGCAAATGATAATTTAGCATACTTTTTCTTTTGCGCGGCAATAGCCATTTGCGCAATGATTCTTCCTGGAATATCCGGAACTTTCATTTTGATTCTTTTGGGGGCATATAGTACGTTGAGTACAGCTGTAGCAGAATTTGATATTAAAAAGCTTTTGGTTTTTGTGTCAGGAGCCGTTATTGGGCTACTAAGTTTTTCCAAAGTTCTTAAGTGGTTGCTCAACAAATATCACTTTCAAACCTTCGCCGTTCTTACAGGACTGATCATTGGTTCCATTAATCAAGTATGGCCTTGGAAAAAGGTTTTACAGACCAAGACTTTTGGTGAAAAGACCGTTGTTATTGACGACGTAAACGTTTGGCCATCAGCTTTCGAAGGGGATAATCAATTAATCCTTGCCATTATCTTAGCCTTAATAGGTTTTTCGCTTATTTTTATCCTGGAAAGAATCGCTTCCAAAAAATAAGGGAACTCACTTAAAGAATGCATCAGCCTAGAACATTTCTGGATAATTTTTTCTTGGTCATAAAAGGACTTTGTATGGGAGCTGCCAACAAAGTTCCTGGAGTCTCTGGGGGTATTGTAGCATTTGTGGGCGGATTTTACGAAGAATTCATCTACTCTCTTCAAAAAATAAACTCCAAAGCATTCAAACTGCTTTTTAATGGAAGGTTCAAAAGTTTTTACCAATATACCAACGGACAGTTTTTGCTATTGTTGATTTTTGGTATGCTGGTGAGTTATTTCAGCATATCACGTGTGCTGGACTATTTTTTGGCACAAAAAGAACTTTACGTTTGGGCAGCCTTTTTCGGGATGATTTTGGGCTCTATCTATTATATCGCTAAGGATTTCCACCACTGGAACAAAAGAACCGTTCTAACGGGGGTTATAGGTCTTATAATTGGAATATCCATTAGTTTTTTGAATCCGGCCACCGAAAATAACAACCTGATTTTTATTTTCTTTTGCGGAATCATAAGTGTTTCCGGAATGACCCTACCAGGACTGTCCGGCTCTTTTATTCTTATCCTATTGGGAAATTACGTATTGCTATTGGTTGATTCCGTGAATGCACTCTATGATACCCTTTCCGAGGTTTTCGTAGGTGACTTTAGTTTCGTGAACAACGCCAACCGGATGGAAACACTTAAAATACTGGCTGTTTTCACCCTAGGTTCCGCAACAGGATTGGTTACTTTTTCCCATTTATTGAGCTATGTGTTAAAGCACTTCAAAGAAATTACCACAGCAGCGATTTTAGGATTTATAACAGGCTCGTTGGGCGTTGTATGGCCCTGGAAAAGAACAATTTATAAAGCTGATGAATTGGGCAATGTATTGTTGGATTCCAATGGGGATAAAATAGTGCTTAATTATCAACGCTACTTTCCTGACTTTAACTCATTGGAAACTTGGTGGGCCATCCTTTTTGTAGTTCTAGGAATTTTGATATTATTGGTTTTGGATTGGTATGGAAAAAACAGAAACGAAAGAAAACAGGTACGGACTGCTGGGTAGAGCAATTTCATACTCTTTTTCAAAAGGATACTTTACGGAGAAGTTTAAGCATTTGGGATTGAATGACCACAGTTATGAAAATTTCGATATTCCCAATATATCGGATTTGGAAACTGTTTTAAAAGAAAGAAGTCCTAAAGGTTTTAATGTTACTATCCCGTATAAAGAAGATGTCATTCCTTTTTTATCTTCGATGGATTCCATTGCAAAAAATATAGGTGCCGTAAATACTGTAAAAATCACAAAGCAAGGATTGATAGGCTATAATACTGATGCTTACGGATTCCAAAAATCTCTGGAACCCCATCTTAAAGCACATCATAAAAAAGCCTTGGTTCTCGGCACTGGTGGAGCATCCAAAGCCGTATGCTATGTTCTGGATCAACTTGGAATTACCCATACCTATGTATCAAGAACAAAAAAAGAAGGACAGCTTTCATACGATGAGCTAAATGAGGATATAATCCGCTCAAATCATCTCATTATTAATTGTTCACCGTTAGGAACCCATCCTAATATTAATGAAAAGCCCCGTATTCCCTACTCTTTTTTGGGCGAAAAGCACTTATTGTTCGATTTGATCTATAATCCAGAAAAAACGGCTTTTTTGAATGAAGGTGAAAGGCGAAAAACAGCTATTTGCAACGGATTGAATATGCTCAAATTTCAAGCCGAAAAAGCTTGGGAAATATGGAATACCCCATAAAAAAAGACCTTTTTCACTGGTTTTCAACTGATTCATATGTAACAAAACTCCCCCAAAAGAAGAATTAATACCTTTGGTATTGGGTAATTTAGTTGTTAACTTGGCTATAATTATCGTCAATCATAGGAAAAGATACTACTGATGCAGGAAAATGAACAAAAACTTCAGGAAACTGAAGGTGGCTCTGAACATATCACGGATAATGTAAAAACAACCCCAGAAGAAAGTCCCATTTCTGAACAAACAACATCCGAAGAATCGGTTGTACCCGAAACTGAAAATGAAATTGTGGACAAAGAGGTTTCCGAACAAACCCAAGACGATACCGCTCCTGAACAACAAGCTGAAGAAGACGACCACATAGAGGAGATTGAGGAATCTAATGCCGAGGACGCTGAGGACACAGACAACGAAAAAAGGCACCAGATTCCAATGTTGGATTACCATTCAATGTCAATGGAAAACCTTGTTGGTGAACTCCAAAGATTAGTCAAAAATGAAAAGGTACAGGCTATAAACAAGCATGTAAGTTCCATTAAATATGAATTCGACCAAAAATTCCAAGAGTTTCTTGAGCACAAAAAAGAAGAGTTTGTAGCCAACGGGGGTAACGAAATTGACTTTCGCTATAACTCTGTGGCTAAAAGACAATTCAATGAGGTCTATTCTGAATACCGTGAAAAGCGTGACCAGTATTATAAACAACTGGAACAAAACCTAAAAAATAACCTTCAAAAAAGGCTGGAGATCATTGAACAACTCAAGGGCCTGGTCAATGTGGAGGAAGACATCAACACTACATATAAAAACTTCAAGGAACTACAAGAAAATTGGCGAAATGCCGGTCCAATTCCAAGAAAGAATTATAACGATGTCTGGCGTACTTACCACCACCATATGGAAATCTTTTACGATTTTCTACATCTAAATAGAGAGCTTCGTGACCTTGATTTTAAACATAATCTCGAGGAAAAGTTGAAATTGGTGGAACGAGCAGAAGCTTTGGCCAATGAACCTGATATCAACAAAGCCTTTAGGGAACTTCAAACCCTTCATAAGATTTGGAAAGAAGATGTTGGCCCCGTTGCAAAAGAGCAACGTGAAGAAATTTGGGAGCGTTTCAGCAATGCCACAAAGGTAATGCACAATAGAAGGCAAGAGCATTACCAAGAATTGGAAAAAGACTATGAAAAGAACTTGGAAAAAAAGCAAGAAATTATTACTTCCATAACTTCGGTAGCCCAGAATACTGCCAATAACCACAGAGGGCTTCAGCAACAAATTAGAGAAATCGAAACTCTTAGGGAGGCTTTTTTTAAAGCTGGAAAGGTTCCGCAAAAGGTCAACGAGCAAACATGGGATGCCTTCAAAGAAGCCGTGCGCAGTTTTAACCGAAACAAAAATGCGTTTTACAAAAACCAGAAGAAAGAACAGCTCGACAACCTAGAAAAGAAAAGGGCTTTATTAGGGCTTGCAATCTCATTGAAAGACAGTGAAGATTGGGATATGGCCACACCTGAGATGAAGCGCATCCAAAGTGAATGGAAAAAAATAGGACACGTTCCCCGAAAATACTCCGATAAAATTTGGAACGAGTTCAAAGGAGCCTGCAACCACTACTTTGACCGATTACATGCAGAACGAAATGAGTCCCAAAAGGAAGAGTATCAAAATCTTGAAAAGAAAAATGAATGTCTAGAACGTTTAAAGGCTTTTCAATTAAGTGGCGACAATGAAAAAGATTTAGTAGCAATCAAAGGGTTTCTCTCTGAGTGGAAACAATATGGGCGAATTCCCTTTAGAAAAAAGCACATAAATAGTAAGTTCAATAAAATTGTGGATGCTCTCTTTAAAAAATTGGGTGTAAGCCGTCAAGAATCAGAACTCATGAAGTATGGCGACAAAATGCAACAACTTGCCAATGCCGATGATGATCGTGCCATAAACAATGAACGAGCATTTATCCGCAAGAAAATTGACGAAAGTAAATCTCAAATCAGACAACTTGAAAACAATCTGCAATTTTTCTCGAATGCGTCAGAGGACAACCCATTGGTTAAAGATGTAATCAAAAATATTGAAAACCATAAGGAAGCCTTGGAAACCTGGCAAGCCAAACTTAAAAAGCTGAATATCCTTAACAACAACCGCAACAGAGAAGAAGCAGAACAAAACGAAGAAGAATAACCTAAACCGCTAGGAGAACCTCGTTAGTACTGTTTGAGCAGATAGTTTATCAAATCTGTCGTTGTTACAATTCCAACCAGCTTTCCATCATCCACAACAGGAAGCGCATGGAACTCTTTTTGGGATAAAAACTCAGCAACTTCCCGTATTGTCGTTTTTGAAGAAACACTTATTACATCCCTTGCCATTACCTGTGATATTGTGAACATATTATATACCATGGTATCTACGCTATCTTCTGTTTCATCTACGGCATCCGCAAAACTGATACGTAACAAATCGGTCAGGCTCAACATGCCAACAATACTACTCCCAGAAACCACTGGGATATGTCGAATTTGATGTTTTTTGAAACGTTCTTCGGCAGTTGTCAGATCATCCACTAAGGTTAAGGTTACCAAATCCTTGGTCATAATTTCCGAAACGGGTACATTCTTTCTCATTTGGATAGATTTTAATATCTACCCATGAAATTACCTCCATTCAATGTACAAAAGAATGACAAAAGTCAGTTTACTTCGCCACGTTTACAGCTCGGGTCTCTCGAATCACGGTTACTCGTACTTGCCCCGGATACGTCATATCGGTTTGGATTTTCTGGGAAATCTCAAATGAAAGTTCGGCAGCCTTATCATCACTTACCTTTTCACTTTCTACAATCACACGAAGCTCTCGCCCGGCTTGAATAGCGTATGCTTTTTGTACGCCGTTGAAACCGAAAGCAATATCTTCCAAATCCTTCAATCTTTGTATGTAAGAATCCAAAACTTGTCGACGGGCACCAGGTCGAGCACCACTAATAGCATCACACACCTGCACTACAGGTGAGATTAAAGTGGTCATCTCAATTTCATCATGGTGAGCACCAATGGCATTGCAAACCTCTTTTTTCTCTCCATACTTTTGTGCCCATTGCATTCCTAAAATGGCATGTGGGGTTTCTACCTCTACCTCGGTATTTGGAACCTTACCTATATCATGTAAAAGTCCTGCTCTTTTGGCCAGTTTAGGGTTCAATCCTAGTTCTGCCGCCATTACCCCACAAAGTTTGGCAACCTCTCTAGAGTGCTGTAACAGATTTTGACCATATGAAGAACGATATTTCATTCGTCCTACAGCTTTTATCAATTCCGGATGTAGTCCATGAATCCCTAAATCAATCACCGTTCTTTTTCCAATTTCAGCTATCTCCTCATTGATTTGTTTCTCCGTCTTTTTCACAATCTCCTCGATTCGGGCCGGGTGAATTCTTCCATCAGTTACCAAGCGATGTAACGATAGTCGCGCAATCTCCCTTCTTACAGAATCAAAACAAGACAGAATAATGGCTTCGGGAGTGTCATCTACAATAATCTCAACCCCAGTAGCTGATTCAAGGGCACGAATATTACGGCCTTCACGACCGATTATCCTTCCTTTAACGTCATCAGATTCCAAATTGAACACGGACACACAATTTTCTACTGCTTCTTCCGTACCAATGCGTTGGATGGTATTGATGATAATTTTTCGGGCTTCTTGTTGCGCCGTAAGTTTGGCCTCCTCCAAGGTGTTTTGCAAATAGGCCATGGCATCTGTTTTGGCAGTTTCCTTCAGAGACTCCAACAGCTGGGCTTTTGCGTCCTCAGCAGAAAGTCCGGAAATCACCTCTAGTTGCTGTACCTGGCTCTTATGCAATTTTTCGGTCTCGGATTGTTTTTTATCAAGAACCTCACTTTTATGGGTGACTTCCTTAATACGTAGCTCTAGCTTTTCGTTTAGTTTTTTGTTTTTTGAAAGCTCGTTGCTTATCTGAGATTCTTTATCCCGAGTACGTTTTTCGGCCTCAGCAATTTTTTTGTCCTTGTTTATGATTACTTTCTCATGTTCCGCCTTAAGCTCCAAAAACTTTTCCTTGGCTTGGAATATTTTATCCTTTTTGATACCCTCTCCTTCCTTCTTCGCTTCCTTTACAATGCCCGACGCTTCTCTTTTTGCGTTGGCAATAGTTTTGGACGCCTTTCCTTTCTCCATCATTTTGGCAATGGTAAATCCAATTGCCAGTCCAACCACCGCGGCTATAATGATTATGATAGTGCTATCCATGTTGATTATGTTTGGTTATAAAAAAAGCCCACATTAGCCGAAGTTTTGTACAAACTCCAAATTACAGGTTTAGGGCTAACAAGTTGCTCAAGGATCCCTATACAGGTAGGGCCTGCTTTTACAACCTAAACTCACCCTTTTCAAATATAATAGTGTTGAGTTTGTCAAAAAATAATTACCAATGTGGGCAGTAACATTATTTTATTTTAAAGAACTTATTCTCCCAGCTTCGAGTAAACCAACTCATCCAATGCCTTTAGGCGTTCAATTGCAGTTTTGGCATTTTCCGAACGGTCTATTCCTCCCTGTTCGATTTTAGAGGCAAATTGCAGTGCACACATGGCCAGAACATCTTGTTTGTCCCTCACCGCATAATTTTGCTCAAACTTTTTGGCCAAATTTTCAATGTTCTTGGCCGCTTTTCTCAATCCCTCCTCTTGCTTGGGGTCTATTGTCAATGGATACACCCTATCAGCAATGGAAAGCTTTATTTTGAGCTTTTCCTCCATATTTGGTTACAAGCTAATCCGCAAGTTTCGCAATGCAAACATCAAGTTCACGAATCAACGTATTTATCTTGAGCTTAGCTTCTGTTTTATTCGTATTACTACCCAGCATTGAATTTGCCATTTTCAGGGAATTATATTTTTCTTCCCATTCGTTTACAGCGTTCTGTTGTAATTGATTTTTCTCTTTTGCAAGTATCAATTCTTCTTTCAATTTAGCGTTTGCCTGATGCAACAATTCCATCTTGTGCAACAGTTTGCTGACTTTATTTTCTAAAGAATCGACAATCTCAACAAGCTCGCCCATATGCAAACATCAATGCGTATAACACAAAGTTAACCAACCTTGTTGTACCTCGCAATACTTTTCGGATTTATTATTTGCCCTGTTTCTGGCACTTTTATTGCTTTTAACAAATCAAAACATTGGTTACTTTCGTAACTAATTATAAACCATTGTATGCGCCCATATTTTTTTGGAGTTATTTATTTAGTTTCCCTTTCCTTACTTGCCCAAGAAAAATACCCAAGTGACATTTTTCAATCCCCAATGGAAATCCCAATAGTGTTGGCAGGCACTTTTGGTGAACTACGATCCAACCATTTTCATTCCGGAATCGATATCAAAACACAAGGTAGGCAAGGACTTCCCATACTAGCGATTGCAGATGGTACGGTTTCCAGAATCAAAATTTCACACTGGGGCTATGGCAAAGCACTTTACATAGCTCATCCGAACGGATACACCTCGGTCTACGCTCATTTGAAAAAGTTCAGCCCCGAAATTGAAGCGTATGTAAAAAGAATCCAATATAAGAAACGATCTTATGAGGTTGAAATATTCCCAGATTTTGGAGAGCTCAAGGTGACCAAGGGAAATACTATTGCATATTCGGGCAATTCTGGCAGCTCGTCCGGGCCGCACCTTCATTTTGAAATTCGTAGTAGTGTTTCGGAAAAACCTACCAATCCTTTGCTTTATGGTTATGAGGTAAGGGATGCCACAAATCCTACTCTGGTGGGGCTTTTTGCCTATCCCCTATCACAAGATGCGGTTGTAAATCAGAGTGCAGAAAAAATCCAGTTGAACTACACCAAACAATCCGACGGAAGTTTTTTAGCAGATAAAGTAACGGCCTTAGGCGTTATCGGCTTTGGGTTTAATGGTTTTGATCGTCAAGATATGGCAGCCAATAAAAATGGCGTATTTGGCGTAAAACAGATTGTAAACGGTAAAGTTTATTCTGAATATGACTTTGAGACCTTTTCTTTTGGTGAGACCCGATACATCAACACTTTAATAGACTATGCTCATTTTGGGAAGCATAGACAGCGTATCCAAAAGTGTTTCAAAGAGCCTTTTAACAGATTGGGCATTTATAAAAACCTTCATAACAATGGAAAAATAACGGTCAAAGAAGGGCTTTCCTATACCGTTGAAATCCTTATTTCAGATATAGAAGGCAATGAGACCAAACTTATCATCCCAGTTGATGGAAAAAAAGAAGCTATAAAGCTTGAAAAAGACGACACGTCAACTGATGATTTTGTTATTGCGGATAAACCGAACAATTTTGATTTAGGTGCCGCTAAAGTTTATTTCCCTGCCAATACTTTCTATAAGGATTTTTATATCGATTTAAAAAAAGGAAAAGATACAGTTGCCATACATGATAACAGCGTGGCCGCCCATAGAAATTTCACCATAAGCTTTAACGTGTCCAAATATCCGCAAAAGGAAAGAAAACAACTTTTTATAGCCCGATTAAATGATAGAAAACAACCGATTCATTCCAGAACGTTCAAACGTGATGGGGCATTTACCACCCGTACTCGATCATTCGGCACCTATACCCTAGCAAAGGATACCATTGCTCCACACATTAAGCCAAAAAACTTTAAGGAGAAACAGTGGTTGAGCAATTACAGCTACTTAAGCTTGGAAATTTCTGATGACTTAAGTGGAATCAGCACTTATAATGCAACACTCAATGGTGAATGGATTTTAATGGAGTACGAACCAAAAACCAGAACAATCACTTATAATTTTGATGATAAGATCTTGGATAAGACACAATGTGACCTAAAAGTTGTCGTTACCGATAATGTAGGCAACTCTAATACCTTTAAAAGTACTTTTTTCAGAAAATGATATTGTGAACAATGTGAAATGGCTATTTGTCTCGCTTGTTTTTTTGGGGGTTTTGAACCTGCAAAGCCAAACTGCGGTGATGATAGGTACGGTGTTGGATGAAAACAACAATCCCATTTCTAAAGTAAATATTGTATCCGGGAATACAGGTACGACCACCGATTCCAATGGGCATTATCAACTTAAACTAATAGCCGAGACCAAAAACACCATTACTTTTTCGCATTTAGGACACGAAAATGTGGTTCTAGAAAACCTAATATTGACATCCAACGAAACTTTTGAGTTCAACCCGGTAATGAAGATAGGCGTTGTTCAGGTTGCCGGAGTCGAAGTATCGCCAACAGGAAACAAGAACACTGAGGGAATAACTACGGTAGAACCAAATGTTATCCGAACAATTCCCGGAGTCAATGCCGGAGTTGAAAACATCTTAAAATTATTGCCTGGCGTCTCATTCAACAATGAGCTCAGCACACAATATAATGTGCGAGGTGGTAATTTTGATGAAAATCTGGTATATGTCAACGGTATTGAAATCTATCGTCCATTCTTGGTACGTTCTGCACAACAAGAAGGCTTGAGCTTTCTAAACAGTCATATGATATCCAAGGTTGCATTTTCTTCTGGAGGATTCCAAGCTAAATATGGTGATAAACTATCCTCCGTTCTGGACATCACTTACAAAACCCCAACTGACTTTAGTCTGCGAATCGAGGGGAGCCTTCTGGGAATTGGGACAACTTTGGAAACGCTTTCCAAAAACAAAAAATTCAGCAGCATAACGGGAGTACGCTATAGAAACAATAGTCTTTTTGTAAATAGCCTTCAAACCCAAAGTAATTTCAATCCAAAATTTATCGATGCCCAAAGCTATCTTAGCTATCGATTTTCAAAAAAATTACATTTGAATTTTTTGGGCAACTATTCCATTAACGACTATGAGAACGAGCCCCTAACCCGACAGACAAACTTTGGGACTATTAACGAACCAAGGGCATTATTGGTTTTTTATGAAGGAAGGGAAAATAGCACTTACACTAACGCCTTAGGAGCTCTGAAAGTCAATTTTTTCCCAAATGATAAAGTCCAATTAAATGCCACATCATCCATTTATCATGCTCAAGAAGAAGAGTTTTCGGATGTCATTGCATCTTATGAACTGGCTGAGGTCGACACCAATTTGGGAGGTGACAATCCAGGCAGTACAACTACTGCAAGAGGTGTGGGCTCGCAATTCAATAGAGCCAGAAATCAGTTGGATGCACTCATATTCAATCTATCCCATAATGGGAAGTTTCGAAAAAATGGAAAATCATTGGAATGGGGCATAAAATTTACACATGAGGACATCAGGGACCAATTAAGGGAATCGGAGTTCATTGATTCTGCTGGTTTTTTTATTCGCCCGGCCGAACCGCCAGTAATGAATAACCAACCAGAAGAACCATTCACCGGCGATCTAGTTGCCTTTGATGGTGTACAGGCCACCAATTTTATAAAAACGAACAGATTTTCAGGTTTTGCACAATATAGTCACCAACTCCATTGGGGAAAACACGATGTTTATTTCAATTTTGGGCTTCGGGCGCAACATTGGGCTTTAAAAGGTGAAGGTTTTGAAACTAATTCCCAGACTTTGTTCAGCCCAAGAGGTCAATTCTCTATCAAACCTGCTTGGAAAAAAGACCTTTTGTTTCGTTTTGCGGTCGGCAGTTATCAGCAACCACCTTTTTACAGAGAATTGAGAGATATTACCGGAAGCATCAATCCAAATGTTAAGGCGCAAAAATCCATCCACTATGTTTTAGGTTCAGAATATAGCTTCAATCTTTGGAACAGGCCATTTATTTTAACAAGCGAGGCGTATTATAAAGATTTGAAGGATATAAACACATACACCGTTGAAGATGTCCGTATTCGATATGCCGCGCAGAACAACGCTACTGCATATGCCTATGGATTTGATGTTAGGTTGACGGGCACTTTTGTTCCAGGTGCAGAGTCGTGGATAAGCATAGGCTATTTGGAAACAAAAGAAAACATCAATAATCGAGGGGACATTTCAAGACCCACCGACCAACGTTTAAAACTAGCCGTACTGTTTCAAGACTACATGCCTACAATTCCCAACTTAAAACTCCATATGAATTTGATTTACAATACAGGCGTCCCCGGTGGGTCTCCAAACAACGCAGATCCATATAATTTTCAGAATAGATTAAGAGATTATAAAAGGGCTGATATGGGAATTTCCTATATTTTTGCCGACAGTAAAAACCAACATCCCAAAGGACATTGGTTACACTCGTTTAAGGAATTCGATTTTGGTTTTGAGATTTTCAACATGTTCAACAATCAAAATTCGATAACCAATACATGGGTTCGCGATGTGGATACACAAACGCAATTCGCAGTTCCCAATTTTTTGACGAGCCGCGTGTTGAACGTTAAATTTGGAATGCGTTTTTAAATTAGGTTGATGAAAAACATATTTTTTCTTATTGCATTTTTGGCATTTACCTTCGGAAATGCGCAAAAAAACATATACGAAAACCGACGATTCGATGAACTTAGTGCTCATCATCAGCTTCTTGCCATAGTTCCTTTTATTACCCAATTGGACCTCAAAAAAAGTGTAAATGAAGACGAATTGAAGAATTTGGCCCAGAGAGAAGGGTATGCAGTTCAAAATGCTTTGGAAACTTATTTTTCGAAACGAAAAAAGAGAAAGAAATTCAATGTAGAGTTTCAAAATATTGAAGATACTAATGCCATTCTTGCCCAAAATGGGATAACCTATCAAAACCTGGACATTTATACCACCAAGGAATTATGCAAAATCTTAAAAGTGGACGGTATCATTAGTGGTAACCTCAACCTCAATATATTGCTTTCCAAAGGGGTCCCAACAAACTTTAACCTTTTGGATTATTTTAGTGGGGATGCCAATTATGGAAGAATCGGGGTGAAGGTGAGTGATGGAGGTTCTGGCAAGCTGCTTTGGAAGTATGAAAAGGCAATTACCAAAAAAACTGGAAAAAACACCACTGAGCTCATCGACAAAATGATGAAACTTGCCTCACGTAAATTTCCTTACGACAAAGAGAAGAAACAAAGAAAGAACAAAACTTAACTTTCGGCAAACTCTTTAAGAACGCCAATCGTATAATCTATCTCTTCTTTGGTATTGTACATGGAAAAGGAAAACCTAAGTGAAGGTTTATCCAATTCCTCTCCTGATAAAATCTCATTAAGGACGTGAGAACCCATGTTGCTGCCCGATTGGCAAGCACTTCCTTTAGAACAGGCGATACCTTTTATATCTAAATGAAATAGTAACATAAGGGCTTTTTGCTTATCAAAAGGCAATCGGACATTGGCCAAAGTGTATGTGCTTTTATCTAAATCCTCCGATAAACCGTTGAAACAAACATCTGGAATTTCTTGCTTGATTTTCTCAACGAAATAGCGTTTCAGTTCTTTTGTAAACCTTATTTCTTCGTCAAGATTATCATACGCCTGTACAAAAGCTTCCTCAAGACCAACAATATTGTGAAATGGTTCGGTTCCTGCTCGGTAGCCCCGTTCTTGGGAGCCACCAAAAATCATTGGTTTTAATCCAGAGTTTTTTCTGATAAATGCAAAGCCGATTCCTTTTGGGCCATGAAATTTATGTGCTGCCGCAGTAAAAAAATCAATCGGGGTATTTTGAACATCCCATGGATAATGCCCGACGGATTGAACTGTATCCGAGTGGAACAAAGCTCCATTTTCTTTGCAAAGTTCTCCAATAGCTTGAATATCTATGATGTTCCCAATTTCATTGTTAACATGCATTAGGCTCACCAGTTTTTTGGAATCGTCAGAATCCAACAGCTTTTTGAGGTGTTCTATTTTAGGATTGCCATTTTCATCCAAATCAACAAATCGGAGTGAAATGTTATACTCTTTTTCCAGTTCTTCGGCCGTATGTAACACAGCATGATGCTCAATTTTGGATGTAATGATGGTTTTCACACCCAAATCACGAACGGCACAGCGCAAGATCATATTATCCGCTTCGGTACCACCAGATGTAAATATTATTTCCGACGGTAGGGCATTCAATATTTTAGCTATGGTTTTACGTGTTTTTTCCACAGCAGTTTTGGCCGATCTACCAAAGCTATGGGTAGACGAAGGGTTTCCGTAACAATTGGCAAGGGCTTCTTGCATTTTGGCAATTACCTCATCTCTTACCTGGGTAGTTGCCGCATTGTCCAAATACACTTTTTGCATGACTTAGCTATCATTTAACAGGGCATCAAAAATAGGTGAAATAAAGTTAATTTCTTTTAAAGTGCACCTCGGAGTTAGTATAATAAAATGGATTTGCTTTAAATTTGGCAAATGAGAAAATTCTTCTTGCCCTTTGTTATTCTGATTGGCCTACTAAGTTCCTGCAGCGACGGTGACCTACAAGTGGAAATAATTGACTTTAATAGCGTTACGCTTCAAACTTGCTCTGACCCAAGTCCAAGTTCCAGCAATGTTTTGTTCAAAATCAATGATACAGAAGCTTTGATTCTGGATTTACAAAGCGGGGTATTGAACAATGGGGAAGTGGGAGAAACCATAACAACTACCAGTACGGTTCCGAGTCAATCCACGCTTACCTATCGCAATTTTTCTGACAATGTAACAAACAATTATTTTTGTGATGACATTCCTCCAGCGACTCCCACCGTATCCCAAGAGATCAAAGCACAAGATGGAATTGTAACCATTGTTACCGTGGCAAATGAAGAAGGAACTAGCTTTGTACACACCATCACACTTAGCGGAATATCTTTTGTTGCGGATAATGGTGAGCGAGTCACAAATTTGACCATTGATGAATTTGGAGAAGTTACCACTGCGGTACCTTAGCCATTGACTTTTTGAAAAATATAAACTTCGGTAGCTCCTAGACCGTACTTTTGATAATCCGCATCGTACCACTTAAGATTGTCATACTTCTTAAAAAGGTAATATAACTCTTCTTTTAGAACCCCTTCTCCCACTCCGTGTATGAAAACAACTTTTTGGATTCGTTTCTGAATGGCAAATTCCAACTGTCTTTTTGCCGTAGCCAATTGTAGATTGAGGATTTCAAAATTACCCATCCCCTTTGTATTTTTTATCAACTGGCTTACATGAAGGTCCACTTCCATTTTTGGAGCATTCCTTTCCTTGGACTTTATGGTCTTGATGGCTTTTCTTTTGGGTGGCTCTTTTTCCTTTTTAATCTGGGCCGCTTCAAAATTTGAAACCCTAATACCATCACCAACCTTTACCAATTCATCCAGGGAAACTGCATCTGAAATCCATCATCAGAATTTATCTTGGCAAAGTCACCGTCGATTTGTATGATATTTCCAGAAATGGATTCATCAAGTACTTCTACAAAATCACCTATTTTAAACTTTGACATTAGGAATCTGTCGATATTTTTTTTGAAAAGTTTAATCTGAATAGCAAAAATAATGGTAATTTCCTTGCCGATAACCATTGCCATGCATCCACACTTTGCTTACGTACTTTTAAGTGCAAATGATTTTATGCTTCCGTGCTTGAACAAAAAATTGTTTGGAATTGATTGTCCGGGTTGTGGCATGCAACGATCTGTTCATTTACTTTTTGAGGGTGAGTTTTTAGCTGCGTTCAAAATGTATCCTGCAATTTACCCCATTGTAATGTTACTTACGTTTTTGGTTGCGAATCTCTTTATCAAATTCAAATTAGCCCATCAAATAAAACTAACTTTAATGCTGCTGGTTGCGGCAACGATTATACTTAATTATATCATAAAAATGAACCACCTTTTTAATTAAAACTTAAATTATGGAACAACAAAAACTCCCAAATTCAACATTGATTTTAGTTTTCGGAATCATATCTATAGTAACTTGCTGTTGTTATGGAATCATCGGATTGATTTTCGGAATTATCGCTCTTGTCCTCGCTAATAAGGCCACCAAGCTTTATAAAGAAAGTCCTGAGGCATTTACTGGGTTCAATAATGTCAAAACAGGTAAAATATTGGCCATAATAGGTATTATTCTTAATGTACTTTTCCTAATTTATATTATTTGGGCCGTTTCTTTCTTTGGATGGGAGGCTTTGCAAGACCCAGAGCAATTACAAGAGATTTTAGAACAATACCAATAAATCAAACATCATGGAGAATCAATCAAACATGCCACCTAAACCCAACAATTATTTGGTTTGGGCCATTCTAAGTACCGTTTTTTGCTGCTTGGCAACGGGAATTGCAAGCATTGTATATGCATCAAAAGTAAATGAGGCCTACGCCCGTGGAGAATATGAAGAAGCTCAAAAAGCATCAAAAAATGCAAAGACGTGGGCTTTGGTCGGTGCAGGGCTTTCGGTTCTTATATGGGTCATCTATTTTGCCATATTCGGATTCGCATTTTTAGGAGCTATGGCCAATGCGGGCAGCTACTAAGAAAAAATACCTGATTATAATTTTTGGAGTATTGTCAGTTTTGGCAATACTCCTTTATTTTTCTTTTAATCCAGAAAATGGATTGTTATTTCCTAAATGCCCTTTTTATCATTTTGCAGGTATTTACTGCTCTGGATGTGGTACACAAAGAGCTATCCATGACTTATTGCACCTCAGAATTACTGATGCCCTAAGCCATAACATATTACTATTTCCGGCCATCATTGTTGTTTTCCAACATATTTTAGTAAAAACAGGAATTCTTAGAGGACGAAGTCTATTGGGTTACAGACATGCACCTATCGTAGTTATGATTATTGTAGTGCTTTTTATGGTATTAAGAAATCTGAAATTTTACCCGTTCGAGTATTTAGCACCCTAATTGGCCACTTCGCTGATAAATTTAAGACGATAGAGCCGCAACTCTTCATCTTCATAATCGCCTTCAAACTCTTCTACCGCTTCCGAAATGGAGTCAGTTTCGGCTTCAAGAAAATATTCGTGTATTTCTTCTTGTTGGTCCTCATCCAATATTTCATCTATCCAATAGCCTATGTTGAGTTTGGTACCACTAAATACGATTTGCTCCATTTCCTTAATCAAGGATGGTAATTCTAACCCTTTGGCAGAGGCTATGTCATCTAAAGGTAATTTTCTGTCAATATTCTGTATAATGTAAAGTTTCAATCCAGAGTTGGCCCCAGTACTTTTGACCACCAAATCATCGGGTCGGACAATCTCATTTTCCTCAACATATTTGGCGATAAGTTCCACAAATGGCTTTCCATACTTTTTGGCCTTGCCTTCCCCTACCCCGTGAATGTTAAGGAGTTCTGGCATACTAATCGGGTACTTTAAAGCCATATCCTCCAATGATGGGTCTTGAAATACGACAAAGGGAGGTACCTCCAGCTTTTGGGCTTCTTTCTTCCGTAGATCTTTTAATACCTTGAGTAAATTATCATCAGCAGCACCACCCCGAGATTTGGCCGCAGTTATTATTGCTTCATTATTTTCCTCGCTGTACACATGATCTTTGGTCATCATAAATGACCGTGGGCTTTCCAAGAACTCTTTTCCTCCTTGGGTTACATGTAAAATCCCATATTGCTCAATTTCCTTTTTAAGCAATCCAGCAACCAGTGTCTGCCTTGTAAGGGCCATCCAATGGGCTTCATTCTTATCCGAGCCTATTCCAAAAAACTCTTTTTCATTAGTCTTATGAGATGAAATCATAGCGTTCACCTGCCCTACCAAAACTTTTACAATCTCTTTGGTCTTAAATTTTTCCTTGGTATCGCGAACAACACTCAAAAGCTTTATAACATCACCCCCCGCTTCTTCTTTTTGTTTAGGGTTTCGAGTATTGTCATCCATATCAGCACCCTCTCCATTTATTTCGTCAAATTCCTCTCCAAAATAATGAAGAATGAATTTTCTGCGGGACATCGAAGTTTCAGCATACGCAACAATTTCCTGAAGCAATGCATTGCCTATTTCCTGTTCAGCAACAGGTTTACCAGACATGAATTTTTCAAGTTTCTCCACATCTTTATAAGCATAAAAGGCCAAGCAATGTCCTTCACCACCGTCGCGACCAGCTCTTCCAGTTTCTTGGTAATAGCTTTCAATACTTTTAGGGATATCATGGTGGATTACAAAGCGTACATCGGGCTTATCGATTCCCATTCCAAAGGCAATAGTGGCAACAACCACATCCACCTCTTCCATCAAGAACATATCTTGATATTTGGACCGGGTCTTTGCATCGAACCCAGCATGATAAGGTACTGCGCTTACACCATTTACTTGAAGTACTTGAGCCAATTCCTCTACTCGTTTACGGCTTAAGCAGTAGATAATTCCTGATTTTCCTTGGTTTTGTTTGATAAACCTTATGATATCCGCATCAACATTTTGAGTTTTAGGGCGAACCTCATAAAAAAGATTTGGTCTGTTGAACGACGCCTTGAAAACTTTAGCATCTGTCATACCCAAATTTTTGATAATATCTTCCTGAACCTTAGGAGTCGCCGTAGCGGTTAGTCCGATAATCGGAATATTATCGCCCAATCTGTTAATAATACTTTTCAGGTTTCGGTATTCAGGTCTAAAATCATGACCCCATTCTGAAATACAGTGGGCTTCGTCAACAGCAACAAATGAAAGTGTGATGCCTTTTAAAAACTCAACATTCTCCTCTTTGGTCAACGATTCCGGTGCCACGTACAACAATTTGGTAATTCCATTTGTTATATCCTCTTTCACCTGCTTTATCTCAGTTTTGGTCAAAGAAGAATTGAGTACGTGTGCAATCCCGCTTTGTTCCGAAACACCTCGAATGGCATCAACCTGATTTTTCATCAATGCAATTAAAGGAGAAACGACTATCGCCGTACCCTCCTTCATCAATGCCGGTAATTGATAACATAGTGATTTTCCACCTCCGGTAGGCATTATTACAAACGTATCGTTATCATCCAGTATATTATGTATTACTCCTTCCTGAAGTCCTTTAAACTGTGAAAAACCAAAGTATTTTTTGAGTGAAGAGTGCAAATCGGTATCCGTCAAACCCATTTCCGTTTTTTCATTTTAACCAAACAACCTTAGTAACAGGCTGTATTATTTTTAAAATTTGAATGTCCATTTAATGGTAAAAGCTTTCTAACTTCCATAAATGGTATGTAAGAGATAGTTTGTTTAGTTTTGTAAACTTAAATATAAGACATTCTTTTAGGAATACAACTTAGATAACCTATTAATTACGTTGAGCAATACCCAATCCATTTTATCCATTGCAAAAAGAACCTTGGAAACGGAAAGCAAGGCCATTGAAAATTTAATTGGTCAGCTTGACGACCAGTTTGCACAAGCTGTTCAATACATTCTTCAATCAAAGGGAAGGGTAGTAGTCTCTGGGGTTGGCAAGAGTGCTATAATAGCATCAAAAATAGTAGCTACATTAAACTCCACGGGTACCCCGGCCATCTTTATGCATGCTGCGGATGCCATTCACGGTGATTTAGGCACCATTCAGGAAAATGATGTGGTAGTCTGCATCTCCAAAAGTGGAAATACACCAGAAATAAAAGCTTTACTTCCATTAATTAAAGTAGGAAACAACAAATTGATTGGCATAACCGGAAATATGGATTCCATTTTGGCCAAACAAGCAGACTTTGTATTGAGCACCTACGTTGAAAAGGAAGCATGCCCCAACAATCTAGCCCCTACCACCAGCACTTCTGCCCAAATGGCCATGGGTGACGCTTTAGCTATTTGCCTTTTGGAGCTTCGTGGGTTCAGCAGTGCCGATTTTGCAAAATACCACCCAGGAGGTGCTTTGGGCAAAAAGCTGTACCTGCGCGTGGCGGATATCGTAGTCAACAATCAAAAACCTATTGTTGACATAGGCTCTGGCGTAAAAGATGTAATAGTAGAGATTTCCGAAAAGATGCTTGGGGTAACCGCGGTAAAGGAAAATGACAAAGTAGTCGGTGTGGTGACCGATGGGGATATTCGAAGAATGCTTAGCAAACACAACAATATAGGCGAACTTACCGCTAGAGACATTATGACAGCTAACCCAAAGACGGTTACCGTAGACACTCTAGCCGTGAATGCACTTAAAATTTTGCAGGACAATGGCATCTCGCAGCTTTTGGCTTTTGATAATGGCTCATATGCCGGTGTGGTTCACATTCACAACCTTATAAATGAAGGTATTTTATAATGGCAAAAACAGCAAACAGCAATCCAGATGAAATGTCCTTTTTGGACCATTTAGAAGAGCTCCGATGGCACTTGATACGATCAGTAGTGGCCGTTGTCATAGTTGCCTGTGTGGCTTTTATGATGAAAGGGTTCATTTTTGATACGATTATTTTTGGTCCCAAAAAAATGGATTTCCCTACATATCAGTTCTTTTGCAAAATAGGAAACATTTTTGGCATTGATTCTGAATTTTGTGGCGACTCGTTACCATTTACCATTCAAAGTAGAAAAATGGCAGGGCAATTTTCTGCCCATATATGGACATCCATTTGGGCCGGATTTATCATAGCATTTCCATATGTACTTTGGGAGCTGTGGAAATTTATCAGCCCTGGGCTTCATGCTAATGAACGCAAGCACTCTAGAGGGTTTATTTTGGTTGCCTCAAGCCTGTTTTTTCTAGGTGTTCTTTTTGGCTATTATGTGGTAGCCCCCCTATCCATTAACTTTTTGGGAACATATCAGGTAAGCAAGGAAGTATTCAACGAGATAGATATTGATTCTTTTATTGCCACGGTAAGAACATCAGTGATTGCTTGCGGAATTATGTTTGAACTCCCCATCATCATTTATTTTTTGACCAAGGTGGGATTGGTTACGCCCGAGATTTTGAAGAAGCACAGAAAGATTGCGTTAGTTATAATACTAATTCTGGCTGCAGTTATTACACCACCAGAGATATATAGTCAAGTTCTGGTTGCCATTCCCGTATTGATTTTATATCAAGTCAGCATCTATATTTCCAAAATCGTACTAAAAAGAGAAGCTAAAAAAGAAAAAGCAAATGCCAAATAAAGTTGAAGAGTTCAATGCTTATCGTGCTAAAATGAACGATAAGTTATTAGCCGAAAACAATAAGCTCATCAAGCGAATCTTCAATTTGGACACCAATGCCTTCATGGAAGGTGCTTTGGATGTCAAGACCAAAGAATTACTCGGATTGGTGGCCTCAGCCGTAATGCGTTGTGATGATTGCGTTAAATATCATCTGGAAAGTTCAAAAGACCAAGGGGTGACCAAAGAGGAGGTTATGGAAACCTTAGGAATCGCAACTTTAATTGGAGGTACTATCGTAATCCCACATTTGCGAAGAGCTTTTGAATATTGGGAAGCTTTGGAAGAAAATGAGGCATAAAAAAATCCCAAAGTTCATGACGCAAAAAGAGAATATGTTTAGTTTTGGCGAATTCTTATGAAATGAGCATAATTTTTTTCATTAAGAAATTTATCCATCGAAATGAATAAAAATTTTGCGAATTACTGAATGCCTTAAAATTTTTAAGACATTAAAATCCAATGATTTAAAAATTTTATACAGATGAAACTGAGAGCCGAAAATATCATGAAGGCCTACCGTGGCCGAAAAGTTGTAAAGGGAATTTCCCTGGAAGTGAACCAAGGGGAAATTGTTGGACTTTTGGGACCGAATGGGGCAGGTAAGACCACTTCATTTTATATGATTGTTGGTCTCATCAAACCGAACGGAGGCAAAATTTTTCTGGATAACATGGAAATTACGTCATTTCCTATGTACAAAAGAGCCCAGAATGGAATTGGGTATTTAGCCCAGGAAGCTTCTGTTTTTCGCAAACTGAGTATTGAAAAGAATATTCTTAGCGTACTTCAACTCACTAAACTCAGTAAAAAGGAGCAACATATGAAAATGGAATCCTTAATCGATGAGTTCGGTCTAGGCCATATTCGTAAAAATAGAGGTGATTTGTTATCTGGTGGAGAGCGCCGTAGAACAGAAATTGCGCGAGCATTGGCCACGGACCCAAAGTTCATTTTGTTGGATGAACCTTTTGCGGGGGTTGACCCTGTGGCCGTAGAAGACATCCAGCGTATTGTGGCCCAACTCAAGAACAAGAATATAGGCATTCTCATCACCGACCACAATGTTCAAGAAACGTTGGCCATTACGGAACGTTCTTATCTGATGTTCGAAGGAGGAATCTTAAAAGCTGGTGTTCCTGAAGAATTGGCCGTGGATGAAATGGTGCGAAAAGTGTATCTCGGTCAAAACTTTGAGCTTCGTAAAAAGAAATTGGACTTTTAATCCACCTTCTTTCCAGACATGAGCAACGAGCTCAAAACATAAAACACGATAATCAACGGTAGTGCCAAAAATTTCAAAGTAATCAACATTACCAAACTTCCGATTAAAAAAAGATAACGAAATGCGTTATCCCTAAAGCTCCAATTATCAAATTTTAAGGCAAAGAGTTCTATGTTTGAATTGAGCAAGTAGGTACTTAAAACAGTTAATCCTATCAAAAACCATTGATTCAAGATAAAACTGTTCAAAACGTCACTTTGGTGAAACAATAGGATTAAGGGTAATGACAATATCAAGATTGCATTGGCCGGGGTCGGTAAGCCTTTAAAAGAGGAAACCTGATTCTCATCCACATTAAACTTTGCCAATCGATAGGCCGAAGCCAGTGTAATCACAAATCCAAGTAAGGCCAATGGCTTAATTTTTCCACCTATCCATAACACATTATCTGTTTCGACCCAAGAAAACGCACTGCCCCAAACGTCCGTTCCAGACATATTCAGCAGTTGAAACATAACAATGCCGGGAACCAATCCACTGGTGACCATATCTGCCAAAGAATCCAATTGCACTCCGATTTCACTTTTTACGTTGAGCAATCGCGCAGCAAATCCGTCCAAAAAATCAAAGAATATCCCAAAACACACAAAAAGGGCCGCTAATTCCAAATGGTTCAATACGGCAAAAACCGCCGCAATACATCCACTAAGAAGATTTAGAAGGGTAATAAAATTGGGAATATGTCGCTTCATAGGTTGGTATTTGCGTAAAAATAAGAGAAATTATAAAGTGTTCCGCCAAAGCATGCCTTCGTGTATGATTTATTCTGATATTTGCCCAGATAAAATCACAAATGAAACATTGGATTTTCTTTTGGACATTACTTCTTTCTTTTGCGCATAACGCAACTTCTCAAATTCCTCAACTATCTGAAAAATCCCAAATAAGTGTACTTACATGTGCAACAGGTGATAATTTATTAACTGCCTTTGGTCATAGCTCCTTCCGTGTTCAAGACTCCACACTGGGTATCGATGTTGTGTACAATTATGGGACCTATGATTTTAATAGACCCAATTTCATCTTGAACTTTGTAAAGGGCAGATTGATTTATTCTTTGTCACGAAGTGGATTCGATAGATTTCTTTTTTCTTATGAATTAGAAAGAAGGTGGGTAAAGGAACAGATTTTGGATTTGAATCTTGAAGAAAAAAACAAGTTGTTTCAATTTTTAGAAAACAATTATCTGCCACAAAACCGTGATTATTTGTACGACCCCCTTTTGAATAATTGTTCTACTATCATTGGGGATATCCTCAAACAAGAATTTGGTGACGAGATTGTTTTTGATGGCTCCCACTTGACAAAACAATATTCTTTCAGACAGTTGGTTCGTCAAAATTTGGATGACAATTCGTGGTCGTCCTTTGGCATAAATGTAGCTTTTGGGTCGGTTGTTGACCGAAAAGCTACAGTAAAAGAGCATATGTTCCTACCCTACTATGCCATGGAGCAGCTGAATAATACCACCAAAAATGGAAAACCTTTAGTGCTAAGGCAGCGGACTATTTTGGACTATGACCAAACCAAGGTCAATGGCTTTTTTCCGCTGTCACCCTTGTTTTGGTTTATCTTGTTGTTCCTCTTTACAGTAACTATTACATTTTTAGACCATAAGCATGGTTCTCGTAGTAAGTGGCTCGATTTCTCGCTCTTTCTTGTAACGGGTCTTATAGGACTTGTCCTATTCTTGATTTGGTTTGCCGCCAATCATACATCAACTCCGAACAACTTCAACCTATTATGGGCGCTTCCTTTTAATTTTGTGATAGCCTTCATTTACCTTTTCTCTTCAAAATTACCGGATTGGTTCTCAAAATACTTACGATTTGCGTTAGGACTGCTCGGATTGGTATTGCTAGTATGGGCGTTCAACCTCCAGCAATTTTCACCGCTGTTGATTCTTTTGTTGTTGACACTGGGTATCCGCTATGTTTTCTTGCTAAAATTTGCCAAGGTATAAGCCCAAGATTGTAAATTGCCCGAATGAATTTATTGACCGTTGAAAATATTTCGAAATCGTACGGAGAACTGGTTCTTTTTTCCGGTATTTCCTTTGGAATCAATAAGGACCAGAAGATAGCCTTGGTGGCCAAAAATGGGAGTGGCAAGACCTCTATCCTTAATATCATTTCTGGAAAAGATATATCCGAAACTGGGCAAGTGACGCAAAGAAAAGGAATCCAAATCGCTTTTTTGGAGCAAGAACCCAGTTTAGATTCTAATCTTACCGTAGAAGAGACCATTTTTAGCACGGACAATGAAATATTAAAGGTCATCTCCAACTATGAAAAGGCAGTTCAAAACCCTGACGATTCGGATCAGTACCAAAGGGCTTTCGAAGCCATGGAAAGGCATCAGGCTTGGGATTTTGAAACCCAGTACAAGCAAATCCTTTTCAAACTGCATTTAGATCAATTGGATTTGAAGGTTGGAAAACTTTCGGGAGGGCAAAAAAAACGATTGGCACTCGCCAATGCCTTGCTCAACAAACCAGATCTTTTAATCTTAGATGAGCCTACCAACCATTTGGATTTGGAAATGATCGAATGGCTTGAAGCTTATTTTGCCAAAGAGAACATTACCCTTTTTATGGTCACTCACGACCGATACTTTTTGGAAAGGGTTTGTAACGAAATCATTGAGCTCGACAATAACCAGTTGTATGGCTACAAGGGAAACTATTCGTATTATCTCCGTGAAAAAGAGGCTCGAATGGAACGAGAGGCCGTTGAACAACATAAGTCAAAAATCCTCTACAAAAAAGAATTGGACTGGATGCGTAGACAGCCCAAAGCCCGTACCACTAAATCCAAATCGCGAATCGATGATTTTAAAGAAATAAAACAGCGTGCTCACAAACGAAGGGAAAACCACCAAATTCAATTGGAATTGAATATGGAGCGACTGGGCAGCAAGATTCTTGAGCTTCACAATGTTTCAAAATCCTTTGGAGAAAAAACCATTTTAGACAGATTTGACTATAATTTCACCAAAGGTGAAAGGGTAGGCATCATAGGACAAAATGGAACAGGTAAGTCCACCTTTCTTAATATCATTACCCAGCAAGAATCTGTGGATGGAGGAAAGGTAGTTGTAGGTGACACTCTTAAATTTGGTTATTACACCCAAAAAGGGATTCCCGTCAAAGAGGGGCAAAAAGTGATTGATGTCATAAGAGAGTTTGGCGATTTTATCCCACTAAAAAAGGGGAAACAAATTTCTGCACAACAACTGTTGGAACGTTTTCTTTTTGATAGAAAAAAACAGTACGATTTTGTCGAAAAACTAAGCGGTGGTGAAAGAAAACGCCTGTATTTATGCACCGTTCTGATTCAAAACCCCAACTTTCTTATACTGGATGAGCCCACCAATGATTTGGACATTGTAACCCTTAATGTACTGGAGGACTTTTTATTGGATTTTCCAGGATGCTTGATCGTGGTTTCCCATGACCGCTATTTTATGGACAAAATTGTGGACCACCTTTTTGTTTTTAAAGGAAATGGGGCTATTGAAGATTTTCCTGGGAACTATACTGATTACAGAGTATACGAAAACAGTAGGATCGTTGCCGAGCGAGAGACCAAAAACAGTAGCCAAGAAAAAACAGAAAAAACTTCTTGGAAGGAAAAAGATGATTCCAAAAAATTGTCTTATTTGGAGCAAAAGGAGCATAAACAGCTCGAAAAGGAAATCCAAAAGTTGGAAGAGAAGAAAGAAATACTTCAAAATAAATTTACCAATCCAGATTTGACTGGGGAAGAAATCACCGAACTATCCATTCAACTCAAAGAGATTTCAAGCAACATAGAAGAAAAAACAGAACGCTGGTTTGAGCTATCCGCAATTTTGGAGGGATAGCAATGTCATCCTGAGCCTGTCGAAGGACTTTCAAAGTACATGGTTATTCAAACAATATGCTTTTCAAAATAAAATCATACCTGAAGTTTCTTCTAAAATCCACCAACCAACATGGTGTTCATTCCCCTTTTGTTTTTGATTATGTTACCAAATGTTTGTACACACATAAAAAACTGGACAACCACAAAAGCAATAATGTACTCTTAAAAAGCCTTGTTTATTTCAATTTTAGTACCATTCAGATATTGGATAATCCTGAGCTACTGCAAAAAGTTAAACTTACCTATCCAAACCTAGAATGGAATTCGTGCATAATTGATGTGCTATATACCCAAAAATTGGATGTCAATGCATTTGAGCAACTAATTTCAGTAGGAAAAATCCATAACCATAGTATGATTCTAGTAGATGGCATCCATGTAAATAGAGAAATTGAAAAGTACTGGGAGCAACTAATCCAAAAAACCAGTGTTTCGGTTAGTATTGACTTCTTTCATTGTGGCGTACTTTTTATACGAAAAGAACAGGTTAAGGAACATTTCATCATTCGGATTTAAAAAGGTAATTTTAAATATGGAAAATACAACAGATTATACAATTTGGTATGTCCTTGGCATTTTGGCCATTGTCTATTTAGTAATTCTTTTTACGAACAAACGGGGTAAAAGGCGAAGAAAATCCCGCAAGTTTATGGATGGGAAACGAAGACACAACAATAATCAATGAACACTGGCCATTGATAATTGTTAACTGATAACTGACCACTGAACAAAATGAAAATCTACACAAAAACTGGAGATAAAGGCACAACTGCTCTTTTTACGGGTAAAAGGGTTCCTAAACATCATATTCGAATTGAGAGTTACGGCACGGTTGACGAGCTCAATTCTTTTTTAGGTCTTCTCCGAGATCAAGAAATCGATGCGCATTCCAAGGAAGTATTAGCTCTTATCCAAAACAAACTGTTTACTGTCGGTGCTATTTTGGCCACAGAGCCCAATAAAGAAAACCGTTTGAAAATTCCCAAAATATCAGAAGAGGACATTGATTTTTTAGAAAAAGAAATGGATCAAATGAATGAAGAACTTCCTGAAGTGACCCATTTTATCCTTCCCGGGGGGCACACTACCGTGTCATACTGTCATGTTGCCAGAACAGTTTGCCGCAGAGCTGAGCGCATGGCATCATATCTTCACGAAAATGAACCGCTTCCCGACACCCTTCTTTCCTATATCAATCGACTTTCAGACTATCTATTTGTATTGGCACGGAAGTTGTCAAAGGATTTACAGGCCCAAGAAGTGAAATGGATACCTGAAAAGCTCGACAAATAAATCGTTATTTTTTGCGTTACTCAATAGAATGCAGAAAATAATTTTCAAATAATGTCAATTTTACTTGGCAAATTGGGTTTAAAAATTATTTTTGCAAAAAATTTAAACTCAAACCGTTACTATGTACTGGACATTAGAACTCGCATCATATTTAAGTGACGCACCGTGGCCAGCCACCAAAGACGAATTAATAGATTACGCCATCCGAACCGGAGCTCCACTGGAAGTTGTTGAAAACTTGCAGTCCATGGAGGAAGAAGGTGGTGAAATTTACGAGTCCATCGAAGAAATCTGGCCAGATTATCCGACCGAGGAAGATTACCTCTGGAACGAGGACGAGTATTAAATACCAAAGAACAAACCCAGTTAAAAAGTCTCATTCGAGGCTTTTTTTTATGTAATTTTGACAGCCTTGCAAAAGGATTCCACCCTACTCTGGATAATGGAACAGCTTTTGCAATCCAAAAGAAAAAATATTCATGAGCTTTATTAATTCGGTACTGAAGGTTTTTGTTGGAGATAAATCTGAAAAAGACGTAAAAGCATTGCAACCTTTGGTCAAAGAAATAAAATCCTTTGAGGTACAACTCGAAGGGCTTTCCCACGATGAACTAAGACAGAAAACGGTTTCTTTTAAAGCACAGATTCTAGAAGATCGCAAAGAAATCGATGATAAGATTGCAGAGCTTCAGGAAGAAGTTCAAAATTCCAGTGACATTGATAGGAATGAGGAAATCTATACCGAAATCGATAAGCTCAACGAAGAGGCCTATAAGATTTCCGAAAATACCTTAAATACTATTCTTCCCGAGGCTTTTGCCGTTGTAAAGGAAACCGCAAAACGGTTTACCAATAATGAGACCCTTACGGTATCGGCTTCAGAATTTGATAGAGCACTTTCCGGTTCCAAGGATTACGTGACTCTTGAAGGAGATGATGCTGTTTGGAAAAATTCCTGGGATGCTGCCGGAAAAGAAGTTACCTGGGATATGATCCATTATGATGTGCAATTGATAGGTGGAATCACGCTACATCAAGGTAAGATAGCCGAAATGCATACCGGGGAAGGAAAAACTTTGGTAGCTACCCTCCCACTCTACCTGAACGCACTTTCAGGCAAAGGTGCCCATCTAGTTACCGTTAACGACTATCTGGCCAAAAGGGATAGTGCCTGGATGGCCCCCATTTTTGAATTCCATGGCCTTTCAGTAGATTGTATCGATAAGCATCAACCCAATTCAGAAGGAAGACGAGCAGCATACAACGCCGATATTACTTATGGTACCAATAATGAATTTGGCTTTGACTACCTACGGGATAATATGGCGCATACCCCTAAAGATTTGGTTCAACCTCCGCATCATTATGCCATTGTAGATGAGGTAGATTCTGTATTGATCGATGATGCCCGTACCCCCTTAATCATATCCGGACCTGTACCTGAAGGTGATCGTCATGAATTCAATGAATTGAAACCAGCTGTTTCAGATATTGTTCAAAAACAACGTCAGCACCTTACGGGAGTTTTGGCTGAGGCGAAGAAACTAATTAAAGAAGGAGATACCAAAGAAGGTGGTTTTCTTTTGCTTCGTGTGCATAGAGGTTTACCCAAAAACAAGGCTCTTATCAAGTTTTTGAGTGAGGAAGGAGTAAAACAATTGCTCCAAAAAACGGAAAACTTCTATATGCAAGACAACAACAGGGAAATGCCCAAAGTGGATGCTGACTTGTTGTTTACCATTGACGAAAAGAACAATCAAATTGAGTTAACGGACAAAGGAGTCGACCACATCTCAGGTGATCAAAACAAAGATTTCTTTGTAATGCCTGACATTGGTGGTGAGATTGCCAAGATTGAAGAGCAAAACCTTGAAATTGAGAAAGAAGCTGAACTGAAAGAGGAACTTTTCAAGGATTTTGCCGTAAAAAGTGAGCGTATCCATACCATGACGCAGCTTCTCAAGGCATATACCCTTTTTGAAAAAGATGTGGAATACGTGGTCATGGACAACAAGGTGATGATTGTTGATGAACAAACAGGTCGTATCATGGATGGCCGAAGGTATTCTGATGGATTGCACCAAGCTATTGAAGCCAAAGAGAATGTGAAGATTGAGGCGATGACCCAAACTTTCGCGACCATTACACTTCAGAACTACTTTAGAATGTACAACAAACTGGCCGGGATGACGGGTACCGCCGTTACCGAAGCCGGGGAATTCTGGGAAATCTACAAGTTGGATGTAATGGAAATCCCAACCAATAGGCCCATTGCACGTGATGACCGCCACGATTTGATTTATAAGACCAAACGGGAAAAATACAATGCCATTATTGAAGAGGTTACTGACCTTTCCAAAGCAGGTAGACCCGTTTTGATAGGTACTACTTCTGTTGAAATATCGGAATTACTCTCCAAGTTACTGAGCGTTAGAAAAGTTCCCCATAATGTATTGAATGCAAAATTGCATAAGAAAGAAGCCGATATTGTTGCCGAAGCGGGTAAAGGTGGTATTGTCACTATCGCAACCAACATGGCAGGTCGTGGAACCGATATTAAATTGAGTGATGAGGTAAAAGCAGCCGGTGGTTTAGCCATTGTTGGAACGGAAAGACACGATTCGCGTCGTGTTGACCGCCAGCTACGTGGACGTTCTGGTCGTCAGGGAGATGTGGGAAGCTCACAGTTCTATGTGTCATTGGAAGACAACTTAATGCGTTTGTTCGGGTCGGACCGTGTGGCCAAAATGATGGACCGCATGGGATTGGAAGAAGGTGAAGTAATTCAGCACTCCATGATGACCAAATCTATAGAACGTGCCCAGAAAAAAGTTGAAGAAAATAACTTCGGAATACGTAAAAGACTATTGGAGTATGATGATGTTATGAACGCACAGCGTGAGGTAGTGTACAAAAGAAGACGCCACGCCTTACAGGGAGAACGTTTGAAGGTTGATGTAGCCAACATGATCTATGATACTTGCGAAGTAATCGCAGAAACCAACAAAATGGCGGATGACTTCAAAAACTTCGAGTTTGAGCTCATCAAGTATTTTTCAATCACCTCCCCCGTCAATGAGGAAGATTTCAAAAAGTTGAGCTTACAGGAAATCGCAAATATGGTTTACAAAGCTGCCTATGACTTCTACCAGCAAAAAATGGAGCGCAGTGCGGATACGGCTTTTCCTGTGATTAAAAAGGTTTACGAAGATCAATCCAACAAATTTGAGCGAATCGTGGTTCCTTTTACGGATGGAATCAAAACCTTAAATGTGGTCACCAATTTGGAAGCTGCATATTCCAGCAATGGAAAGCAGTTGATCACTGATTTTGAAAAGAATATCTCACTGGCCATCATTGATGATTCGTGGAAAACCCATTTGCGAAAAATGGACGAATTAAAGCAGTCAGTACAGTTGGCGGTCCATGAACAAAAAGACCCCCTCTTGATTTATAAATTCGAAGCCTTTGAGCTTTTCAAGGAAATGATTGACAAGGTGAACAAAGAAATCATTTCTTTCCTATTTAAGGGAGAGTTGCCTTCTGAGAACACCAATCCAATACAAGAAGCACGAACAGTGCGCAAGCCGAAAGAGAACTTAAAGACTTCCAAAGAAGAAATTCCAAATAGTGATGAGCTAGCCGCGCAAAATAGGGCGGCGGGCCAAACCCAAGGAAGAAGACCTCAAGTGACAGAGACCATTGTTCGCGAAAAGCCAAAAATTGGACGAAATGACCGCGTAACTATCAAAAATGTGATGTCAGGTGAAAGTAAAACGGTTAAGTTTAAACAAGCCGAACCTCTTATTGACAAAGGTGAGTGGGTATTGATACAGGAATAATCCTAAAAAATTGAACGAATTGAGCGGCAGTTATTTAAGGCTGTCGCTTTTTTTATATCAAAAACATATTTAGATTTACAGCTTAAACCCCCCATAAAGAGCTATTTTTACTACCTCTTTAAATGATTCTCGTAGTAAAAAGAACAACCGAACGCAGCATATGAAGATTCCTAATAAGGACAAATATCGTTTACAGGACAAAATTCAATTGGTGCTAAAAGTTAATTACAACTCATCTATATTGGCTATACTTTTTGGTTTGGTATGCCTTTTTTTTCTAAACATAAAGGGAGTTATTCCGTACACCTTTTTTGGCTTTGCTCTCCTTAATCTTGCAAACACATTGCTGTTCAAGAAACATCAGAATTTAACCATGACCTATAATATCACATCTGTGATAGCCATGGTAGGTTCAACTCTAATTGTATTGTTCAGCGGCGGTATACAAAGTCCATACATCTTCGTTTTGGCGGTAGTTGTATTTGCCGGTTATGTAACCACCAAGATTTATGGGCACATTTACCTAGCTGTGAACCTGTTGGTTATAGCGCTCGTGTTCCTGCATGACATGAGTGATTTCCAAATATCGGAGAATCAGGTTCCTCAAGAATCAAGATTATGGTTCGCATTTTTGAGTGTGACTTTTGCGGTGTATTTGCTTGGAGGTGTTTTCGGAAGAAATTTATTAAGAGCACATCACCGATTGTATAAATCGCGAAATGAGATTCAGGAGCGTATAGAAGAAAAGGAAACGCTTCTGAAAGAAGTCCACCACAGAGTAAAAAACAACTTGCAAACTGTATCAAGTCTTTTGAGCTTGCAATCAAGGACAATAGAGGACCAAAAAATAAGCAGTATCATCAAGAGCAGTCAAAACAGAGTGGTTTCTATGGCTATGGTGCATGAAATGCTTTACAAAAGAGACGATTATCTTTCCAAAATAGAATTAAGACCTTATGTAAAGGAACTAACGGAATACCTAGTGCGGTCGGTAAAGGGTAACGTCAACAAAATTGATGTTAAGCTGGACATTGATGAAAACAAGCTCAGTATCGATACTGTGATTCCTTTAGGGCTGATTATCAATGAAACCATAACCAATGCCCTTAAATATGGAATTGCCAAGGACAAAGGTGGTGAAATTGTAATATCCCTTAAAAAACTGGAGGGCAGTCGTTATGAGCTATATCTAGGAGACAACGGTAAGGGTTATTCTGAAAATTTCGACCCAAAAAATGCAAAATCCCTAGGATTAAAGCTCATTTATAACCTTACAAGACAGCTTCGGGGTACGATTGCCAGAGACCTCTCCAAGAAGGGCACTTACTACCGTATAGAGTTTGAGGAAATAGTAGAAGATTTCAACTCCATCGTTTAAAGCTTTTCCTATCTTTAGAGGATTAACAAATCCTCTAATCAATGTTAAGAAAATTACTTGCGATAGCATTTCTTTTTAGCGTATCCCTTTCTGCTCAAGATTATTTCTACAAAAAATTTCACCCTTTTAATGAAAAGATTCCATCCCCAGAAGAATTCCTTGGTTATGGGATTGGTGAAAAGCACACAAGGCACGATTTGATTGTCAATTACTTCGTAAAACTTTCAGAACTCTCAAATCGAGCCAGTATTCATGAATATGGCAGAACTCACGAAGGTCGAAAATTGCTTATTCTAACGGTTTCGGCGCCAGAAAACGTCAAAAATCTAAACCAACTGAAGACCCAACATCTTCAGTTTACAGACCCTTCAAAAGATTATACCAATTATGATGAGATACCCATCTTTATAAATTTAGGATACAATGTTCACGGTAATGAGCCTTCCAGTTCTGAAGCAGCAATGTTAATTGCATATACCTTGACCGCTTCCAATAGTCCGGAAATACTTAATTATATAGATAAAGGAGTCATCTTCATTGATCCTACCATAAATCCTGATGGAAGGGACCGGCACACGCAATGGGCAAATATGTACCAAGGGAATCCATTGGTTGCTGATCCACAAGATGCAGAGCACAATGAATACTGGCCAAGAGGAAGAACCAACCATTATTGGTTCGATTTAAACCGAGACTGGTTGTTGGGAATTCACCCTGAAAGCCGAGGAAAATTGGCCTGGTACCATGAGTGGTACCCAAATGTGGTAACAGACTTTCACGAAATGGGAACCCAGAGTTCCTATTTCTTTGAACCTATGAAAGATAATGGATCATTGAATCCAATCATGCCCAAAGAGAACTATATAGACCTCAACAATTTGTTTGGCGACTATTTTTCAAAAGCTTTGGATAGTGTTGGTTCATTCTATTTCACAAAAGAAGTATTCGATGGTACCTACCCTGGTTATGGTTCCTCTTATCCTGACCTTCAGGGAGGGTTGGGGCTACTATTTGAACAAGCCAGTTCTCGAGGGCATAAACAGACTACCGATTTTGGAGAAATCACCTTTCCTTTTACCATTCGAAATCAATATATTTCCAGTATTGCAACCATAAAGGCAGCAGTTGAAAATTCGGCGTTGCTCAGAAAATACCAGCAGGATTTCTTTAAAAGTGCATTGGGAAATGCCTCTAAAAGTAAAATAAGGGGATATTCATTTAAAGATGATCACGATGCGAATCGGGTAAAGGCGTTCATCGACAAGCTACTACTTCATAAAATAGAGGTGTATAAATCGGGAGATGGTTTTGTTGTACCTACTAGACAACCTCAGTATCGCATGGTACAAACCATGTTCGATACTTATGAAAAATTCCGGGACAGTGTTTATTATGACGCATCTGCCTGGTCAGTCGCCAATTTTTATAACATGAAGTACAAACCTGTAAGCTCGCTTAATCTTGGTGAAAAGATAACGTCGACTGACAATTTGGTCAAACTGGAAATTGTCCAGAAAGCAAAGTACGCCTACATTATTGATTATGACGATTATAACGCAGTAGCTGTCTTGAACTATCTTCAATCCAAAGGATTGATGGTTTCCAGCTCATTTAAACCTTTTACCATCAAAACAGTTACTGGCAACAAAAGTTTTAATTATGGTGCATTGGTTGTTCCAGTAAGCCTTCAAAAAAAGAAAGCTGATGAAGTTTTTAAGAGAGTTCAAGAAGCACAGCAAAAATTTCATGTTCCCATCTATGCGGTTAATTCAGGGTACAGCGTAAATGGTATTGATTTAGGAAGTCGGTATATTTCTGCGATTAAAAAGCCCAAAGCGGCCATGATTATAGGTAATGGAGTGCGTTCCTACGAAGCAGGCGAAGTTTGGCATTTGTTGGATACCAGAGTACATATGCCCATCACTAAAATTCCCATACGAAACCTTAGTTTGGTCAATTTGGACAAGTATAACACTTTGGTGATGGTTTCCGGTAGCTATGATTTCAATAAAAAACAGTTGGAAAAAATAAAATCATGGGTAAGTAAAGGCAATACATTGATTACAATTGGTACTGCTTCCAAATGGGCTATTGACAAGAAGCTTGTTAAGGAAAAATTGACCACCCAGGAAAAAGACACAACGGAAATCATCCAAAGAAAGCCATATGTTGATGCACCAGAGAATTTGGGCAAAGAACAAGTTGGCGGTGTTATTCTCAAGGTCGATTTGGATACTACCCATCCCCTAGCCTTCGGTTATCGTGACGAATCCATTCCCGTGTACAAAAACAACACAGTTTGGCTATCACCAAGTAAAAATGCATATGCCACGGTAGCCAAGTATGCCAAAAACCCGCATATTGATGGTTTTCTTACTAAAAAGAACATGGAGGAAAATCTCAAACCTTCTGCATCACTTATTGTTAGCAAAGTAGGAAGCGGAAGAGTAATTCTATTTGGCGATAATCCCAACTTCAGAGGATCATGGTACGGTACCAACAGGTTGTTCTTAAATGCCCTGTTTTTAGGCGATAAAATTGAAATTCCAGAATGATATAATTATGAAAAGAGCATTTTTCCTTTTTGTCTTATTTAATTTGAGCTTAGGGTTTGGACAAGAAAGCTTAAGCGAAGGGCCATTTTCCCAGCTTATCATCAGAGGCGCTACATTGATCAATGGTAACGGGGCTCCCCCTCGTGGCCCTGTTGATGTTGTTGTCGAAAAGAATAAAATCACTAAAATTCAAGTTGTAGGTTACCCTGGAGTAAAAATTGATGACTCCAAAAGACCACAACTCAAACCTGGGGGCAAAGAACTAAATTGCGAAGGTATGTACCTTTTGCCAGGCTTTGTAGATATGCACGGCCATATCGGTGGAGAGGCACAAGGTGCTGATTTTGATTATGTCTTCAAGCTATGGATGGCCCATGGCATTACAACGGTAAGAGAGCCCGCCGGGAGGGGTATTGATTGGGCGTTGGATTTAAAGCGAAAAAGTGAGAAAAATGAAATAATTGCTCCTCGAATTTTTGCTTACACTGCTTTTGGGCAAAAAACCAGTGGTTTTAACCCCTTAAATGATGCGCCGATAAGCACTCCAGAACAAGCAAGAAAATGGGTACGGGCCAATGCTGAAAGAGGAGCAGATGGAATCAAATTTTTTGGAGCCCCCCCAGAAATTATGGCCGCAGCATTGGATGAAAACAAAAAGTTAGGGCTTCGTTCTGCTTGTCATCATGCCCAATTGGATGTCGCTCGTTGGAACGTTCTGAATTCAGCTCGCGCCGGATTGACCAGCATGGAGCACTGGTACGGCTTACCAGAAGCTTTATTTGAGGATAGGACAGTTCAAGACTATCCTTTGGATTATAATTACCAAAACGAACAACATCGTTTTGAGGAAGCCGGAAAATTATGGAAACAAGCAGCCAAACCATATTCTGACCATTGGAATGCCGTAATGGATGAGCTAATAAGTTTAGATTTCACTCTGGACCCAACTTTAAACATCTATGAAGCAAGTCGCGATTTACATCGGGCTAGAAGGGCGGAGTGGCATGAGGACTATACTTTGCCATCTCTGTGGGAATTCTATCAACCAAGCAAGATTTCACATGGTTCGTATTGGCACGATTGGGGCACGGAACAGGAAGTGGCCTGGCGTGAAAACTATAAACTGTGGATGACCTTTGTAAATGAATATAAAAACAGGGGTGGCAGGGTCACCACAGGTTCTGATTCGGGTTTTATCTTCCAATTATACGGTTTTGCCTATATCAGAGAAATGGAGCTTTTAAGGGAAGTTGGATTCCATCCGCTGGAAATCATCCGTTCGGCCACTCTAAATGGTGCTGAGGCACTTGGTATGGAAGATAAAATTGGTACGGTCGCCGTAGGTAAACTAGCCGATTTCGTGATTGTTGACGAGAATCCGTTAAAAAACCTAAAGGTTCTCTATGGCACGGGAGCCATCAAACTAACAGAAGACAATAAGGTAGTTCGAGTCGGAGGCGTAAGCTATACCATTAAAGATGGTATTATTTACGATGCAAAGGCACTTTTGAAAGACGTAAAGAGAACAGTAGAGCAGCAAAAACAAAAATTGAACTACTCAATAAAACAACCGGGATTAGAATAGTGTACATGATGGTTTCTAAGATTTTGGTTTGTATAGGCTAGATGTATGTAAAAACAGTAAAGTCTGTGTAAGCTAGTCTTGGGAATTCCTTCTTTTTCGAAAGGAAAAAGCGATAGATGCGATTACAAAGGCCGCACTAAAGAACAATGCAAGTGGTATGGCAATTCCCATTATCATGATTAAGCCAATTTGGAACGGTTTTTCTTAGTTCTAAAAGAAAGTGCCTTTTTAACTCTAGAGTTTCTAAATCTATACAATCTGGCAACTTTAGTTTCTTTTTGAGCTTCTTCTTGAACAGTAATATCCAATTCAACACCAACAGTTGTAGTTTCAATTTTTACTTCTTTAGAAATGTCTTGTGCCATAGCTAGAGTTCCGAAGAAGATTACTGCGATAAGGGTTAAAATTGCTTTCATGACTTGGGTTGTTTTTACATTGTAAATCTACCTTCGTCCTGATCCTGACCTGGATTTATCTCGCTTAACGTCCTTTTTTTTTCGGTATCGGAACTTTTTTCGGCTGAAGTGTATTTTATCCTCGATAAACGTTTTGGGGGTAAAAAACACGCTATCGGTTTCATGTGCATTTCATCGAGGTTTCCAGAACTGGCCTTGGATATCGCTAATGCATTTGGTCTGATTTTTTAGTTAGAACATCGATACAAAGTCTTGCTATAAACCCGTAGATTTTATAATTTCAAGGACATTTTTAGTCATTTTAAACCATAAACATGAATATTACCTTTTTAGGCCACGCCACACTTTTGATAGAAGTAGAAAACAAAAAACTAATTGTGGATCCTTTTATAAGCGGGAACAGTCTGGCCCAAGATATCGACATCAACACATTGAAAGTCGATTATATTTTGATTACTCATGGACACCAAGATCACATATTGGATGTGGAGGCAATTGCAAAAAACAATCCCGATGCGCTTTTGATTTCCAACTATGAAATTGTGCAATGGTTCGGGGAAAAAGGAATATCTGGGCACCCCCTTAACCATGGTGGCAAGTACACCTTCGATTTCGGTACATTGAAATACGTTAATGCCATTCACTCCAGCATGCTGCCTGATGGTACTTACGGTGGAAACCCTGGTGGATTTGTACTTACAACTTCTGATAAATGCATATATATTGCTGGGGATACTGCCTTGACCTTAGACATGAAATTGATTCCTGAAACTTGTTCCCAGCTGGATTTGGCCATTTTGCCTATTGGAGACAACTTCACAATGGGATATGAAGATGCAGCAATCGCAAGTGATTATGTGCAGTGCAACATGGTCTTAGGATGCCATTATGATACTTTTCCACCTATCAAACTAGATAAGGATAAAGCCATGGATTATTTTAAATCCAAAGGGAAGGAGCTGGTATTATTGGATATTGGAGCAAGTCTATCTATTTAACTTTATTGCTAGCTTTAGTAATACATTGCATTCTAGAACGACAAAGCATGAAAATAATGACTATTGTGAGAAATCTATTTGTATCGCTAATCTTATTGACATCAATAGGGTGTCAATCGAAAACTACTAAAATCCAACCCACCATCGCAGCACACAATCCTGTGGAAAAGGTGATGCTATCCCCCGAGAAGTTACAAGAATATGAGACCGCTTACTTCGCTAGTGGATGTTTCTGGTGTGTCGAGGCCATTTTCGAAAGCGTAAAAGGAGTCAAGGAGGTATATTCTGGTTATTCTGGCGGCCCTGAAAAGAATCCGACCTATAAGCAAGTAGCATATGGAAAAACCGGGCATGCAGAGGCCGTAGAAGTATTTTATGACCCTAAAGAGATTTCATTCACCGAATTGGTACAGGTTTTCTTTGGTTCCCATGACCCAACTTCCCTTAACAGGCAAGGTCCTGACCGAGGTCCACAATATAGATCGATTGTCTTCTATAAAAACGAGGAAGAGAAGAAAATAATTACCGATTATATTAATCTATTAGAATCAGAGAATGTATATGACCGGCCAATTGTAACACAAGTTGAACCTTTTGAAGTTTTTTATAAAGCAGAAGACTACCATCAAGATTTTGAAAGAAGAAATCCCTATAACTCATATATTATAAGCGTTTCTATTCCACGGTTGATGAGGTTTCAGGAAAATTTTAAATCCTATTTAAAAGAAGAAAAATCACATTAAAGTGTGATGTATTTGTGTATAGCGGTTGGGAAGGTAGGATAGGAAAGAAAAGATTTTTGGGTTTTTGAAAGGAAAAAGTTATTCCTTTAGCACCACCTCACTATACTTGGAATTAATATTGACCGTTTTGTCTGCTTTATTGTTGATATAATAGCCCTTGTAAACATTGGCATTATAGTTTTTGTAAGGTTCAATGGTCAAAACCTTGGGAAACTGAACATCGGAAGTAGTTTCATTCACATAAATGGTAAATGGTGTTGAGGGGATTGCAAAATCCACTTCTCCATTTTCAACCGTTATATCCACATTAGAAAAATTATTAGACACAGAGTTTATTTGAAGCCCTCCAAGATTATTGACTGCATATACCTTGTTCAGCAAGCGGTCAATGGTCACATTGGAAGAAACAGAACTTAGTGTCAGCTCCCCAACCTCCTTTAAATCAACATAGTCTGAATAATTAGCTTTTAACTGTCCATAATTCCATTTTTGAACGACTACCGGGGAATATGAGGCTCTGATATCAGTACGATCACCATCAATAGTAGAAGCTAGCAAGCTTGCATAAGACAAGCTTGCTTTAATATTTTTGGTATTTGCTGCTAATTTTACTTCTCCATGCCTCACATTCATTTTTAGCTTTACCGATTTTGGCATTTTAACCTTAATACTCTTTTTAACCTTATACTTTTTACGTTCACCCTCGGAAGAAAAGTAAAATATGTTAGAATCATCATCCGAATGAATGGTAAAAACTCCATTTGACCTATGCTCTTCCCTTTGTCTATCCCTCTCTTCTCGTAGTCGGTCACGCTCTTCCCTCATGGCATCACGCTTTGCCCTTGCGTTTTCCCTAATAGCTTGAGCTTGCTCTCGCATTTTAAGGCGTTGTTGCCGAAGCTGTTCGCGTTGTTTTTCACGTTCCTCGCCCATCTTTTCCATACTAGCGCTCCATTCTTCAAATCGCTTTTTATAATTTTTGTCAAAGTTTTTGTCAAAATTCTTTTTCCACTCTTTCATGTACTTATCTCCATCCTTTCTATAAGCGTCATAATCAAAATCCATATGCGGAATGGGTGGCATGGGAGGCATTTCAGGAATCACTATAACTTCAGGAATCTCTGAAATCTCAATATTTTCAAGACTTTCGAGATGATGCTCTATATTTATATCTGGCATCACAAAATCGAAGCCATGCGCAAAGGTGTCGCCTCCAACTACATTAAAACTATTACCAAGGGTTTTGATTTCTATTTCTTTGCTGTTACCCAGGATTTTAACGACATCCTTTTCAAAATAGGTCTTGGCTTCCTCTTCTGTAGCACCTTCCAGCTCGACTACAGCGGTAATTTCTACTTGGTTTTTATCCCAAGTCTCAAATTCAATGTCGGCATGACTAGTGTCTATGTTCAACACTGTTTCCTTGTCAACATTGAACGTTTCTTTGTAGGTCTTTGATTTTTCCTGTGCCAGACCAACGATACCTGTCAAGCCAAAAAGGAAAACATTAAACCATATTTTTAGGTTCCTGCTCATTTTTTGATGATTTTAATTGATTTAACTTTGATTTTAGCTTTTGTAATAATTGCAATCGCAACTGGAGGTTTTGTATCAAGGCATTTATAGTGTCATCATTAGGCCCGACCGCATTGAGTTCTACCGTCAATTTTTTGTACTCCTTGTCCAATTCAGAAAGTCGAGCCATATAGCTATCAACAATAACTTTATTCTCTCCGGTAAACTCCAAACCAGAAAGTTCAAGATTGATATTGGTCACATAATACCTTTCTATCTTTTTTAAATCGGGAGAAAGATCACCCAACGAAATACTTTGACGCTGTTCAGATCCATTTCCTTTATCGGTTATAGTCGTATCGGAATTTTCAATTGTTTTATCAGTTCCAAAAACGAAATACGCCGTCAAACCCAACAATACTACTACGGATGCCGCTATTCGCAGCCATGGAAAAGGTTTAAGTTTAGGTTTTGGCTTAGATTTAGGTGCAGTCTCCAGTTTCAAGTCTGGCAAGCTTTCCTCCAATTTGGATAAAAACCTATCTTCATGCCCAGGCTTCATTATCCTTTTGTCCTCTTTCTTCTCTTTTGCAAATAATTCTTTAAGATCCTGTCCCATAAGCCCAGTTCTTTAATGATTCCTTTAGTTGTGTTTTTCCTCGCAACAATCTAGTTCTTGATGCCGTTTCCGAAATTCCTAAAATGAAGGAAATCTCACTATGATCATATCCTTCTACCAAGAATAATTGCACCACGTATCTATACTTCTCGGGGAGTTTTTCAATGACCTCTTTTATACATTCAAGCGAAATTCCTTTCTCAATTGTCCAATCATCATCATCTGCTACATGTATATGCCCTTCGTTCAACTCCACCGTCCGCTGATGCTTCGATTTTAAAAAATCGATACTCCCATTTATTACTATTTTTTTCAACCAAGCCCCAAATGTGACCTCTCCCTTGAATTGATCAATCCGTTGAAAGGCCTTGATAAAAGCTTCTTGCAACACATCTTCGGCATCATCTGGGTTTTTCAGAAAACGTAAAGCCACACCATACATTCCATCGCAATATTGCCTGTAAAGCTTTAATTGCGCCTGGCGATCATTGGCCTTGCATTTTTCTACCAGTTCAATATGAAACATGGTCAGTTGTTGTATTTGGTATTTTGGTTGTTCAAGTTAAGGACGAGGTAAAAAACCACATGTTGCAAAATATTCTCAATTTGGTGTTTTTTTTAACATTTATATCATGGTAACGGGCGAAAAGTTCTATTTCCTTTCAGCAAGCTGTAGTAACCACAAGATCACTGCCTATAAAAATTTAGTATGATTCGTGTCAACCCATCGAGCATATGATTTGCACCGATACACTTTTAGTTTTGACCTGGTATAATTGACCATAAGCCGCGAAAACTTTATACCTTCGTAATCAACTTTAGCAATTTTGATCTTGGCAAACAAGAAACATATTTCTTCCAGTATTTCTAAAATAAGAAAGCTTAGAAAGCAAGATGTTTCGGTGGATGAGCTGCTTAAAGGACTGTTCAAAGGCAACAAAGCCCATCTTGCCAAGGCTATAACACTTGTAGAAAGTTCAAAGGCCGAACATTTTGAAAAAGCCAACACCCTTGTCGAAAAGTGTCTGGGCAAGTCCAATAGCAGCGTTAGAATCGGTATTACCGGAGTTCCTGGGGTGGGAAAAAGTACATTTATTGAGGCTTTTGGTAAAGCGTTGACCCAAATAGGGAAAAAAGTTGCCGTTTTGGCGGTAGACCCCACAAGTACCCTGAGCAAAGGCAGCATTTTGGGTGATAAAACCCGGATGCAAAACCTTTCTAAAGATTCTAACGCCTTTATACGACCTTCTCCTTCCGGTGATTCATTGGGTGGTGTAGCCAGAAAAACCCGTGAAAGCATTATTTTATGTGAGGCTGCGGGTTATGACATTATTTTAGTAGAAACCGTTGGTGTAGGACAAAGTGAGACCATGGTGCACAGTATGGCCGATTTCTTTCTGTTATTGAAACTTTCAGGTGCAGGAGACGAGCTTCAAGGCATTAAACGTGGCATTATGGAAATGGCCGATGCTATCGCAATAAACAAGGCAGATGGTGACAATCTTGAAAAGGCCAAGTTGGCCGAGGTTGAATTTTCAAGAGCACTCCATTTATATCCGCCTAAAGCAAATGGATGGACGCCAAAGGTGCTTCGATGCTCTGCATCAGAACAGACCGGAATCCTCGAGATATGGCACTTGATAGAAGAGTATGTTACATTAAACAAGAAAAATGGCCATTTTGAACAGAACCGCAAAAACCAAAATAAAAACTGGTTTTTACAAACTGTGGATGAGCAAATAAAACAGTATTTCCATCAGAAAAAGTCCTTTGAAAAAGTCCAAAACGACATGTTAGTGGCAGTGGAAAACAACAGGGTGTCACCTTTTTATGCTGCAAAAAAACTATTGGAAAGCATCTCAGTGGAACTTAAATAAAAGAAGTAAATTTGCCCAGATTATAAGCCAAAGCATGAGCACTGTCACTGATTCCCTACTATCCATAGTGGTTCCATTGTACAACGAAGAAGACAATGTAGTCTTGTTGACCGAAAAAATCCATGAGAACTTACAAGGGTACAATTATCAAATTGTATATGTTGATGATTTCTCCACGGATAAAACCAGAAAAGTGGTCAAGGGCATGGATGACAACAAGGTGCATTTGATTGAGCTCAAAAAAAACTATGGCCAAAGTTTGGCCTTGGCTGCAGGAATTGACTACGCTGAAGGTGAATACATCATTACCATGGACGGGGATTTACAAAACGACCCCTCCGATATCCCTCAGATGTTGGAATACGCCGTGAATGATGATTATGATGTTGTCACTGGAATACGTCAAAAAAGAAAGGATTCACTTATAAAAAAAATACCTTCAAAAATTGCCAATTTTTTGGTTCGAAGGGTCACCAAATTGGATATTAAGGACAATGGCTGCGCTCTAAAAGTGTTTACCAAAGATATCGCCAAAGGTCTTAATCTATATGGCGAGATGCATCGTTTTATTACACTTTTGGCTTATTTGGAAGGCGGGCAGATAAAGCAAGTTCCCGTAAAACACCATGCACGTCATGCAGGGGTGTCAAAATATGGTTTGGAGCGTGTTTTTAAGGTTGTGGCCGATATGATGTTGTTGCTCTTTATTCGAAAGTATTTTCAACGGCCCATCCACCTTTTTGGGATTTTTGGAGTACTGTTGATTATTCTAGGTATTTTCATCAATTTGTACCTTTTGATAGTAAAACTCGGTTTTGGTGAGGATATTGGCAGCAGACCACTTTTGATTTTTGGAATGATGTTCATTTTAGGGGGAATCCAGTTGTTTACCATAGGTATTGTCATGGAATTGCTTATCCGCACTTATTATGAGTCTCAACAAAAAAGACCGTATCGTGTCAAAAAAATAACCATTGGTGACGGAAAAGCTGCGTAAAAAACTCATTACTGCACTAAAAATCGTTGTTAGTGCTGCGCTGATTTACTTTATTTTCACCAAAATACAGCTTGAGGATGTTATAAAAACCTTGAAGAACAGCAATCCTTTCTATTTGATTCTTGGGGTTTTGCTTGTGGTTTTATCCAAGGTTTTGGCGGCTTTCCGACTTAATCTGTACTTTCATCAAATTGAGGTTAAAATTACTCAGTTAAGTAACTTGAAGTTATACTTATTGGGAATGTTCTATAACCTCTTTTTACCTGGAGGGATCGGTGGTGATGCCTATAAAGGCTATGTTATCCAAAAAAAATATAAATCAGGGACAAAAAGAGTAGTCTCGGTTCTTCTGCTCGACCGATTGAGTGGAATGTTATTGATTTTCATTTACGCTTGCATTTTGGCTCTACTTCTTGAGCAAACGCTCTTCAAAACCTACAACTGGGTATTTGTTTTAGGAATTCCTTTGAGCATTTTGGTGTTTTGGTGGCTCAACAAAAAGTTTTTTTCCTATGCCTCACCCATATTTTGGAAATCTTTTGGATATTCAGCCTTTGTACAATTTTCGCAGTTGGTCTGCATCCTTTGTATCTTAAAATCGCTTTCGATAGAACTGCAAACCATTGAATACCTGTTCATTTTTTTGGTTTCCTCAATTGTTTCCGTAATTCCACTGACCATTGGTGGCATCGGAAGCAGGGAAATCACTTTTTTATACGGAGCAAAATGGTTGGGATTGGATGCAGGCGCATCAATAAGCATCAGTTTTGTGTTCTTCCTAATGACCGCATTGATATCGTTTTTAGGGATAGTTTATCACTTCAAAAAACCAAAATTGGAGACCGTGGATTAATCCAAGTGCACCAAGTGCATTTTGTTGAGCTTTTTACTACGAGTGTGTGGATTTAGGAATTTCAATTGTAATCTAGTGATACGAAATTGGTCCACTGTTATTTCTTCATGCCAGTGATAACCTGCTTTCTCCAGCTTTTGAAGTTCTTCGTCAGTTGCATATACCCATGCGTCGGGTTTCTCTTCCAACCCAGAAATAGAAATTATATTGACCGGTTTTTTATTGTAAAAGTCCAATGCCCACGTATATCTTTCAGATATTTTATAGATGTTATCCACTGGTATATTATGCTCTCTAACTTTCTCCGCCATTGTAGAGCCTGCTTGATACTTTAAAAGGGAAGGATAAAAATGAACATTCAACACTACATTCAATAAAATTGAACTATAAGCCGCCAAAGTGATTATACGAACAGTATGCTCCTCACGTTTAAGGCAAAAAAATGCAATCAATACTATTAAGACAAGTAACATCAAATAATGATGGATGCCACTAAAATCGAAAACGTAAAAACATGCCAACAGGGCAAATACGTACACCAGACTAAGTATAAAATATTGAACTCCAAGAAGGACTTTTAGCGTTTTCTTCTTGGACTCTTCATGTAATTTGATAAGATATGCCCCCGTCAAAATAGAATATAGCGGTATCAGAATATTCATATAATGCGGAAGTTTGAATTGGGCAAAACTGATAAGCAAAAACAGAATACTGATTCCTCCAAACGTCAAGAATTCAAGGCCAGGATTATGTTTGAATCGTACTTTCCAAAAGTTTTGCCCCCTTTTCCAATAGGCGAGCAATGCTATTACGGTCCAAGGAAGAAAAACCCAAAGGAACGTATGAAAAAAGAAAAAGAAATCGCTACTATTCTTTCCAATACCCTGCCCGCTCATTCGCTCAAAGCTTTGTTCCCAAAGAATAAAAAAGATTCCGCTACGGCTGTCCCTACCTCTTATAATCTTTTCTGGGTGTAGGTCAAACTGTAAATAATATGCATAAAGCATTGGGGTAATTGTCAATCCAAAAACCAAAAGAGCAAGGAAGACTTTCCAATTCCACAATACTTTCCATTTATTGGTATATGCCAAATGACACAAAATTGATATTCCAATGACCACCAAAGCAATCTGTCCCTTAGTCGAGAAAGCAACCCCTGCACCAAGAGCTCCCCATAAAATGTTGTGAAGTTTGTTTTTTTCGATATACATGGCCAACTGCCAAATGGAAAAGATGGCAAATCCCGTCAAAACCGCATCAGTACGTACATCAATGTTTGCAAGCACTATGGTCTGGGCGGTCATAAAAACAAGAGCAGAAAGCTTTCCCGCATCTTTATTGTAGAGTAATTTTCCCAGGCCATAGCAACTAAAGGCTCCTAACAAAGTTGCCAAAATTCCAGGAATGCGGTATGACCATTCATAGATACCAAAAACTTTAAAAGATAAAGCGGCCAACCAATAGTGCATATGAGGTTTATCCAGATATTCCTCGGTTCCTTTTATTAGGGTGAAGAAATCATTTTCTTGTACCATTCGCATGGCCATCACGGCAAATTGTGCTGAATCGTTTTCAAAAAGGGTAACAAACATTCCGGCTATATACACCAGAACAACCAGGGAAAGTAAAAACCAATATCGAGCGGATGGTATCATGTTCCCAATTTTTGGAATGCAAATATAGCCAACCTAGCAAATATCCATCCAAAAAAGATTCCAATAAACATACCTGTCAAAACATCCAAAGGATAATGTACCCCGATATATATTCTGCTGTACGCCACAACAATGGCCCAAACCATAAGAACTAGTCCAATATATTTGACCTTTTTACGGAACAGCAGTGCAAAAAAGGTAGCTGGTGCAAAGGAATTGGCCGCATGTGCCGAGAAATATCCAAATTTTCCTCCACAATAGCTTTTGACCAAACGCATGATTCCACTTATCTCCGGGTCGTGGCAGGGTCTTAGGCGACCAACGCCATATTTGAAGAAATTGGACAACTGATCTGTGCAGGTAATCAATAATGCCACACATACCAAAACGACCGCTGTCCCCTTCAATCCAAAACTTTTGTAGGTCAGATAAAGTAACAATATGTATAATGGAGCCGAGTTTCCGGTCTTGGTCATAAACATCCAAAAACCATCCCATGTTTCCGTTCCAAGCCCGTTCAGAAACAAAAAAACCTCATGATCCCACTGTATCAGTTCTTCGAGCATTAGCTATCGTATCGTGAAACTTCTCTATCGTAAAATGCTGTAGCAGCTTCAATCAAGCTTTCCGCTTCGGCGGCAAGTTCTTCTTCATCCTCCTTTGAAAATTCTTCTAACCATTCCACTTCGTCATTTTCCAAATTGATGATGAAACGAGGATATTCGGTATGAACGATATAAATTGAATCGGGATGATCTGTATTATCGCCTAAAAGAAATTTTGGTAATTCCATTTTTAAATTATTCGATTCTTATAGAACCTTGTTTGCTTTTTATCAGTTTTTTGGTCAAAAAGTTGAACCGAATATACAACATTACCGCAGATGCAGTGAGTCCAAGAAGAAGCCCTATCCAAATACCCGTGCTCTTAAATTCAGTGAACAATCCAAAGTAATAGCTAACAGGGAAACCAATAAGCCAATAGGCGATAAAAGTTATAAACGTGGGTATTTTCACATCTTGAAGCCCCCTAAGCGCACCCAAAACCACTACCTGTATACCATCTGAAATCTGGAAAAATGCCGAGACCAAAAGCAACTTTGCGGCTATTATGATCACTTCGGTATTGTCCATTTGGTTTATTACATCGTCCACATCCAAATAAATGGTGGGCAACCAATGACGCCCCAAAAGGAAAATGGCGGCAAAGACAATTTCCAACAAAAGAGTCAGGAAAAAAATCGATTCCGCGATTCTTCTTAACTCCTTGAAGTTTTGTAAGCCTTTTTGGTTTCCCACACGTACCATAGCCGCTACACTAAGCCCCATGCCCACCATAAAGGTCATACTGCTCAGGTTCAGGGCTATTTGGTTTGCAGCTTGGGCATTTTTGCCCAGAACACCACTTAGCCAAATTGCGGCGGTAAAGATGGCCACCTCAAAAAACATCTGCAGTGCAGACGGAAAGCCAAGACTTACAATCTTCTGAATGACTTTTTTCTCAATTATCTTGAAATTGAATTTGGTAATATATGGTTGGAATTTTTCTTTTCGATTCAACAAAAACCAAATATAGCCTACCATGATAAACCTTGAAGCCAAAGTACCAATAGCTGCGCCAACAATGCCCAGCTTAGGAAATCCGAACGACCCAAAAATCAATAGGTAATTTATCACAATATTCACCACATTCGCCAATACGGTGGCATACATGGGGGACTTGGTCTGTGAAAGACCTTCAGAAAACTGTTTAAAGGCCTGAAAAACAATTAATGGAACCAATGAAAAAGCAACCAATTCCAAATATGGAATAGCCAACTCTACAACCTCCACAGGTTGCTTCATATGGTACATCAGAGGTTTACATAGCAAAATGATTCCAAAAAGGGATGCTCCCAAAAGTGTACAGAGTACCAATCCGTGCTTTAGTGCGCTCTTTCCATCAGCGACATTCCCCGCTCCATCGGCTTCGGCAACCAAAGGGGTAATTGCAGTTGAAAAACCGATGCCCAAAGACATTGCAATAAACACAAAACTGTTTCCCAAAGAAACTGCTGCCAGTTCAGCTGTACCCAATTGCCCAACCATGATATTATCGGCAAAGGCCACAAAGGTGTGCCCCAACATGCCCAAAATAACAGGGTAGGCCAACTTTAAGTTGTATGCAAATTCTTTGGTATATGCTTGAAACAAAGCTCAAATTTAGAAGGCGTAAAGATAATTGGAATGGAAAGATTTAAAGATGGTTTTTTGGCTTCTTTTTGAAAAGATGTTGACCATACTTATGAAAGGAGGTATGGAGAATTTATGCATAGCGGAGATACGAAAAAAATTCCCTTTCATTCTAGGGAAAGAGTGCAAATTGATTTATTACTGTATTCGTCAATTCAAAACGGGTATTCGTTAATTTAGGTTAGATTTTTAACATGAAAACCTGTAACTTCACTTATCAGTTTCGTTCGATTCATCGAAACGAATCATATAAGAGATTGGCAAAATATGAAAGACCACAATCTTTAAAATGGAAATTTCTACTCTAACACTTAAACTTATTATTCTTCTAGTGCCTGGAGCATTGGCAACCACCATTTTCAAACAATTAACTATTCGACATAGGGAACAATCAGATTTTATGTTTGTGATTATTTCTATAATGTTCGGAATGTTTTCCTATTTAGTACTACAACTAATAATTTATCTGATTACGTTCGTTAAAAATTTAAGCTCCAAATCAAATTTGAAGTATGAAAAAATCGAAACATTTGCCAAATTATCGAATAGCAATTCAATTCCTTATTCGGAGGTTATCTGGGCAAGTATTATTAGCATATTATTAGGCTTCATAATTTCAAAAATTGACCATTCGAAATTAATAAATAATCTTGCGAGAAAATTAAATATTTCAAACAAGTACGGGGACGAAAACCTCTATTCATATTTTCTAAATTCGCCAGATATCAACTGGGTATATCTAAGAGATATAGAAAATTCATTAACCTATCTAGGAACTGTGGAATCATTTTCAGAGACAACAGAGCATAAAGAAATTGTTTTGGGGCAAGTAACCGTCTATTCGTATCCTAAAAGCAAAGAATTATACGAAATTGATCGAATTTACTTGGTTTATCCAAAAGACAAGTTAATAATTGAACAAGCAAAATTAAAATGATATGGACAAAAAGAAACTCGGACAGAAACGACCATTAACGGAAGGAGTTGTTAAAAATAACCAAGTCAAACCAAATACGAATATAAACAAAGAAGCTGTTTTAAAACCGCCTGCAGCTAAACCTAAAAAATAAGTACTGTCGCCAACATTGAATGGGTATAATTCATTCAGGTTGAATTCCTTGAATTGAAAGAAATTAAAAAAATCACAAAAAATAAATATGTTGCTAGATGCTATTTTAAAGGCCATTAAAGAAATTGAAGCAATAGACAAGCGCTCAAAAGAAATTGACAGTGTTTTGGGAAATTTGAAAGACACCGTCAACACCCGAATGAAAGAAAATTTAATAGATTTTATGAGCGTTGGAGAAAAAATGGGTTATGATGAAATTAAAAACCAACTTACCGACTTGATTGGATTTATTGATTCAGTTGAAGAAAAAAATAAAAAGTAGCCAACCATTAATAAATGAAGGTCATCTGAAACCGTGGGCTGCAACCAACCTAAACCAAACTCTCAGAAACCACTTTTTGGTTTTATACCAATAGTTGGTATATTTGAGTTAATATTTTGAGATTATGGCCAAAAATACATCCATATTATTAGGCGATTATTTTGACAATTTTATCAGTCGTCAAATCAAAACGGGAAAATATTCTTCCGCAAGTGAAGTTGTCAGGGCAGCTTTGAGAATGTTTGAACACGAGGAATCTAAAAAGACAGAACTCATAAAAGAATTGAAAAAAGGAGAAAAATCAGGTTTCGTAGAGAATTTTGACCGAAAAAAACTTTTAAAGAATCTTCATCAAAAAACATCTGACTGAGCAGTGAAGTATAAAGTCAGTCAAGAAGCACATCGAGATATTGAGAATATTTGGCTTTATACCTATGAAAACTGGTCTCTAGAACAAGCAGACAGGTATTTCAACCTAATAATTGACGAAATCGAATATTTGGCGAAAAATCCAGAATCCGGAAAAGATTACAGTCAAGTAAGACAAGGGTATTCCCGTTCTCGAATAAAATCTCATTTCATTTTCTATAAAATCAACAGAAATAAAGAAGAAATTGAGATTATTAGAATTTTGCATCAAAGAATGGATATCGAATCTCAGCTGAATGAATAAAATGACTACAGTTAACACGGTGTACAAGCGCCGCCTCAAAAATTTAAGCCTTTACTTTTACCACTATACATTTTGCGCTAAAAACCAACACTTTTGACTTATTGCATTTTAGCTTCTTCCCAAAAAACATCCATCTCGGCTAAACTCATTTCTTTAAGGGATTTTCCTGATTCCTTTGCTTTGTTTTCGAGGTATTGAAACCTTTTGATAAATTTTTTATTGGTTCGCTCTAAGGCATTCTCAGGATTGATATCCAAAAAGCGGGCATAATTGACCATGGAAAATAGTACATCGCCAAATTCTGATTCCATTTTATCCTGGTCTCCAAGTTTTATCTCTTCTTGAAGCTCTGAAAGCTCCTCCTTTACTTTCTCGAAAACCTGTTCTGGTTTTTCCCAATCAAAACCCACACCAGCAACCTTTTCTTGAATCCTGTTTGCTTTAACAAGGGAGGGTAAACCATTCGGGACTCCTTCGAGCACGCTTTTTTTGCCTTCTTTGAGCTTGATGTTCTCCCAATTTTCCTTTACCTGTTCTTCATTGTCCACTTTTACATCTCCATATATATGCGGATGCCTATTGATTAATTTCTCACAAATCTCATTGGCTACGTCAGCAATATCAAAATCATTGGTTTCCGAACCAATTTTGGCATAAAAAACTATATGTAACAACAAATCACCCAGTTCTTTCCTCACCTCTTCCAAATCATTGTCCAAAATGGCATCGCCCAACTCATAGGTTTCCTCAATGGTCAAGTGGCGCAGGGATTGCATGGTCTGTTTTTTGTCCCAGGGGCATTTAGCGCGAAGCTCATCCATGATACTTAACAGTCGATCAAAAGCCTTTAGTTGCTCTGGTCTTGCATTCATCTAAAAAATTTTATCTAAAAGTACAAAGACCTTATTTTAGGACATTATAGTTTTTGGTGTTATTTTGGGACACCGTTAACTATTTTTTCAACAGTTAGATGCGACATATCTTTTTTTTTCTTTTACTCTCCATTTCTATTAATGCACAGGGGGATTTACCTTTTTCCGGGGAAGTAAAACAAATTCAAGAACATGTTAATTCGGTATGGGATGCTACCAAACCCACCATTGTCTTTACCGGAAGTTCAAGTATTCGAATGTGGAAGGACCTTCAGGATAGATTTCCGGACAAACAAATATTGAATACGGGTTTTGGGGGGTCACAATCATCGGATTTAGAACATTATTTAGATGAGCTCATTTTAGACTACAATCCAAATCAGGTGTTCATTTATGAAGGAGATAATGACATCAGCAGTAAAAAAAGACCGAAAGAAATAGAAAATACCATTCAAGACATCATTGAAGTATTGTTTCTAAAAAGGCCCCAAATGGAAATTGTTTTGATTTCTGCAAAACCCAGTATCTCCAGATGGCATTTGAAGCGAAAGTATAAACGACTCAACAAAAGGTTGAAAAAGCTGGCTTCAGAAACTACGAATGTGCGTTTTGCGGACGTTTGGTCAGTGATGGTCTCTAAAAGAAAATTAAAAAACCATCTTTTTATAGAGGATGGATTGCACATGAACCAACAGGGATATGAACTTTGGTACAATGTGTTAAAAGATTATATAAACAAAAACGTAGATTAACATGTTATCAAGAGCAGTTCTCATTTTTGCAGTGGTTATTTCACTAGCTGCCTGCCAATCAAAAAAGAAGGAAATTAATTTTCCAAAAACAGATTTATCCACAGTAGCATTGATTCCAAAACCTGTTAAGACCGTAGCCACCAATAGTGCTTTTGGTCTGGATTCAAATACAGTGATTTTAACCACATTGACGGATTCAGAATTTGAAAAAGCTGGTCGTTTTCTAGCGGAAAAAGTCAATGCGAAACTTGGGTTTGATTTGAAAGTCAACAACGCTTCAGATAAAGATGAAATTGACAGGGTCATTTATATCAATCAGTCGGACAGTGTTGACTTGAAAACTCCGGAGTCTTATCAACTTTACATTAAAAAAGATTCCATTTATTTAAATGCCAAAACAGCTGCGGGTGCATTTAGAGGTGTTCAAACGCTAAGACAATTGATTCCCGAGCAAAGTAATGACACCCTGACCGACCATCCATTATGGTTGATTCCATCAGGAAAAATTTACGATGAGCCTCTTTTTGAATACCGTGGAGCTATGTTGGATGTTGCGAGACATTTTTTCACCGTGGATGAAGTGAAAAAATTTATTGACATCCTCGCTTATTATAAATACAATGCCCTTCACCTACATCTTACCGATGATCAAGGTTGGAGATTGGAAATCAAATCATGGCCGAAACTTACCGAAGTTGGTGGTAAAACCGAAGTTGGTGGTGGCGAAGGCGGATTTTACACCCAAGAAGATTACAAGGACCTTGTGCAATATGCCGCGGATAGACATATCATAATTGTACCAGAAGTAGACATGCCCGGACATACCAATGCTGCATCTGTAAGTTATCCGTTTTTAAATGGTAATGGCAAAAAAGTAGCCCCATACACGGGCACACAGGTGGGCTTCAGTACTTTTGATGCACAAAAAGATACCGTTTATGCCTTTTTGGACGATGTTATCCGTGAAATTTCAGAGCTGTCCCCTGGTCCATATTTCCATATTGGAGGTGATGAAAGCCATGTGACCAAGAAAAAGGACTATCTATATTTTGTTGAAAAGGTTGAAAAAATTGTTAGGAAACACGGTAAAAGAGCCATGGGCTGGAATGAAATTGCCCAAGCCAAAATAGACTCCTCTACGGTAGCGCAGCTCTGGAACGAGCCCCATAATGCCATTAAAGCGGCCGAAGGAGGTTCTAAAATATTACTATCACCTGCGAAAAAAGCTTATTTGGACATGCAATACGATTCACTTTCTAAATATGGATTGCATTGGGCTGCATATATTCCTGTAGATACCGCCTACAACTGGAGCCCTGAAACATATGTTCCGGAAATACCAAAAGAACAGATTTTGGGAATTGAGGCTCCGCTTTGGTCAGAGACTATTTCCAATAGTGCAGAGCTTGAGTATCTAGCTTTTCCAAGAGCTATCGGGTATGCTGAATTGGGCTGGTCACAGCCGGAAAACCGAAATTGGGAAGATTACAAACTGCGCTTGGCCCAACAGGTTCCTTATTTAAATACAATGAATGTGAATTTCTATCCGTCTAAATTGATAGACTGGGAGAAGTAATGATATTATTCCTCTTCATCTGATTTGGAAGATTCGTCTTCCGAATCAGGTGCAGAGAAATCATCTAGTGTATTATCTACAAGAATATTATACCATTGAACTATCTTTTTGATATCACTGGCATACACTCTATCCTCATCATAGTTCGGTAAAACCTCAAAGAAATATTCTTCAAGTTCAATTTTTTCAGCCTTATGGCTAACGGAAGTTTTTTTACCACCTTCCTTTTCTTTAATTTTTTGAAACACCTCCCTTAACGGAACTTCCTCTTCCAAAGTGTAAATGGCAATTTCCGATAAAACACTCACATTATTTCGAAGTCCAACGGTAACTCTTTTTCCATCCAACAACGATTCGCCAACAAAACCACTTCTGGTCTGTGTCAACAACTTAAACAATCCTGGTTTTCCACCAACTGATAAAATTTTATCTAATGCCATTTTTACAATTTATGCGCGCAAAATTATGCTTTTAATCCAAACGCGATTTTATTTAACGTGCTTTTTTAATATTGGGAAACCGCATTTTATAATCCACGTTGATTTTCCCTTTGGAAATTTTATCCAATCTGTTTTTTAAGAGTCTCTTTTTCAACGAAGAAAGCTTGTCAGTAAACAAAACACCTTGAATGTGATCATATTCGTGTTGAATAACTCTTGCCAAAAGCCCATCATAGGTTTCTTTATGCTCTTCAAACTTTTCGTCCAAATAGGTAATTGTGATTTCAGGTTTTCGTTTTACATCTTCTCGCACATCTGGAATGCTCAGACATCCTTCATTAAAATCCCATTCATCGCCGGTTTCGTCTTCAATTCTAGCGTTAATAAACACTTTTTTAAACCCGTTTAAGGCTTTTTGTTCTTTCTCAGTTAATTCTTCATCATCGGAAAAAGGAGTGGTATCCACCAAAAACAAACGAATGGGAAGTCCTATCTGGGGAGCTGCCAAACCAACTCCATGCGCGTTGTACATGGTATCCCACATATTGGATATAAGCTCTTCCAATTTTGGATAATCAGAAGTAATATCCTTTGCAACTTTTCTAAGGACGGGATCTCCGTAAGCAACGATAGGTATAATCATAGGTTAAAAGCTATTAAGGTATGCTTGTAAAATTAAAGTCGCACTGATTTCATCCACCAACGCTTTGTTTTGTCTTTTCTTCTTTTTCATTCCGCTATCCAACATCGACTGAAATGCTATCTTGGAAGTAAAGCGTTCATCTTGTCTTTCAATTGGAATGGACGGAAACTTGGCCGATAACTTCTTCAAAAAAGGCTGAATTAATGCTTCCGATTCTGAAGGTGTATTATCCATTTGTTTTGGAAGGCCCACAACAAACTTTTCTACTTTCTCTTTTTCCAAATAATCGACTAGAAAGGGAATCAAATCGTTGGTTTCAATAGTTGTCAGTCCGGAAGCAATCAATTGCAGTTCATCGGTTACCGCAATTCCAGTTCTTACCTTTCCATAATCCAATGCCAAGATTCTTGCCAATCCAAAATTTTTGGCAAAAATAAACCTAAAAATGTTATGCCTTTAAAATAACCCATAATATTCTATTTTGGAGGTTATCTTTGACGAAAATTTATTTGAAATGACAGCATTAAAAGCGCTTATAGAGAAAGCCTGGGACAACAGGGAATTGTTAAAGGAAGAGGAAACCCAAAATGCCATAAGGGAGGTCATCAACAAGATTGATTTGGGCGAATTGCGCTGTGCCGAGCCCAATGGTGAAGACTGGCAAATAAATGAATGGGTAAAAAAAGCTGTGGTGCTCTATTTCCCTATTCAAAAAATGGAAGTACTTGAAGCTGGAATTTTTGAATATCACGACAAAATACCTTTAAAGAGAGGATATCAAGAGAAAGGTGTGCGCGTAGTGCCACATGCCGTTGCCAGACATGGTGCTTACATTTCACCCGGAACAATCTTAATGCCCAGCTACGTAAATATTGGCGCTTATGTAGATGAAGGTACCATGGTAGATACATGGGCAACTGTTGGCAGTTGTGCACAAATCGGAAAAAATGTCCACTTAAGTGGAGGAGTCGGAATCGGAGGTGTTTTGGAGCCTCTACAAGCCGCCCCGGTTATTATTGAAGATAACGCCTTCATAGGTTCACGTTGTATTGTTGTGGAAGGTGTAAGAGTGGAAAAAGAAGCTGTGCTTGGTGCAAATGTTGTGTTGACAGCATCTACAAAAATTATTGATGTAACTGGAGATGAGCCTATTGAACTTAAGGGAAGAGTGCCTGCCAGATCTGTAGTTATCCCTGGAAGTTATACCAAAAAGTTCACTGCCGGTGAATACCAAGTTCCTTGTGCCCTGATCATTGGGAAAAGAAAAGAAAGCACGAACAAGAAAACATCATTAAACGATGCGCTTCGCGAGCACGATGTTGCGGTATAGTATTTTAGTTTAGTGATTCCAACGATTTTTGAATGGCCATTTGCAAAAAATGGCCATTTGCTATTTTGTTTCTCATCTTATCCACATTGGCAACCATGTTGGCATAAGTGGAATTATCAATTTTATCCAATTTATCGGATAATTCTTCCATGGAGGAAATTGTAATTCCTAATTCCTCTTTTTCCACAAGTCTAGCAACAGCTGCTTTATCCCAAACAATTATAGGCAAACCCGCCAACAGATATAAAGATGTTTTATGGGGATTGTTGTATTGAATATACTTACCAAAAGCTCCATCACATTCCTTAACCTCGTTTCCATTCCAGACCAAGCCATAGTTTCCTTTTAAATGATTCAGCACTTCATCCGGCGCAAAAACCCCTCGATAATCTAGTACAGAATTTTCAGGAACTTTATCCTTTTGAAAACCGTTTCCAAACAACTTTAGACTGTAATTTGAATTGGGAAGAGTGTCCAATTGATACAAAAAAGCACTTTTCTCCATACCCAGTCCTCCAGCAAACACCACTTCCCTATCACTTCGTTCAGGTAAGTTGGAGAGTTTTTGTCCTGGCACCAATAGGTAATCGAACAAGTACAAAGGAACCATCTTCCCCTTATAACCATTTTCCGCAAACCATTTGATCATGATATTATTGTGCAAAACCAAAACATCTGCTTTGTTAAAGCGCTTCATTTCTTTTTCCACGTCTTTGTTTTTGCCCATCAACGTTTTTACATCGTGCACAATCAAAATTATTTTACATCCTTTAAGCTTGGCAATTTGAACTTTATAATTGAAAAACTTGCTCAGCGGATATTGCATACAAAGGGTTGAGGAAAAAGGAAGTCGCAACAAACCCTTGGTAATTCCAAAAAAGCTGATAATAGCGCCAATTGCCGAGCTTGGATGGTTACTTTGCTGAAACCCTAAGTTTTTAAATCCACTTTTTGCCAAAACCTGCTCACAGTCCATTTTTGGCTTGGAAGCAGCATTTCGTGAAAACTTATAATTTCTAGATATGTAAAACAGATTGTTCATTGCCATATTAAGTAGACTTGGTAAGTTTTTATCCACAAATATATCTCTTTATAACCCTTTTTAAATATCTAGATCATATCTTTAGCGAAAAGATTTTTTCTTGAAAATGACCAATAAAAAACCGTACGATTACCTAATCGTTGGCAGTGGACTTTATGGAGCAGTATTTGCCCACGAAGCAAAAAAGAAAAACAAAAAATGTCTTGTAGTTGATAAACGGAACCATTTAGGTGGCAACGTATATTGTGAAAACATTGAAGGCATTAATGTCCATAAGTATGGAGCGCATATATTCCATACCAATGACAAATTCATTTGGGACTATGTGAACAGCTTTGTTCCTTTTAACAGATATACCAATTCCCCTTTGGCTAATTATAAAGGTGAGTTATACAACTTACCCTTCAACATGAATACTTTTTATCAGTTGTGGGGGGTAAGAACACCGCAAGAAGCAAAAGCCATTATTGATGAACAAACAAAAAAACATCGAGTAAAGAAGCCCGGCAACCTTGAAGAACAAGCACTTTCTCTAGTTGGTGAAGATATTTATCACAAATTGATCAAGGGATACACTGAAAAGCAATGGGGAAGAAAAGCTACCAAACTCCCTGCTTTCATTATTAAGCGGTTGCCTCTTCGCTTTTCCTTCGACAACAACTATTTTAACGATTCCTATCAGGGCATTCCTATCGGGGGATACAATAAGCTAATAGATGGGCTCTTAAACAATATTGAATATAGGGTTGGAGTAGATTATTTTAAGGAAAAAGATAATCTTCACCGGTTAGCGGATAATATTGTCTATACTGGAAAAATTGATGAGTTCTACGATTACTGCCACGGAGAATTGGAATACCGAAGTCTTCGTTTTGACCATCAAATTTTGAATCAATCCAACTATCAAGGTAACGCGGTGGTAAACTACACGGACTCCGATACATCTTTCACCAGAATTTTAGAACACAAGCATTTCGAATTTGGCATGCAAAAAAACACGGTGATCACCAAAGAATACCCTCTTGAGGCCTCCAATAAAAATGAACCTTATTATCCTATAAACGATACCAAAAACTCCAACTTGTACAACGAGTATAAAAAAATGGCGTTACAAGACAATATTATATTTGGAGGGCGACTTGCAGAATATAAATACTACGATATGCATCAAGTAATCGGAGCTGCTCTTGCCAAAACAAAAAAGCTATTCCAGAATCAATGAATTTTCTTACAGAATTTTCATCGAAAAAAAAGCAACCAAATCAATATTCGATATCTATAATGTACTAATAAAGTGTTAAAATACTACATTAAAGTAGGGTATGAATGATTTATCTTGTTTTGTAAGAAAATAAACCAAGAAACAATTTTTGCTCTATTTTTTTGTTATAGTTTTGTAATCACCAAACCCCAATACCAATGAATATGGCTGTTTTGAGCACCCCAAATCAAAAACTCTCAGCACTCATTATAACTTATAATGAAATCGGTTACATTGAAAAATGTATTGATTCCATTGCATTTGCGGATGAAATTGTCGTTGTAGATTCTTACAGCACCGATGGAACTTTTGAATATTTGAAGAACCATCCAAAGGTCACGGTAATCCAAAACCCCTTTGAAAATTTCACTGCGCAAAAGAACTTTGCACTTAAGCAAGCCTCTAACGATTGGGTTCTTTTTGTGGATGCTGATGAAGTTGTTGGAAACAAACTACAAAAAGAGATTATAGATACCGTAAACAATCCCAATGCCTGCGAAGCGTATTGGTTCTATAGAAAGTTCATGTTCCAAAATAAACCGCTGCATTTTAGTGGTTGGCAAACCGACAAAAACCACAGACTTTTTAAGAAGAGTAAGGTTAAGTTTACCGATAAGAAACTTGTTCACGAAACCTTAGAGGTCGATGGCAAATCTTGTATACTAAAAGAAAAACTTACCCATTACTGTTATAAAAACTATGAGGATTACAAGGGTAAGATGCTAAGATATGGACAATTAAAGGCCAAAGAATCTTTTTACAAGGAAAAGCAGTTCAATTACCTTCTATTGGTTGTGAAACCATTATGGAAGTTTTTTAACCATTATGTAATACGGTTAGGCTTTTTAGATGGTAAAAAAGGAGTTATCATTTCCTACCTCAATGCGCTGAGCGTATTGGAAAGATATCGTGAACTAAAGCGATTGGAAAAGAAAAACCAAATTACCTATTATTTGGTGATGCCATAATGGCTCCACACCAATTTTTTGTTTCTGGTCTCCTTTCTAATGGTCTGGTTTTTAGCTATTGATTCAGGCGTCTTGTAACCTCTTTTATGATCTAGATGTACGCAAACCGCACTATATCGTAGTTGTTTTGATTTTATCCCAAAATTGAACAACCGTTCACCCAATTCCCTATCCTGACCTCCATATTGCATACGTTCGTCAAATCCGTTCACGTTTACAATGTCTTTTTTCCATCCAGATGAATTATGTCCGTTCCAACTGGCATTTGTCGGCGTAAATGTGTTCAGCAGCTTGGAAATGAACCCACTTGCGGTAAGCTTATTGTTTTTGAACGTTTTGGGAACCCCTTTCTCTTTTAACCAATTAATATTAAAGCAGTTTTGTTTTTCGATATCCTCGAGCGTAATCAGCTTGGAAATATTCATTGGTAACATGTAGTACCCTCCTGAAATAAAATAGCCTTCTTCCTTGTTTACATAGTGAACCTCAACAAAATCTTCACGGGGAATACAATCTCCATCCGTCATGATAATATAGTTGGCGCTACAAGCCACAACAGCCTTGTTAAGAATTCTCGACTTTTGAAAACCATCATCCTCCTGCCAAACATGAACAATTTTATAAAATACCTCTTTAGACATTGTATCGATCAATTGTTTGGTTCTGGGCCCAGAACCGTCATCCGCTACAACGACTTCAAAATCCTTAAAAATTTGACAATTAAAGCCCCATAGCACCTTTTTCAACCAATCCTCAGAATTGTAGGTACTTACAATTATCGATATTTTGGGTTGCTCTACTTCTGCTAAATCCATAAGGGCAAAAATATAAAAGTCTGTGGTTCATTTTCCCACAATTACATTAAATGTAAGATGGATAAAAAATTTGAACTAATTTTACAGATTATGATTTAATAATTTCCTCATATGAAAATATGCATTACTCGATCAGAGAAATATGCTTATTCTGAAACTTTTATTAGAGATCAAATTTCAGGGTTCTCAGAAGTTTGTGATGTTTTCACAATCCACAGTGGACGATATCCTGAAAAAAAAGAGAACGGTGATTTATTAAGCCCTACTTTTTATTGGGCAATACACAAAATCGTAAAAGGTATCTTAGGCAGAAACAATTATTTCAGTAATTATGGAGTAGTGAAATTTTTAAAAAACAGTCATATCGATGTCGTATTGGCAAATTATGGCATGAGTGCTTCGCATATGGTACCTCCATGCAAAATCAATAAAACGCCTTTAATCGTCATTTTTCACGGTCACGATGCTACAGATAAAAAAATACTGCGTAGATATAAAACAAAATACACCTCCCTTTTTACATATGCTTCCCATATAGTTTCCGTATCTGAGGACATGAAACAGAAATTATTGGAAATGGGAGCCAACCCAAAAAAAGTTCACGTCATCCCTTGTGGCGTCAAAACCTCAAAATTTGATGTAAGTACTGAAGTTGTAAAAACAAAGAGTTTCTTGGCGGTTGGCAGACTTACCCCAAAAAAAGGACCTTTATATACAATTCTAGCTTTCCACAAAGTATTACAAAAATACCCCGATGCTAAACTCACTTTTGTGGGGAACAAGAATGGACTCTTTGAGGATTGCCAAAAACTCATCACCGAACTTCAAATACCAAACTCCATTTTTTTTACAGGCATTTTGAATCAAAATAAAATATCTGATTTAATGAAGTCCTCCTTGGCCTTTGTCCAACATTCCATAACTGCCCCTAATGGAGACATGGAGGGAACCCCGGTGAGCATTATGGAAGCTGCATCCTCTGGTTTACCAGTTGTAAGTACCAAACATGGCGGCATAAAAGAGCTTGTTATCCATGAAGAAACAGGCTATCTGGTTGACGAAACCGATGAGCAAGGTATGGCCAACTATATGATGAAACTATGCGAAAACCCAGAACTTGCAAAAGCTATGGGAATAAAAGGACGACAACATATCGAAAGAAAATATGACCAAAAAAAGCAATTGGACAAACTGTGCCAATTAGCGAGAGAATTAGTCAAACCCAATACTGAAGCGCAAACTTAAATTTAGACCAACCATAACTTATATTATCAATACTCAAGAAATCAACAACTGCATCGAAGCGCTGAAAAAAAACAACCTTATCCTCTACCCTACGGACACGGTTTGGGGCATTGGGTGCGACGCCACTGATCCTGAAGCGGTAAAAAAAGTATATGCTCTAAAAAACAGGGAAGACAGTAAGGCTTTAATCTGTCTAGTGGCCAACCAAGCAATGTTAGAGCGCCACGTAGCAGAAGTCCCTGAAGTCGCCTATGATATTATTGATTTGGCTGAAAAACCGATTACAATTGTTTTTGACGAGCCCAAAGGAGTTGCCAAAAATCTTATTGCGGAAGACAATACCCTTGCCATTCGGGTCGCTTCCGACAAATTTTGTCAATATCTCATTAATAAGTTTGGAAAACCAATTGTTTCCACATCTGCCAACGTATCAGGCCAGCCCACACCAAAACAATTCAAAGAGATAAGCCCTGAAATTTTAAAAGGAGTGGACTATGTGGTAAATTTGCCCGACAAAAGTAAAAACCCTTCCCCATCATCCATCATAAAGTTGGGCAACGATGGTCAAGTGAAGGTAATTCGAAAGTAAACTACTTCGGAACAAATCCGAAAGACATTGATTAAGAAAAATATTAAAGTTTCGAAGCAAAATTCGGAATAATATAATCTCGATTATCGAGTAGAATGACGCAGGAATTCCATAAAAAAGCAATACAGCACCCCATTTTTAGACTTGTTGGTGAAACTTCAGAAGAATTGGGCATTGACTCTTATGTCATTGGAGGGTTTGTTCGAGATTATTTTCTAAATCGCGGAACTCCAAAAGACATCGACATTGTTGCTATTGGAAGTGGAATTGAGCTCGCAAAAAAAGTAGCTTCAAAACTTAAAGGAAAGCCACAGGTATCCGTTTTCAAAAATTTTGGTACGGCCATGATTAAATACGAAGACCTTGAACTGGAATTCGTGGGCGCCCGAAAGGAAAGCTACCAGCGTAACAGTAGAAAACCGATTGTTGAAGATGGCACCTTGCAAGATGATCAAGATCGTCGTGATTTTACCATCAATGCCATGGCCCTGGCGTTGAACACATCCAATTTTGGACAACTTTTAGACCCTTTCAACGGTAGAAAGGATTTAAGTCAAAAAATCATTCGTACTCCACTGGACCCGAAAATCACCTATTCCGATGACCCCCTTCGGATGATGCGTGCTGTTCGTTTTGCTTCCCAATTAAATTTTGAGATTGAAGTAAAATCTCTTCAAGCTATTTCCGAAAATAAAGACCGAATCAAAATTGTTTCCAAGGAACGGATAGTGGATGAACTCCATAAGATTTTAATGAGCGAAAAGCCATCAATAGGCTTTAAATTGATGCATCAAACAGGCCTTTTACCCATTATTTTACCAGAGCTTACAGCACTCCAAGGTATTGAAGAGGTTGAAGGGCAACGGCATAAAGACAACTTTTGGCACACGCTGGAAGTGGTGGACAATATTTCAGAAAACACCAATAACCTTTGGTTAAGATGGGCGGCCTTGTTGCATGACATTGGCAAAGCACCAACGAAGCGATTTCATAAAAAAATCGGGTGGACATTTCACGCCCATGAATTTGTTGGTTCGAAAATGGTATACAAACTCTTCAAAAGATTACGAATGCCATTAAACGACAAGATGAAATTTGTTCAGAAAATGGTTTTGATGAGTTCCAGGCCCATAGTATTATCCGAAGATTTTGTTACCGATTCAGCAGTACGTCGCTTAGTTTTTGACGCTGGCGACAATGTAGAGGATTTAATGACGCTATGCGAGGCTGATATTACGACAAAAAATCCAAGAAAGCAGCGAAAGTACAAGAACAACTTTAAGATAGTACGCCAAAAAATTATTGAGGTTGAAGAAAAAGATCATGTTCGTAATTTTCAACCTCCCGTTTCCGGTGAAGAAATCATGAAGACTTTCAATTTAAAACCTTCCAGGGAAATAGGAATTCTTAAAGAAGCGATAAAAGAGGCCATTTTAGAAGGGGAAATTCCTAACGAATATCAAGCCGCCTTTGATTTTATGCTGCAAAAAGGCAAAGAAATGAATCTAAACCCAGTTTCGAATGAAAAATAACAAATACGTTATTTATTGGTTGCTAACGGGATGTGTTATGATTTTCATCATGGTTGTGGTCGGCGGTATTACAAGATTGACCCACTCAGGACTTTCCATTTCTGATTACAAATTGATCACCGGCACCCTACCCCCCATGAATCAACAAGAATGGGAAGAGGCTTTTGAGCTTTATAAACAATATCCTGAATATCAAAAACTCAACCATCATTTCAATCTAGAGGATTTTAAGAGCATTTACTTTTGGGAATGGCTGCATCGGGTCATTGGAAGGTTGATTGGAATTGTGTTTATAGTTCCTTTCTTGATTTTCTTAATTCGCAAAAAACTGGACCGTCCGACCATAAAAAAATCCTTAGTGCTACTTTTCTTAGGTGGATTTCAAGGATTTTTGGGTTGGTACATGGTAAAGAGTGGGCTTGTTGACCGACCGGATGTTTCACATTATAGGTTAGCCGCACATTTGACCACTGCTTTTTTGACATTTGCTTATAGTTTATGGGTGGCACTGGATTTGAAGTATCCTGATAAAAAGCAAATCAATACCAGTATTCGAAACCTGATAAGGATTGCTTATGTGTTTTTGGTAATCCAGATTATTTGGGGGGCTTTTGTTGCCGGTTTAGATGCTGGTTTTATCCACAATCACTGGCCATTGATGAGCGAAGGTAAATTAATGCACAAAACGGTTTATATTGAGCAACAACCTTTGGTGAAGAATTTTATAGAAGGTAAAAGTGGGGTTCAATTTGTTCACCGTTATCTGGCTTATTTGGTCGTTGCCTTTGTAATATTGATATGGTATCGAACCAAAAATATGGAGCTTACCACGTTACAAACCAATGGGGTGAAATCAATTATCATTTTAGTTGCGGCTCAGTTTTTATTGGGCGTGCTCACCCTGATTTATGCCGTTCCCCTTTGGCTAGGTGTTGCGCATCAGATTTGTGCATTCTTTTTATTGGCCGCAATGACCTTCACCTTACATAGATTCACCAAATGAATCACTATTTGTCTTAACTTTGTTCCACTTTAATTTCTATTGAATGATTTATAAAATCAGGATAATTCTTGATGTTGAAGAGGATATCTTTAGGGATATCGAAATAGAGGGCTCCAACACATTGGAAGAATTTCATAATGCAATAACGCAAGCTTTTGGCTTTGGCGGCAGTGAAATGGCCTCTTTTTATACCTGTGATGAGGAATGGAACCAAGATGAAGAAATCGCTCTTTTTGATATGAGTGAAAACGGTTCCGATGTTCGATTGATGAACGAAACCACATTGGATGACGTTTTAACTGAGCAAAGCCCAAAACTTATATATGTTTACGACTTTTTGAGTATGTGGACCTTTTTTGTGGAACTAGCCGATATTGTGGAGAAAGAGGATGGTAGGTCTTATCCTAACCTACTCTTTAGTTTCGGTGAGCTTCCCGATTCACCTCCAGAGAAAAAATTTGAAGGAGAGTCCCAAATAGAATTTGGTGATTCACTCGACAGTTATGACGACATGGATTTTGACGAAAATTGGAATTAATTAAGTAGAATTAACAATTACCTATTATCAATGAACAATTAAATTATTTGACCATTGTTTATTGACAATTGATAATCGACAAACAGAATGCTAAACCTATACCCCGCCCAAATCGAAAGCGTATCCCTCCATCGTGTGGGTAATAAAAGTAAGAATGAACCCATTTTTCTTTCCTCTGAACCTTTTTCATTGAACGATGAAATGGCGGGACTTTTAAAGGAATATTTTTTTAAACCGTTTCGCGAAAAAGAAGAAAATTATTTTAAGTTCAGCCATGAGGTCGACTTGGAATTTAATGAGGTATATAAGTCGGTGACGACCCTATTTGAAGATAGCACCTCGGCCCATCAGATTTCGAAACAAATTACCTCCCATCTTTTTGAACAATCCAATCATCCCCATATTAAAAGTGGGGAAGTTTATGTGGTTCATTTTTCAGATATGGTCGTAGACAACCAAAAGACAGACGCCATTGGAATCTTCAAAAGCGAATTGAAACATGATTTTCTCCAGTTTGAAGAACAAGGCCAAAACCTTGAAATATTGATTCAACAAGGCATCAATATCAATAAACTGGATAAAGGTTGCATTGTTTTCAACATTGAAAAAGAGGAAGGCTATAAAGTTTTGTCAGTTGATCGCAATCGATATGATGCCAAATATTGGCTGGAAAACTTTTTAGGAATTACACCTTTGACCGATGAGAATTTCTACACCAAGAATTATCTGAAGTTCTGCCAGAATTTTGCCAAGGATGTGGTCTTACCCGCAGAAGACAAGCAACAGGAAGTGTTGTTTATGAACAGAGCGGTAAACCATTTCGCCAAAAATGATGAATTTGAGGAAACCTCTTTTTTAAATGAGGTTATGGAAAACCCAGAGCTTATCCCTGAGTTCAAACATTACAAGGTAGAGAAGGGACCAAAGTTTAGCATCGAGGACGTTTCGAACTTTGATATTGCCAATAAAGCAGTTTCCGATGCTCGAAAAAAAATAAAGAACGTCATCAACCTGGACACCAATATCCAGATAAAAATGGATTTCATCAACCCAGAGTCAGCTCAAAAATTTGTGGAAAAAGGCTGGGATGAGGAACGACAGATGTACTACTATTTGGTGTACTTCAACAAAGAGGAAAAGAATTAGTACAATTGCTTATTGATCAAAATTTCTTGTCAATAATCTGCCGCATACTCACATCTTGGTAATTCCGCTTTACAAAATCGAGAGCAAGAGTTAATACCTCGCCCATTGTTGTACTCTTCTTAAAGTCGATATCCTTGGTCAATTCATATATCTCAAGCTTAAGTTTTAAGATGTTCTCGTCAAGGGAAATTGTATCTTCTAAACTAGCATCCAATAATCGTTTGATTCGGTCACCGGAACTCATAATTCGTTTCGCCACTATGGAACGTTCCTCAATTTTATATTGATCAACCGAATGTTTTTGCAATTTGGAACGCACCAGTTCCACCATCTGAAAATTCTCTTTAAAAAACTGTGGACGATATACCTTCAATCTTCCCTCAAAGCACTGCTGGTCAAAATCTATAGCTCTTATCTTGTACACCACATGGTCAAAATCATGGGTAGGTACAATAACATAATTATAGGAACGCATATCTCCCAACAAACGAATCATACAGCGCTCATTGAACTTCACAAACTCCTTGGCCAATTGAGCCTTTTCAGGCTCCGTACATTTAGGAAGCATGTCTTCAATGAAAACATCTCCCGGAATACCAGCAATATGCTCTTCAATTAGCGTATCTCCATAAACCAAAAAGTTTAAATTGTAAGGAGACAGCATATGCTCCAGCTCTAGCCCATAAACTCTGGAGGCATCAGCTTTTTTTACATAGAAGTAAGTGTAATTGTCATTGAGAATGTTTCTGACCTTTATTCGAAAAGGTTTAGAGTTTCCAAAAGTGCAATAATCCACTGCATCAATATTGAGATATTCCAAAATACGGTTACCACCATCGGAATGAAGAATGGAATAGACCTTTTTGAGACTCAAATCAATTTCTTCACGATCAAAATCTGAATAATAGACCCTTACCCAAAGTGTATCATCACCTTCTGAGTCATATACAACAACGGAACCAGCAAACCGCAGAAGGTCATCATAAAAAATAGGGATTTCTATTTTTCGATTGTATCGATTTAGGTACGCATCCAATTTTTCATTGACCGGATACGCAGGTTTTTTCTTTGACATCAACTTTTCACCAGACATTCTTTCCGTATTTTGTAACAAAACCTATAATACCTCGTCAAGTTACTATAAACAAATCAAAAAACGATTCCATCTTGGAAACTATACTGACCGTAAACAATTTAACAAAGAAATTTGGCTTCCTCACAGCGGTCAAGGATTTATCCTTCACCATTGAAAAAGGGAATGTCTATGGAATTCTAGGACCTAACGGTAGCGGAAAATCAACTACTTTGGGCATAATTCTCAACGTAGTAAACCGAACTTCAGGAGATTTTAGCTGGTTCGATGGTACCATGTCCACACATGAGGCTTTAAAAAAAGTCGGGGCTATTATCGAGCGCCCCAACTTTTACCCTTACATGACTGCTACTCAAAATTTGAAGCTAGTTTGCACAATCAAAGAAGTCCCTAAAACAAAAATTCAGGAAAAACTGGAGCTAGTTGGGCTTTGGGAACGCAGAAACAGTAAATTTCGGACTTACTCCTTGGGAATGAAACAGCGGTTGGCCATTGCTTCCGCTCTACTCAACGATCCTGAAATTTTGATTCTTGATGAACCCACGAACGGACTGGACCCTCAAGGTATTCATCAAATTAGGGAGATCATCAAAAAAATAGCTGGACAGGGAACTACGATTCTACTTGCTTCTCATTTATTGGATGAAGTTGAAAAAGTCTGTTCACATGTTGTCATCCTAAGAAAAGGAGAAAAACTATACTCTGGTGCCGTAGATGGCATGTTGGCAAGCCATGGGTTCTTTGAATTAAGAACCACAGACATGGAAAAATTGGAAAACCTTTTACAAAAAAACGCAAGTTTTGGAAAAATCACTCGTGAAAATGGCACTTTGACCGCTTTTTTAAAGGAAGAAATGAATGCGGAAGAACTAAACAAAATGTTGTTTCAAAAAGGTATGGTGCTTTCCCATTTGGTAAAACGCAAAGAGAGTTTGGAAGAACAATTTTTAACCCTGACCAAAAACAAATAATATGGTACGCCTATTGCAGATAGAATTCATAAAACTTTGGAATAACAGGGCCAGTAAAATACTGATTACTTCTTATTTTGTCCTGCTTACCTCAATTGCCCTAATTGCAGCCATTAAATTCGATATTGGTCCGGTAAAGTTTCATCTTGCTGATCAGGGAATCTTTAATTTTCCATATATCTGGCATTTCAACACCTTTGTCACGGCTATTTTTAAACTTTTTCTAGCTATTGTAATTGTTTCTATGATGGCCAATGAGTACAGCAATAAGACTATTAAACAAAACCTTATTGATGGACTTTCAAAAAAAGAATTTATCCTTTCAAAATTTTTAACGGTCATTTCCTTTTCATTGATTTCTACCGTATTTGTATTTGTAGTATCGATGATATTAGGTCTCGTTTATTCCGATTACAATGAAATGTCCATTATTTTTTCTGATTTAGAATTCCTGTTGGCTTTCTTTGTAAAATTGGTTGGGTTCTTTTCTTTCTGCCTTTTTCTGGGAATTTTTGTAAAACGTTCGGCATTTGCCCTAGGTTTTCTGATTCTATGGGCTGTTTTGGAGCAAGTTATTTTTGGTTTGTTAGGTTGGAGGGTAATGAGCTGGGACAACGCCAAGTTAATCAAGGATTTCTTTCCACTTGAATCTATGACTAACCTTATCAAGGAGCCTTTTACCCGGTTATCTGCTGTTCAAAATATTGGTCAACAAATCGGGGAAAACATGAAATTTGATTATCAAGTATACTGGTACGAATTTCTGATAGTAATCTTCTGGACGGCGCTTTTTATCTATTTATCCTATGTATTATTGAAAAAGCGTGATTTATAGTATCTTGTGAGGTGCCGTAAATCACAGAATGCTATATAAATACTGTTTGCTTTTTGTTCTTTGTCTTTCCTCTTGCCATTTATTTGGACAAGGGCAAACCGCCAATTGGTATTTTGGAAACAGAGCTGGCATACAATTCAATAACGACGGTACTGTAACCGCATTGAACAATGGCCGGATTGACACTTTTGAAGGTTGTGCCTCCATTTCTGATGCTCAAGGCAATCTAATAATGTACACAGATGGCATTCGGGTTTTTGACCGAAGTCATACGGTTATGCAAAATGGAACCGGTTTATATGGCGATCCTTCCAGTACGCAATCGGCCATAATTGTAGAAAATCCTGATGACCCAAACATCCTGTATATTTTCACTGTGGATACCACAACTTTTGAAGGCGACCCAGATCGCGGATTGAATTATTCCACGGTTGACCTTTCTCTTAATAATGGCAACGGAGCTGTGATAGAAAAAAATGTCAACCTTCTCGGAGATTGCTCGGAAAAGATATCCGCCGTTGTCAAAGATTGTTTTGACAAATCCATTTGGGTTGTCACATTGGGAAGAAATAATAATGGAGATGGGCCTTTTGACACCTATCACGCTTTTGAAGTGACATCAACTGGGGTAAATACAACATCTGTCAAAAGTACTTTCCCAAACTTACAGGTTGTGGATCCTAGGGGCTATCTGAAATTCTCAGCAGATGGCAGTACTTTGGCCAGTGCCAATTCTGCTTTTGGGCTTTATTTGTATGACTTTGATGTGAATTCCGGTATTTTGTCCAACCAACGGCAACTTTCGGTGTCAGCACCCAACAAATTTCCTTATGGCATTGAATTTTCGCCCAATCAGAGGTTTTTGTACGCCCACACCTCAAATAATGCACCAGCCAATGATCTGGAAGGGCACTCATCATCACTTTTGCAATATGATTTAACAGCTTCGAATGTTTCTGCCTCTGAAATTGAAATCGACCGAAGAGCTATTTATCGCGGCGCCTTACAACTAGGTCAGAATGGTAAAATATACCGGACTATAGCGGAAAATTATCTTAATGGAACCCCATACCTAGGGGTCATCGAAAGTCCAAATGAATTAGGCAACGCTGCTGACTATGTCCATAATGCAATCTCTCTTGGTGGACGAAATGCCACTCAAGGACTCCCGCCGTTCATCCAATCTTTTTTTGACAGAGTAGACATTGTCAAAAATGCAGATGGCTCCACAGGAACCTCCTTAACCGTTTGCGAAGGGGACGACTTTACTTTGGAAACCGAAAATATTCCGAATGCTACATATAATTGGGAAAAAGATGGTAATCCCATAAGCAACTCGTCCAATACGCTTACCATAAGCTCTGCAGGTGCCTCAGAGGCTGGGCGTTATAGTCTGGAGGTAATTTTAGCTGACCCAGGAGAATGTCCTATAATTGGTGAGGCCTTCGTATCGATAAATCCTTTGCCGCAAGCGCAACCGCTTACATTGATACAATGCGACGCTTCAACCACCAATTCAACCGACGGAATCGCACCTTTCAATCTTGAAGAAGCTATAGTAAATACAGACTTTACTTATTCATTTTATGAATCCTTAACCAATTTAAACACGGAAAAACCGATAATCAATCCTATTGGTTTCACTAACACAAATCCCTTTAACCAAACCATCTATTATAAAATTGTTGACGACAACGGATGTGAAGATTTCGCAGCGCTGGAATTACAGGTAAGGTCAGTAATTTTCAATCCATCGGATGAAAAAAACTATTATGTATGTGATGAAAATCCGGAAGACTTGTTATTGGAAGGGATTTTTGACCTTAAGGCAATAATAAATCAAGATTATCCAAATTCGGACGTGGCACTTTATACTTCTTTGGAGGATGCCTCTCTTGAGCAACAACCCATTGACGGCAACTATAGAACGGAATCCACAAAAATATATGCGCGAATAGAAAATTCAAACGCATGCGAGGAAATTGACGTTATCAATCTTATTGTGAACCCTACTCCTTCTTTCAAATTTGACAATGAAGTTTCTTGGTGTACCGATGGCCCTCCTATCTTCTTGGAAGCTCCTGCAGGTTTTGATCTATATTATTGGTACAAAAATGAGGGAGGAACTCGGCAAAGGATTAGCTCACATCGTATTTCCGAAGTTTCCTCGATAGGTAATTACACGCTCGAAGCTGGTTATCGATATGTAACCAATGAAGGTACTTTTGACTGTATGAGTGAAGTTGATTTTGTGGTCAGTCCCTCTAATAAAGCAATCATACAAGATATAAGCGTTGAAGATATTACCGACGATAACAGAGTAGAAATATCAGTATCTGGAGATGGTGATTATGAATATGCCTTGGCAGATGAGTCAAATTATCAAGATTCCCCCATATTTGAAAATGTAACCCCGGGTTTTATTACGGTATTCGTAAGAGATAAAAATGGATGTGGAGTATCGTCAGAACTCATCTCGGTAATTGGTTATCCCAAATTCTTTACCCCGAACGGTGACAATATCAACGATACATGGCAAATAATTGGTATTGACGAACAGTTTCAGGCCGAAAGCACTATTTCAATTTATAATAGATTTGGTAGGTTAATGGCCCAAATAAGCCCTAAAACTGGAGGGTGGAATGGCACTTTCAACAATACTATTCTTCCTGCCGATGACTATTGGTTTAAAATGTTCTTGGAAGACGGACGAATTTTTAAAGGGCATTTCGCGCTAAAGCGATAATCCATTAAAAATAACTAACTTACAATGTTTGATTTTAGTCAAATGTTAAAAAAATTGCTCTTCATAACCGCTCTTTTTGTTTCGGTTGCAGGTAAGGCACAAGAATGTCCTAATTTGTTAAGTCCGTTGGACGGAGCTACGGGAGTACCTGTCAACACCGTTATTTCATGGGAATCCGTTCCCGGAGTACCGGCATATCGTATTCGACTGGGTACCACTCCTGGGGGTAGTGAAATTTTGCAGCGCTCTGTTGGTAATGCTACCTCATATACGGCTCCCTTGGGGCTTCCAGAAAACACCACGATATATGTAACCATAATCTTGGACTTTTTATTCGACTCTACAGAGGATATCATTTGCATAGGTCAATCTTTTACTACTGAAGATGTGACCACTCCCCCAAATTGTACAACGGTAACTAGTCCGACAAATGGCGAAACCGACGTTAGCGTATTTTCAAATATTATCTGGGACTACGCTCCAAATGCCACAGGATATTCCATTAGGCTTGGCACCAACCCGGGAGGAGGTGATTTACTGCCCCTCACATCCGTTGGAAACGTACTTTCTTACAACCCTTCTGGTCAGTTCCCTCCCAATACGCTTATTTATGTTTCTGTTTTTCCAGAAAATGAAAACGGAATGGCCTCTGGTTGTCAAGAAACCTCATTTACCACAGGAGATGTGGCTAGTATTCCTAGCTGCACCAACATGATTTCGCCGTTGGATGGTGCTACCAATGTTCCGCTCACCCCTCTTTTGGAATGGTCACCAGTTTCAGGTGCAACAGGATATAGGGTCACCATCGGTTCAACACCAGATTCAGCAGATATTCTAGACAATGCATCATTCGTGACAAATTCAACTTTAATTCTGGAGTTTGAATCAAATCGCACATTTTTCATACGAATTACCCCTTTTAATTCTGCTGGTGAAGCGATTGGCTGTGGGCAAGAAAGCTTTTCAACTTTACTGGGCTGCGGGCCATATCTCGATATTGATTCCGGTGAATTTGTATCCCTAAATCCAGAAATCAATTTTCCCGACAAGTTATCTTTATGCTCAAATGAACTTCCCCATACAATCACTTCGGAGGACAGTGCAGACGGCTTTAGATGGTACCAAATTGACCCATTTGGTAACGAGACCTTGCTCTCGGAGACCAACGAGGTGGCCTTATCAGAAAATGGGACGTACAGATACGAAGCCTACACCAATATTTCCCAATCAGGACAAACCATTGAATGTTCAACCACCAAGGAATTCTCGGTTGTTTCATCTGAAATCGCAACGATTGACAACCTCAGTATGCGAGAATCTGGATTAACCATGGAAATAACCGTGAATGTTTCAGGAAATGGGGATTATGAATATGCAGTGGATAATATTGACGGACCATATCAGGATAACAATACATTTGGCAATCTTGAAGCAGGAAACCATACTTTTTATGTTAGGGATAAAAATGGTTGCGGTATCGCCACGGAGACTTTTTCCTTGGATTTAACCGCAGAAGGATTCCCCAAATTTTTTACCCCAAATGGAGATAGCATAAATGATTTTTGGCAATTTATACAACCTAGAGACTCGGACTTGGTAGTATTTCAATCGATTCGAATTTTTAATCGGTATGGCATGTTGTTAAAAGAAATCTCGCAAAGTTCATTGGGCTGGGATGGCAATTTTGCAGGCCGCCCCCTTCCTTCGGGCGAATATTGGTTCAAGGCTGTGGACAGTATGAACCGAGAAATAAAGGGTCACTTTGCCCTTAAAAGATAATACAGGTATTTACTTCATTTTAGTACTTCCCTTTAGTATTTTTATCACATGAAGTTTCAAGTAGTTTCAGATTTTAACCCCACTGGGGACCAACCCCAGGCCATTTCTGAATTGGTTAATGGAATCAATGAAAGTGAGCCACATCAAACCCTTTTAGGAGTCACTGGTTCGGGTAAAACGTTCACCGTTGCCAATGTTGTGGAGAGGGTTCAAAGGCCGACCTTGGTTTTGGCACACAACAAAACTTTGGCAGCACAGTTGTATTCTGAGTTCAAGCAGTTTTTTCCGAACAATGCAATTGAATACTTTGTATCGTATTATGACTACTACCAACCTGAAGCCTATATCCCCACTAGCGGATTATATATTGAAAAAGACCTTTCAATCAACGAGGATATAGAAAAACTGCGTTTAAGTGCCACTTCTTCTTTACTTTCTGGAAGAAGGGATGTATTGGTCGTAGCTTCCGTTTCTTGCCTTTATGGTATTGGAAATCCTATTGAATTCCAAAAAAATGTAATATCTATCCAAAGGGATCAGGTTATATCCAGAACGAAATTCCTGAAACAATTGGTGCAAAGTCTATATTCCCGTACTACTGCTGATTTTAGAAATGGAAACTTTAGGGTAAAGGGAGACGTGGTCGATGTCTTTCCAGGGTATGCTGACCATGCATTCAGGGTACATTTTTTCGGGGACGAAATAGAGGAAATAGAAGCACTTGATCCCTTCAACAATAAAGTAATCGAGGTGTATGATGCATTGAACATTTACCCTGCGAACATGTTTGTCACTTCCCCGGATATTCTTCAAAATGCAATTCATCAAATTCAAGACGATTTAGTGAAGCAAATAGACTATTTCAAAGAAATCGGCAGACCATTGGAAGCCAAACGGTTGGAAGAAAGAACGAATTTTGATTTGGAAATGATCCGCGAACTGGGGTACTGTTCAGGAATTGAGAATTACTCCCGTTATTTGGATGGGCGTGAACCAGGCACTCGACCCTTTTGTCTTTTGGATTATTTTCCGGATGATTATTTGATGGTCATTGATGAGAGTCACGTTACCATTCCACAAGTGCATGCCATGTATGGGGGAGACCGGTCTAGAAAAGAGAATCTCGTAGACTACGGATTCCGACTTCCAGCCGCCATGGACAACAGGCCATTGAAGTTTGAGGAGTTTGAAGCCCTCCAGAACCAAGTGCTATATGTTAGTGCTACTCCCGCAGATTACGAACTTCAGTTAAGTCAAGGTGTTTATGTAGAACAGGTGATTCGACCTACCGGACTGTTGGACCCAATAATCGAAGTCCGCCCAAGTATGAACCAAATTGACGATTTGGTTGAGGAAATTCAACAGCGGGTTGAACTGGATGAACGAACCTTGGTCACTACTTTGACCAAACGTATGGCCGAGGAATTGACAAAATATCTTTCTAGGATCAATGTGCGTTGCAGATACATTCACAGTGACGTGGATACCCTGGAACGCGTTGAAATTATGCAAGATTTACGAAAAGGACTTTTTGATGTTTTGATAGGAGTCAACTTACTCCGGGAAGGTCTTGATTTACCCGAAGTATCATTGGTGGCCATTTTAGATGCCGATAAAGAAGGTTTTTTAAGAAGCAACCGTTCTCTCACACAAACAGTGGGAAGGGCAGCTCGAAACCTAAATGGAAAGGCGATAATGTATGCTGATACCATCACGGAAAGTATGCAAAAAACTATTGATGAAACTAACTACCGAAGGGAAAAACAAATAAATTATAACAAGGAAAACAATATTGTTCCAAAGGCATTGAACAAGAATCTTGACAACGCACTAGCCAAGAATTCTGTATCTACCTACCATTTTCAAAAGGAAGAGCTAAGGGCAGCAGAACCCGATTTGGAATATCTTACCCAAGATCAAAAAGAAAAATTGATTCGTGAAAAGCGAAAAGCAATGGAAAAAGCAGCCAAAGAGCTTGATTTTATGGAAGCTGCCAAACTTCGGGACGAAATAAAAATGCTACAAGAGCAGGAATAAAAAAAGCCCCGCTAATGCGGGGCTTTCCTCAACTAACCAACTAAACCAACCATCATGAAAACACCCGAGCGGGTGCTCTTACAATTCGTTGTACCTACCCAATCGTAATTAAACGCTTGGGCTCAGGTAAAGCTTCCTCTTTTTTGGGAAGACTGACCTTTAAAATTCCATCTTCATATTTTGCATCGATTTTAGACCCATCGACGGTTTCGGGCAGGGTAAATGCTCTTTTAAAAGATGCATATGTAAACTCTTTTCGGGTGTAATTCTCCTTGGTTTCTTTGTTTTCGGATTTAGCTTCGCTGGAAATGGTAAGAATATCATTTTCCACTTCTACCTTAAAATCCTCTTTCGTCCCACCTGGCACGGCCAATTCAAGCTCAAAACCATCGGTATTATCCTTAATATTGACAGCGGGAATAGAAGTAGAGGAATGATTAATCCCTCCAAACCAATCAGGACTTAGAAAGTCATCCATTAAGGATGGGAAAAACAAATTATTTCTTTTTACTAGACTCATCGTAATCAAATTTTGTATTAAACATGTAAATCACGATGATATAGTCAAAGGCTGTACCAATAGGTTTTTTATGTCATTTTGACATTTTATTAACAAAAATTACTGTCAAAATGACATTAATTATAGTGTGCTTTGAAGATATTAATCAGCACACGAGCCGGAACAACCTTATTGGGGTACTTATGCATTACCTCCAACACCTGACCTATAGCTGACGGAGGAAGCCCCATTGCCAAACCTATGTTGTAGAGCGTATTGATTTCCTTTTTGTGCTGCTCTTGGTCAATGTTCATCAATAGTAAAAGCCTGTGAAATTGAACTATACGCTCACCTTGTGATTTAAGAGTAACTTTGGGAGATTTCTGTTTTAAAAGGCTTTCAAAAGTTTTTTTATCAACTCCTAGATTAGTAGCAACCCCGAGTAAAAACTCATATTCGGAATCCTTCAAGGTGTGATCAACCCTTGCAAAAGCTATCATTTCGGAAAGAATACTTAATTTTTCCTCGAAAGTTCCCATATTGTATTGTAGCTGATTCTTAATAAGATAACTCTAAAACCTTTGGTTTTAGTGTATAAAAAACCCTGAAACATTTCAGGGTTTTATCCAATACCTCCAAAAAGAGGTTTTGTATTTAAGATTTAAATCTAACAGGAAGCTTATAAATTTTACCTTCCCTAACCGGATTCATTTCCACCTTTTGATAGTTCAATCTACTTTTTAAATAATCTTCTAAAGCAGTATCTTCTGTATCAACGGAAAGCACAACTAATTCACCTTCTTTGTTCAAAGTAAAACGAATTTGGGCAGTTGTTTCATTTGATTTCAAAGCAATCGGGTTCTTTTTCAGTATCTCATAAATTTGAACCGAAAGACTTTTATGGGGATTAATTGCATCTGTGTCATTTGGGTAAGTTTTTGCACCAAATAACAGTAAAGCCAATACGGAAATCAACATTGTTTTTTTCATGATAATCTCTTTTTTTGATGTTTAATAAGATTTGTGTGTTAAAGCATGCGGTATTGTAGATAAGAACGTTTCTTTATAAAGACAGCACAAACTTAGTATCAATCTTACCATGGATACAAGCGTTGAATTCACATTTAACCAACGGTTAAACTAGCTAACCCTAAGCTAATATTTTGATTTTTCAGGATGTAAATCCATTCGATGACAATCCTATCTTGAGAAGCTTCCCTTCTTTGGAAGATAATCAGCAAAACCATGAAAAATTGCCAAATTAAAAATGTAAGAAAATTGTATCACCAAAAAAGAAAAAAGGCAACGTTAAATAAACGTTGCCCTTTCATATTTCTTTAAGAAGTATTTTTTATCCCAATACTTCTTTCACTTTATCTGCAGCTTCCTGGAATTGAACAGCCGAGTGTACCGCCAATCCTGAATTATCGATAATTTCTTTGGCCAATTCGGCATTTGTCCCCTGCAACCTAACGATAATAGGAACTTGAATAGCATCTCCCATATTCTTATAGGCGTCAACAACACCTTGTGCCACACGATCACAACGTACAATTCCACCAAAAATATTGATAAGGATAGCCTTAACATTTGGATCTTTCAATATAATTCTAAAAGCTTCTTCTACTCGCTTTGCGTCAGCCGTACCCCCAACGTCAAGGAAGTTCGCAGGTTCACCACCAGCCATTTTAATCAAATCCATAGTAGCCATAGCCAAACCAGCACCATTTACCATGCATCCCACGTTGCCATCCAAATCAACATAGTTAAGACCTACTTCTCGAGCTTCAACTTCAATAGGGTTTTCTTCCCGAAGGTCACGCATTTCAGCATAGGGTTTTCTTCTATATAATGCGTTATCATCAATGGAAACCTTGGCATCAACAGCCATTATTTTATCATCAGATGTTTTTAGAACAGGGTTTATCTCGAACAAACTTGCATCGCTTTCTTCATAAGCCCTATAAAGTGCCGATACAAACTTCACCATTTCCTTAAAAGATGCACCGGACAAACCTAGATTAAAGGCAATCCTTCTTGCTTGAAACGGCAATAACCCTGTAGCTGGGTCAATCTCTTCAGTAAAAATCAAGTGAGGTGTTTTTTCGGCCACCTCTTCAATATCCATTCCACCTTCAGTGGAATACATTACCATATTGCGCCCAGTCGCCCTGTTCAACAATACAGACATATAAAATTCATTGGTCTCACTATCACCAGGATAATAAACATCTTCCGCAATAAGCACTTGATGTACTTTTTTACCTTCAGCAGAAGTTTGCGGGGTAATCAGGTTCATTCCGATGATTTGACCAGACAGTTCCTCCACTTCTTTCAGGTTTTTGGCCAACTTTACACCACCACCTTTACCTCGTCCTCCGGCATGCACCTGAGCTTTGATTACGTGCCACCCCGTTCCAGTTTCCTGAGTAAGTTGTTTGGCGGCGTCCACAGCTTCTTTTGCATTGCGGGCAACAATACCTCGTTGAATTCTAACTCCAAAGCTGGCTAAAATTTCCTTTCCTTGATATTCGTGAAGATTCATTTGTGAATTAACTTTTTATTGGGGACAAAAATAGAAAACGACTTTGACAAATTGAGTATGAAAAAGGAATAATTGGGTTTGGGGCACGGGAAAAACAAGTACAACTTCAAAACGGCCCACGGACTGCTTATTACCATCTGCTGATAAAAGGATTACATTTTAAAATCCTCAAAATCCAGAGGGTCAAAATTCTTGAAATGGCCATTCATTTCAATAATTCCCTTAGTTCTATTGATTTGACTCAACACAGTCGTGGTTGTTTCTAAATGCTCTTTAATAAAACGTAATCTTTCCACTTCGCTTGAAATTTGAAGTAATCGGTACTCTTGCTCAAACGAAAGTCCCATTTTATGTGCCAATGTATAGCTATTGAATTGTTTCTCCGGAATTTTAGTAAAAGGGACATCCATCAGCCCATATAAATCCTCCAGCATTTTTAGCACTTCGGTTCGCAATACCTCATCAGAAGTGTTTTCAGAATCTAAAAACTCCACATCTCCTCCGGCATATAACTTTCCTTCCATCTGATTTTCAAAAGATAGGACTCTAAAGACCTGCCGTGCGACACAAACTACATCCATTTCCCCATTTTCATAGGTGGTGACAACCTCGGCCAGCTGCACTTCTGTTCCGTGAGCTATGGTGTTGTTTATAAATACAGGTATTCCAAACGTAATAGCTTCTTCCCTACAATCTCGAATAAGTTGCTTATAACGCTCTTCAAAAATATGTAGTGGAACTGTTTCGCCCGGAAAAAACACGGTTTGTAATGGAAATAGGGGTAGCTTCATGCTGCAAATTTGAGTTAAATTTACGATGCCGACCTGAAAGGAGCAAGCTTAAACAAAGCTATTTGTTATTTTTAAAACAAATTGTTATATTAATATGATTTGATGTCATATTCTTGTAAACTTTGATAACAACGTATAGATTTGCTTTAAAGTAAGATGACCTATGAATTCTCGAAACTTATTGAAACTAGCCGATCAATTTGGTGCTCCATTATATGTATATGATGCTGAAAAAATTACATCGCAATTTCAACGATTGACCAATGCCTTCTCTGGCGTGAATAGCTTAAGGCTGAATTATGCGGCCAAAGCCCTTTCCAATATTTCTGTCCTAAGATTGATGAATAGCTTAGGCGGTGGCTTGGACACGGTTTCCGTTCAAGAGGTTAAGCTAGGGCTGATGGCAGGTTTCAAACCTGAGTCCATTATTTTTACACCTAATGGGGTTTCTTTGGAAGAAATAGAAGAAGCTTCTGCCCTAGGAGTCCAAATCAACATTGACAATCTTTCAATTTTGGAACAATTCGGGAGTAAACACCCAGATGTTCCCGTATGTATCCGAATTAATCCGCACGTAATGGCCGGAGGAAATTCCAAAATATCTGTTGGACACATCGATTCAAAGTTCGGGATAAGCATTCATCAGATTCCGCATTTGCTGCGCATTGTGGAGTTGACCAAAATGAACATCAACGGTATCCATATGCATACAGGGAGTGATATTTTGGATATTGATGTTTTCCTTTATGCTTCGGAAATTCTGTTTGAAACAGCCAAAAATTTCAAAAACTTAGAGTTCATCGATTTCGGAAGCGGTTTTAAAGTCCCTTATAAAAATGGTGATATTGAAACCAATATTGAAGAGCTCGGAAAGAAACTAGGAGATCGATTCAATGAATTTTGCAAAAATTATGGCAAGGAACTGACCCTTGCCTTTGAACCAGGTAAATTTTTGGTAAGCGAAGCAGGTCATTTTCTTGCAAAAGTAAATGTGGTGAAGCAAACAACCTCTACCGTTTTTGCAAGTGTGGATTCAGGCTTTAATCACTTGATTCGGCCAATGCTCTACGGATCTTCGCATGAAATCATCAATTTGTCAAACCCAAAGGGTAAGGAACGTTATTATTCGGTTGTTGGTTATATTTGTGAAACGGATACTTTTGGTAGTAACCGCAGAATCAATGAGATTTCTGAAGGCGATGTTCTATGTTTTAAAAACGCAGGAGCTTATTGTTTTACCATGTCAAGTAACTACAACTCCAGATATCGTCCGGCAGAAGTACTTTGGCACAAAGGAAAAGCCCATCTGATTCGTCAAAGGGAAACTTTTGATGATATCCTCAGAAATCAGGTTGACGTAAAAGATTTATTTGAAACCCCTAAAGCCGCCGCTATTAAATAGGATGGATGTACTGGCCATATTGCTTTCAATTGTTCTAATCACTTTGGCCATACTCCATTTTTTTTGGGCAATATTTGGCATAAAAGAGCCAGAGGCTGTGCTTCCAACCCCAGTGGGAAGCAACAAAGTAAAAACTCCCGGTAAGATTGTCGCAATTCTTGTAGGTATTATTCTGTTGGGTTTTGCATTTGTATTCATCAATAAGGTTGTCCATTATGTTGAATTTCCGTGGTTACGGTATGTTTCCATTGGTATCGGAGTGGTCTTTATTGTCCGGGCTCTAGGTGATTTTAAATATGTTGGTTTTTTTAAAACTGCTAAGAACAGTAAGTTTTCTGCTCTGGACACTCGTTACTACTCCCCCTTGTGTTTGCTTATGGGCATACTCATTCTAATTCTTGAATTGTTCACCTGACACTATTTTGGCATAATTTTCGTTAGTTTTGGTATAGTCACTGGACTAAACCCTCAAAATAAAAAGCTATGAGCGCAGTTTCTACCTACTTTACTCAAATCAGTTTATTTCTTTTTTTATTAGTTGGATTCCAAACACATGCCCAAAAGGTAGATTGGTTAAGTTGGGATGAAGCAGTTCAATTGTCCCAAACCGATGCTAATCCGAAAAAGATATTTATTGACGTGTATACAGACTGGTGCGGATGGTGCAAAAAGATGGATAAGGACACTTTTCAAAATCCAGAAGTAGCTTCCTATATGAAGGAGAATTTTTATATGGTAAAATTGGATGCCGAGGGTAAGGACCCGATTGAATACAAAGGAAATACTTTTAAATTCGTGCCTTCGGGCAGACGCGGATATCATGAGTTTGCCGCAGCGCTTTTGCAGGGCAAAATGAGTTACCCAACTGTAGTATTCCTTGATGAAAAACTAAATATGCTCTCCCCTGTTCCCGGATACCAAAAGGTAAAGCCATTCATGCAGATTGCACGTTACTTTGGAGATGACATCTACAAAGACAAGGATTGGCAGACCTATGCGGGCAAGTAAAACCTATCTACTATAATTAGGGCTTTCTTTTGTAATCGTTACATCGTGAGGATGGCTCTCGTTGATACCACTTGCAGTAATCTTGACAAACCTTCCACTTTCCTTCAAGGTTTCTATATCTTTTGCCCCGCAGTAACCCATACCGGCTCGTAATCCGCCCACAAATTGATGGATACTTTCGAAAAGCTCACCTTTATAGGGCACTCTTCCTACTATACCTTCAGGAACCAGCTTTTTGATGTCATCCTCCACATCCTGAAAATAACGATCCTTACTTCCTTCTTTCATAGCTTCAACTGAGCCCATCCCTCGATAAGACTTGAACTTTCTTCCTTCATAAATAATGGTCTCACCAGGAGATTCCTTGGTTCCAGCCAATAAAGACCCTAACATTACGGTATCTGCTCCAGCAGCAATAGCCTTAGGAATATCTCCAGTGTAACGAATTCCTCCATCAGCAATAACTGGAACACCACTTCCTTTTATGGCTGCCGCTACTTCCAGAACAGCCGAAAATTGTGGAAATCCGACCCCTGCCACCACTCGGGTAGTACATATTGAACCAGGTCCAATTCCAACCTTAACGGCGTCAGCTCCCGCTTCTACAAGATATTTTGCAGCTTCTCCTGTTGCAATATTTCCAACAATGACTTCCAATTCAGGAAAAGATTTCTTTACAGCCTTCAACACTCCTACAACGCCTTGTGTATGTCCGTGAGCAGTATCAATTACTATAGCATCAACACCTGCATTGACCAATGCTCCAGCCCTATCCACTGCATCAGCGGTAACACCAATAGCAGCAGCAACACGTAGTCTACCATATTTATCCTTGTTGGCAATAGGTTTTTGTGTCAATTTTGTAATGTCCCTAAAGGTAATTAACCCAACTAACTCATTATTATCGTTTACTACCGGAAGCTTTTCAATTTTGTTCTTCTGCAAGATTACCTCAGCTTCTTCCAAAGAAGTCCCCTCACCAACGGTAACCAAATTTTCAGAGGTCATGACATCACCTATAGGTCGGTCGTTGTTTTTTTCAAACCGAAGGTCACGATTGGTAACAATGCCTATCAATTTCTTTTCCCCATTTACAATCGGGATTCCACCAATACTGTGCTCTTTCATACTTGCCTTGGCATGCCTTACAAGTGAATCTAAAGGAAGCGTTACCGGATCCATGATCATACCACTTTCTGCACGTTTCACCTTTCGTACCTTAATGGCCTGTTGCTCAATGGTCATGTTCTTATGCAGCACCCCAATACCACCTTCACGAGCCATCGCAATAGCCATTTGCGATTCTGTGACCGTATCCATTGCTGCGGATACTATCGGTACATTAATGGTGATGTTTCTGGTAAACTTCGTTTGGATATTGACCTCTCTGGGAAGTACTTCGGAATATGCGGGCACGAGTAGGACATCGTCATAGGTTAGTCCTTCGCCAACAATTTTATTTAGGTGGGCTTCCATTGCAATTACGGATTAATTGCGTGCAAATATACCACTTTTAATTCAAGTTAAGGTGAATTGGGTGTTTAAGGTATTTTAACATTATTTTTATTTAGACTTATTATAAATAATAAATATATTTACACCAAAATATTCTCTATGTGCGGGCCTCTTAAGATTCTAAGCCAAACCAAAAATGGTACATTAACATTTTGTGATAGAAGTAAGCTTTTTCAGCTGGTTTACAACAATCTATGTTTTGAACTTTATGAATGGGAACTAGACTCATTAAAATCCTATATTTCACAAGTTGATATCTCATATTGGGAAAATGAGTTTAAAAACTGGATACATGAACGAAAAATTCCCATTTCAGTTGGGCAAAAACATTTTATCATCATCGTAAGCAAGAGAGAAATCCTTGAGATAAAACGTCTCCTATCAATAGACTTAAAACGAATAGAGTTTTTAGACTCTGCAGATATCAATTATAGGTTTATTGAAAACTGAGCTCTTGCGCCGTATAAACTAAAATGCAAACAACATCCCTAGTGCAAATTTTAACACCCCCCTATTCAAATATTTTCAATTTAAATTTTGAATTATAAAATACGTAGTTCTATATTTGCGCCTTGTTCATTATTTTAAATAAGTCTAAATAAAAAATATGAAAAAAATCAAGACACTAGCCTCTTATGCCCTCTTCGGCTTACTAATTACATCCTGTTCCAGCGATGACGATAACAATGGTGGCGAAGAAACACCAAGCATAACCCAAGCTGAAGTAATTGCCAATCATGCGAACATTGTTTACCAATCATACTTAGACAGCTACAATGCAGCATTAACTATGCAGACAGCCATTAATGACTTTGTTGATAATCCAACACAAGAAGGTTTTGATGCGGCTAAAGAAGCTTGGCTAGCAGCAAGGGAGCCCTACGGTCAAACCGAAGCCTACCGTGAAACGAATAGTCCTGTCGATGTAGACGAGAGCGGTTCATCTCCTTGGGGAATTGGCAATGAGGGCCAAATGAATGCTTGGCCTATAGATGAGAGCTATATTGATTACGTTGCTGTTGGAACGGAATCACATGCGGGTGATTATGCAAGCATCATTTCGGATGCAAACATTACAATTGATGAAGCTACATTGGCTCAACTCAATGAAGAGGAAAATGACAAATCCATTAGTACAGGATGGCATGCTGTCGAATTTTTACTATGGGGACAAGACAATACAAGCCCTTCGGATGATTTGCCAGGTCAGCGTGAGTTTACGGATTACACAACAGCTGACAACGCTGACAGACGCGGAGAATATTTGAAAGTATCTACGAGCCTGTTGATTAATGACCTTAAAGATTTAGTTGACACCTGGAACACAGGTGGAGCATATAGAACTATTTTTGAAGATTTGGATGAAGCAGTCGCTCTTAAACAACTTATCAATGGGGCGTTCTTTATCGCTGGTGATGAATTGAGTGCAGAGCGCATGATTGCTCCTGTTGACTCTACAGATGGAATTGATAATTCTGGTCAGGAAGACGAACATTCTTGTTTCTCTGATAATACGCACAGAGATATATTTGCTAATACCGCAGGTGTTTACAATGTAGTATTTGGAAAGTATGGTGACATATCAGGTTCTTCGTTTTACGATTTGGTAAAGCAAGAAGATGAAGCCCAAGCTGCAAAACTAAAAGAAGCAGCTGATGAGGCTATTGCCAAGGTAAATATCATTGCAAATAATGCCCAACCCTTTGATTTCTTGATTACGCAAGAGTCTTCTACGGATGCTACTTTTGGCCCTGTAATGCAGGCCGTTGTCGCCCTTCAGACTTGGGGAGATGAAATCAGTGCCTCAGCTTCAGTTATAGGTATCAATTTATAATAAAAAAAGCCTTTGGAGTGGCACAAGAATTTGAGCTACTTTTGATTCAAAAGTACCATAACTAAAAAAATCCCAACGGCCACTCGTTGGGATTTATGGGTTTATGAAATGACAATGAGAAGAATCTTAATTGGTTTTCTAACTATATGTTTTCTTGGGTGTTCCAATGATGACAATGGACTGATTCCTGTCCCTGAAACTTTATATGAAGAGGGAGAAGAATTTCTTTCAGGGTCTTTGGGCACAAATTCCACAAGTGCCAACGCATTTGGTTTTGAAATCCCTGGCCTCACTTTTCAAGAACAGGCCCGGTTCGCTACTGGAAATTCCCTATTCAATCAATCATGGGTTTCCTCGCCAGCTTCCACAACAGCAAGGGATGGTCTCGGCCCTACATTTAATGCCCGATCTTGTGCCGGCTGTCATTTTAAGGATGGACGCGGAAAACCCTTGGTCAATGGAGAAAATTCAAGTGGTTTTTTAATGCGGGTCAGCATTCCAGGCCAAGATACCAACGGTGGACCACTTGGTGTCCCAAATTATGGTGGACAGATACAGGATAGAAGTAACAATGGAATCCCATCCGAAGCAAAGGTAATGGCAACATATGAAACCATTAGTGGTACTTACCCCGATGGCACAACATACGAGCTCCTAAAACCGATATATAACTTCTCGGATGAACAATTTGGTTTATTAACTGGTGTGCTAACATCTCCTAGAGTGGCACAACAAACCATAGGCATGGGATTAATAAGCGCATTACCAGATAGTGAAATCTTAAAATATGTAGACGAGTTTGACAGTGACGGTGATGGTATTTCTGGCAAGGCAAATTACGTTTGGAATCCCGATAGCAATGAAGAAGATCTTGGTAAATATGGCTGGAAAGCGAATGCCCCAACCCTTAAGGTACAGATAGCTGGTGCTTTCCATGGAGATATGGGCTTAACCACTTCTATTTTTAGTCAGAATAATTGCCCAAGTCCTCAGCAAGATTGCCAAGAAGCTCCCAATGGGGGCGAACCAGAAGTAACAGATGACCAACTTGACCGTGTGTTGTTTTATCAGGAAACCCTAGCAGTTCCTAATCGCAGAAACTTCATGGAAGAGTCTGTTTTAAAAGGAAAAGTTCTATTCAATAATCTTAACTGTATTGGTTGCCATACTATTGATCAAGTAACAGGAAGTTTTCCCAACAATCCATTATTGGAAAATGTAACCATACGACCTTATTCTGACTTTTTGTTACACGATATGGGAGAAGACTTAGCCGATGGTCGACAAGATTTTTTGGCTAGTGGTACGGAATGGCGGACGCAACCTCTCTGGGGAATTGGATTAATTGCCACAGTAAACGATCATACTTTTTTCTTACACGATGGGCGTGCCAGAAGTGTAGAAGAAGCCATCCTATGGCATGGTGGTGAAGCCGAACGCAGCAAACAGGAATTCGTAAACCTAACAGCTGACGAAAGACAACAACTAATAGATTTCATCAATTCACTTTAAAATCTTAACATGAAAAAATTGACTTCATATTTATCAATCTTATTGTTGATATTGGCAACAGCATGTAATTCATCAAATGGTGAAACAAGCACGGATGAGATCTTCGATATTAAGGAATTGCTGAATGTAATAACCACCGAAACTATTCTTCCGACTATTGAAGAATTTAATGCGCGAGTCAAATCATTTGATGGATTGGTCAATATATATATATTAGTAATCCATCTGAATCTAACTTATCTGACCTTCGAAACCATTGGATTCAGATGACACGTGCTTATGAAAGCACTTATAATTTCCATATCGGAATGGCAAGAGCTCGATTCTTACATCAAGCCATTTACAACTGGCCAACAGTTGCAACAGCTCTTGAAGATTTTATTGCCAATAACGAGGTGACTGAAGAAACCCTTGCCCCTATTAGTCCCCAGATTAAAGCTTTGGCCGGCATCGAATATCTTCTTTTTAAATCCGATGTTACCACTACAAATCAAGAATTTGTTGACAATGCGAAACGTAGGGATTATCTCAAATATTCATCTTCCTTCTTAATTTCACAGGCGGACCGTTTGTTAAACATTTGGGCAGAAGATGGTGAAGATTATGCAAATACTTTTATCAATAGTAATGCTACAGGTATAGACGGTTCTTTCAATTTGTTTTTCAATGGGCTATATAATTCCATTGATACCGGAAAAGTGACTAAGATTGGTAAGCCCGCCGGATTGGAGAATTCGCCAAATTCAAACCCCGATATTGTTCAAGCTCCCTATAGTGGTCAATCTCTTGCCCTGCTTATGTAAAGTGTCGAAACTTCAGAAAAAGCCTTCTTTAGCCAAGATGGGACTGTAGATATTTCCGATTATATCTTTTTTGTAGCCAAAGACAATGTACTAAACGACGAAATTAAGACGGCCTTTGCCAAGGTAAAAGAAGATATACGGGCCATACCCGGTACTTTGAAGGAAGCTGTAATCGACAACCCAACTGAAGTGGCCGCATTGCATACAAGCCTAACCAGATTATCAGTATTGATTAGCACAGATGCCAGAAGTATGCTTTCTATAATAGTAACATCCACTGATAACGATGGAGATTAGACAGAGCAGGCTATTATAATATAACAATCACCCCTTTATTTACCTTCCATTTCACGCTTGTAGGATAATCGAACTTTTTTACCCCATTCGATGATTTTCTCTTTTTCACCATCTGATAGATTTCCGTGTATCCATGTATAGGAGTCCTCAGGCATTTTGCCCTCTTCAACTTCTTCAACAAACTCCTCCATCTTGTGCTCCTTCTTTTCAATATCAAACGAAGCCCAATCCGATACATTAAAGTGCTCTTTTCCTTCTTCAATATGGCCATCAATCCAATATGAAATAGGTGCTACCTCAGCATACCACGGATACTTTGTATTGTTACTATGGCAGTCGTAACATTTGCTTTCCAGAATAGTAACGATTTCGGCACTTGCTTGTGTCTCACTTTCAAAAAATGCTGCTATCGGTTGGTCGGCAATATTCTTTTCTGGACGGAAAAATTGAATGATTACCAAAACAATCAACAAAACAATCAGTACTTTCTTAATTACTTTCATCAGGTGTTATTTTTTCAAAGTTTTACTTGGAGCGTTGTATAAAACGTTCTGGGATCCGCCGGTATTATTCCAGGACCAGGATACCCTGTTGCCCTTCGGGTAAAGTACGAATTATCCAACACATTATTGATTCCAGCTTCCAATTTAAACTTTTTATAGGTATAAGATAATGAAACATCCATAATACCATAGGCAGGTAATTCTCCTATAATACCAGCACCAGGCTCAGAAGAGGTGGTGGAAGGCAATGAGTTTTGTGGGTCGTTAAATTGACGCGAGAGATAAGTATATTGTACGGAGGAAAGAAAATCCTTATAGCCAAAGTTAACTCCTGTTCGCAAATTTATGGCAGGAATATGTTCCACTTCCTTTCCCTGAACATTATTAATATCCGATTTTATATACTCAGATGCCGTTAAGGCCAGATTGGCAAAAAGATTTAGTTTTAAATCCTCAGAACTGTTCAAAAATGTTTCTCTGAGATTCCAGTCACCAAGTAGCTCAAGGCCATAAATGACCGCAGTACCCGCATTATCCGTTAAGTTCCTCACCCTATTTTGATCATCTACAAAAGGAATTGTTCTCGATATCCTATTATTATAATAGAGCAAAAAACTGCTCACATCATAAGCCAAAATCTCTTTGAACCTACCCCTTGCCCCAACATCTGCCGTAAAGCCTTCCTCATCTTCCAAATCTTCACTAATCACTTGTGAAGGGTTTACCACCCGCAAATCATTAAAAGTAACGGAACGGTAGTTTTGCGATATATTGCCATACAGTTCAACGCTCTGATTCAATTTATACGAAGCACCTAATCCCAAAAGCACAAAAGAACGCTCCAAATCATTCTCCTCATCTGTTACTCGGGTTTCCAATACATTCCCTGCCAAATCAGTAAATATCTCGGTAAAGTTACCATTGGCAGATGTTTTTATATACTCAAAACGAAAACCAGGGGTAAGGGAAAAGCGATTGCTCAAATTAAATATATTCTCACCAAAAACAGCCAAATTCAAATTAGGAAAACTGTATGTGGATTTTCTTGGAAAAGCTGGAAATTCTTCGTCCGCAAAAACAAAATCAGGACCTGTTGTGGCCGGTCCGGCACCCTGAAGCTGTTTATTAAAGGCTTGATAATATTTAGAACCAATCAAAAAAACAGCATCTTTTGTCCCAATTTTATATCGGGATAGCAAACGAGCCTCTGCTCCCCAATTCTGAAAATCATCAATCAATAACTCTCGTTCACTGCCATCATCTATGATATCTACTCTATTTTGACGAAAACCCAAAGCCTTACGAGAGGCATCCAATGCAAATAGATTAAAACTAAGGTCAGTTGCTGTAGAAAAACTATGGTCTAAGCGTAGCGAACCTAACTTCCAGTCAATTTCAAACCAGTTTCGTTCCCTATTGGAAAATGTAGGGTCTTCGTTAAATTGTGAGTCTGTCAATCCTCCTGGCTGTTGGGCCAAATAATCCAAGATGGTAGCTTCGAAAGTGATCTTGGTTTTCTCAGAAATGTCATATCCAAAATGTCCATGGTAATTTCTTGCATTGAAATTGGAATTTGGACGAAAGCCATCACCTTCTTTGTAATTAAAATAATTGTAATAGCTAAACTTTCCAGAAGTGCCACTTAAACTATTAAAACTAGTGAACAAACCATTTGAACCCAAGGTCTGTCTGGATATCAATTCTATTTTCTTATTTGGATTCGGAGGTTTAAACTTAAAATTAATCAACCCTCCAAATTGTGTTCCATACTGCAAGGATGCAGCCCCTCGGACTACTTGTATTTCCCTTAGTGCTTCAGCAGGAGGAGTATAGTAACTTTCTGGATAGCCTAGAACATCTGCACTAATATCATAACCATTTTGGCGAGTATTGAAGTTTGCTGTCCGGTTTGGATCCAAACCTCGCCCACCAATATTCAATTGTAGACCGGCATCACCATTGTCATAAATATTGAGTCCAACAACCTGCCCATAAATTTGACGTGCATTGTTTGCTGCCAAATTTCCAGTGATTAGATCAACTGCCACTATTTCGGTTTTCTTACCCGCATAAATGGCAGTACCTTCAACCTTTTTAAGTTGTTGCAGCCTAAATACTTTCTCACGTTCTTTAGTTAAAACTACTTCTGACAGTTGTTCTCCCAAAGGTTGTAAAGTGATATTAAGTGACATATCCCCGTTAATCTCAACGGGTTGCTCATATACTTGAAACCCGAAGGTAAACGCCACAATATTGTATTTTCCGGATGGGATATTACTAAATTGAAAATTACCGGTTTCGGAGGTTGCTTCCAATTGTTGCAGTTCTTTAATGTAAACTTCGGTTTGCGCCAACGGTTCACCAGTTGAATCAGTTACCTTGCCCGAAAAACTGCTTTGTCCCCAAGCAATCGAAACAAACAAAAAAAGAAAAATGGTGTTTTTAAATCCCTTTGATTTCATCCTTAAATGGTAATATCCACGTTTTGTGTTTAAATGAATCTTTTTCTTGCCCTAAATCAATATTGGGGTCAATATATGGTTGACTCAATCTCCCGTTCAATGCCACATAGCATTCAACATATATCCCAATATTTTGGTGCCCATCTTTTTCAAAATGTTGTTTGAGATAATGGGCATATTCTACAATAAAGTCAGGTTGGAAGGACATTTGCTTTTCCTGAAAAGGAGTCAAAAAATCTGAATTGTCCACATAAAACCATTTCCCAGTTTCTTTGTTTACAATTTTGAATTGGGCGTAACCCGATTTTTCCATAAGCATTACACGCCATGAGAAACGATACCCTTCTTCTGTCCAGAACAATTCTCCCGGGTACAATAGATACCGCCATGGAAAAAGCAACTGAATGGCAAAAAACAGGATCAGTACGCCGTAGTTTAATTGGTTGACCAGATTTTTCCCATAAACCAACGCCTTTCCATTATCAAATATTTTTTTGTTGACCTTTATTATGTTGGAAATAATGCGCAATATTTTGTGATGTAAACGGTCATCAAAAAAGATAAGTGCGGACACGATCATGATATACGGAAACATTCCTATTGGAAATAAAATTCTCGTTAACACATGAAAAAACACAACCAAAGCAAAACCTAAATAACGTGTCCTGCTCCATAACAGCAAAAAGGGAATCATCAAATCATAGATTGTACCTCCCCAACTAAGGACATAATGCACCCACTCTTTTGTCAATAAATCTCCAATAAATGGTATATCGAATTTGGAAGGCAACCAAATCTTTAGTGGCATTGCCTTAAAAAGCCAATCGGAGTTTAGTTTTGCAACACCCGCATAAAAGTAGACTACACCCAGCATTAACTTTACACAGTCAATGGTCCATTTTGGTATACGCTGAAAAGCAACTTTATAGTTCTTTTTTGCATCCCACGAAAAATAGGCATTGGCCGGCAAAAAAAACATCAAGAAAGATAGGGCACTTATAAAGTAGTAATGATTCAAATATGTGGTCTTGTCCATTAATTCGATATAGGTGAAGGACAAAAAGAAGATTAAAATGGAGAATCGATATTTGTATCCTATTGCCACCCCAATGGAAGCCAATCCACAAATAATAAAAATAATATAGGTAATGGAACCGAGTGGTTTTACCCATTCAAATCCGTAGTAAGAAAAATGAAATTTAGGATTAAGATAAAGTGTTTCAATCCATCCGTTTGCCCAAAAGCGGACAATACTCCCTAACATCATTATCCCGAAAAAAATACGAAAGACCGCCAATGGGGCGGCCTCGACTTTTTTCTGCAGGTATTTGTTAAGGTTCAAAACCATTTAATCACCATCCGCATCAACAAAATCAATGCTTATACTCATCGCGGAGACCATGTCTACTTTTAACAAGGGTACTACTTTTTGGACCTCATCATAAGCACGGAACATATCTACCGCAGGATTATTGGTTTCAATTTCCGTTTTAAAATCCCCCAAACCAGTAACAGCATCCCTAGCTGAATCCATTTGGTCATTAATACGTTTTGAAAGGTCTTCGCCTTCTTTTACAGTATTTAACGCATTTAAGTAGGAGGCCAAGCTTTCTCCGGTAGTAGTAGAATCAAAGTGTTTACCGTTAAAAAAATCCTGAACGGCAGTCAAACCTTCCAAAAACATGGACTTACTTAATTCTGGCTTATATAAAACCTCAACGGTATTAGGTGTTTGGTCTCCAGAAAATGCACCCAACGGAATTCCCATTTTACCAGCTCGCAGGAATTTTTCAAAATAAAAGATATAGTCATTGACATATCGGTCAACCGAAGCTGTTGCCGAGGAACCATCATTTTCTACAAATGTATTTCGATATGTACCTTCCCACTCTGAAACCACTCCATCGGTAAGTGTTATCATATCGGTCAACAATGCGGCTATATAATCCAAAGTGTTTTCTGCTTCGGTACCACTAGACCATCTAGCTACCAAATCCGTATCGTTTTCCTCTAGACCATTCAGAAGATAATCCAAAGCCGGAAAGCCCTTTGTATCTCTATTAGAGGGCAATGAAAGATCATATGTTCCTGAGGAAATATTGGATTCAATCACCTCGATATCGGTAGGATAAGTATTCACATTTAAACGATAACCAACAGATTCTGCTGGGCCAATTTCAAACATTGAAACTGTTTGCCAAGCGGTATAGGCATTTACCCAAGCAGTTCTAAGTGCCTCGAGGTTCGCTACCGTTTTATCTGCAGAAAAAGTTTCGAAGGCTGCATTGAGGTTCGAAAGTTCTGATTGAAAAGCTTTATAGGAAGGTATAATAATGTTATCAGCCCAATTGACCAACATGGCTCCCCTATCGAAAGTTACCGGAACACCATCATCATCAGTTCCACCTGTGTCACCACCTGAACCGTCTGACGAACATGCCCAAATCACCAGAAAAATTGCAATTGTGAGGTACCAATATTTTTTCATCGCAATTATTTTTATTTATTCTAATTAAATAGCGCCCAAAGATAGCAAAAGAGGTGGGATTCAACCAAAACCCACCTCTTTTTGTTAGATTATATTTTAAAAGAATCTAAAAACCTTTTTCTAACTGCCGGCTTGTGCAACGGTAAAGTCAAATTCATCAGCTATAGATTGTGAAATAGTTTCTAATGTAGCTGGTGCAACATCCCAAAGTCCATTATCGCCATCATCCATTAAATCCGTTAGGAAAGCATCCACTTCAGCTTTTGTAAAGTAAGGGTCATTTGAATTCGGCTTACGCGTAAACTGCAAACTATAGATAAATCCATACCCCTCAGATAAATCATGGAACGCTGTACCATATTGGGGAGTAGCTTGATCTATAGCATTTTTACCTTGTTGTAAATAATACACCGCTCTAATGCCGATTACCTTTGAAATCAATTCTCTGATAATTTCAGCTTGCTCATTTCTAACGGTATAATCTTTAGCCACAATTGCTGCACGTCCCAATTTCAGGGCCTGGAAAATATCATCGGCTATACCCGCAAAATCATCATCCCCTTCCACACGACCGATGTATTTATTCAAGAAGCTATCATCATCTCCAATAGTTGGTCTTGGATCGGCCAAATCCTGAGCTGTTCCAAAAGCATAGCCATAGGCTTCGTCCCAATCATGTTCCATATCGGTGTAGTTTTTGCCGTCAACTAAGGTTCCATCATCGTTGGCCTCCTCAAACTGATCCAATACATCAGAACTTATATAATTATTAAGCATTTGATCAACCATTAAGGCTCCAATCAAGGATTTATTGAAAACTTGATTCATTTCCAATCCTTTTCCGGTAACATATCGAGTGGATCCGCCATCTGCAATTTGTCCGGCGGTTCCAGCTACCGCAGCGGTATTCCAATTTGGAAACACTACATCAACTTGGGTTTCAATCCACCCTCCAAAATCTTCTCTAATCAATGCTTGATCCGTTGCATTGTTGGAAAAGAAGTCAAAAGAGGCAGCCGTTTTACCCCTAACACTTTTATCTGAAGCATTTAAATCAGGGTCTGAGAAGTCATCTTCACCCTCAACGTGGGCGAACATAGCATTTAAAACTTCTTTGTTAGTGGTCTCATCCTTAAGTTTATCAATAATTTCTTGCGACATCAAAATTCGGGTAGTTTGTCCCCCAAAACTTACTGAACTTTCGCTATTTCTTTCAAAAACATAAGTTGTTGGATTCTCGATTGCAATCTGGCAAGGTTCACATGCACTTCCTCCACAATCAACTCCCGTTTCATCTCCATTTTGGATACCATCACTACAAGTAGGGTTTACACCAGAATCATCGTTGGAGCACGAGGCAATTAATCCAACTGTAATACCCAACACAAAAAGTCTTTTCAATAACATTTTTTAAGTTTATTTAGATTAAATGTAAATAGTTGTATCGGGCAAATATATTGCGCACTAACCTCATTGGCAAATTAATTTAGACTTAATTTAAATAAATTTTAAGATTTCGTTTTTTGAATTCCAAAAGAATCAATGGTAGGCGGAAAACAGTTCCGTAGCTTTGTTATATGCTGCCTCAAAAACCATCCAATTGACACTTGAGTCGGCTTTTTGGGAAGTGAAGTAGGATAACATCTTTTCCGTAGGCATGTTTCCAGTAAGCTCATCCTTGGCCATAGGACAGCCACCAAATCCTTGGACAGCACCATCAAAACGTCGGCACCCAGCTTTATACGCCGCATCAACTTTCTCATGCCATTTGCTTGGAGTCGTGTGTAAATGCGCTCCAAATTCAATATCGGGATATTTGGAAATTAGATTCGAGAACAAATAGTTGATGACCTCGGGGGTAGAACTCCCGATGGTATCAGAAAGGGAAAGTATTCTTGTTCCCATTGCAGCCAGCTTTTCGGTCCACTCCCCTACAATGTCTACATCCCATGGGTCTCCATACGGATTTCCAAACCCCATAGAAATATAGGTGACAACTTCCTTATTATTTGTATGTGCAATCTCTAAAATACTTTTTAAAGTATCTACTGATTGAGCAATGGTTTTATGTGTGTTTCGCATTTGGAAATTCTCGGAAATCGAGAAGGGATATCCCAAATAATCAATGGTTTTATGTTTGCATGCATCAATAGCTCCTCTAGTGTTTGCCACAATGGCCAAAAGCTTGCTGTTGGTCTTAGATAAATCCAATCGTTCTAGCACTTGGGCCGTATCGACCATTTGGGGAATGGCCTTGGGGGAAACAAAAGAACCAAAATCAATAGTATCAAAGCCACATCCTAAAAGTGATTGGATATATCTTGCTTTTTCCTCAGTAGGGATAAAGGTCTTGATGCCTTGCATGGCATCTCTTGGACATTCTATTAGCTTCACTTTTGACATTGCCAATGTAAAATTACCACTATTTATCCGATACAAGTAGGTAAAGTGCAATTCCAACAAAAACCACAATCTGAACCCATTTAAGATAGAATCCCGTTTTCGGATTCCTTAAAAGATATTCGGAGATAGCTCCTGCGAGAACGGCTATTGCTCCGAAAATGACGAACGCTACTAACATGAACAACAGACCAAGCACATAAAATTGAAGTACCGTACTCAACTCATCACTAAACAAAAAACCAGGAAAAAAGGCTAAAAAGAAAATCGTAACCTTAGGGTTCAATACATTCATGGTAAATCCTTTCCAGAACAATTTGCCCATTCCTTTTAGGGATTCTTTCTTTTGGCTTAGCGAAACTTTTGAATCACTTTTATATACCATGATTGCCAAATACAGTAAATAAGCCGCTCCAAAAAGTTTAATCCCCCAAAAGAGGACATCACTTCTTTTAATAATTTCTGAAACACCAAACGCTAATAGGGTCGTATGCACCAAACACCCACTTACAAGCCCTAAAACAGTTGCAAGTCCTGATTTTACACCATTGGAAATACTTTGTCCAAGAACAAAAATATTATCCGGCCCAGGAGCTATGGCCAACGCAGCCGATGCAACTGCAAACGCAATCAAAATTTCGTAGTTCAATCTTACTTTCTTAAAAATGTGAAAAGTACAAAATATCAGATATCCATTCTGCTTGTTCTTTGGTTTTGACATTTCGCCATACAGCCATAATTTTTGATAATTAGCGAATAGGACCATGGACTTGTAACCTTTCAAAGAATTACCATTATATTTATCCTTGCTCGGTTAACTTGTAACGAGCATAGCATTGTGAAAAAGAAACTATTTCCGCTTATATTAATATGTTGCTCATGGCTTGTCTCCTTTGGGCAAATTGTTGTGGACCCAAACTATACGGTTGAACGTTTGGTGAAAGAAGTTTTGGTAAATAGCAGTTGTGCTGAAACTTCAAATTATAAATTCTTTACTGGTTCTGAGTTCAATATAGATGGGATTGGTTATTTTAATGCAAACGGGAGTAACTTTCCATTCCAGGAAGGCATTGTAATTTCTACTGGTAACGCTACAGATGCCGAAGGTCCAAATGTAGACCTGAAAACCTCTGGTTCTTTTGAATGGGCAGGAGACAGAGACCTATCCGATATTACCAGAATACCCAACCTTTTTAACGCTTCTTACATTGAATTTGATTTTGTTCCTAAGACCAACAGGATAAGTTTCAATTTTCTTTTTGCTTCTGAAGAATATTCAGATGCTTTTCAGTGTGTTTATTCTGATGTTTTTGCCTTTATTTTAACCGATTCTAGCGGAAGGTCAACAAATTTGGCATTAGTTCCTGGGTCTAATGCCCGTGTTTCGGCCACAAGCATACGTCCTGGTGTGGATGGAATGTGCAATCCGCAAAATGAAGCTTTTTTTGGTGGGCTAAACGGCCCTTCTTCTGATATTTCCATGTCTGGGGAAACAAAAAGCATGGTTGCTCAATCGGAGGTAATCGCCGGAGAAACCTATACCATAAAACTGGTAATCGCAGACAATTTGGATGCGGAATTGGATTCTGCAGTATTTCTCGAAGGTGGTAGCTTTTCCATTGACGTATCCCTAGGAGATAGTAGAACTGTAAAAAGCGGCAATCCATTGTGCGAGGGGGAAGTTTTCAATATGGATGCCACCGCTTCTGGCGCACAACACTATAGATGGTACAGAAATGGAACACGACTGACCCATTTTGACGACAGACCTACTATTTCAGTATCCAACGGTGGAACCTATAACGTAGAAGTAGAATTTTCACCCACCTGTATTTCTGGTGGAGAGGTGGAAATAGAGTTTATAACACCTCCGCAACTATCCCAACCTCCAATGGATATCAACATTTGTGATTTTGACGACACAGGTGGAGAATTGACCGATTTAACTGAAAACACCTCCTTACTTCTTGGGAATCAAAACGCGGAAATCTATCAGGTTTATTATTACCTATCCCGTGAGGATGCTGAAAACTTCCGAAATCAGATTCCTGAACCAAGTAAACATCTCCTCAACCAATCCGTAGAAACCATTTATGCCCGAATTTCTTCAGGAGAAAGTTGTTATGAAATTACATCGTTTAACATCTATCTGCATCAACTCAATTTTTCGCACAGCTTACAAGAAGAATATGTTTTGTGCCTCGATAGTAATGGAACTCCCATTGAACCTAGCCCTCGATTGGAAACCAATCTTTCGATTACGGACTACTCATTTACTTGGTATTTAAATTCAATTGCCCAAGAAAATCTTTTGGCCGGTGAAGAGCAACCATTTCTTATTCCCTCCCAAAAAGGAATTTATTATGTAGTTGTTAGGAATCGATTGTACGATTGTGAAATACCAATTTCCACCACTGTAATCACCTCTGAACCTCCCGCCGTATTTGAGATCAACATGCTGAGCGAACTATTTTCAAACAACCATGAGGTTGCTATAAATGTTGAAGGGGAAAGCACATATTTGTTTAGTATGGACAACCTAATCTTCGGCGACAATCCTGTTTTTTCCAATCTCGCTCCGGGTGAACATACAGCCTATGTTCAAGATTCCAACGAATGTAGTATAGTATCTAAAAAGTTCCTTATTGTTGATTACCCTCGTTTCTTTACGCCCAATGGAGATGGATATAATGATACTTGGAGCATTGTCGGCCTGTTCGAAATTGAAAATCCTGAAATCACCATTTTTGATAGGTACGGCGTTATCCTGTATCGGTTTGATAACGATATAGGATGGGATGGCACTGTGAGAGGAAATAAAGCCCCTTCAACAGATTACTGGTTTAAATTGTCCTATGATACCGAAGATGGTATTAGAAAAGAATACAAAAGTCATTTCACTTTGAAACGATAAAAAACCGTTGCTGGAGCCACTTTTAAGAACGTTCCAAAATTGTCTTATTGATATTTTTGACCAACGCTGGTCCTTCGTATACAAAACCGGTATAAAGTTGAATCAAATCTGCACCCGCATTTATCTTTTCTAGTGCGTCCTCAGGTGAATGTATTCCCCCCACACCAATAATTGGAAAAGCCTTGTTGCTTTTTTCAGCTAAAAACCGAATTACTTCCGTACTCCTATTGGTTAAAGGTTTTCCACTAAGACCTCCCTTTTCTTCAGTCATAATAAGGTGCGACTTTAATCCTTCCCTTGAAATTGTGGTGTTCGTTGCAATAACACCATCAATTTTCGTGTCCTCTACTATCGAAATAATATCCATTAGTTGATCATCACTCAAATCAGGCGCGATTTTTAGTAGTATTGGTTTTTCTTTTTGGGAAGTCTTTTTAGCCTGCTTGCCGTTTTGTCGTTTTAATTTCTTCAACAGATGCGTCAAAGGTTCTTTATCCTGAAGTTCTCTTAGGCCAGGTGTATTAGGTGAACTTACGTTTACCACAAAATAATCAACATGATCAAAAAGTGCTTCAAAGCATATCAGATAGTCTTTTATTGCATTTTCATTGGAGGTCACCTTATTCTTACCAATATTGCCTCCTATCAAAACCCGGTGTTCTTTTTTCAATTGTTCTACTGCTTCAAAAACCCCTTTGTTATTGAACCCCATTCGGTTTATGATTCCTTGGTCATCCAACAATCGAAACAGCCTTTTCTTAGGGTTTCCTTCTTGAGGTTTAGGAGTCAATGTCCCTATTTCCACAAAACCAAAACCAAAGTTGGACAGCTCATTGTACAATCTTGCATCCTTATCAAAGCCAGCAGCCAAGCCGACAGGATTCGAAAATTTCAATCCAAATACTTCGCGTTCAAGCCTTGGATCCTTAATCATCCAAATTTTTCGAAAAAGTGGCCCAAACCCCAATCGCGAAAGTGTTTTTATGGCAGTAAAAGAAAAATGGTGTGCAGTCTCAGCATCGAGCAAGAAAAGTAGTGGACGAATAAGGAGCTTGTACATCTAAAAAATTTTGAACAAAAATATAAACTCTTAGATCAGATTATAGGAAATCTCTTATTTTTCGTTAACTGACCTATCTACGTAAATCGGACGGAGCATCATTTGCCCACAAAGCTCTACGTAAAGGTTGTATTGCTTCTCGTTAAAAATGGAAAGCAGACGTTTATCGAGCATTCTTAAATTTTGTTTCATACTATCTAAAAGTTTTCTGTATTTAATGGACATGGACAATAAATCTTCTGGAGAACTTTGTGCATTTCGTTTCAAAAGATACTTTGCCTGATCCTTTAAAAAGTCGTTGCGCACCCGAAGTTCAGCACTCCAATTCTTTAGTTTTTCCAATTGTACATCATTGAGTTGAAAGACTTCTGCAATCTCCTCATCGTTTTTCCCTCCGACACCCAATGCGCATTCCGCTTGAGCCGAACAGAAAATCCCGGACAAAAGAATAAAATAAAAGAAAGTCTTTCTCAATTTGGTTGGTATTCAAAACGGGAAAGATAGTTTTTCAATTACTTTTTTTCTTAAAATGACGATTGAATAAACGTTATTTTTGATGAAACGCACTTTATGGAAAAATTACTACCCCGTTTTCTGGAATATGTGTCTATAGATACCCAAAGCGACCCCTACTCCAAGTCCACCCCTAGTACGGAAAAACAGTGGAACCTTGCAAAGAAATTGGTTATGGAACTCCACCAGATTGGGATGCAAGAAGTATCCATAGACGAACATGCCTATATCATGGCTACTTTGCCCAGTAATTTGGACAAACCAGTGCCTACTATCGGTTTTATTTCTCATTTTGACACCACTCCCGATTTCAGTGGTAAAAAGGTAAAACCTAAGATAATCAAGGATTATGATGGTGAGGATATCACCCTCAACAAGTCCAAAAATATTGTACTATCTCCAGATTATTTTGAAGATTTATTGCTTTACAAAGGCCAAACCCTGATTACCACTGATGGCACCACTTTATTGGGAGCTGATGACAAGGCTGGAATTGCAGAAATCATCACGGCGATGGAATATTTGATTCAACATCCCGAAATCAAACATGGAAAGATACGCATCGCCTTTACCCCGGATGAAGAGATTGGACGAGGTGCACATAAGTTCGATGTTGAAAAATTTGGTGCGGAATGGGCCTACACCATGGACGGAAGCCAAGTGGGAGAATTGGAATACGAAAACTTCAATGCGGCAGGTGCCACAATTAAGATTAAAGGAAAAAACGTTCACCCCGGTTATGCCAAGAACAAAATGGTAAACGCCATTGGTATTAACAATGAGTTTTTGAGTTTGCTTCCCTTAAGGGAAGTTCCCGAGCACACCACAGACCGTGAAGGTTTCTTTCATGTGCATAAAATAAAGGGCGAAATTGAAAAAGCAGAAATTGAACTGATCATAAGGGATCATGACCAAGAGCATTTCGAGGCAAGAAAAGAGTTGCTGAAGGATATTGCCACAAAGCTCAACAAAAAATATGGTGATTGTATCCAGCTAGAGATTCAGGATCAATATCGAAACATGCGCGAAATGGTTGAACCTGTTTTCCACATTGTTGAAATTGCCAAGGAGGCTATGGAATCCTTGAATATTGAACCCATAATCAAACCCATTCGTGGCGGTACCGATGGTTCTCAATTGAGCTTTATGGGACTGCCATGCCCCAATATTTTTGCTGGGGGACACAATTTTCATGGTAAGTATGAATATGTTCCTTTGGAAAGTATGGAAAAAGCCGTTCAGGTAATTGTAAAAATCTGCGAGCTGACTGCCGTTCAAATTGAAACACATGGAAAAAACAGAAAAGGTTGAAGCGTATTACGAAACTGAACACAGGTTCAAAGAAGAAATTATTGCTTTAAGAGCCCTAGCGCTGCAAACGTCTTGCGAAGAGGACTACAAGTGGAACTTCCCCGTGTATACCGTGAATGGAAAAATGTATTCGGTATTTGTCGATTCAAAAATCACTTTGGGGTTTGGTTCTTTAATGGATCCCTTTTAAGCGACCCAAAAAAAGTTTTGAGCAATGCCCAAGAAGGTAAAACCAAAGGAATGAGACACTGGAAGTTCAATACCGTGGAAGAAATTGATATGACTGGGGTCCAGAACTATATGTCCGAGGCCATTGAAAATCAAAGGAAAGGGCTTACTATTGCCCCTGAAAAAAGTTCCAAAGAGGTTCAAATCCCTTCCCTACTAATGACAGCTTTAGAGGAGAACAACACCTTAAAGGCTGCATTTGAAGTGCTCACTCTTTTTAAGCAAAAGGAATTTTGTGAATATATCGCGGAAGCGAAGCAAGAAAAAACCAAAATGAGAAGATTGGAAAAAATCTTGCCCATGATTCAAAAAGGAATGGGTCTTAATGACGCTTACCGATAAAAAAATCAAGCAGTTGAAACTGTCTAAAAAGTATGGTTTTCGTCAAGCTGAACTTGTTTCAGCTTCTCATAAACATTGGTTATTAGATTGTTGGGATTCTGAAATTAATTCAGAACGACGTGTTTTTCATCTTTTCAAATAGCCTCTGCCCTCTTTTAGTAGACGTAATGGAAACACTCCTTCCTTTACCAAAGAAAAGTATCCAAACCGATTAATTATCCCATCCATCAATTGAAAACGGGCATCCGTCAATTGACCCTTAGGTTTCAAGTTGAATTTTGTGAACTTCACGTATCATGATAAAGAAAGTTTACAAGTTCACTTTTAAAAAAACGCTATTGGCCATACTCTTGCTTATGGTTTTTACAATAGTATACCATTATACAAAACCAATGTACTATGTAAAAAATGAAGAAGCCAAACACCTGCCCTGCAAAATAAAACCCTTTAGGGATAGCACTGATTTATACATTCCGTACAAGTTGACCATTTACAACAATAGGTTGAAATCCCTAAAATTTCTCGGTATTTATGATGGTTGGTCTTATGGCCGTTTATATGGCAAATCCCTATTTTATAATCTGGACAATTTGGAATTATACGATTTTTCGGGTGAAAGTAAAAACCTGAAAGAAGAAGATAATTATAACAAGTACGGAAACGACACTTATTGGCGTATTGGGCACATTTTTAAATACAAAAAAAACATATTCCCTTTTTTTGGTCGCGATTTTTATTATTACAAAAGATACACTTTAAGCAATAAGAACGATAGATTCAACTTAAAACAAATACTCAGGGACAGCATTAAAAAACAGTTATACACTCTTGACTACAATTTAAATGTTGATATCAAAAAATCTATAATAGACAGTCTTTATAGAATCAGCAATAAAAAAAGGTTCAATATTAGTTTTGAAACGAAATCCTCTTTGGTAACTAAAAAAATAAGAGCAAAAATCAATAGTAGTGAGCAAGAAGCAGTATATGTCAACTTGAATGATTCTATTATAGGGATGAGTAAAAAAGAACAGATAGATTACTTGACGAAGTATATGAAACAGATAACCCCTATTGATAGTTTTTAGTAAAAAAGTCTTCCATCCTTTGGTTGAAATCCACCTTCCCATGCCAGGAAAAGGAACCCAAATTTATTTATTGACCCATTCATCAATTCAAAATGAAAAAGAATAAGTTAACCCCCTTAATAGTTATAATATCATTTCTACACATCTCTCATGATATCAATGGTCAATCCAAAATTTACTTTGATAAAGACTGGAAAGTAACAACTAAAGATGAAGCTGAATTTTACCGATTAGTGGATAAAAAGAGTGATTCTCTTTTTTGCATAAAGGATTTTTACATCAATGGGGTTTTACAAATGAAGGGGTGTTTTTCTGATTTAGACAAAGAAACTTTTGAGGGTGAAATTGTTTGGTACAATGTTAAGGGTATCATTACCAATAGAGCGAATTATAGACGAGGCCAACTGCACGGGCTATGCACAGTATATCTTGAAAATGGTGAAATAGATTTTACTGCTAAGTACATAAATGGAAAAATCTATGATGGTGTATATGTTGGTACTCGCTACAAGCAGTTTTATAAAAAAGGAAAATTGATAAAACAAGTGGAGTTAGAAGCTGTAAATCATTTTCGCAGCCTAGAAACGAGAATTTTTGGTTTAAAAAAAGATACCGTTTATTGGATGACCAATGATGGAAAGCAACAAATAGGTGTTGGTATATATGATGGTGTCAATAATAAAATTATAGATGGTCTAGATATTCAAAATAATTTTTTAATCGCTGTCCATACATATTACAAAAACAGTAAAAGAGAAGGTATTCAAAAGGTTTTTTATGAAGGTAATCTGTTGACAGAACAAACATTTGCCAATGATGTGGTAATCTTAGAAAGGTCCATAAATCCGCTAACGGGTAAAACTGTTGAAATTAATTTTCGAAATGGAAAGCCTTATAATGGGCGGCTTTTTCAGTTTAATCAGATTTACGAATATTACGATGAATTTATTTATAAAGAAGGTGTAGTTCTTATTAAAAACCGTTATGAACTAGTCGACGGAAAGTTAAAATTAAACACTACAAAATCGTACAAGAAAAATACGATGTAGCTTCTTTTAGTTTTACAAGTTGTCGTTCGTTTTTTCAACGTTACCCCGAGCAAGCTTATCTCAATGTTTTGAAGAGAGTTTAAAAAAACAACAATTTGAAAAGAAAAATACCAATCATACTCATCACCGTAATTCTAAGTTCTTGCAGCACGGGAATGGGAATCCATAAAAAAGACTTTTCTCCAATCGAAAATACCTTCAAAGCAAGCTTTAACAACAAATCGTACTTCACCAAGGGACGAAACTATAACCACCAAACAAGAATTTTATCCGCTTTTGAACTTTTCGATCTAAATGCTGACGTTATCCATTTTCATTTTGATACCAACAACAAACTTGTGCTGACAATCAAGGACAGTTTAGGAGTCAAATCTGAGGCATTTAATGGAAAATTTAAACGGAAAGGATATTATGAAGTGTTTATAAGAAAATATAAAAAGGAAATTCCCCCTTTCATCCCGATTATTTATGGAATTCGTCACATTAAAAGGTTACGTATTGGTCTGACCAAAGAAAATGACCTAGTTATTGACTATAAATGGGAAGATTACGGAAGCATATTTATACTAGCAGGGGGCAGTGGTGGGCGCTACAGAAGCCACTACAAACAAATACCAACAGAGCAATGAAAAAAACACCTTATAACAAAGTTATACAACCTATCCTGATAGCTTTTAACTATTGATTAAATCCAACTTCCCTTGCCAAGAAAAGAAACTCAAATTTATTTATTGACCGATTCATCAATTCAAAACCGACATCCATCAATTTCAATTGGATTAGTATGCCAAAATTTCCGAACTTCACTTACTTGTGCTGAACTTGATTCAGTATCGGTCGCTAAAGAATCCTTAAAACAATTTTTAGCTTGTACGTTGGATAATGTTTAGAGCTTGAGAAAATTAAGAGACATATTTCTAATATTCATAATCGGAATTCCTTTGTTTATTGTGGCAATTCCATTAATGATTGTTTTCATTCCAATTGGGCATTTCAATCGAAAAAAATTTGAAAAGAAGTACTCCAAATTTCTAACTGAAAATCACGGAAAGAATTTCTTCTGCTACAATAATCGAAAGAACTCAAGAAAATACATTGAAGACAATATCATTCCGAATTTAACAGATGAAATTGAAATCGTGTATCTGAATGGGAAAAAAGTGGAATCGGATTATAACGCTGAATTTATGTCTGAAGCACTTAACAAGCTGAAAAATTATAGTCGATTTCCACATTTAATGAAAATTCGGAATGGAAAGCTGATTGATAAATCGATAAATAACCCATTTTACAATATTCTGAATTTGAACAAACCGAGAAATGAGTTTCTAAAACAAATCAATCTGTTCTTTGATCTGAATTAAACAAAAAACGAAAACTTAACAATGACTATTAGTGCTACCGTTAGAATAAAATGTAATAGTTAAGACTTAATCTGACAATCTTAATAAATTAGTTTAACCCTTAAATTAGATTTGTCAGATGAGTACAGAAGAAAAGATCATCAAACCAAAGTTAGGATTATTAGAACTTGCCAAACA